>NZ_JBVIJT010000002.1:0-771534 GCF_055581265.1 Streptomyces sp. NPDC031466
CGTCGGTGAGTTCATGTCGTCGCACCATACGAAACCACTTCCCACCCGAGCAAAAGATCCACCCAGCACACCAAGAGCCATCAGAAACGGCCTAGTCGTCGATCCCCGACCGCTCCACCCCCGCCACGATCCACCGCTGGAAGAACAGGAAGACCACCAGCAGCGGCACGATCGAGACCGCCGCCGCGACGAACAGCTCGTGCAGGCGGATGACCTGGGACGTGGTGAAGGTGGCCAGGGCCACCTGGACCGTCCACGCCTCGCGGTCCTGGCCGATCACCAGCGGCCACAGGAAGGAGTTCCACGCGCCGATGAACACGATGGTGCCGACGGCCGCGAAGGCGGGCCGGGAGTTGGGGACGACCACGCGCCAGTACGTACGCCAGTACCCGAGGCCGTCTACCCGGGCCGCGTCCTCCAGCTCCCTCGGGAAGCCGAGGAAGTACTGGCGGAAGACGAAGCACGCGAAGGCCGAGAAGAGCGTCGGGACGATCAGGCCGCGCAGGGTCGACACCCAGCCGAGCGACGACACGAGCACGAAGCTCGGCACGAAGGTGATGGCCGCTGGGACCATCATCGTGCCGAGGATCGCGTAGAAGACGCGGTCGGCGTGCCGGTAGGGGATGCGGGCCAGGCCGTACCCGGCGAGCGAGGCGAGGACCAGGGTGGCGAGGGTGGTCACGACCGCGATCAGCGCCGAGTTGAGCAGGGCGCGCGCCATCGGCACCGTCGGGTCCGCGAACAGCTCCGACAGGTTCGACCAGTGCAGGGTCGCGGGGAAGAACGTCCAGTCGGGGGAGGTGATGTCGTCCTCGGCGGCGAGGCCGTTGCGCACGAGGAGGTAGAAGGGGATCAGGAACAGCAGGGCGAGCGCGATCAGCGTCACCAGCCGCAGCGCGCGGCCCGCCCGGACCAGGGCGTCGTCCGTGGGCCGTTTCACGGGAGCGGTCACCGTCGTCGGTCCTCCTTCCCGCTCAGGCCGAACCAGCGCGCCTGGCCGACCGTCACCACCGCGATGATCAACGCGAGGATCACCGCGCCCGCGCTGCCGAGCCCGAGGTTCTGCCCCTGCCCGAGCGCCGTGTAGTAGAGGTAGACGAGCGGCGGACGGGCGTAGGGCGGGTAGCCGCGGGAGTCCGAGAGCAGGTTGTAGAACTCGTCGAAGGCCTGGAAGGCGTTGATCACCAGGAGCAGCGTCACCGCCACGGAGGTGGCGCGCAGCTGCGGGAGCGTGATGTGGCGAAGGACCTGCCAGCCGGGCCGCGCCCCGTCCACCGCCGCCGCCTCGTAGAGGGCGGGCGGGATCCGCTGGAGGCCCGCCAGGAAGAGGATCATGTAGAAGCCCGCCTGGAGCCAGAGCCGCACGGTGACGATGACCAGCCAGTACCAGGGTGGCTCGGTGGTCGACAGCCAGGCGACCTGCTCGGCGCCGAACCAGCCGAGGACGGTGTTGGCGAGCCCGAACCGCACCCCGTTGAAGATCGACAGCTTCCAGATCAGCGCCGCCACGACATAACTGCACGCGGCGGGCAGGAAGAACACCGACCGGAAGAACGCCTGCGCCCGGCGCGTGCGGTGCACCATCAGGGCCAGGGCGAGCGACAGGACGAACGTCGTCGGCACGATGAACGCCGAGAAGAGCGCGAAGGTGGCGAGACTGTCGGTGAAGGCGTCGTTCCGCAGCATCGACGCGTAGTTGTCGAGGCCGACGAAGTCCGTGGGCGAGACGGTGTTGTGGGCGTCGAAGAAGCTGAGGTAGACGCTCCAGGCGAGCGGTACGTACGTGAACAGGACCAGGCCGAGGGCGAAGGGGCCGACGAACACCCAGAACCAGAGCGTGCGGTTCTGGGTGCCCAGCGGCCGGCGTGCCGGTGCCGCGCCCCTCATGACTTCTTCTTCACCCGGGCCAGCTCCGCCCGCACCTCGCGCACCACGGACCTCAGCTCGCTCTCCGGGTTCGCGCCGGACTTGATGACCCGGCTCAGCGCGTCCTGGTAGGCGGTGCGGCTCGCGGGCGTCCACAGCAGCGGCTCGGCGTAGCCGTACTCGGTGGCGTGGCGCACGGCGTCCGCCGCCGGGCCCTCCGTCAGCTTGTCGGCCTTCTTCGCCAGGGAGAGCCGGGCCGGGATGTGGAAGCCGTAGGAGAGCGCGAAGTCCTCCTGATAGCGCGTCCCGTCGATCCACAGCCACTTGAGGAAGTCCTTCGCCTCCTTCTTGTGGCCGCTGCGGGCGCTCACCGCCGCGCCGTACGCCCCGACCGGCAGCGCGGGCCTCCCGTGCGGTCCGTCGGCGGGCAGCGGGAGGACGCCGAAGTCGTCGCCCAGCTTCTCGCGCACGGCGGGCAGCGCCCACAGGCCGCACCACTGCATGGCGGTCAGCTCCTGCGTGAACGCCGAGGGGTCGGACCAGTCGGCGGGCGCGCCGAGGAGCAGCGACTTGTCGGCGTACAGCTGGCGCAGTCCGCCGAGGACGCGCGCGGCGGCCGGGTCGTCGAAGCCGACCTCGCCGTCCTCGGTGACGGAGGAAAGGCCCGCCGCGTAGAGCGGGGTCATGCCGAGGGCGCCCGCCCCGCCGTCGTTGCCGAGGAAGAGGCCCTTCACCTTCTTGGTGGTCAGTGCCTTCGCCGCGTCGACCAGCTCGTCCATGCTCCGGGGCGCTCGCACGCCCGCGTCGGCCAGCAGGCTCTTGCGGTAGTAGAGCAGGTGCGTGTCGAGGACCTGGGGGATCGCCCAGATCTTCCCGTCGTACGTCTTCGGGGCGAGCGCCACCGGGTTGAAGTCGTCCCGCACGCCGTCGAAGAGGTCCGTGAGGTCGACGACCTGGCCGCCCTGGATCTGGTCCAGGGAGGGGCCGTTGACCTCGAAGACGTCGGGGCCGGAGTCGGTGAGCAGGGCGGCGGCCGTCTGCTCGTCGTAGTTGCCGGGCCGCCACTGCACGCGCACGTCCGCCTTGCCGTACGCGGCGGCGTACCGCTTCACGGCCTGTTCGGTGCCCGGCTCGCCGTACTGGTGGTACCACTGCGCGAGGCGCGGCCCCTTGCCGCCCGAACCTCCCTCGCGCCCGGTGTTGGACCCGCACGCGGTGAGCAGTCCGAGCGCCGCGCCGGTCCCGAGCAGCGCCCTGCGGCTGATGGTCATCCTGATCGTCCCCCTGCGTGCTGTCGTGGCTCCTGTACGTGTCGGGCCCAACGATCAACCATGCGCGGGGATTACGACAGAGGTGTTGCGGCCGAGTGTCAGCGTTCCGTCAAGGCGGGCCGGGCGGGTGTATGCGCCGCGTCAAGGCGGTCGCCACGGGCCGCGCCGCCGTTCTACGGTGTCGCACATGGGGCAGGACAGGACAACGCGGGACACGGCGCCGCGAAGCGGCGCAACCAGCCGGGCGGCGCCGGACATCGCGACCGACCGGACCCGGCCGGCGCACGTGCGCACCGCCGCCCTCTGCGCGTCGGCGCTCTTCGTGCTCCTGGTCCTCCTCGACCTCCTCGACGGCACGCCCGGCATGGCCGGAACCACCCTGTGGGCGGGCCTGTCCGCCCTGCTGTACGCGGTGCTGCACCCCGTGCGGGTGACGGCGGGCCCCGGCTGGCTCGCCGTACGGGGGCTGTGGCGCGGCGGGCACGTCTGCACCGGACTGCTGACCGCCGTGCGCTACAGCGAGGGCGTCGCCGCGCGGCTGGTCCTGTGCGACTCGCTCGGCAACCGCGTCGAACTGGACCCGCGCGTCCTGGTCGACAACCCGCTGCTGCTGCACCGCCTGGAAGTCGGCGCCCGCCACGCGCGCGAGGCGGGGCTGCTCAGGACGGGCTGCGCCGAACTGCGGCGGCTCGCGGCACGCGTCGACGCGGCGGCGGCGCGGGGCGTGTTCGAGGCCTCGGACCTGCGGTAGCCGCAGGCGCCCGCGCCCGGTGACCTTCGCCCCTGGGGAACCCCGGAGGGAGAGGGGACACTGGGGGCATGGACCGCGACACCCGAGCGGGCGGTGAGGACATCACCACCCGCGCCGACCTCGACGTGCTGCTCCGCCGCTTCTACGCGGCCGCGTTCGCCGACCCGCTGATCGGCCCGTTCTTCGCCGAGATCGCCGGGACCGACCTCGACGCCCATCTGCCGCACATCACCGACTTCTGGGAGCGCGCGCTCTGGCGCACTGCCGACTACCGGCGCGACGCCTTCGCGCCGCACGCCGCACTGCACGCCGTACGCCCCCTGACCGCCGAGCACGCCGGGCGCTGGGTGCAGCTCTGGCACGCCACGGTCGACGGGCTGCACCACGGCCCGCACGCGGACCGCGCCAAGGCCCACGGGGAGCGGATCGCGCTCGCCCTGCTGCGGCGCCTGGCCGGCCAGGAGGCGCCCACCGTCGGCGAGGGCCCGGGCTTCGTCCCCCTGGCGGCGGTGCGACTGCGCGGGGCGGCGTAGGACCATACGTCCGGGCCTGGTCCGGCTGGAGGGCGTGGCCTTGAAGCCCCGTTCGAACGCAGACGGCTGTCAGGGACTGATGACCAGGCCCACCGTCGCCAAGGCGCCGGCCACGAAGGGCGCGAGCGCCATCCGCCGTATATGGCGCACCTGGCGCTCAAGGCGCTTGCACTCCCTGCGGACCGCGACCTGTGTGCCCAGGTGTGCGCGCTTCGTGTTCCGCGGGTCGAAGACGACGGCGACACCGTCCACGCCTTCACGGCCACCGACGGCGTGACCCGCCGCATCCACGGCCATGACAAGAAGGGGAGGGCCGTCCGGATCGCCTACCACCCCCGCGACCCGGCCCAGGCCACTGTCTGCCCTCCGAGGCGTGACAGGGTGCTGGAACTCTTCGTTCCGCTGGTCGCCGCCGTCATCACGGGGTTCGTGGACTACGGGACGTACCGGCTCGCCCTCCCCGCCTTCACGGGCTGACCCTCGGCGGGGCGTCTCGCCCACCTGTCCCAGGTCTTCCCAGGTGACCAGGCACTGCTAGGCGGCCGCGCCCCCGTCGACGAGCAGGTCCGCGCCGACCACGGAACCCGACTCGTCCGACGCCAGGTACAGCACGGCGGCGGCGACCTCCTCGGTGGTGGAGACCCGGCCGAGCGGGGTCTGCTCCTTCATGCGCGCCGCCCGGTCGGCCTCCCTCTCACCGGGGCGCAACGACATGGAGGTGTCGGCGGCGCCGGGGCTGACGGTGTTGATGCGGACCCCGTCCCGGATGTGCTCGGTGGCCGCCGCGCGGCTCAGCGCGGAGACGGCCGCCTTGGTCGCGCCGTAGGCTGCGGTGCCGGGGGCGCTGGTGTGGGCGCCCAGGGTCGAGCCGATGTTGACGATCGTGCCGCCCCCGGCCTGTCCGCGCATCTGCCGGACCTCGGCCTGGAGGGCGAGCAGGACACCCGTGACGTTGATGTCGAGCATCGTGCGCCAGTCCTCCTCGGGCAGTTCGGCGACCGGCTGCCCGGCGCGCAGGACGCCCGCGTTGTTGACGGCCACGTCCAAGGAGCCGAAGCGGTCCACGGCCGCGGCGACCAGGGCGGCGAGGTCGGCCGAGCGGGAGACGTCGGCGGTGACGGCGAGCGCCGTGCCGCCGGCGGCCTCGATGAGGGCCACGGTCTCCTTCAGGGGCACCTCGGTGCGCCCGGCCACCACCACGTTCGCCCCCTCGGCGGCGAAGGCGCGGGCGATGGCACGGCCGAGGCCGGAGCCGGCCCCGGTGACGAGGGCGGTGCGGCCGGTGAAACGGGTGCGGGCGGCGAGGGCCGTCATGACAGTCTCTTTTCTTGACCGATCGGTCTATTATCGGGGCAGCAAAGAACAGCGGAAGACGAGCGGTGGACAAAGGGGCGGGTCAGTCGAGCAGGGCCAGCGCCTGCTCCACCGCGTCCCGCACCCGCGCCGGGTCCGCGGACGCCTTGCCGACGACGCGCAGACCCTGCATCAGGACGAGCAGCAGGCGGGCGAGCGCCAGCGGATCGCGGTCCGCCGGCAGCTCCCCCTGGGCCTGGGCGCGTACGAGCGCGGAGTGCAGCAGGGTCTCGAGGTGCTCCCAGCTGCGCTCCACGCGGCGCAGGGCCGCCTCGTCGTGCGGGCCCAGTTCGGCCGCGGTGTTGGTGACGAAGCAGCCGCTGTGGCGGTCCTCCTCGGAGGCGGCCTCGCCGCCGAAGCGGCGTACGACCTCGCGCACCGCGGGCAGCGCCGGGCCCGGCCGGGACAGCGTGGCCAGCAGGCGCGGGTTCTGGATCTCGGCGTACCGCTCCAGGGCCTTCAGGTACAACGCGTGCTTGTTGCCGAAGGTCGCGTAGATGCTGGCGCGCCCGATGCCGAGCGCCTCGACGAGATCCGCCATCGACGTCGCCTCGTAGCCGCGCCGCCAGAACAGCTCCAGGGCCGACTGCAACGCGGCGTCCGGATCGAATTCCTTGGTCCTGGCCACGCCGGTGACCCTACGTTTTTCTGGAACGGTCGGTCAAGTACTTTGCGCGGCACGCGAGACCGGGTGAGGTCAGGCGATGCGCACGGGGTGCACGGCCACCGCCACCTCGTCGTCGTCCAGGCACCGCCCCGTCTCCAGGTCGAACCGCTGCTTCAGGAGCGGCGAGGCGACGAACGGCCGCCCGCCCTGCGAGCCGAGCAGCCCCCGGGAGAGCACCGCGGCGCCCGTGAACGGGTCGCGGTTGTCGATCGCGTACGCCCGGCCCTCGCGGTCGAGGAAGAGCGCGGCCTGACGGCCGTCGGGCAACAGGGCGGCGAGGCCCCGCCCCGGCGTCAGCCGGGCGCGCTCGCAGACCTCGAACCAGTCGTCGGACAGGCGCAGTTGGACACGGGTGGGCGTGGTGCTCATCGGGAGGCTCCTTCCAGGGGCCGGGGGCTGATGGCGAGCAGGGGCAGGTCCGGCTTGATCTGGTCGCGCTCCGGGACGAAGCCGACCGTCGGGTCCGGCACGCCCGGCGCGTTCACGAAGGACACGAAGCGCGCCAGGCGCTCCGGGTCGTCCAGGGTCTCGGCCCACTCGTCGCGGTAGTGCGTGACGTGGTCGGCCATCAGCGTCTCCAGCTCGGCGCAGATGCCCAGCGAGTCGTGGACGACCACGTCCCGCACGTGGTCCAGGCCGCCGTCGATCCGCTCCAGCCAGGCGGCGGTGCGCTCCAGACGGTCGGCGGTGCGGATGTAGAACATCAGGAACCGGTCGATGAGTTGGACCAGGCCGGCGTCGTCCAGGTCCTGCGCGAGCAGATCGGCGTGGCGCGGGGTGGCGCCGCCGTTGCCGCCGACGTACAGGTTCCAGCCGCTCGCGGTGGCGATCACGCCGAAGTCCTTCGACTGGGCCTCGGCGCACTCGCGGGCGCAGCCGGACACCGCCGACTTGAGCTTGTGCGGGGCGCGCAGCCCGCGGTAGCGCAGCTCCAGGTCGATGGCCATGCGCACGGAGTCCTGCACGCCGTAGCGGCACCAGGTCTGCCCGACGCAGGACTTCACCGTGCGCAGCGCCTTGCCATACGCGTGCCCGGACTCGAAACCGGCGTCCACCAGCCGGGTCCAGATCATCGGCAGCTGCTCGACGCGCGCCCCGAACAGGTCGATGCGCTGACCGCCGGTGATCTTCGTGTAGAGGCCGAAGTCCCTTGCCACCTCGCCGATGACGATGAGCTTGTCCGGGGTGATCTCGCCGCCGGGGATGCGGGGCACCACCGAATAGGAGCCGTTCTTCTGGAGGTTGGCGAGGAAGTGGTCGTTGGTGTCCTGCAGCGCGGCCTGTTCGCCGTCCAGGACATAGCCCTCGGCGCCGATCGTCGGGGCCAGCGAGGCGATGATGGAGCCGACCGTCGGCTTGCACACCTCGCAGCCCTCGCCGCCGCGCGCCGCCTGTCGGCCGTGCCCGTCGAGCAGCGCCCGGAAGGACGTGATCCGCAGGGCGCGCACGATCTCGTACAGCTCCTGGCGGGTCTGGGTGAAGCAGCCGCACAGCCCCTGGTCGCCGGATTGGGGCAGCAGCTGCCCGATCACCTTGACGCAACTGCCGCAGCCCGTACCGGCCTTGGTGCACTTCTTGACCTCGGGCAGCGTGGCGCAGGCCTGGATGGCGTCCTTGGTGACGTTGTGGCAGCTGCAGATCACCGCCGAGCCGGGCAGCGACTCCGGGCCGAGCGCGACGGGGGCACCCGCTCCCTCGGGCAGCACCAGCTGCTCGGGCGGCAGCGGCGGCACGCTCCCGGTGAGGGGGCGCAGCAGGCCGTACGCCTCCGCGTCACCCACCAGGATGCCGCCGAGCAGCTCACCGCCCGGGCCCATCACCAGCTTCTTGTACGTGCCCGAACGCGAGTCGGAGTAGACGACGTCGAGGCAGCCCTCCGCCGTGCCGTGCGCGTCGCCGAAGGAGGCGACGTCCACGCCGAGGAGCTTCAGCTTGGTCGACAGGTCGGCGCCGGTGAAGCTGGCCTCCCGGTCGGCGGCGATGGCGGCGGCGGCCGTCTGCGCCATCTCGTAGCCGGGCGCGACCAGGCCGTACACGCGGCCGTCCACGGCCTGCGCGCACTCGCCGATCGCGTACACGTCCGGGTCGCTGGTGCGGCACTGCGCGTCGACGGTGATGCCGCCGCGCTCGCCGACGCTCAGGCCGTGTTCGCGGGCGAGCTGGTCGCGCGGGCGGACACCGGCGGAGAACACCACCAGGTCGGTGGCGAGTTCGCTGCCGTCGGACAGCTTCATGGCGCGCACCGCGCCGTCCTCGCCCGTCACGATCTCCTGCGTACCGGTGCCCGTGTGCACGCTCAGCCCCAGGCCGGTGATGGTGCGCAGCAGGGCCGCGCCGCCGCCCTCGTCGACCTGTACGGGCATCAGGCGCGGCGCGAACTCCACGACGTGCGTGGCGAGACCGAGGCCGCGCAGCGCGCCCGCCGCCTCCAGGCCCAGCAGGCCACCGCCCACCACCGCGCCGGTCGTCGCGTGCTTCTTCGCGTACTCCTCGATCGCCAGGAGGTCCTCGATGGTGCGGTACACGAAGCAGCCCGTCGCGTCCTTGCCCGGCACGGGCGGCACGAAGGGGTACGAACCGGTGGCGAGGACCAGCGTGTCGTACGGGAAGACGCGCCCGGAGCGGGCCGTGACCGTCCGCGCCGCGCGGTCGAAGCGCTCGGCGGGCTCGTCGACGTACAGCTCGATGTCGTGCAGGTCGAGGAACTCCCGGTCCGTGAGGGAGAGTTCGTCGGGCGTGCGGCCCGAGAAGTACGAGGTCAGCTGCACCCGGTCGTAGGCGGGGCGCGGCTCCTCGCACAGCACCACGATCCGGTGGCTCGCCGCCAGACCGCGCTCGACGGCGGCCTCCAGGAAGCGCTGGCCGACCATGCCGTGGCCGACGAGCACGATGGTGGGGCGGTGCGGGGTCTGTGCGGGGTTCGGCTTCGGCATGTCAGCGGCCTCCGATGGGGGTCTGCCCTGCTCGAACGGAGTCGAGAGCTTGGGGATGGGTGAGCAGGTGGAGCAGGGGGCTGTCGTCGTCGGGCAGTGGTTCGTCCGCCTCCCAGGCGCGGGCCAGCGCGCCCACCGAGGCGAGATCGCCGACCAGGACACCGCCGACCAGGCGGTCGCCGCGGACGACGACCTTGCGGTAGGTGCCGCGGGTGGCGTCGGCGAGCTGGATGACGTCGTCGTCGGGGAGCGCCTCGGGGTCACCGAACGCGGCGAGGTCCAGGGGGCCCGGACCGGACAGGGTGAGGCGGGTGAGCATGCGGCTGCCGGCGTAGGGCGCGCGGGGCTTGCCGAGCAGGCTGTCGGCCAGCGCGTCGGCCTGTTCCAGGGACGGGGTCGCCAGGCCGTAGACCCGCCCGGCGTGCTCCGCGCAGTCCCCGACGGCCCTGATGTGCGGATCGGACGTACGCAGCCGGTCGTCCACGACGACGCCCTTGCGTACGTCGAGTCCGGCGGCCAGCGCCAGACCGGTGCGGGGGCGCACCCCGCAGGCGAGCACGGTCAGCTCGGCCTCCAGCGCGTAACCGTCGGCCAGCTCCACCTGGCGCACGGCGCCGTCGGTGACGCCGACCCCGCGCACCCGGCACTCCGTGTGCACCTCGACACCCAGGGCGCTCAGGTGCGCCCGCACGAGCTCGGAGGAGGCCGGGTCGAGCTGGCGCTCCATGAGCCGCTCGGCCTGCTGCGTCAGGACGACCTGGGCGCCCCGCCGGGCCAGGGCGCGGGCCGCCGAGACGCCGAGGAGGCCACCGCCGATGACCACGACCCGGGCGCCGGGCGTCACCGCGGCGGACAGGGCGAGGCAGTCGTCCATCGTCCGGAAGGCGTGCACACCGCGCGGCAGCTCCCGCGCGCCGGGCGCGAACAGGCCGCGCAGCGGCGGCAGGACCGGGTTGGAGCCGGTCGCGAGGACCAGGGTGCCGTACGGGACGACCGTGCCGTCCTCGCAGTGCACCAGGCGCTCCGCGCGGTCGACGCGGACCGCGCGGGTGCGCAGCACGGTGCCCGTGGGGGTTGGCAGGGTGATCACGTCCGCGCCGTACCGGCCCGCGAGGACCTCCGCCAGCAGGACGCGGTTGTACGGGGCGTGGTCCTCCTCGCCGATGAGTACGGTGTCGGTGGCCCGGGGGCCCTCGGCGCCGAGACGCTGCGCTACGCGGGTGCCGGCCAGGCCCGCGCCGATCACCACTGCCGTGGATGTCATGTTCCGCAGCCTGCGGGGTGGGTGTTTCCCGGTCGGGGCCGGGTTGTTTCCCTCGGGGAACGGTGCGCTCAGCGGGGGGCCGCGGTCGGTGTGAGGGGCACTGGGCCGCCGCTGCGCGGCGGATGCTTTGCCCACCCACCTGCCCGTCTCGCGGCGTCTGGCCCTTGCCGTAGGGGGGCGCCGTGGGGGTTATAAGGTCGCGATCATGCCTGACATATCCCTCGCCATGGTCGTCGTGCTGTGTCTCGCCGCGCTCGCGGCCGGCTGGATCGATGCCGTGGTCGGGGGCGGGGGACTGTTGCTGCTGCCCGCCCTGCTGCTCGGTCTGCCGGGCGGCACCTCCGCCCCGCACGCCCTCGGCACCAACAAGGCCGTGGCGATCGTCGGCACGGCGGGCGCGGCGGTGACGTATGCGCGCAAGGCACCCGTCGACGTGCGCACCGCCGTGCGGATCGGCCTCGCCGCGCTCGCCGGGTCGATGTGCGGCGCCTTCTTCGCGGCCGGGATGAGCACCGACGTACTGAAGCCCGTGATCATGGTGGTGCTCGTCGGCGTCGGCACCTTCGTGATCCTGCGGCCCGCCTTCGGCACCGCGCCCGCCACCGGGCCCGCCTCGCCGCGCCGGATCCTCGCCGCGATCGGCCTCGCCGGCCTCGGCATCGGCTTCTACGACGGCTTCATCGGCCCGGGCACCGGCACCTTCCTCGTGCTCGCCCTGACCGCCGTGCTCCACCTGGACCTGGTCACCGCCTCGGCCACCGCCAAGATCGTCAACTGCTGCACCAACGCGGGCGCCCTCGCGATGTTCGCCTGGCAGGGCGTGGTCCTGTGGCAACTGGCCGCGCTGATGGCCGTCTTCAACCTCGTGGGCGGCATGCTGGGCGCGCACACCGCGCTGAAGAAGGGCAGCGGATTCGTCCGGGTCGTGCTGCTGACCACCGTCTTCGGACTCGTCGTCAAGATGGCGTACGAGCAGTGGGTGGCCTGAGGCGTCGAATGGCCCGAGGCGTCGGGAGGCCCGAGGCATCGGATGGCCCGAGGCGCGGGCGGCGCCCCCCCCGCGACGACCGGGCTCAGCGCACCGCCGTCAGGTGGGCGAAGACCACCACGTTGCCCTGGTAACCGGTCTGCTTCGAGTACTTCCCGCCGCAGGTGATCACCCGCAGTTCCGGCCGGGGCGCCGGACCGTACACCTTCTCGTCGGGGAAGTCCTTGGCGTCGTACACCTCGTTCGCGTGAACCGTGAAGACGGCGACGCTGCCGTCCCTGCGCTCGACCTCGATCGTGCGGCCCTTGGCCAACGCGCCCAGCTGGTAGAAGACGGCCGGGCCCTCCTTGTTGTCGACGTGGCCCGCCACGATCGCGGTGCCGCGCTCACCCGGCGTGGTGCCCGCCTCGTACCAGCCCGCGAGGTTCTCGCGCTCGGGCGGCGGCACGTCGAGGCTGCCCTGGGGGGTGAGTTTGAGCCCCATCAGGGGCGCGTCGACGCCGATCGCGGGGATCCGCACGCGGTCCGGCGGGGACGGTGCCAGCGGCGCGGTGCCCGCATCGGGGCGCGGGTCGGGGCGCGGGGCCCGCGGGCTCTGCGCGGCCTGCGCCGCCTGCGCGGTGGAGGGCTGCGGGGGTGGATGCGCGGCGGTTCCGCTGCTCAGCAGCCAGGCGCCGGAGCACAGCGCCACGAGGCTGACGGTCGCTATGACGGCGTTGCCGGTCTTCTCGCGCATACGGCGTCCCCCTCGGGGTCGGTGGGGCCGGACCCTCGTCCCCCTCCCGGCCCACGAGGGGACACGGGCCGGGAGGGGGCGGGGGCGGCGGTACCGGTCGGACAGCGGAGGGTGTCCGTCAGATCCTGTCGCCTCTCGCCCGGCGATGCAGGAGCCAGGTACCGCCCGCGGCGGCGACGGCCAGGGCCGCCACTCCCGCCGCGGTCTGTGCGGGGTCGGGACCGAGCGCGCCGCCGACCCCCGTCTTCACGTGTCCCTTGGGGTGCGGCTGCGGCCGTTCCCCGGCGGCCGCGGTGGAGGTGATGGTCACCACCAGATCGCCCGCGACCTGCTTGTCCTTCGTCGCCCGGCCACCGGCGCCGGAACACTTCGCGACGATCTCGTAGGTACCGGGCTGCGCGGACGGCGGCACCTCGAACCGCCCGGCCGTCTCACCGGGGCCCTTGCCGGGCGCCAGGCTGAACGTGCCCGCCCCGACCGCGCTCGCGTCGCCCGTCGCGGTCCCTCCCGGGCCGCAGGCGGTGGTGTGCACGGTGACGGCGGTGCCGGGGGTGACGGTGGACGGCTGGATCTCCAGGCCGCCGGCCGGCGCGGCGGCGGCGGGAGCGGCCAGGGCGCCCGCCACCGCTACGGCGAGCGCGGTACCGGACAGCAGGCGGGTGTTGCGCATGGTGCTGGTTCCTCCGAGGCCTTCGCGGAACACGGCCCGCGGCACCCCCAAGTGCCGCTGCGTCGGTCGAGCCCCGCTCTACCGAGGTAAGTGGCACCGCGCGACCCACGCCTCCTGAGACCCCGTCGAAAAGCCGCCGAACGAGCGGCTCCACCCCGAAAGGAACCGGCGTTCCAGCAGGTCACCGCCTTTTCACCCGCCGGTCTCCGAAGAGCGGGCGGGGCGGCTGTGAATGGGTGACCAGGGGCGGCCGGGGAGCGGAAGGGGCGCCCCGGCCGTGGAGGGGCATCGGGCTGGCGGCGGCGTCAGATGGTGTCCCAGGGGATCTGTTCGTAGGCGTCCGTGACCGTCGTCATCAGCTGCTCGTCGATGGCGTACGACACGTCGTCGATCCGCCGCACCGGACAGACCCCCCAGGAGTTGGTGACGAAGGCCGCCGAGTACGACGGCAGGTCCGCGAGGGTGACGGGGGCGTGCCGGGTGGGCAGGCCAGCGGCGGGCAGGCACGCCTCTAGAAGCTGCATCGTGACGCCAACCAGATGCGGCGCGTCCGGCCACAGGATCCCGGTGCCGTCGAAGAACGCGATGTTCGTGACGGCGCCCTCGCTGATCTGCCCGCCGTCCCCGGTGAGCAGCGCGTCGTCGAAGCCGGCGGCCCGCGCCAGCTCACCGTGCCGGGCCTGCCCGAAGCCGCCCAGATGCTTGATGTGGGCGAACGGCCGCTGATACGCCACGGACATCAGGGACTGCGCGCGCGCCGCCTGGCCCGCGGGCAGCTCGACGGGCGGCCGCACGGTGACCATGAGGGACGGCTCCCCGTCGGGCGCGTGGACGTAGACACGTACGGAGGCGTCGTCGATGTCGTCCCGCAGGATGTGCCGGACCACGCCGCGCACCCGCTCCCCGTCCAGCTCCCGCCCGAACAGCTCGCGCGTGGCCGCGTCGAGCCGGGCCAGGTGCAGCCCGATGCCGCGCACCTTGCCGCCCCTGACCTGCATCGCCGTGAAGTGCCCGGTGGTGACGAGGGCCGGCCACAGCAGGCTCCCCGCGGTGGCCGGCTGTCCGTCGATCTCGATGCGCTGCACCAGCGCCGGATGTGTCATGCGACCACGCTACGAGACGGCCGCGGGAGCCCCGGCGCCCCGTCCCCTGCCCCGCGCGGGCAGGCGCTCAACTCCGGTTCAGGGAGGGGAGGCGATCCCCTCGGCCCGCGCTCACCCGGCTCGCCCCACGGTGTGCTCGCAACGCGCTCGGATTGGTCGGCAGAGCCGCTTGACCTCAACCATGGTTGAGCTACGAGGCTTCACCCATGACCGACACCACGTCTTCCTTTCCCGCCCCTGCCGCTGCCGTCGTCTCCTCCGCCGCGACCTCCCTCGCCTCGGCCTTCGGTGGCGGAGGCGACGACGCGCCGCTGCGGGTCGCCGTCATCGTGGGCAGCAACCGCGAGGGCCGCTTTGGGCCGATCATCGCCGAGTGGCTCCTGGCTCACGTCCGCGAGCGCCCCGATCTCACCGTCGACGTCGTCGACCTGGCCGAGGTGGACCTGCCGACGTCCCTCTCCTTCGCCCCTTCCGCCGCCGTCTCCGCCGAACTCGCCAAGGTCACCCCGAAGTTGGCCGCCGCCGACGCGTTCATCGTCCTCACCCCCGAGTACAACCACTCCTACCCGGCGTCCCTGAAGAGCGTCATCGACTGGCACAAGGGCGAGTGGCAGGCCAAGCCCGTCGCCTTCGTCTCGTACGGCGGGCTCTCCGGCGGTCTGCGCGCCGTCGAGCACCTGCGCCCGGTCTTCGCCGAGCTGCACACCGTGACCATCCGCGACACCGTCTCCTTCCACGACGCGGGCGCCCTCTTCGACGACGCGGGCCGCCACCGCGACCCGGCGGCCGCCGACGCCGCGGCGAAGACCATGCTCGACCAGGTGGCGTGGTGGGGCTGGGCGCTGCGCGAAGCCAAGGCGACACGCCCGTACGGGAGTTGATGGGGCGCGGGCCCCGGGCGCGGCGGTGGGCGATCCGCAGGGGCGACGCCGAGGGCGCCCCGTCCGCTCCCGCCCGCCCCGCTGTGCACAATCGGCGTATGGACGACGACCAGACAACGCCGACCGTACTGACCGTGCTGACCACCACGGACGCGGAGGACAAGGCGCGTGACCTCGCGCGCGAGGCGGTGCGGGCGCGGCTCGCGGCCTGCGCGCAGATCACCGGCCCCGTCACCTCCGTGTACCGGTGGGAGGGCGCCATCGAGACCGCCCAGGAATGGCAGGTGCTCCTGAAGACGACTGCCGCGCGCTACGCCGCCCTGGAGGCGTGGCTCACCGAGGCCCACGACTACGACACCCCCGAGATCATCGCGACACCGGTGACCCGGGGAAGTGCGGCCTATCTGGAATGGGTGGAGCGGGAGACCACCGGGTGACCGAGCGGCCCGCGCCCCGGCTGCCGTTCTTCGTGTACGGCACGCTGCGCCCGGGGGAGCGGAACCACGCCGTCCACCTCCGGGGCAACGTGGACGCGCAAGAGCCCGCCCTGCTCCCGGGCGCGGTCCTGTACGAGGGCCCCGGCTATCCGTACGCGGTGGAAGACCCGGAAGCCGGGCCCGTCCACGGCGAGTTGGTGACGGCCGCGCCCCACGCCCACGACCGGCTGCTCGCCGCCCTCGACCTCCTGGAGGAGTACGCGCCGGGCGACCCCCGCAACCTCTACGACCGCGTCAGGCGCGAGGTCACCCGCACCGCGGGCGGGGCCCCGGTACGGGCCTGGGTCTATGTGGCGGCGCCCCGCGTCACGGCACACCTGCGGGCGTCGGGCGCGGTGATCGAGGGAGGCGACTGGACGGCGTTCCGCCTCGGCTGGACGGCGTTCCGCCTCGGCCGCTGAGCCCGTTCGGTCACTTGCGCCCCACGGGGCGAAAGCCGCAGCTCAACCCCCGGCGTACTCGATCCGGCGCACTCCATCACTCCCTGGTACGTGGGACGCACCTGCTGATCCGCGCTCCTCCTACGGGCCCGGGCGCACGCCGTCCCGGGCCCCGCCCCCGCCCTCGCCGACCCCGGCCCCCTCCACCGGTTCGAGCCGTACGGCGCAGACCTTGAACTCCGGCATCCGCGACACGGGATCCAGCGCCGGATTCGTCAGTGAATTGGCCCGCCCCTCGCCCGGCCAGTGGAACGGCATGAACACCGTGTCCGAGCGGATGGACGACGTGACCCGTGCCGGGGCGACCGCCCGGCCCCGCCGTGACACCACGGCGACTGCCGCACCGTCGGCCACCCCGAGCCGCGCCGCGAGCCGCGGATGCAGCTCCACGAACGGCCCCGGCGCGGCGGCGTTCAGCTCGTCGACCCGCCGCGTCTGCGCCCCCGACTGATACTGCGCGAGCACCCGCCCGGTCGTGAGCAGCACGGGGTACTCGGCGTCCGGCTCCTCCGCGGCGGCCCGGTGCGCCACCGGCACGAACCGCGCCCGCCCGTCCTCCGTGGCGAACCGGTCCAGGAACAGCCGCGGCGACCCCGGGTGCACGAGCCCGGCCCTTGCCTCGCCCCCGTCACCGCTTCCGGCCGCGTCACCACCTTCGGCCGCGTCACCACCTTCGGCAAGGCCCTCCGGAGCGGGGCACGGCCAGAAGACGCCCTCGCCCTCGCCCTCCCCCAACCGCTCGTACGAGATCCCCGAGTAATCCGCGGGCCCGCCCGCGCTGGCCCGCCGAAGCTCCTCGAAGACCTCCTCCGGGTCGGTGGGGAAGCCCTTCCCGTGGCCGAGCCGCGCCGCGAGCCCGTGCAGCACCTCCAGGTCGCTGCGGACCCCGGCCGGCGCGGACACCGCCCGGCGGCGCAACAGCACCCGCCCCTCCAGATTCGTCACCGTCCCCGTCTCCTCGGCCCACTGCGTCACCGGCAGCACCACGTCCGCCAGTTCCGCGGTCTCGGACAACACCACGTCCGCCACCGCGAGGAAGTCCAGCGACCGCAGCCGCTCCTCCACATGCGCGGCCCGCGGCGCCGAGACGACCGGATTGGAACCCATCAGGAGCAGCGTCCGCACGTCCCCGCCGAGCGCGTCGAGCAGCTCGTACGCCGACCTGCCGGGGCCCGGCAGCGCATCGGGGTCCACCCCCCAGACCGCCGCCACATGCGCCCGCGCCGCCGGGTCCGTCAGCTTGCGGTAGCCGGGCAACTGGTCCGCCTTCTGCCCGTGTTCGCGCCCGCCCTGTCCGTTGCCCTGACCGGTCAGGCAGCCGTACCCGGACAGCGGCCGCCCGGCCCGCCCCGTCGCGAGGCACAGATTGATCCACGCCCCGACCGTGTCCGTCCCCTTGGACTGCTGCTCGGGCCCGCGCGCGGTCAGCACCATCGAGGTCCGCGCGTCGCAGAACATCCGCACCGTCTCGCGCAACTGGGGAACCGGCACGCCGGTGATCCGCTCGACGTGCTCCGGCCAGTGCGCCATGGCCGCCGCCCGCGCCTCCTGCCAGCCGCTCGTCCGCTCCTCGATGAACTCCTCGTCCGTCCGGCCCTCCGCCACGACCAGGTGCAGCAGACCCAGCGCCAGGGCGAGGTCCGTGCCGGGGCGCGGCGCCAGATGCAGGTCGGCCTGCTCGGCGGTCCGCGTGCGGCGGGGGTCCACGACGATCAGCGTGCCGCCGTTCTCCCGCAGCTCGGTGAGGTAGCGCAGGGCGGGCGGCATCGTCTCGGCGAGGTTCGACCCGACGAGGATCACGCAGCCGGTGCGCGGAATGTCCTCCAGCGGGAACGGCAGCCCCCGGTCGAGCCCGAAGGCCCGCTGCCCGGCCGCCGCCGCCGACGACATGCAGAACCGGCCGTTGTAGTCGATCTGCGACGTGCCGAGCACCACCCGAGCGAACTTGCCCAGCAGGTACGCCTTCTCGTTCGTCAGCCCGCCGCCGCCGAACACCCCGCACGCGTCCGCGCCGTGCTCCGTGCGCACACGGGTCAGCTCCCCGGCGATCCGGTCGAGGGCGTCCTCCCAGGTGGCCGGCGCGAGCTTGCCCGTGGCCCGGGAGCGGACGAGGGGCTCGGTCAGGCGCACCCGGGAGGAGAGCAGTGCGGGCGCCGTGCGGCCCTTGCCGCACAGGGCGCCCCTGTTCACGGGGAACGCCGCGCGCTCCACGACCTCCACGCCACCCCCCGGGCCCGCCGTCAGGCCCATGCCGCACTGCAACGCGCAGTACGGGCAGTGGGTCGCCGTCACGGCCCTGGCCGCGGGGGTCGCCGGTGTCGCGGGTGTCGCCGTGGAGTGCATGCCGCCCAGCGTCCGCCGTCCTTGTTACGCGGCCCGACGTGCTCGTGTTTCGCACGCGGTAAGCCGACCTCAGCCAGGGACGCACCCGGCTGTGAGGTCGGGCGCGAAGGCCCTCGCGGTGCGCACGCAGCCGGGTGGCACGCGGGGGTACGGGCAGCCCCGACATCCTTCTTGTAAGGGAGGCGCTCCGCGCAAGAGAGGCGCTCCGCGTGAGAGAGACGCTCTGAGGGCGGTCCCGCCCGGTCAGCGCGTCGAGGCCAACGCCCGTGCCACGCCCGGCTCCCGCTCGCCGAGGAACCGGGGGTCGGGACGGAGCGCCGCGTCCAGCGCCGCCTTGCCCGCCGCGAGGACCTCCCGCGCGCCCCCGTAGTACCAGGTCGAGTCGTGCACCGCGTCCACCCCGACCCCGTACGACGAGACGCCCGCCGCGTCGCACAGCGCGACCGCCCTGCGTATGTGGAAGCCCTGGCTGATCAGCACCGCCCGGTCCACGCCGAAGATCTGCTTCGCGCGGACGCAGCTGTCCCAGGTGTCGAACCCCGCGTAGTCGCTCACGATCCGCCGGTCCGGCACGCCGTGCTTCTTCAGATAGGCACGCATCGCGTCCGGCTCGTCGTACTCCTCGCGGCTGTTGTCGCCCGTGACGAGCACGACCTCTATCCGTCCCTTCCGGTACAGCTCGGCCGCCGCGTCCAGGCGGTGCGCGAGATACGGCGAGGGCTCGCCCTTCCACAGCCCGGCGCCGAAGACCACCGCGACCGGCGCGCGCGGCGCGTCCGCGACCGTGCCGATCTCATCGTCCGTCGTGACGAACAGCCAGGTCGCGGGCAGCAGCGCGAGCACGCACAGTGCCACCACTCCTCGCACGGCCCGCCGCTGTCCCTTCGGCGTACGCGGAACCCGCAGCCATTGCGGCCGCCGAAGCCGCTCGCGTTGCCGAAGCTGCTCGGGTCGCCGAAGCCGCTCCGACCGCCGCAGCCATGCCGGGACCCGGCCCCGCAGCCCCACCCGTCCCGCCCTGCCCATGCCGTCCATACGCGTCCCGCCCCCGTGCCACACCGGATCTCCCCTGATCCGATCACTGCCACAACCGTAAGCGACCGCGCCGACGACGAGCAGGTCCCGCACCCCGGAGCCGACCCCGAAAACACCCCGACCCAGCCCCGAGACCTGGCCCCGAGACCCCGCTCCCTGGACCCCGCCCGGGACCGACGCATGACCGGGCCCCGAGACCTCGGCCCCGAGCCAGCGCTTGACCGCGTCCCGGGACCAGCGCCTGACCGCACCCCGGAGCCGACCCCGAAATCACCCCGAACCGGCCCCGGGACCCCGCCGCGAGGCCCCGCCCCGGGGTCAGCGCCTGACCCCGCCCCGAGACCCGGCCCCGGGACCAGCGCCTGCCCCCACCCCAAGGCCCCGCCCCCGCCCCAAGGCCCCGCCCCCGCCCCAAGGCCCCGCCCCCGCCCCGAGATCACCCTGACCGCGCCCCACCCCCCTCGGTGAGCCCGCCGCAAACAGCCGTCACGGCCACGCAACGCCCCCGCAATCTGCTCCGGACATCCTCGGTCCATGACGCCGTCGCACCCTCGCCCTCCCGGCCTCGCCCCGCCCCACGGCAGGCGCCGCCCCGCCCCGCTCCCGACGCTCGTCCTCGTCGGCCACGGCAGTCGCGACCCCCGCGCCCTCGCCACCGTCACGGCCCTCGCCGAACGGGTCCGCGAGCAGCGGCCCGGCCTCGCCGTGCGGCTCGGGCACATCGAGCTGAAC
The DNA here is from genome assembly GCF_055581265.1 of Streptomyces sp. NPDC031466. Taxonomy (NCBI): domain Bacteria; kingdom Bacillati; phylum Actinomycetota; class Actinomycetes; order Kitasatosporales; family Streptomycetaceae; genus Streptomyces; species Streptomyces sp. NPDC031466. The sequence goes on from NZ_JBVIJT010000002.1 coordinate 20,064, forward strand.
GAGCCGCTGCTCACCGACACCCTCGCCGCCCAGCGCGGCGGCGAGGCCGTGCTCGTACCGCTGCTCCTGAGCCGTGGCCAGCACGTCAAGCGCGACATCCCGGCGGCCGCCGCCGACGCACCCCACCTCCGCACCCGGGTGGCCGCGCCGCTCGGCCCGCACCCGCTGCTCGCCGAGGCCCTGCACTCCCGCCTCGTCCAGGCGGGCTGGCCCGCCCGGCCGCTGAGCGCCACAGAGCGCCGTCGGCACGCCGTGGTCCTCGCCGCCGCCGGGTCACGCGACCCGGACTCGGCCGCCGACACCGCAACCGCCGCCGCCCTGCTCGCCGACCGCCTGGGCGTCCCCGTGGTCCCCGCCTACGCGGCGCCCACCGCGGCCTGCCCCCGGACCGTCTCCGCGGCGCTGGCGGCCCTGGCCGCCGAGGGCCGCACCCGGACCGCCGTCGCCGCGTACTTCACCGCCCCGGGCCGCTTCGCCACCCAGAGCGCGGCCGCCGCCCCGTGGGTCACCGCCGCCCCCATCGGCGCCCACCCGGCGCTCGCCCGCCTCGTCCTGCACCGTTACGACCAGGCCCGCGCCGCCGCCCCCTCGGTGGCCGGACCGCGCCGCCTGACCGCGGCCTGACGAGGGGCCAGGTCCGGTTGGCCGGAGGCCAGGTCCCCTTTGTCAGTGCTTGCGTCTACTGTCGGTGCATGGAAGGCACAGCACCGAACGGCACAGCATCGAACGGCACAGCACCGCACGCGCGCCACGAGGCCTACGACACCTACGACGAAGCCGCCGTCGAGCGGTGGGCCGCCGAGCCCGACAAGAGGCCGGGGCGCACGGCCTTCCAGCGCGACCGCGCGCGCGTGCTGCACTCCGCCGCGCTGCGCCGGCTCGCAGGCAAGACGCAGGTCGTCACGCCCGGCACGCGGAGCCAGGCCTGGGACGCCAGCGCCCGCACCCGGCTGACGCACTCCCTGGAGTGCGCCCAGGTGGGCCGCGAGCTGGGCGCCGCCCTCGGCTGCGACCCCGACCTGGTCGAGACCGCCTGCCTCTCGCACGACCTGGGCCACCCGCCCTTCGGCCACAACGGCGAGCAGGCGCTGAACGAGGTGGCGGCGGACTGCGGCGGCTTCGAGGGAAACGCCCAGTCGCTGCGCCTGCTCACCCGCATCGAGCCCAAGCGCTTCGTCCCCTCCGACGCCACCGGCGACCTGGTCAGCGTAGGACTCAACCTCACCCGCGCCGCCCTGGACGCCGCCACCAAGTACCCCTGGCCGCGCGGCGGGCACCCCACCGACCCGCAGTCCTCGAAGTTCGGGGTCTACGAGGACGACCGGCCGGCCTTCGACTGGGTCCGCAAGGAGGCCCCGGGCCGGCGCGTCTGCTTCGAGGCCCAGGTGATGGACTGGTCGGACGACGTCGCGTACTCCGTCCACGACTTCGAGGACGGCCTGCACGCCGGGCACATCGACCCGAACGTGCTGCACGCCGAGCCCGAGCGGCAGGACATCTACGCCGTGGCCCTCGGGCGCTACGTGCCGAAGGACACCGACCCCGAAGAGCTGGACCAGGCCCTGGACCGCCTCCTCGACCAGGAGTGGTGGCCGCACGGGTACGACGGATCGGCCATAGCGCAGGCCCGGTTGAAGGACGCCACCAGCCAGCTCATCGGCCGCTTCTGCCTGGCCGCGGAGAGCGCCACGCGCGTGCGGTTCGGCCCGGGCCCCCTCACGCGGTACGCCGCCGAACTCGTCGTGCCCCGCGAGGCCCGCCACGAGTGCGCGGTGCTCAAGGCCGTCGCCGACCGCTACGTGATGCAGCGCCCCGCACAGGAGCGGCTCCGCGCGGACCAGCGCGTCGTGGTGGCCGAGCTGGCCCAGGCGCTCACCACCCGCGCGCCCGACGGGCTCGACCCGCAGTTCCGCGCCCTGTACGACGCGGCGCCCGACGACCGGGCCGCCCAGCGCGTCGTGGTCGATCAGATCGCGTCACTCACGGACGCGGCGGCCCGCGCCCTGCACACGCGATTGACGGCGAGACACTAGGGAAAACGGGCAAGTGACCATGGAGTGACCACGGGGCGTGACGAAAAGTGGCCTCTTGGGGCCACGCCCCCTTCCCCCATCACGCTCCGTGCGGGACGCTCGCTGTGGCGGCAAGGCCGTGTTCTTCCGGGGGACACCCCCGGTACCCCCGGCAAGGAGGCATCAAGTGGTCGACGCGCATCAGACGTTCGTCATTGTGGGAGGAGGTCTGGCCGGCGCCAAGGCGGCCGAGACCCTCCGTTCGGAGGGCTTCACCGGCCGGGTGATCCTCGTCGGCGACGAGCGTGACCACCCCTACGAGCGCCCGCCCCTGTCCAAGGGCTACCTCCTGGGCAAGGAGGAGCGCGACAGCGTCTTCGTCCACGAACCGGGGTGGTACGCGCAGGCGGACGTGGAGCTGCACCTCGGCCAGCCCGTCGTCGCCATCGACCGCGAGGCCAAGAGCGTGCGCCTGGGCGACGGCACGGCCGTCCACTACGACAAGCTGCTGCTCGCCACCGGCGCCGAGCCCCGCCGCCTCGACATCCCCGGCACGGACCTCGCGGGCGTCCACCACCTGCGCCGCCTGGCCCACGCCGACCGCCTGCGGCAGGTCCTGACGGCCCTCGGCAGGGACAACGGACACCTGGTGATCGCCGGAGCGGGCTGGATCGGCCTGGAGATCGCGGCCGCCGCCAGGGAGTACGGCGCGGAGGTCACCGTCGTCGAGCGCGAGCCGACGCCGCTGCACGCCGTCCTCGGCCCCGAGTTCGGGCAGGTCTTCACCGACCTGCACGCCGAGCACGGGGTGCGCTTCCACTTCGGCGCCTCCCTCACCGAGATCGTCGGCCAGGACGGCATGGTCCTCGCCGTCCACACCGACGACGGCGAGGAGCACCCGGCGCACGACGTGCTGGCGGCGATCGGCGCGGCCCCGCGCACCGCGCTCGCCGAGGCCGCGGGCCTGGACCTCGCGGAGCACGCGCACGGCGGCGGCATCGCGGTCGACGCCTCCTTGCGCACCTGTGACCCGGACATCTACGCGGCGGGCGACGTGGCCGTCCCGCACCACCCCCTCTTCGACACCAGGCTGCGCGTCGAACACTGGGCGAACGCCCTGAACGGCGGCCCGGCCGCGGCCCGCGCCATGCTCGGCCAGGACGTCCGCCACGACCGCGTGCCCTACTTCTTCTCCGACCAGTACGACGTGGGCCTGGAGTACTCGGGCTGGGCGCCCCCGGGCACGTACGACCAGGTGGTGGCGCGCGGCGATGTGGGCAAGCGGGAGTTCATCGCGTTCTGGCTGAGCGAGGGCCGCGTCCTTGCCGGGATGAACGTGAATGTGTGGGACGTCACGGAGACCGTGCAGCAGCTGATCCGCACCGGCGCCCGGCCCGACATCGACCGCCTCGCGGACCCGTCCGTCCCCCTGGAGTCGCTGCTGACGTGAGCGCCCGGGCGACGGTCCGGCCGGGAGTGCCACGGGCGAGCCGTAGTATTCGTACGTGGCAGGCAGGATCAATGACGAGGACGTGAAGGCGGTTCGGGACGCGGTCCCGATCGACGCCGTGGTCTCCGACTACCTCCAGCTGCGCAGCGCCGGGGGCGGGAACCTCAAGGGCCTGTGCCCCTTCCACGACGAGAAGTCCCCGTCCTTCCAGGTCAGCCCGAGCAAGGGTCTCTTCCACTGCTTCGGCTGCCAGGAAGGCGGCGACACGATCGCCTTCGTGATGAAGATCGACCACCTCACGTTCTCCGAGACGGTCGAGCGCCTCGCCGCCAAGGCGGGCATCACGCTGCGCTACGAGGAGGGCGGGTACAACCCCAGCCACCAGCGCGGTGAGCGCATCCGCCTGGTCGAGGCCCACAAGATCGCCGCCCAGTTCTATGTGGACCAGCTGGAGAGCCCCGAGGCCGAGATCGGCCGCAAGTTCCTCGCCGAGCGCGGCTTCGACCAGGCCGCCGCCGCGCACTTCGGCGTGGGCTACAGCCCCGCCGGCTGGGACCACCTCACCCGCTTCCTGCGCGGCAAGGGCTTCACCGACAAGGAGCTGACCCTCTCCGGCCTCTCCCAGGAGGGCCGCCGCGGCCCCATCGACCGCTTCCGCGGCCGCCTGATGTGGCCCATCCGCGACATCGGCGGCGAGGTCGTCGGCTTCGGCGCCCGCAAGCTGCGCGACGACGACAACGGCCCGAAGTACCTCAACACCCCCGAGACCCCGATCTACAAGAAGGGCCAGGTGCTCTACGGCGTCGACCTGGCCAAGAAAGAGATCGCCAAGACCTCCCACGCCGTCGTCGTGGAGGGGTACACGGACGTCATGGCCTGCCACCTCGCCGGTGTCACCACCGCCATCGCGACCTGCGGCACGGCCTTCGGCGGCGACCACATCAAGATCCTGCGCCGCCTCCTGATGGACAACGGCTCGGCGCGGGTGATCTTCACCTTCGACGGCGACGCGGCGGGCCAGAAGGCCGCCCTGCGCGCCTTCGAGGACGACCAGAAGTTCGCCGCCGAGACGTACATCGCCATCGCCCCCGACGGCATGGACCCCTGCGAGCTGCGGCTGGCCAAGGGCGACGAGGCGGTCGCCGACCTCGTCCGGCCCCGCACGCCGCTCTTCGAGTTCGCGCTGCGCCAGATCGTCTCGCGGTACGACCTGGAGACCCCCGCCGGCCGGGCCGCCGCCCTGGACGAGGCGGCCCCCGTCGTGGCCCGCATCAAGAACAGCGGCGCGCAGCACGAGGTGGCCGTCCAGCTCGCCGGCATGCTCGGCATCCTGGACACGCAGTTCGTGGTCAAGCGCGTCGCGCAGCTGGCCCGTTGGGCCCGCGACCGGGGCGGCAGGGGCCCCGCGCAGCCGCAGAGCAGGCCCCAGCAGACGTACGCGCAAGGGCCGGCCCCCTCCGGCGGTCCCGCGCTGACCCTGCGCAGCCCCGCCCACCGCACCGAGCGCGAGCTGCTCAAACTGGCTCTCCAGTACCCCCAGTTGGTCTCCCCGGCCTTCGACGCGTACGGGATGGACGAGTTCACCGCCCCGCCCTACGCCGCCGTGCGCCAGTGCATCGAGGAGGCGGGCGGCGCCGAGGCGGGTATCGCCGAGCCGCAGGCCTACCTCGCGCGCGTGCTCGACGCGGCGCCCGACGACACGGTGCGCCGCATGGTCACCGAGCTGGCCGTCGAGGCGATCCTGCGCAAGACCGTCGACGAGGTGTACGCGGGCATGCAGCTCGTCCAGGTCCGGCTGCGCGCCGTCGACCGCCGCATCCGCGACGTCCAGGGCAGCCTCGCCCGGCTGGGCGCGGGCGGTGACCCTCAGCAACTGATCGCGGTGCAGAACGAGTTGTGGGTCCTCCAGCAGTACGGCCAGGCGTTGCGCGACCGCGGAGCCGACGCGCTCTAGAGGCGTGGCCTTGAGGCCAAGGGTTACCCGTCGGGTCACCACGCGGTCACGGAACGGACGCAAAAAGTCACCGCACGCCCCTCGTGGCGGCCGTGTGTCGTACCCCACACTGGGTTCCGGTGCCTGAGTCCTCGGAGCGCGGCCGGCCCGCAGACAGCGGGCCCGACACCCCCGCCGTTCCACTCATCGTGTCCGGGACGGACAGCGGCGAGGCCGTGGTCCCTCTCCCGTTGCCGCACGCCTCAGCAGCGATCACCCTGGAGGTCGCCCCCGTGCAGACCCAGACCCTCACCCAGACCGACACCGCCGCGCGTACGCCGGCGGACGCGGACGTCCTGGAGGCGGTCCCGCAGCAGGGCCGCGCCCCCCGGCACCCGGAGTCGACAGCGACCGGGCAGGAGGCGGCCCCCGAGGCCGCGGAGGTCGTGGACACCACCGAGGCTCCCGAAGTCACCGACGTCACCGACGTCACCGACGTCACCGACGTCACCGAAGTCCCCGACGTCGTCGAAAGCGCCGAAGCCGCCGAGCCGCCGCCGGCCCTCGAACCGGAGACCCTCGACCTGCCCGCGCCCCGCGGCCGCCCCGACACCGGCGGCCCGTCCTCCGACCTGTTCCGCCAGTACCTGCGCGAGATCGGCCGGATTCCCCTGCTCACCGCGGCGGAGGAGGTGGAGCTGGCCCGCGGCGTGGAGGCAGGCCTGTTCGCCGAGGAGAAGCTGGGCAGCACCCCCGACCTGGACTCCCAGCTCGCCCTGGACCTCGACAAGCTGGTGGTCAGGGGCCGGATGGCCAAGCGCCGGCTGATCGAGGCGAACCTGCGCCTGGTCGTCTCCGTCGCCAAGCGCTACGTGGGCCGCGGGCTCACCATGCTCGACCTCGTCCAGGAGGGGAACCTCGGCCTGATCAGGGCGGTCGAGAAGTTCGACTACGCCCGGGGCTACAAGTTCTCCACGTACGCGACCTGGTGGATCCGGCAGGCCATGTCCCGGGCCCTCGCCGACCAGGCCCGCACCATCCGCGTGCCCGTGCACGTCGTGGAGCTGATCAACCGCGTCGTGCGCGTCCAGCGCCGCATGCTCCAGGAGCGCGGGTACGAGCCCACGCCCGAGGAAGTGGCCGCCCAGCTCGACCTGCTCCCCGAGCGGGTCAGCGAGGTGCTGCGGCTCGCGCAGGAGCCGGTCTCGCTGCACGCCCCGGTCGGCGAGGAGGACGACGTCGCGCTCGGCGACCTCATCGAGGACGGCGACGCGGCCTCGCCCGTGGAGTCCGCCGCGTTCCTGCTGCTGCGCGAGCACCTGGAAGCGGTGCTCTCCACGCTCGGCGAGCGCGAACGCAAGGTCGTCCAGCTGCGCTACGGCCTGGCGGACGGCCGCCCGCGCACGCTGGAGGAGATAGGCCGCATCTTCGGGGTGACCCGCGAACGCATCCGCCAGATCGAATCCAAGACCCTCAACAAGCTGAGGGACCACGCCTTCGCCGACCAGCTGCGGGGCTACCTCGACTGAAGCGCCCCGAAGGGGCGCGGGGAACTGCGCGCTCAGCCACACGAGACCGGCACCCGCAGAACCCCGACACCCCGACACCCCGACACCCCGACACCCCGACAGCGCCCTTAGTCGACCTCGGCGACGGCCTCCGCGAACTGCGCCGCGTACAACCGCGCGTACGCCCCGTCCGCCGCCAGCAACGCGTCGTGCGTCCCCTGCTCCACGATCGCCCCGTCCTCCATGACCAGAATCGTGTCGGCGTCGCGAATCGTGGAGAGCCGGTGCGCGATCACGAAGGAAGTGCGCCCGTGCGCGAGGCGGGCCATCGCCTTCTGGATGAGCACCTCGGTCCGGGTGTCCACCGAGCTCGTCGCCTCGTCGAGCACCAGGATCACCGGGTCGGACAGGAACGCCCGCGCGATGGTGATGAGCTGCTTCTCGCCCGCGCTCACCCCCGTGCCGTCGTCGTCGATCACCGTGTCGTACCCGTCGGGGAGCGTGCGCACGAAGCGGTCCGCGTGGGCGGCGCGCGCCGCCTCCTCGACCTCCTCGCGCGTGACGCCCACCCGTCTCCCGCCGCCGCCCTTGTCCGAGGCGCTGCGCGCCGCCCCTGTTGATTCGGCGCCGTACGCGATGTTCTCCGCGATGGTCCCGCCGAACAGCCAGGTGTCCTGGAGGACCATGCCGATCCCGGTCCGCAGCTCGTCCCGCGACATCTTGGCGATGTCCACCCCGTCCAGGGTAATGCGCCCGCCTGTCACCTCGTAGAACCGCATGAGCAGGTTCACCAGCGTCGTCTTGCCCGCGCCGGTCGGCCCCACGATGGCGACCGTGTGCCCCGGGTCCACGACCAGGGACAGGTCCTCGATGAGCGGCTTGTCCTTGGCGTAGCGGAAGGAGACGTGCTCCATCGCGACGCGCCCGCGCAGCCTCTCGGGCCGCTCGCCGGGCACGGGGTCGGCGCCCTGCTCCTCGGCGTCGAGGATCTCGAAGATCCGCTCGGCGGAGGCGACGCCCGACTGCACGAGGTTCGCCATGGAGGCGACCTGGGTGAGCGGCATCGAGAACTGCCGCGAGTACTGGATGAAGGCCTGCACGTCACCGATGGTCAGCGAGCCGGAGGCGACACGGAGGCCGCCGACGACGGCCACGAGCACGTAGTTGAGGTTGGAGATGAAGAACATCAGCGGTTGCATGACGCCGCTGTTGAACTGCGCCTTGAACCCGGCCTCGTACAGCCGCTCGTTCTGCTCGGCGAACGCCTTCGCCGACTCCTCCTGCCGGCCGAACACCTTCACCAGGGCGTGCCCGGTGTACATCTCCTCGATGTGCGCGTTCAGTTGGCCGGTGGTCTTCCACTGCTGCACGAACTGCGGCTGCGACCGCTTGCCGACCTTCTTCGCCACGAGGAACGACAGCGGCACGGTGACCAGCGCCACCAGCGCCAGCAGCGGTGACACCCAGAGCATCATCACCAGCACGCCGACGATCGTCAGGGCCGAGTTGATGAGCTGGCCCATGGTCTGCTGGAGCGTCTGGTTGATGTTGTCCAGGTCGTTGGTGGCGCGGCTGAGCACCTCGCCGCGCTGCCGCTTGTCGAAGTACGACAGCGGCAGCCGCGACAGCTTCTCCTGTACGTCGCCCCGCATCCGGAAGACGGTCCTGTTGATGGCGCGGTTCGAGAGCCGGGTGGACACCGCCATCAGCAGGCCCGCCGCGAGGAACGTGCCGAGCGCGAGCAGCAGGACCTCGCCCATCGCGCCGAAGTCGATGCCCTCGCCGGGCGTGAAGTCGACGCCGGTCAGCATGTCGGCCATGCCGCCGTCGCCCTTGTCGCGCATGCGCTCGATGACCTGTTCCTTCGTCAGGTCGCCGGGCAGGTCACGGCCGACGATGCCCGCGAAGAGCAGGTCGGTCGCCTTGCCGAGGATCTTCGGGCCGAGGACGGAGAGCGCGACGCTCAGGATCCCGGCCGCGATCATCCCGTACATCGTGGAGCGCTCCGGCTTGAACTGCGCGAGCAGCCGCTTGCCGGAACCCTTGAAGTCCATCGACCGGGAGTCGGGGCCCATCATGGGGCCACCCAGGCCAGGGGGCATTACGCGGCCTCCGCTTCCGTCAGCTGGGAGAGCACGATCTCCCGGTAGGTCTCATTGCTCTCCATCAGCTCGCCGTGGCTGCCGGTGCCCACGACCCGGCCCTCGTCCAGGACCACGATGCGGTCGGCGTCGCGGATGGTGGAGACGCGCTGGGCGACGATGACGACGGTCGCCCCGGCGGTCTCACGGGACAGGGCGCGGCGCAGGGCCGCGTCGGTGGCGTAGTCGAGCGCGGAGAACGAGTCGTCGAAGAGGTAGATCTCCGGGCGCTGCACGAGGCTGCGCGCGATGGACAGGCGCTGGCGCTGGCCACCGGAGACGTTGGTGCCGCCCTGCGAGATGGGCGCGTCGAGCCCCTCGTCCAGGCCCGCGACGAACTCCTTGGCCTGGGCGACCTCAAGGGCGTGCCACAGCTCCTCGTCCGTCGCGTCGGGGTTGCCGTACCGCAGGTTGGTGGCGACCGTGCCGGCGAAGAGGTACGGCTTCTGTGGGACGAGGCTCACCGTCTTGGCCAGCAGCGCGGGCTCGACGGTGCTCACGTCCACGCCGCCGACCAGGACCTGCCCCTCCGTCGTGTCGATCAGTCGCGGTACGAGGCTCAGCAGCGTCGATTTGCCGCTGCCGGTCGACCCGATCACGGCGGTCGTCTCGCCGGGCCGGGCGATCAGGTCGATGCCCTTGAGGACGGGCTCCTCGGCGCCGGGGTAGCGGAATCCCGCACCCCGGATCTCCAGGTGTCCGTGGCTGCGCAGCGCGCGGACCGGGTCGGCCGGCGGCACCACGCTGCTGTCGGTGTCCAGGACCTCCTCGATGCGCTCGGCGCAGACCTCCGCGCGCGGCACCATCATGAACATGAAGGTGGCCATCATCACGGACATGACGATCTGCATCAGATAGGCGAGGAACGCGGTGAGCGCGCCGATCTCCATGCCGCCGTCGTCGATGCGGTGCGCGCCGAACCACACCACCGCGACGGAGGAGATGTTCACGACGGTCATCACGATCGGGAACATCAGCGCGAGCAGCTTGCCGCTGCCGAGCGAGACGGCGGTCAGATCGGCGTTGGCCTTGCGGAAGCGCTCCTTCTCGTACGTGTCACGGACGAAGGCACGGATGACGCGGTTGCCGGTGATCTGCTCGCGCAGCACCCGGTTCACCGTGTCGAGCCGTACCTGCATGCTGCGGAACAGCGGCCGCAGCCGCCGCACGATCAGGCTCACGCTGACGGCGAGGACGGGCACGACGGCGACCAGGACACCGGAGAGCGGCACGTCCAGGCCGAGCGCCATCACGATGCCGCCGACGCACATGATGGGCGCGGTCACCATCAGCGTGAACGACATCAGGGCCAGCGTCTGGACCTGCTGGACGTCGTTGGTGGTGCGCGTGATGAGGGAGGGCGCGCCGAACTGCCCGAGTTCGCGCGCGGAGAAGGACTGCACGCGGTCGAAGACGGCGGCCCGGACGTCGCGCCCGAGGGCGGAGGCGGTGCGCGCGCCGTAGAAGACGGCACCGATGTTGCAGGCCATCTGCACGACGGTGACGGCGATCATGATGCCGCCGTAGGTGAGGATGTGGCCGGTGTCCCCCCGGACGACGCCCTCGTCGATGATGTCGGCGTTCAGGGTGGGCAGATAGAGCGAGGCGCAGGTCTGCAGGAACTGCAGGAGCACCAGCAGGGCGATGGGTTTCTTGTACGGACGCAGATACGTCCGCAGGAGTCTTATGAGCACGCTCGGTCTCTCGAGGAGTCGGGTGTCGGCAGGCGAGGTCGTCCCCTATCCTGCGACACCCGACCCCCCGGGCGGCAACCGATTAACCCATGACCGGGTCAAAAATCTTCCCCAGTACAGAACTAGCCTCGCTCAAGAAAACCGGAAGCACTCACTCCACCCTCAGGAGAACGCCCCGGGGTGCGTCTGCTCCCGCACCGTCGCGTACTGCTGCCGCACCGCCTGGCCCACCGCCAGCTCCTCACCGGGTTCGAAGACCTGCGCGGCGGCCCCCTGCCAGTACGGCAGTTGACCGGTCAGCGCCCACGCGGCCTGGCGCGCGGCGCCGATCGCGGCGTAGTCGGCGGGCTGCGGCACGACGACCTGCGTACCGAAGAGCATGGGGGCCGCCGCCTGCACGGCGGGCAGCTCGGCGGCGGCGCCCAGCAGGAACACCCGCCGCACCTCGACCCCGCGCGCCCGCAGCACGTCGAGCGCGTCCCCGAGCCCGCACAACATGCCCTCGAACGCGGCCCGCGCCAGATGCTCGGGCTTCATCGACTCGCGCCGCAGCCCGGTCAGCGTGCCCGCGGCATGCGGCAGATTGGGCGTCTTCTCGCCCTCCAGATACGGCAGGAGTACGAGGCCGTGGGCGCCCGGCGTCGACTTCACGGCGAGCGCGGACAGCTCCTCCAGGTCCGTGACGCCCAGCATCTCGGCGGTGCCGCGCAGCACCCGTACGGCGTTCATCGTGTGGACCACCGGAAGGTGCATGCCCGTGGCGTCGGCGAGCGACGTGATCATTCCGCCCGCGTCGACCAGCGCCTCGTGGTGCACCGCCATCACCGAACCCGACGCCCCGAGGGAGACCACGGCGTCGCCCTGCTGCACGCCGAGCCCGAAGGCGGCCGCCATCGTCTCGCCGGTCCCGGCGGAGATCAGCAGCCCCTCGGGGGTGGTCCCAGCCGGCTCGGCGGGCCCGATCACCTCGGGCAGCACCGCCTGGTGCCCGAGGGCCAGTTCGACCAGGTCCGGGCGGTACGCGCCGGTCGCCGCCGACCAGTAGCCGGTGCCGGAGGCCCCGCCGCGGTCGGTCGTGCGCCGGGCGGGACGGCCCAGGAGCTGCCACACGAGCCAGTCGGGGGCCTGCATGAGAGCGGTGACGTGCCGTGCCGCCTCCGGTTCGGTCCTGGCCAGCCAGCGCAGCTTCGTCACGGGCTGCGCGGACTGCGGCACGCACCCCACGGCCTGCGCCCAGGCCTCGCGGCCGCCGAGGGCGTCGATCAGGTCGACGGCGGCGACCTGCGCCCGCCGGTCGTTGCCGACGAGCGCGGGCCGCACGGTGTTGCCGTGGTTGTCGAGCGGCACCAGCGCGTTCTGCTGGGCGGACACGCCGATCGCCTGTACGCCGTCGAGCAGCCCGCCGCTCGCGGCTTCGCCGAGGGAGAGCAGCCAGGCCTGTGGATCCACGTCGGCCGGGCGGCCGCCCCCCTCGGCACTCTCCACCGGATGCGGGGCGTACCCCTGCTTGAGCACGGCGCCCGTGTCCGCGTCACAGACCACGATGCGCGTGAAATCGGGCGAACTGTCCAACCCTGCGACTATCCCCATGCCGGGAATTCTGCCGCACCGCCGGACCGGTCCGTACCTGTGTTCGCCGTCCGTGATCGCGGGGGCCCGCCGCCGCTAGGTGGTGCTGGTGCCCCAGTCGTCCTGCCCGGAGCCCTGGCCGCGCTCGCGCAGCGACCGCACCCGCTCGGAGACCGAGTCGGGCATCCGGTCGCCCATCTTCTCGGAGACGGTGTGGAAGGCCTTGCCCGCCACCTCGCGTCCCTGCTGTCCCGCCGACTCGACGGTGTTGCGCACGGCCGGGTTCTGCGCGATCTCCCTGGCCGACTTCTTCAACTTCTCGTAACGCTCGCGTCCGGCCCGGGTCCCGAGCACGTACCCGAGAGCCAGTCCTGCCACGAATGTGAGCCGGTACCGCATGGCTGTCACCCTTCCCTTGCGTCCGCGTCGCGCGTCTGTCGCTCGCCTGTCACTCGTATCCCGAATCAGCTGAGGGACACCGATTGGCGGAGCACCCCCCTGCTTGCGCTAATGTATGTGTCGCAGCGAGCGCCCGCCGCCCGGAGAGTTCCCAGGTGGATGCGTTCGATGCAAAACGAGACGATCCCCTGTAGCTCAATTGGCAGAGCAGCCGGCTGTTAACCGGCAGGTTACTGGTTCGAGTCCAGTCGGGGGAGCTCGGTCTCCTGTAGCTCAATTGGCAGAGCAGCCGGCTGTTAACCGGCAGGTTACTGGTTCGAGTCCAGTCGGGAGAGCTGTACGGAAGGACCCCGGAGACCACCTCCGGGGTCCTTTTTCGTACCGTTTGCCCCCCTGGTGGAACCGCGCGGGCGGCCCCGCTGTCCTCATGGTCGAGCGAAGCCGACCATCCGAAGCAGGAGATCGTATGAGCGGCTATGCTGCGGCAGACGGCGCGCACAAATGTGCGCGACGCGCCGTTAGGGGCGGTAGCTCAGCCGGTTAGAGCAGCGGACTCATAATCCGTCGGCCGTGGGTTCGAGTCCCACCCGCCCCACCAAGGCGCCGTTGCGCAGGAACGATTCGACCTGCGTCAACTGTGCGCCAGAGCGGGGCGCGTGCTGGGTAGTGACACACCGGTGATCGCCGGCTCGCTCCCTGCTCGCCCGAAAGCCCGAGGACCAAGAGAAGGCCCCGACCGGGCAGGTACCTGGTCGGGGCCTTCTCGTTGCGGGCAGCTGTCCTGGGAGACCTCAGAACAGCCGCCCCTTCCCTTGCCGGGTTCCCCTGTCGGGCCGTCGGTGCTGCTGCCATCCGCGCGGAGCGCCTCCGGCAGGAGCTGAACCCAGGACGACACCTGGATCGCGTCCGGTCCGAGCCGGTGGACGGTCCAGCGCGTCGAAGCGGGCCAGGACGCCACCCTCTCGCTCCGCATTGCCCATGCGCTCGGTGTCCCGCTGCGCGGTCTCGTGTGACGGCCAGCACCGTCTACGGGGTCTTGCGGCGGAGGACGCGGAGTGCGGTTGCCCGTCCTGTCAGCAGCGCCGGGCTTTCCTCCTGCCGCCGGTACCGGCAAGGGCAGGGTCCCTTTGGGATGGGGTAGAGGAGCCCGTTGTCGAGGCCGAGGGAGGTGCCCTCGGCGCAGGGGTGCGGGGCGGCCATGTCGGTGGTGATGAGCTGGTGCAGGCAGGGGCCGCACGGGACGGGGACCGGGGAGGGCACCGCAGGGCCATCTTGTGAGGAGTGGTGGTTCGGCATGAGGCCTTCCTGGGGTGCGGTGCGTACGGAGATCGAGCGGCCCGCCGCACGGGGTCTTGGTGGGCGGGCCGCCCCTTCCCACCGCCCGCCCTTCCGGCGGGGCGGGCGGCGGGGGTCGATCGCGGGATGCGGGTCACGAAGGCGGGCAGCCGCGGGCACTCGATGTGCAGCCAGATCGCGGTGATGGGTGTGTCGCAGCGCCAGCAGTACCGGACGCCCTCGCTCATCCCGGGCCTCCGTTGACCCGCTGCTCGCTGGGTGGCTTTCGGGTGGCTTCCAGGGTTCGGTGCAGCCTGTGGCCCTTGGAGCAGATGCGGTCCATGGCCTTGCACGTGGGACAGTCGTAGGTGTGCAGGACGACCGCTTGGCGGATCTCCACCGGGCCCAGCTCCGGGATCCTGGCCCGCGGGGTCACTGCTCTGTCTCCTGGGTGATGCTGAGCGCGAAGCCGATCAGGGCCTCGACGGTTTCGGGCTCGCACAGGTCGCCCGCGAACCGAGGCGGCACCACCCATTCCTGTCCCCAGGCATGGGGCGATGGCCTGGTGTGCCCACGCGCGCCCGGCGCGGGGCCGTGTGAGGGCGTAGTACATGCCGCCCATGGCTCGGTTGTCGTGGATGACGGGGCCGTTGAGGGCGCGGCCGAGCAAGACGGTGATCTGTTGCGGGTCGGTTGTGCACATCGCCGTGAGCACGAGGCGCTCGGGGATGCGGACCGCCTCGAAGCGCCGGTCGAGCGGAAGCAGCGCCACGCCGGTATCGGCCCATTCGCGCCCGGCCTGCTCGGGAGCCTGCTGGGAGTGTGCCAACCAGTCCGAGAGGGCGTTCATCGTTTGCGTATCCGCGTATCCACTATCCGGGCCCTGCCGTCGTCAGCGTCGATCAGGTCTGATGACGACGGTAGGAGGGGTGCGTCCCCACTGATGACCGGGGTCCGGTCACCTCATTTCAGGCGGACAAGAGGAGGCGAGGGTGGCCGGGGCCGATGAAGAGGTCTACGTGCCTGTCGGGATGCCCTGTCAGCTCGGCGAGGTCCCTTACTCGGAGTGCCTCGGCGATGCGCATCACCATGTCGAGACCCGGCGAGTGCTGCCGGCCGTTCTCGATCTTCCGCAGCGTGTGGGGTGAGACTCCGATGAAGTCGGCGAGCTGAGCGCGCGTCATCCCGCGCCGCTCGCGGAGAATTTGCACCCGTTGGCCGAAGCGCAATGGGTCGGCGTACGGGTCCGGGGTCGCATCAGATGGCACCGTCTCGCCCCTCTCTGAACAGCTCGGCACCGTCAGGGTATGGGCGGGGCCAGTTTCGTGTGAGGGCTGTGGTCGGTGAACGATTCGCCCGGGCACGAGGCCACCCCCCTTCCACCCGGAGGTGGAAGGGGGCCTGGGGCCACGGGGGCGTCCCGGAGGGAGTAGGTGCCCGGGGTTCGGGCGAGGGGTGGGGCGGGGTCAGGCGGTGGGGTTCGGGTCCGTGCCGTTGGGGTGGGGCCATTTGCGGGTGTCGCGGGGTTCCACGTAGGGCTCCTCCTCCGCGGGCATGCCGCCGGCGATCGCGCGCTGGCGGGCCAGTTCCGCGTCGAATTCCAGGCCGAGCAGGATGGCCAGGTTCGACAGCCACAGCCAGACCAGGAAGATCACGACACCCGCCAGCGTGCCGTACGTCTTGTTGTACGAGGCGAAGCCCGCGACGTACAGCGCGAAGCAGGCGGAGGCCACCAGCCACAGGAGCACCGCGACGACACTGCCGGGGCTCAGCCAGCGGAAACCGGGGCCGTGGACGTTCGGGGCGCGCCAGAAGAGCAGGGCGATCATCAGGATGACGATGATCAGCAGCACCGGCCACTTCGCGATGGACCAAGCGGTGAGCGCCGCGTCGCCCAGGCCGATGGCGTCACCCGCGCGCCGGGCGATCGGGCCGGTGAAGACCACGATCAGCGCGCTGGCGGCCAGCAGGATCATGAGGGCCAGGGTCAGGCCGATCCGCAGCGGCGTCAGCTTCCACACCGGGCGGCCCTCGGGCAGGTCGTACACGGCGTTGGAGGCGCGGATGAACGCGCCCACGTAACCGGACGCCGACCACACCGCCAGCAGCAGGCCCGCGATCGCCATCACACCGCTGGTGCTGCCGCTGCCCTGCAGCTGGCGTACGGCATCGCTCAGCAGGTCGCGGACCGGGCCCGGCGCTAGCTTCTCCAGGTTGTCCAGGACCGAGTCGGTGGCCTTCTTCCCGATCACGCCCAGCACCGAGACCAGGACGAGCAGCGCGGGGAAGAGCGACAGCACGCCGTAGTACGTCAGCGCGGCGGCCCGGTCGGGCAGGTCGTCGTCCATGAACTCTTTGCCGGTGCGCCGCGCCACCGCCCACCAGGAGCGGGCGGGCAGCTCGGTGGGTTCGTCGGGGGCCGCCTCCTCGACCGCCGGTCCCGGGCCGGCCGCCGGCTCCGGTTCGCCTTCGTGCGGCTGGTCGTGGGTGCGGGCGCGGTCGTCACCGCCCTGGTCGCGTCCCTGCTCGCGCCCCGGGTCGCGCCCTTGGTCGCGCTCCTGCTTGTTCTCGTGTTTGTCGAAGAGTGCCATGTGGTGGTGAGTTGGCCGACTCGGCCGACGTATGCCTGTTCACGGCGAGAAGGTTGTGTTCGGGGCCCCAAACGTTCCGGTTAGATCTCGGTAGACGTCCCGGAAGGGTCTCGGTGGTTCCTCCATGGTTCCTCGCACCTGCCGTGGATGATCCGCAGAAATGGTTACAGATGCCAGGCGTTTGGCCTTATCTTGGCGCACATGCAGTCCTACACGATCGGGCAGGCCGCGCGTCTGCTCGGGGTCAGCGCCGACACCGCCCGCCGCTGGGCCGACGCCGGGCGGGTCGCCACGCACCGCGACGAGGGCGGGCGGCGGCTCGTCGACGGCCGGGATCTCGCCGCGTTCTGCGTCGAGGTCGCCCAGAGCGCCGGCACCGGCGACGACGACATCCCGTACACCTCCGCCCGTAACGCCTTTCCCGGCATCGTCACCGCCGTGAAGCTCGGTGACGTGGCCGCCCAGGTGGAGATCCAGGCGGGCCCGCACCGCCTGGTCTCGCTGCTGACCCGCGAGGCGGTGGAGGAACTCGGCCTGGAGGTCGGGATGCAGGCCACCGCCCGGGTGAAGTCCACGAGCGTGCACATCGACCGCGTCTGAGCCAGGAGCGACCCCCATGTTTCCCGTGTCCCCGAAGTTCCGCGTCCCCGGCGCCCGCCGGGTCACCGGTGCGGTCCTCATCGCCGCGCTGCTCGTCCCGCTCGCGGCGTGCGGCAGCGACGGTGGCGAGAGCGGGAAGGACGGCGGCGGGAAGAACGTACGGCTGACCGTCCTCGCCGCCTCCTCCCTCACCGACGTCTTCGCCACGGCGAAGAAGGAGTACGAGAAGGACCACCCCGGCACGCGCCTGACCATCTCCGCGGCCGGCTCCCAGGAACTGGCCGCGCAGGTCCGGCAGGGGGCGCCCGCCGATGTGCTGGTCACCGCCGACACCAGGACCATGGACGGCCTCAAGGGCGAGACCGGCACCCCCACCGTGATCGCCAGGAACCGGCTCGTGATCGCCACCCGCGACGGCAACCCCGACCGGATCAAGGGGCTCAAGGACCTCGCGGACAACAGGCTGAAGGTCGTCCTCGCCGATGACACCGTGCCGGTCGGGCGCTACAGCAAGCAGATCCTCGACCGGCAGCACGTCACGGTGGAGCCCGTCTCCAAGGAGGCCAACGTCCGGTCCGTGCTCAGCAAGGTCGAGCTGGGCGAGGCCGACGCCGGCCTCGTCTACCGGACGGACGCCGCGACCGCGCCCGACAAGGTCGACGCCGTCGACATCCCCGACGCGCAGAACGCCGTGGCCTCCTACCCGGCCGCGACCCTCAAGGGCTCCGGGAACGGGGAGGCCGCGGCCGCGTTCGTGAAGTGGCTCAGCACCGCCGAGGCGCAGCGGATCCTGCGGGACGCGGGCTTCCAGAAGCCGTAGCGCGCGCACGCGGGACCGGCTTGTCTGCCGGGTTCGCTCGCATGCCGGCGTGGCTGCCGACACCTGCCCGGCGCGTCGACTTCCGGGCGCCCGCCGCCTCGACTTCCGGGCGCCCGCCGCCTCCCCGCCACGGGCGCCCGGTCGTACCCTCCCGTCCTGCCGCGTACGTCCGCATGCCGCGCCCCTCGCGATCGGGGTTCGTGTCAACGTCGTACGTCTCACCCCCACCGAGCCCAGGACCGCCCATGAGCCGACCCCGTCTTCGTCTCCGCGCCCCCGCCCCGGGCCGCACCCGGGCGCCCCTCGCCCTCGCGCTGCCCGCGCTCCTGGCGATCGCGTTCCTGCTCATGCCGCTGATCGGCATCCTCGCCCGCACCGAGTGGGGCGAGCTGGG
Organism: Streptomyces sp. NPDC031466; assembly: GCF_055581265.1. NCBI lineage: Bacteria > Bacillati > Actinomycetota > Actinomycetes > Kitasatosporales > Streptomycetaceae > Streptomyces > Streptomyces sp. NPDC031466. The sequence continues at coordinate 38,450 of NZ_JBVIJT010000002.1, forward strand.
CGCTCATCTGTCCGCGCCCGGGGTCACCCAGGCACTGAAGCTGTCGATGCTCGTGTCCTTCTGGGCGCTCGGGCTCTCCCTGCTGCTCGGGGTGCCGCTGGCCTGGCTGCTCGCCCGCGTGGACTTCCCCGGGAAGGCCTTCGTACGGTCCCTGGTGCTGCTGCCGATGGTGCTGCCGCCGACCGTCGGCGGTGTCGCGCTCCTGCTCGGCTTCGGGCGGCGCGGGCTGCTCGGGCCCTGGCTGGAGAGCACCTTCGGCATCGTGCTGCCCTTCCACACCTCGGGCGCGGTCGTCGCGGCGACGTTCGTGTCGATGCCGTTCCTCGTCATCAGCCTGGAAGGCGCCCTCGGCGGACTGCGGCCCGGCTTCGAGGAGACGGCGGCGTCGCTCGGGGCCTCCCCCCTACGGGTGTTCCGCACCGTCACGCTGCCGATGGTCGCCCCCGGGCTCGTCGCGGGCGCCGCGCTGACCTGGGCGCGGGCGCTGGGGGAGTTCGGCGCGACCATCACCTTCGCGGGCAACCTCCCCGGCACCACACAGACCCTGCCGCTCCAGGTCTATCTGCTGCTCCAGGAGTCCCCGCAGGCCGCGACCTCCCTCTCCCTGCTGCTGCTCGCCATCGCCATGACCGTGCTGGTGGGGCTGCGGGGGCGGTGGTCGGCCGGGGCGGGCGTGCGGGTGCGGGCGCCGGGGGCGGACAGGGGCGTGGCCCCGGAGGTTCGGGAGGCTTCGGGGGCCGCGGAGGTCCCGGGGGCCCCTGAGGTCGCGGCGGGTGGAGCGCCCGGCAAGGTGCCCGCCCCGAAGGAGGACCCGGAGAAGAACCCGGAGACGAACCCGCCGGAGAAATGGGCCCTGCACGCCGCCGTCACCGGCTCCGACGAACTGACCCTCGACGCCGAACCCGGCACCACCATCGCCGTCGTCGGACCCAACGGCGCGGGCAAGACGACCCTCCTGCGCGCCCTCCTCGGCCTGACCCCGCGTGCCCACGCCCGGCTGCGGCTCGGGGAGCACGACGTCACCGCCCTGCCGCCGCACCGGCGCAAGGTCGCCTGGGTGCCCCAGGACGGCGCGCTCTTCCCGCATCTGAGCGCCCTCGGCAACACCGCGTACGGGCTGCGCGCCCAGGGCGTGCGGCGGGCGGCGGCCCGGGGCGAGGCGCGGGTCTGGCTCGACCGGCTCGGCGTCGGTCACCTCGCGCACCGCAGACCCGGCCAGCTGTCCGGCGGCCAGGCCCAGCGGGTCGCGCTCGCGCGGGCACTCGCGGCCCGGCCCCGACTGCTGCTCCTCGACGAGCCCCTCGCCGCCCTCGACCAGACCACCCGCGCGCACGTCCGCCACCTGTTGCGGCGCCACCTCGACGGGTTCGGCGGCGTGTGCCTCGTCGTCACGCACGACCCCGTGGAGGCCGTGTCGCTGGCCGACCGCATCCTCGTACTCGATGACGGCCGTACGTTGCAGGACGCGCCGCCCGCCGAGGTCACCCGGCATCCGCGTTCGCCCTGGGTGGCGCGGATGCTCGGCCGCAACGCCTGGCCGGGCACGGGGGCGGCGGACGGCACGCTCGTCCTGGCGGGGCGAGGGCGCCTGGTCGTCGCCGATCCGCCGGCGGCGGGCGCGCGGGCCCTGGCGGTCATCGCCCCGGAGGCGGTGTCCGTGCACCGTGAGCGGCCCGGGGGAAGCCCGCGGAACGTGTGGCGGGGGACGGTGCGCGAGGTCACCGCCGCCGGGAGCAGGCTGCGCGTCCTCGTCGCCTCGGACGAGGCGCCCGACCTGGTCGCGGAGATCACTCCGCAGGCGGCGGCGGAACTGGGCCTGGCGGACGGGGCGCGGGTGTGGACGAGCGTGAAGGCCACGGAGGTGTCGGTGGTGGCGCTGTGAACGGGGGCGCGGGACGGTCACAGGGCCTGGAGCGGTGACTGCCAGGTCACCGTCGTGCCCGACTCCGCGCCCACGCCGTCCGTGGCTCCGTCGTCGTACACCGTCAGGCGTACGCCCTCGCGGCCGTCGGGCAGCGTCGCCCGCGCGTCGACGGCCACATCGACCCGGGTGACGCCGGTGCGGCGCGAGGTGGCGGCCAGGGCGCGGCGCAGGGCGGCCAGGAGATGGCTCGCCGCCGGGTCCGTGATCCGGGTGTCGACGGCGCCCCCGAAGTGCACCGACGGCTGGATGCCGAGGACCGCCGCGGCGCCCGCCGTCTCGCGCAGGACCTTGCCGCGGAAGGTCGTCGGGGCGTCGGCGGGCGGCTGCTGGAGGGCGAAGATGGCCGTGCGGACCTCCTGGATGGTGGACTCCAGCTCGTCCACGGCGTGGCCGAGCGTGGACTCCACCTGCGGGGAGTGCGCCTTGCGACGGGTCGACTCCAGCATCATGCCGGTCGCGAAGAGCCGTTGGACGACGAGGTCATGAAGGTCGCGGGCGATGCGGTCGCGGTCCTCGAAGACCGCGAGGCGCTGCCGGCTCTGCTGGGCGTCGGCGAGCACCAGCGCCAGTGCCGCCTGCGAGGCGAACTGGGTGGCGAGCAGCCGCTCGGCCGCGGTGTAGGCGGGCGCGCCGCGCCTGCGGGGCAGCGCGAGCGTTCCGATGAGCCGCCCGCCGGCCTGGAGCGGCAGCATCATGCTGGGCCCGAAACGGGCGCGTACGTGCGTCGTCATCCGGGGGTCGGTCGCGGAGTCCTCGATGAACACCGGTTCGCCGCCGAGCAGTTGCGTCAGGACGGCGCTGCCGGGCTCGATGGTGGTGCCGATGAGGTCGTCGCCGTCGCCGTCGCCCTCGCTGTCGCCGTCGGCCACCGGGTCCGGAGCGGGGGTGGCGTCGGGTGGCGTGTGCGGCGTGGGGTCGGCGGGCGTTCTGACGCCGGTGCCCGGCACGGGGGTTGCGGTCCCATCGGGGTCGGGGTCGGGGTCGGTGGTCGGGGGCGGGTCGGGTGGCCCCGCGGGGGAGGGGGTCGGGGCTTCCGCCGTCTCGTTCGCCGAGCGGGAGCCCGTCTGTCCGGGCGCCCCCGATGGGGATTTCCGGTGAGGGGACGTCAGGGCTGTGGCTGACCCGGGGGACTCCGGGGGGTACCCCTCCGTGGGGGCGGGGCGGCCCGGGGGCGGGCCGTCCGTGGAGGCGGCGACGATGCGCATGCCGCCCGACTCCGTGGGCTGGAGGATCACGCCCGCCGCCGCGCCCGCGAGGATCCTCGCCCGGTCCGCGACCGTCATCAGCGCGTCCGCCGCCGCCTCGCCCGTGAGCAGCGCCGTGGTGACGGCCGCGGCGCCCTCGATCCACCGCTCGCGCTGGCGGGCCGCCTCGAACAGGCGGGCGTTGCCGATCGCGATGCCCGCCTGGCTCGCCAACACCCTCAGGAGCTGCCGGTCCTCTTCGGTGAACGGGCCCGCCGCCTTGCCCGCGAGCAGGAGGTCGCCGAACGCCTCGTCGTGGACGTGGATCGGGACGCGTACGACGTCATCACCGTTGTCGCTGTCGTCGGTCCCGTCGCCCTTGACCTCGCCCTTGACCTCGTACTTGCCTTTGCCTTCGCCCGAGACGAACAGCTCGGCCGGGCCCTCCTGGGAGGGGGCGGTCATGCCGAGCGAGCCGTACGCCGCGCCCGTCAGCCGTCTCGCGCTGTCCACGATGTGCTGGAGCGTGGCGCGCAGGTCGAGGTCCGCGCCGACGCCGAGGACCGCGTCGAGCAGCGGCATCGACGGCAGCGGCGCGTCCACTCCGTGGGGCATCTCTCTCACGGACAGTGGGTCAGCCGGACAGTGGGTCCAGGACCAGCGGCTGGATCTTGCCCTCCAGCATCGCACCGAGGCCGAGCACGGCGCACACGTCGGGCCGTTCCGCGATCTGTACGGGCATTCCGGTCGCGTCCCGCAGCATCTGGTCGAGGCCCGGCAGCCGCGCGCTGCCGCCGACCATCATGATCCCGCGGTCCGCGAGGTCGGCCACCAGGTCCGGCGGACAGTCGCGCAGCACCTTGCCGATCCCGTCGAGCACGGCCGTGAGCGGGGTGTGGATCGCGTCGCGGACGGCGGCGGTGTCGACATGGACCGAGCGGGCCAGACCCGTCGCGACGTCCCTGCCGTGGATCTCGGTGGACTCCGGGCCGTGCGGGGTGAGGCCGTTGCCGCTCAGGGCGAGCTGGAGGGGACGTACGGACTGCGAGGGGAGCATCAGTTCGTGCTGGTGGCGCAGGTGCTGGACGATGGCGTGGTCGATGGCCTCGCCGCCCACGGGAATGCGTTCGGCCGTCACGATCGAGCCCATGGACAGGACCGCCACCTGGGTCGTGGCGGCGCCGCAGACCAGGATCATCGTCGCCTCGGGGCGCTCCACGGGGAGTCCGCAGCCGACGGCCGCCGCGATGAGGGTGTCGACCAGTTCGACCCGGCGGGCGCCGAGTCCGACCATCGTCTCCACCGCCGCGCGCTGGGCCAGCGGGTCCGCGTCGTGCGGGGTGCAGGCCGCGGCGCGCAGCCTCGGCTTGCGGCGCAGGGTGCGGCGCAGCTTCTCGCCGAGCAGGTGGCGCAGCATGCGCTGGGCCATCTCGATGTCGACGACGGTGCCGCCGGAGACCGGGCGGACCACGCGGATGTAGCCGGGGGTACGTCCCGTCATCTGCTCGGCGAAGTGGCCGACCGCGATGAGCGCGCCCGTACGGGTGTTCACTGCGGCGGCGCTCGGCTCGTCCACGACGAGGCCCGCGCCCTTCACGAAGACGCGGGTGCGTGCGGCGCCCAGATCGACGGCGACGTGGCAGCGGCGCAGCTGCTCCAGACTGACGGTCATGGCGGGGCCTCCCGAGAGCGCGGACCGTACGGACCGGCGGTCGGCGGTCCTGTTTCGCATCGTGCGGGGGGTTCGGGGGGTGCGCCTGTTGGGGTGGGCCGGGTGGGGCGGGGCCGGACGAGTGCTTTTTTCTGGCGGGGGCGCCTGGGGGGCTTTCGTGCGGGTGGTGGGGGTTGGTCGCGCAGTTCCTCGCGCCCTTGGGGTGGTGGCTCGTGGGGCTTTCGTGCGGGTGGGTGGGGGTTGGTCGCGCAGTTCCTCGCGCCCTTGGGGTGGTGGCTCGTGGGGCTTTCGTGCGGGTGGGTGGGGGGTGGTCGCGCAGTTCCTCGCGCCCCTGGGGGGTGTGCTCGTGGAGTTCCCGTGCGGGTGGGTGGGGGTTGGGCGCGCAGTTTCTCGCGCCTCTGGGGGGTTCTCGCGTCCATGAGAGGGCTTTCGGGGGGAGGGGGCTCAGGTCTTGCGGGGGGCGTGGTTTCGGGGGCGCAGGGGTGGCGGGTTTCCGCCAGGGTGGGTGGCTGCCTTGTGGGGGGTGGGCGCTGGCACTCTCTCAGTCTCGGGTCGCGGTCCCGCCCGGGGGCGGCGTAGAGAGGCGGCGGTCGATGGTCATGGGTGCCGTGTGGCTGCGAGTCGGGCTTGTGTCCGTCCTGCTTCCCGTCGGGCAGGGCGTCACCGCCGTCGGCGACGACCCCGCAGCCGCAACAGCGGCCGCCGCCCACCGCGCCCCCCGTTCCGTCGACACCGTCACCCTCGTCACCGGGGACAAGGTCACCGTCACCCGGTTACCCGGCGGGCGGCGGACCGTCGGTGTCGAGCGGCCCGCCGGGGCGGGTGGTGCCGTGCGGAGCCGGATCGCGGGCGGCCACCTCACCGTCGTACCGGACGAGGCGCGACCGTATCTGCGCTCCGGGGTGCTGGACGAGCGGTTGTTCGACGTGACGGAGTTGATCCGGCAGGGGGCCGCCGGGCGCGGCGGGACATCGGCGTCGGCGGCGCCGCTCATCGTGACGTACCGGAAGACCGTGTGGGGCGCCGGCGTCCGCCTGCCTCGCGGGGTGGAGAAGGTGCGGTCCCTGCCGAGCGTGGCGGGCGTCGCCGTGCGCGTCGAGGAGCCCGGTGCCCTGTGGCGGTCCGTGCGCGACAAGGCGTCCGGCGTCGACAAGGTGTGGCTCGACGGCCGGGTCCGGGCGGACATGGCGCGGAGCAACGAGCAGATCGGCACGCCCGCGGCCTGGGCGGCCGGGCTCACCGGCAAGGGCGTGCGGGTCGCCGTCCTCGACACCGGCGTGGACGACGGACATCCCGATATGGAGGGCCGGGTCGCCGTGAGCGAGAGCTTCGTCCCCGGCGAAGAGGTCGCCGACCGCAGCGGACACGGTACGCACGTGGCCTCCACCCTCGGCGGCAGCGGCGCCGCGTCGGAGGGGCACAAGGAGAGGGGCGTCGCGCCCGGCGTCTCGCTGGCCGTCGGCAAGGTGCTCGACGACGAGGGCTACGGCAGCGAGTCGCAGATCATCGCGGGCATGGAGTGGGCCGCCGAGGACGTCGGCGCCGAGGTGGTGTCCATGAGCCTCGGTTCACAGGAGCCGAGCGACGGCACGGACCCGATGGCCACCGCCCTGAACACACTCTCCGAACGGACCGGCGCCCTCTTCGTCGTCGCGGCGGGCAACGCCGGCGCGCCCTCCTCCATCGGCTCGCCCGGCGCCGCCGACTCCGCGCTGACCGTCGGCGCGGTCGACTCCGCTGACCGCGCCGCCCCTTTCACCGGCCGGGGCCCCCGCTTCGGCGACCACGCGCTCAAGCCCGACCTGTCGGCACCCGGCGTCGACATCCTCGCGGCCCGCTCCCGGCTCACCGGCGGGGAGGGCCCGTACACCGAGATGAGCGGTACGTCGATGGCGACACCGCACGTCGCGGGCGTGGCCGCCCTGCTCGCCGAGCAGCACCCCGACTGGACGGGCGACCGGCTCAAGGACGCCCTGATGTCCACCTCCGAACGCCTCGACGCGTCGGTGTACGAGGTGGGCGCGGGGCGGGTCGCCGTGCCCGGCGCGATCGGCGCGCGGGTCACCGCGAGCGGCAGCGTCGACCTCGGCTTCCACGCCTGGCCGTACGACACCGGCGAACCGGTCAGGAAGACGCTCACCTATCGCAACTCCGGCGACGTAGCAGTGGAGTTGAGTCTGACTGTACGAGGCGCCGCCGACGGGTCCGTCGGGCTCGCCGACACCACCCTCACCGTCCCGCCGCACGGCACCGCCTCCACCACCGTCACCGGCGACGGCACGAGGGCGCCCGTCGGGAACACCAGCGGCGCCGTGGTGGCGAGCGCCGCCGGGCGGGAGGTCGCGCACACCGCGTTCGGCCTGGTCAAGGAGGAGGAGCGGTACACCCTCACCGTCCACGTCAAGGACCGGGACGGCGCACCGGCCCCCGCGGACGTCCTGGTGCAGCGGCTCGCCGAGGGGGCCGAACCCGTTCCGGCGGCCGTGGGCGCGTCCGGGACCTTGCAGCTGCGCCTGAAGCCGGGGACGTACGCCTTGACCTCGTTCCTCGACGTGCGCGGCGCCGGGGGAGCGGACTCGCTCGGGCTCGGCTTCCTCGCCGATCCGCAGATCCGTCTCGACCGGGACCGCCATGTCACGCTCGACGGAAGGCGGTTGCGGGAGATCCGGGCCGAGGTCGGCCGGCGCACCGAGACCCGGCAGCTGCTGATGGAGTACGACAGGAAGGCCGGCGGGGCCGCGCTCCAGGGCGCCGTCCAGGTCCCCGTGAAGTACGACAGCGTCTTCGCCGCCCCCACCGAAGAGGTCACCGAGGGCACCTTCGAGTACCGCACGGTCTGGCGGCTCGGCGCGCCGCTGGTGCGGGTCAAGGGCCTGAGCGAGGCCGTCGCGCAACCCGGCGGGACCCTCGCCGAGGGGCGGCACAGGTGGGCGCTGGTGGACGCGGGCGACGGCACCCCGGACGCGTACGCGGGCAAGGACGTGCGGGGCAAGGCCGTCGTCGTGCGCCGCTCGGGCGAGGTCACCCCGGCCCGGCTGGGGCAGGCCGCGCAGGACGCCGGGGCCGCGGCGCTGTTCGTGACCGACCGTCAACCGGGCCGCCTCAACGCCTGGTTCGGTACGGACGACAACGCCGACCGGCCCTTGCAGATCGCCGCCGTCGACGCCGCCGACGGTGCCCGCCTCATCGCCGCGGCGAAGGCGGGCGCGAAGGTCGAGAGCACCGGGACGGCCGCCACGCCCTACCTCTACGACCTCTCCGCGGGGCATGAGAAGGCCGTTCCGGAGGATCTCCGCTATCGGCCGAGGAAGAGTGAACTGGCATTCCTGGACGCGAGGTTCCATGCCGTGCGGCCCGCGAAAGGCGGCGAGTTCCGTTACTCGCTCACCGACACCTTCCCGATCGGCATCGGCTTCCAGGAGAAGATCGACTTGCCGGCGACACGCACGGAGTACGTCTCGGCGGGCGCGGGGCAGCTGTGGCACGAGGCCGTCTCCGTAGGGCCGGGCGCCCTGGAGGAGCGCGGCGGTCTCGTGACCTACGAAGGGGGCACGCGGGCCGGCCTGAACTGGTTCAAGCCGGTGCTGCACCCCTGGCTCGGCACTGGCCTCGGCTGGGGCCAGACGCGCCGCGGCGACGGCCTGGAGTTCAACGTGCCCGGCTGGGGCGACTCGGGGCCCGACCACACCGGCTTCGGCGACGTGTGGAACGAACCGACGATGACGCAGGTCAGCGAGGTCCTCGTGGACGGCGTCAGCGTCGGTCGGCGCGAGGGCCCCGGCGTGTACGTCGACGGCGCCGACCCCGCCGAGCGCACGTACACGGTCGTCACCGACACGACCCTCGATCCGGCGCGGTGGCGGCTCGCCACGAAGGGCCACACGGAGTGGACCTTCCGCTCCCGGCGGACTCCGGAGGACCGCAGGACCCTCCTGCCGCTGCTCAACCTCGGCTTCGACGTCGACACCTCCCTCGCGGGCGAGGTGCCGGGCGGGCGCACGATCCCGGTGCGGATCTTCGCCGAGTACGTCAAGGGGGCGGCGGACATGGGGACCATCGGCGCCGGCGCGCTGTCCGTGTCGTACGACGAGGGGAAGTCGTGGCGGGGCGTCGCACTGGACCGGGAGGGCGGGAAGGCCCGGAAGGCCTCCTGGCAGGGGAGGTTGCAGGTGCCGCGCGGTGCCGGTTCCGTCTCCCTGCGGGCGTCGGCGAGCGATGACCTGGGCGGAAAGGTCTCCCAGGAGATCGTGCGGGCGGTGGGGGTGGGACCGCCCGGCGACACTTCGAGGGGGCAGCCTCGCGGGGTTCGGGAGGGGGCGGCACGCGAGCTTCCGCCGGGGCTACCTCGCGGGGTTCCGGCGGGGCCGGTTCTCAGCCTTCCAGGGCCCGCTTCGTGATGCTGCCCAGGTCAGTGCGGGGCGGTGAGGGGTGGGGCCGCCCTGTGACATTCCGGCGGGTCCGCCACGCGAGGTTCCGGCGGGGCGACCCCGCGAGGTTCCGCCGGGACAACCCCCCGAGGTTCCGGCGAGGCCGGATCTCAGCTCCGCAGCGCCCGTTTCATGATCTTGCCCATGTCGTTGCGCGGCAGCGCCTCCAGGTAGCGCACCACCCGCGGCCGCTTGTGCGGGGCGAGCCGGTCGGCGACATGGCCGGCCAACTCCTCGGCCGACGGCGGGGCCCCCGGGTCGGTGGGGACGATCCACGCCACGATCCGCTCGCCCAGGTCGGGGTCCGGCTCCCCGGTGACCGCGGCCTCCCGCACCCCCGCGTGTTCCAGGAGCGCGTTCTCGATCTCGCCCGCGCCGATCTTGTAACCGCCGCTCTTGATGAGGTCGGTGGCCTTGCGGCCGACGATCCGCACATAGCCGTCGGGGTCCCGCACCGCCATGTCGCCGGTGCGGAACCAGCCGCCCGGCGCGAAGGCGGCGGCGGTCGCGTCGGGGCGGTTCAGGTACGCGGTGAACAGGTTCGGGCCGCGCACCTGGATCTCGCCCACCGCCTCGGGATCGCCCACCGGGATCTCCTCGCCCGCCTCGTCGACCAGCCGCAGGTCGACGCCCGGCAGCGGCACCCCGACCGCACCCGCGCGCGGCTCGCCGTCCACGCGGACGCTGGTGTTCATGAGGGTCTCCGTCATGCCGTACCGCTCGATGACGCGGCGCCCGGTGGCGGCCGCGATGCGCTCGTGGTCGTGCACCGGCAGCGCGGCCGAGCCCGACACCAGGAGCCGCGCCCCGGCCAGCGCCTTGGCCAACTCCGGTTCCCCGGGGAGGGCTTCGGCGATCCGGTGGTACATCGTCGGCACCCCGAACAGCATGGTCGCCCCGGACCCCAGCTCGCGCGCCACGCCCTCGGTGCTGAACCGTCCGAGGTGGCGCACCGAGCCGCCGCGCCGCAGCGGGCCCAGCGTGCCGAGGATCAGGCCGTGCACGTGGAACAGCGGCAGGCCGTGCACCAGGACGTCGTCGGCGGTCCACCCCCAGGCGTCCGCCAGGGCGTCCAGCGTGGTGGCGATCGCCCGGCGCGGCAGGACGGCGCCCTTGGGCGGGCCGGTGGTGCCCGAGGTGTAGACGATCAGGGCGGCGGCCTCGGGGTCGTCCGGCTCGGCCGACGAGCCCGTGCCCTGTCCGTCCGGGCCGGCGTCCGGGGCTACGTCGACTTCGAGCCGCGGCACCTCGGCCAGCGCCGGGGGCAGTTCCGTGCCGGGTGCGGTCAGGATCAGCGACGGGGCGCTGTCCGCCACGATGTGCGCCAGCTCGCCGCCCCCCGACTTGGGGTTGAGCGGCACGGCGGGTACTCCGGCGAGCAGGGCGGCGACCACGCCCACGGCGGTCTCCAGGGAGGGCGTGGCCCAGACGGCGACGCGGCCCGCCCCGCTCAGGCGTACCGCCAACGCCTGTGCCACGGCGGAGAGTTCGCCGTGACTGAGCGCGCGGTCGCCGAAGCGCAGTGCTTCCCCGGCCGCGGAGGTACGTCCGTGCGGGGTGGCCAGGGTCGGGAAGAGGGGGTCCACGTCTTGTACTCCTCTGGGGCTGCTCGACCGGTGCGGGCACGTGCAGTCTCACACAGGGTGCCGCCGGTCCTCCTTCGGCGACCGGGCCGGGCCCCTCGCGGCGCGCGGGCGGAGGTGTCGTAGCGTGTCGGCATGTCCACGCCGCCTCAGCCCGGGGGTTTCCACCCCGCCCCGCCCTCGTACGGGCAGCCGCCGCAACCGCCCTACGGTCAGCTGGGCTTCCCTCCCCAGGCGCACCCCTACGGGCAGCCGGGCTTCCCTCCCCAGGCGCACCCCTACGGGCAGCAGGCGTACCCCGGGGGCCCCGGCCCCGCCCCGTGGGGCGCCGCGCCGCCGCCGCTGCCGCCTCGGCGCAGGACCGGCAGGATCGTCGGCATCGCCGCCGGCGCCGTCGGGGCGCTCGTGGTGATCGCCGGGGCCGTGGCGCTCGTCGGCGGCGGCGGTGGCGGGTTCCCGGAGGCGAAGTACCGCATGACGGTGCCGTCCGAACTGGGCGACGGCACCTACAAGCTGGCGCAGGACCTCTCGGACACCACCGGCCGGGCGATCGTCGAGGAGAACCGGAGCAGGGCCAACGTCCGGGACCCGAAGGCGGTGGTCGCCCAGTACGCGGGCCAGGGCGAGCGGAAGGGCGCCGTCATGGTCGTCTCCGGCATGTACGGGCGGTTCAAGGACCCCGCCGAGGCGCGGGACGACATGATGGACGGTGCCACCGAGGGGCAGGGCGCCCGCGTCGCGGTGCCCGCGCGGGACGTCACCCCCTCGGGGTCGGACGTCACGGTGCGCTGCCAGGTGCTCACCCAGGACCAGGGTGCGGGCGTTGGGCGGAGCAACGTACCGATGTGCGCCTGGGGGGACGACAACACGGCCGCGGGCGTCGGCCTGATCACCGAGGAGAACGCCGTCCAGGAACCGGAGGCCGTCGACCTGGAGGAGCTGGCCCGCACGACCCTGCGCATCCGCGAGGAGATGCGCGAGCCCATCCGATGACCCCGTGACCTGACCCGTGACGTGACTCGGGACGTAGGCCGACCGGACCGGTGGTGCTCAGTACGTCAGGAGCACGCCCACGTACGAGATGCCGGCGATCACGGTCCACGCCGCGAGGCCCAGCGCCGCGACGCGACCGCCCGTGCGGGTCAGGGACGGCAGGTCCACCGCGCTGCCGAGGCCGAACAGGGCGCCCGCCAGCAGGAGTTCCTGCGCCAGCTGCGCGGCGTCGAGGACGCCGCCCGGCAGCAGGCCGGTCGTGCGCAGGACGACCATGGCGAGGAAGCCGACGACGAACAGCGGCACGAGCGGCGGCCGCTTGGCGCCGGCGGCGCCCGCGGCCCCGCCCGCGGTGCCGGACCGCGACCGTGACCGCGCCCGCACCGACAGGGCGACGGCCGCGACGAGCGGTGCGAGCAGCGCGACCCGCATCAGCTTCACCAGGACCGCGTCCCCGAGCGCCCCGGGACCGGCCGTCTGCGCGGTCGCCACGACCTGCCCCACGTCGTGCACGCTCGCCCCGACCCAGCGCCCGAACTCCGCGTCGGTCAGCCCCAACGGATGCTGGAGCAGCGGCAGTACGGCGATGGCGAGCGTCCCGCACAGCGTCACCAGGGCCACCGAGGTGGCCGTGTCCCGCTCGTCGCTCCCGGACGCCTCGCTGACCGCGCCGATCGCGGACGCGCCGCAGATCGAGTAGCCGGTGGCGATGAGCAGCGGCTGATCGCCGCGCAGGCCCATGCGGCGGCCGAGCCACCAGGTGCCGAGGAAGGTGACGGCGACCACGCCGAACACCATCACGACCGAGGCCCAGCCGAGCCTGAGCACGTCGTCCAGACCGAGTTTCAGGCCGAGCAGTACGACGCCGACCCGCATCAGCCGCTTGGCCGCGAACGTCAGACCGGCCTTGCCGGGACCGCGTACGAAGTGCCGTGCGACGCCCGGCAGATGGGCCGCCGCGATGCCGAGGACCACGGCCGCGGTGAGCATCGGAACGCCGGGCACGAGCCGGTGCGTGCCCCAGGCGACGGCCACGCCGGTCGCGGCGAGCGCCAGCCCGGGAAGCCTCCCGGGCCGGTGCGCGGCCGGGGAAGGGGCGTGTGTCGTACGGGATGTGGGGCGTTCGCCGAGGAGTGCCATCACCGGTCGGCCGGAAGCTCGTACACCCTGCGGACGCTGCTGCCCAGGCGGGCTATGTCGGCGCCGTAGACGTGCAGGGAGATCGCGCGGGTGCCGCAGGCGTTCCACACCCGGTGGATGTCGCCGGGGGGCGCGAACCCGCAGACCGAGCCCCGCGGGTTGACGACGTCCTCCGTGGCGACGAGGCGGCCGCTCCCGCCGGGCTCGGCGGCGGGCACGAGGCGGTAGCGCCGCTCGTGCTCCTCGCCCTCGTGGACGCCGGTGACGCACCACGACACGTGGTCGTGCACGGAGGTCCGCTGGCCCGGCAGCCAGACCAGGGCCACGATCGAGAAGCTGCCGTCGCCCTCGGCGTGCAGGACGTGCTGGCGGTAGCGGTCGGGATCGCCCTCGCACTGCTCTGCGGTGAGCAGGTCGGCGGTGCCGAGGTGGGGGGCCAGCCGCTCGCCGACCAGGTACGCGGTCAGGTCGGGGGGCAGGCCCCGCCCGACGGCCTCGCGGACGTCGGCGACAAGGGCGGCGAGGCGCTCTGTGGTCCGGGCGGCCCGGTACGTGGTCGGAGTGGTCATACCGGCAGCGTCGCGCCGCGCGAACCATCACGTCCAACGACAGTTGTTTGGCATCCCTGCAACTTCCGCTTATGGAAGCGGACCTCCAGGGGGCGTCGCGCTCAGCAGCCGACGCGGTTGGCTGCCACGGTCGTCAGCTCGTCCAGGACGAGGGCGGTCGCCGGGATGCGCAGATGGTCCTTGAGGACGTACGCGGAGACCTTGCGCCGCGAGGCCGGGTCCAGGGCGCGGCCCGTCACCTTGCGGTGGCACAGGAAGTTCAGGACGAGGCCCGGCATCATCGCGATGCCGAGGCCTTCGGCGACCAGGCTCTGCACGACCAGATTGTCGTCGGTGGTGAAGGCGATGTCCGGCGCGAAGCCCTGCTCGGCGCACTCGTGCAGGAAGTTGGCCCGGCAGCGCGGGCACCCGGCTATCCAGCGCTCCTCGGCCAGCTCGGCGAGCTTGACCGAACGCCGGCGCGCCATCGCGTGCCCGGTGGGCAGCAGCACGGTCAGCTGGTCCTCCATCAGCGGGATCTCCGCCAGCTCCTCGGGCACCTCCTCGTGCAGGCCGGGGTAGGTGAAGGCGAGGGTGATGTCGCACTCGCCGCGCACCACGCGCCGCAGCGACTCCGGGGGCTCGTCCTCCAGGAGCTCCACGCGCACCCCGGGATGCCCGGCGGCCAGGCGGGCCAGGGCCTCGGGGATGAGCGTGGCGTTGGCGCTGGGGAAGGCGCAGACCCGTACGCGCCCGGACCGCAGCCGGGTGATCGCGTTCATCTGCCGCTGGGCGGCGGAGATGTCCTCCAGGATGATCCCCGCGTGCCGCGACAGGGCCTCCCCGGCCTCCGTCAGCCGCATGCGCCGACCGACGCGGGTGAACAGCGGCGTCCCGACGGACCGCTCCAGCGCCTTCATCTGCTGGGTGATCGCGGGCTGCGTATAGCCGAGGGAACGGGCGGCCGCCGAATACGAACCGGCCCGGACCACCTCGTGGAACGTCCTGATGTGCCGTGAATCGAACACCGTCGAATCATAAGCAGATTTTGGGAGGGTCGAACATGGGCGAGGGCGGCGCCTGTACGCACCCGGCCCGCTTGCACGGTCGGCCCGCAGGGCCCCCGCACGGTCGGGCCCGGGGGGCCTCTGTACGGTCGGCCCGCAGGGGCCGCGAACCGGCCCGCAGTCGCGCAAGCAGAGGAGCCCCCGCCCGTGCCCAGCCCCCGGATAGCCCTGGTGACCTGCCGCCCGCAGCCGGCCCACGACCGCGACCTGCCGCACCTGGCGCGCTCCCTCGGCGAGGCAGGGGTGGACGTCCACGTGGTCGGGTGGGACGACCCCGACGCCGACTGGGCCGCGTTCGACCTCGCGGTGATCCGCTCCACCTGGGACTACAGCCGGCGCGCGGCGGAGTACGTGGCGTGGGCCGAACGGTGCGCGCGGCTCACCCGGCTGGCCAACCCCGCGCACGTCGTGCGGTGGAACACCGACAAGCGCTACCTCGGCGACCTGGCCGCGACGGGCGTCCCCACCGTGCCGACGTACTACCGCGCGCCCGGCGAGCGCGTCGACCTCCCCGCCCACGACGGCGAGTTCGTCGTGAAGCCGGCCTCCGGGGCCGGGGCGCGGAACGCCGCCCGCTACCGCGCCGAGGAGCGCGCGGACGCCCTCGCCCACATCGGACACCTGCACGCGGAGGGGTTCACCGCCATGGTGCAGCCCTACATGGGGCGCATCGACGTCACCGGCGAACGCGCCCTGGTCTTCTTCGCCGGCCAGTTCCTGCACGCCGTCCAGAAGGGCGCGGTGCTCACCCCCGGCACGGCCTACGACGCCGACAAGACGCCGCACCCCGACCTGCGCCCCTGGCAGCCGACCGACGCCGAACTGGACGTCGCCGAGCGGGCGTTGGCGGCGGTGCCGGGATCGCCCGAGCTGCTCTACGCCCGCGTCGACCTCGTGGACGGACCCGAGGGCGCCCCGGTCCTCATGGAGCTGGAGCTGGTCGAGCCCAACCTCTTCCTCGCCGTGCACCCGCACTCCCGCTCCCTGGCCCTCGTCACGGAGCAGATCATCAAGGCGGCGGCATGACCTCGTGAGCCACCCGCTGGAGCAGCCCCCAGGTGAACTCCGCCACGCAGCGGCGCGGTGCACCGCCCGCGTCCGGCGCGGTGAAGGCCAGCCCCCACCGGGTGGGCGCCGTGCCTTCCATGGGCCGCGCGGGAGCGAAGGCGCGGGCCGCCTCGTCGACCGTGCACGACCACGGGGCGAGGTCGTCCGCGGTCCGCAGCTCGGGCCCCGGCGCCCCGGGGGCGCGCACCAGCCACTCGTTCCACACCGCCCCGCCGGGCGCCCGCAGCACCTCGAAGCGCAGGTCGGGCCAGAGCGGCACCGGCCACCGCAGCGCCTCGCACTCCAGGTCGCCGATCCGGCGGCGGGCGGTGGACTCCGGGGCGCCGAGGACCGAGCGGTAGCGCGCCGCGGCGCCCCGGGAGCGCGGGCCCCGGGACATCGCCTGCCAGCGCCGGTTGGCCTCGCGCATCTCGGCGACGGAGACGCCCAGCGCATGGCGGGCGCCCTCCACCAGGTCCGGGTTGTGGTCGGCCATGCGGCGCAGCAGGACCAGCTGGAAGTCCAGTGGGGTGAAGGGCGCGGAGGACGGGCTAGCGGGCATGCGCCCCATCGTCGCGCACCGCGCGCGCTCCCGGGCGGCGGCCGTCCGGCAGGAACAGCACGGAGTTGACGTAGCGGGGGCGCCGGGGCGTGAGCACCCGGCGCAGCAGGCCCTGCGAGACGACGTACGAGGTGGCGCGCTGGTGGGCCTCCAGGTCGAAGGAGGCCAGCGGCAGCCAGGTGTCGTCCGGCAGGACCCAGCCCCGGTAGCCGTGCCGTCGCGTGAGGAGGTCCACGATCGGGGCGATCGGCTGGATGCGGCACTCCAGCTCGATGAAGAGCGCGGGCCGGTCGCGGGCGATCAGCTCCTCGGCGCCGCGCAGCACCGGCAGTTCGTTGCCGTCCACGTCGATCTTGACGAAGTCGACGTCCCGCAGGCCGAGGCCGTCCAGCGTCAGGCACGGCACGTCGACGGCGGTGGCGTGGATGTCGCGGCGGATCAGCGACGACACGCCCCGCTCGCCATGGTCCCCGTGCGGCAGCCAGAGCCGTGCCGTGCCGGGCCGGTCACTGGCCGCGGCCTGCACCACGCGGACGTTGCCGGGCGTGCTGGAGTCGAGCAGCCGGGCCAGGTGGGGCACCGGCTCGACGGTGACCACGCGGCGGGCGCGCGAGGCCAGCCGGCGCGACCAGGGTCCGTACCAGCCGCCGACGTCCACGGCGGTGCCGCAGCCGGTGGGGCACAGGTCGCCGAGGCGGGCCAGTTCCAGCTCGAAGCGCGGGTAGACGAGCCGGGCCAGCGAGGCGATGAGCCGGTCGGGGACGTAGGGCGCGAGGCGCGCGGCGAGCGTCACGGACGGCTCCTCGGCACGGGGCCGCTCACCGATGCCGGTAAGTGGGCCACCACCGGTACACCCACCGCCACCGGGGTATCCGCCACCACCGGTACACCCCCCGTCACAGGGATATCCGCTTGAGCAGCTGCTCGTGCTCGTCCTCGGGGACCTGCTCGCCGGAGGAGGGCAGCAGCTGCGGGATGCCGTCGACCACGGGGTAGCGGCGGCGCAGGCGCGGGTTGTAGAGCGCCTCCTCCGGTACGAGGGGTTCCGCCGGGGCGAGCAGATGCAGCGGGCCCTTGTCGAGCGGACAGGCGAGGATCTTCAGCAGTGGGTCGTCGGCGTTCATCCGCCAGTCAACTCCTTGGTCGGGGGCGAGGCTTGGGGAGGAGGCCCGTCGTGCTTGGGCATGACGAGGAGCACGGACACGGCGAGCACCGTGCCCGCGATGCGCAGGGTCAGGCGCACCGGCTCGTGCGGCAGCGCCTCACCGAACGCCAGCGTGCCGAGCACCGCGGTGAACAGGGCGGTCACCGTGGTGCACACCGGGACGATCAGCGAGGCCCGGCAGCGCTGGAGTGCCGCCTGCGACATGACCAGACCGAACGCGCCGGTGAACAGCAGCAGGTACGGGTACGGCGAGCGCAGCAGGTCCACGAGCGCGCCGCCGATGTCCCGCGTCGTCAGATGGCTGGAGACACCCTTGATGGCCAGCGAGCTGACGCCGTACAGCAGACCGACCGCGACGCCGTACTCGACGCCCGCCGACGGCATGCGGTGCCGGTGCTTGGCCCGGCGCTCCGCCGCCCCGTACAGCCACAGGCCCGCGGCGAGCGAGGGCAGGCAGACGGTCAGGACCAGCGGCACGGGCGCGCCGCGGCTCACCGTGTCGTCGCCCTCGTTCAGGGAGAGCACGACCATCAGCAGCGCGAGGAGGATCGCGGCGACCGCGTACCGCTCCCGCCCCGAGGTCCGCTCGCCGAGCAGCACCGAGGACAGGAGCAGCAACAGGACGAGGCCGGAGACGAAGATGCCCTGCGCGGCGGCGATCGGCAGCGTGCGGTACACCGCGAGCTGGGCGCCGAAGCCCGCGGCGAGGGCGAGCGAGCCGCCGATCCACAAGGGGCTGCCGAGGACCTGCCGCAGCAGCCGGGCCGGGTTGCGGACGCTGACCGACGGCATCGTGGTCAGCGCCCGCTTCTCCAGGACGAACCCGGTGCTGTAGAGCAGGTTGGCGAGCAGCGCCGCGGCCACACCCCACCACATCGGGCTCAGGTCCTTCGGGCGTGCAGCAGCAGGATGGAGGAGGCGCTGGGCACGGCGCACGCGAGCCGGTCCAGGGCGCGCAGTGGCCGCGGCACGCCGTGGAAGGGCGCGCCGGACAGGCGTACGACCTCGAAACCGCTCGCCGCGACGAACTCCCGCAGCGCGCGGGCCGTGTAGAGCCGCAGGTGGCCCACGACCTCCTTGCCCGGGCGGCCGTGGATGCCGCGCAGGCTCACCTCGGAGAAGACCGGCTGCACCCCGGCGAGGAGCAGCCCGCGGTTGTACCAGGCGGCGAGGTTGGGGGTGGACAGCATGAGGTGCCCGCCCGGCCTGAGGACGCGTCGCAGCTCGTCCAGCGCGCTGTCGGGGTCCACCAGGTGCTCGATGACCTCGCTGAACAGGACGGCGTCGGCCGCTCCGGTCGCGAACGGCAGCCCGCCGTCGGTGAGTTCCCCGCGCACCACGTACGGCAGCCGGGCGTGCGCGCGCCTGAGGGCGTCCTGGGACCAGTCCACGCCGATCACGCGGTGGCCGGCCAGCAGCGGCGCCGCGGTCGCGGCGGCGGTGCCGTCGCCGCAGCCGATGTCCAGGACGGTGGCGGTGCGGGTCGTGGCGGGGCCCAGCGCGTCGGCGAGGATGCGGGCCTGGCGCAGGCTGCGGGCGTCGCCCGAGGCGACCGGCACGGCGGGGTCCTCGTAGAAGTCGCGCAGGCCGGCGCGGCGCCCGCTGGTCGTGGCGGTCACTTCGGCCCTCCGCTCTCGTCGGGCGGCGCGGGGTCGGGCCCGCCGCTCCGGGCGTGCTCGGTGTGCGCCGGCTGCTCCGTGTGCTCGGTGGCGTGCAGATAGTGCTCGAACAGGTCCCGCAGGTGCGCGCCGTCGCCGGGGCCGAGCAGCGTCTTCGACCAGCGCAGGGCGACGTGCAGCCGTCCCGCCGTGGACGCCGTGGTCACGGTGAGGCCGCGCGGCAGGCGCGCCGGCGCGGAGAACCACACGGCGTGCGCGCGCCCCGCGTCACCGAAGTCCAGGGGATACGGCACACGCCCGATGTTGCTCAAAAGCGTGGTCGATGTCCAGGGCGCGGCCGCCCGGCGCAGCCCCCGCGTGACGGCCGCCCGGAGGGTGACCGGCAGTACCGGCGCCGTCAACAGACGTGCCCCGTGGCCCAGTTGCGGCCGGGGCAGCGCCTTGAGGGCGCGGGTGCGGTCGGAGGTGCGGCGCAGCAGGTCGCGTATGGCGTCGGGGGTCCACTCCCGGTGGGCCAACTCCGCTGCGCTGAACGGCACTTCCACCAGGCGGGTGCCGTTGCCGATCGGCATGCTCGCGTCGCGGGGCCGGTCGTCCACCGGCATCGTGATGCGCAGCGGGCGGGGCCGGGCGCCGTGCTCCCGGTTCCAGTGGGAGATCATCAGCGCCGTCGCCACCATGAGCTGGTCGTTCACGGTGAACGGGGAGCCCTTCGGGCGGCGCGGCACGGGCAGCTCGTCGACCAGCAGGCCGTTGCCGGGGGAGGGCTCGGGCGTGCCCCGCAGCACCCTGGCCGGCGGTGCCCAGCCGGAGGGCGTGTCCGGCGGCGGCTGGGCGGCGGTCCCCGGGCGCTCCGGTGCGCGGGTGGGCGGGGGCGCCACCGGTGTGGGGGAGGAGCCCTCGCCCGCGTAGATCTCGGCGGCCGTCGCGAGGACCCGCATGCAGGCGGGGCCGTCCAGCGCGGTGTGGTTGACGGTCAGGAACAGCACCGAGCCTGGCCCCGCCGCCGTGTCCGGACCCGGCTCCGGCCGGGAGGCCAGGCCCGCTTCGGCCGCCACGACCTCCAGGCGGATGGGCGGGGAGGCCGCGAGGGAGGGCGCCTTGGCCAGCGCCCGCTCGCGGGCCCGCTTGAGGGCGTCCGGCTCCGGGGCCGGGAAGGTCACCACCTCGGTGTCCGGCTCGGCGGTGAGCTCCCACTCGTAGCGGCGGCGGTACCAGGGGCCCCGCGCCTCCCGCATCAGGATGCGGGGGTGGCGGCGCAGGGCCTCGGCGAACGCCGCCTTCAGCCGGGCCGGGTCGGGGGTGCCCGGCAGGTGCACCTCGATGTGCACGGTCTCCGGCTCCTCCTCCTGGAGGCAGTGCCGGGAGACCTCGTCGACGACGGGGAACGGCACGCGCGCGGGCGGCCGGCCGGGGCCGTCCGCCCGCCGTGCCGGGTGTTCCAGTGCGGTCATCGCTGCGTGCCTTCTCCTGATTCCGGGGTGGGCGGGCGCCCGAGCCGCGGGAAGCGGACCGTCGCGTCGTCCTGCGGCGCGGACGCGGGCCCGGCCGGCTCGGGTCCACGGGCCGAGACCGTGGGGCCCGACCCGGGGTGCGCCGGCGCCGGTGGGGCCGGCGGCGCCTTCGGGGTGTGCGTGCCGCCGTGCTCGCGGTGCGGCAGCGGGGGCCCGGCGGGGTGCGCGGGCCGCCCCGGGGCGGGTCCGCCGCCCGGTCCGTACACCAGCGTGTCGGCGTCGTCGGACGGCGTGTGCCGCTCCCGTACGGTCACCAGCGCCGCGAACAGCGCGATGAGGGCGAGGAGTTGGGCCACCGGGCCGAACGCCCCCGCGTCGGCGTCGGCGGGCTCGCCGGCCCCGGTCGCCGCCGCGACGCCCGCGCCCGCCATCGCCAGGAACGCGAGGGGGACGAGCAGCGTGTGCCGCCACCAGGCCAGCAGGGCCAGCGCCGGGACGAGCAGGGCGAACGGCCCCGCGATCACCGCGGCCACCAGCGTCAGCGCCACCGTGCCGAGGATCGGGCCCGGGGCGGGCGGCGCGGGCGCCACGGCGTCCGTGTTGGGCTCGCGGCGCCGCACCAGGACAAGACCGGCCAGGGCCAGCACGCCGACACCGGCCAGGATCAGCCCGATCTCGTAGACCCGCGAGGGCTCGTAGGTGAGCTTGACCGTGCCGCCCTCGCCCTTGGGCACGAGCCAGCCCTGCTGCCAGCCGTCGAGGCGCAGCGGGGTCAGCTCCTTGCCGTCGAGGGTGGCCTTCCAGCCGTCGTTCACGTTCTCGTACGTCGTCAGGTACGAGGCCGCTCCCGCGCCGACGCTCACCTCGCGGCGGTCGCCCAGCCAGTCCTTGATCTTCAGCTCGCGGGCCGTCTCGTCCACCGTGCCGGGCGTCCCCCGGGTGAGGGAGGCGTCCATGACGGTCAGCGGGCCCGCGTCACCGGTCTCGACGCTGTGCGCGCCGGCGTCGAGCCGGACCGCCGTGTCCTTCTTGCCCCGCTGGCACAGGCTGATCTCCACCGGGCGGCGCTCGGTGAGGTCACGGACCTTGCCCTGGGCGGCGGTCTCGAACAGCTCGCCGTCGACCGACACCATCGGGCCCTGGCCGCAGGGCAGCGAGAAGCGCTGCGAGGCCTTGGGCCGCGGGGTGCGGTACTGGTCGAGCGCGGGGACGTAGACCTCGGTGAGGCCCACCGGCAGCTGGAGGTTGTCGTCGGCCACCGGGTTGTGGACCGTCAGCGGAGCGGTCTCCGTGATGGTGATGTCCATCCGGTCCGTGGTGATCGGCGTGAACCGGGCGTTGCCGTTCTCGTCGACCCCCGCGGTCGCCGCGCCGTCCGGCGAGCTGATCTCGATCTTCTGCGGACGGGTGGACAGGCCGCCCGCGGCGGGCAGCACGATCTCGCCCACCGGCTGCTTGCCCGGCCACCTGAGGTGGATCACCGGGCGCTTGGTGTTGCCCGCGATCCACGCCGTGGTCAGGTCGCCGTCGGTGAGGTTGCGCGGCGTCAGGCCTTCGCCGAGCCTCGCCGTCGAGTCGGCCGTCGCGATGATCTGCTGCCGCTGCTCGGGGGCCACCTTGTAGAGCAGTTCGTCGAGTTCGGTGCCGGGCACGGCCACCGCGCTCGCCTTCATCTCGTACTCGCCGCCGCCCGTGGTGGTGAAGCGGCGGTGCAGCCCCGACTCGGCGTTGACCGGCGACAGGGCGTTCGGGTCGGACGAGCGGTGCAGCGCGTACGTGGTCGCCTCGGCGCCCGTGACCTTCTGGGCGTCGGCGGGCAGCTGGAGGAGCTTGGTGACGCGCACCTGCGGCAGGCTGATCTCCGAGAAGCCGGCGCCGGTCAGCCCGGGGCGCGCCTCCTCGGTGTCCACGATCGTGATCTTGATCCAGCTCGTGGTGCCCGGGCGGGCCTTGACGCGCTGCGCCGTGCCGTCGGGCCTGAGCGAGCTGGTGACGGAGCCCCGCTCCGTCTCCACGCGTACCCGGGTGGGCGCCGCCCGCACGCCGTCCTGCGGCAGCGGGGTGAGGCGGAACGCGGCCGGGACGGTGATCTTCGCGTTGAACTCGGCCTTGATCCACTCGCCGTCGGGCGAACCGGAGCCGCCCTCGGCCCAGGCCGTGGCCGGGTTGCCGTCGAAGGCGTTCACCGGGTCGTACTGCGGCAGGTGGAAGAGCCAGTTGCCGTAGGAGGAGGCGGTCACCGACCTGGCGCCGCGCAGCTCCGCCGTCGTCTGGTGCTCGACGCCGTCCGTCGGCAGGATCTGGTGCGGCTTCCTGCCGGGGTCCTGGGCGGCGTCGGGCGCGTTCCGCTCGTCGCGGGTGTAGGTGTACGACGTGTTGGAGTTGACCAGGCCGAAGCGGGTGTCGGCGCGGCGCAGTCCGTCACCGACGGCCAGCAGGCCCGGCGTACCCACGCCCGGGTGGTTGTCGCCGGTCAGCACGGTCGGCCGGTCCCGCATCGACGGGTCGGCGGAGAGCGGGAGCAGCGACTCGGGGCCGCCGCTGACGACCGCCGTGTTGGAGACGGGCTTCAGGCCGGCCTGCCCGGGACGCCGGGCGCTGTCGCCGGGGGCGTAGATCTCCACGGCGCGCTGGCGCGGGTAGAGGCCCTCCACCTGGAGGGGCGTGTCGGCCGGGATGGTGCCGCCGGTGGTCTGCGGGCCGAAGCCGGTGACGCGGCTGAAGCCGGACTCCTCCAGGGTGCGCTTGACCGTCGACGTCGGGACATGGCCGACCTGGTCGGGGTCGAGGTCGTTGCGCACGACGACGTAGTAGAGCCCGGCCCGGGTCAGGTAGTCGCTCAGGCCCGGCACCTTGCCGCCCGTCATCAGCGCCTGCTCGACCGCGTCCATCGCGCGGCGGTTGCCCGCCGTGCCGAACGGCACGTAGTCGCGCTGCGCCCACCGCGAGTCGGCGAGCACGTCCAGGGGCTGGTCGATGGGCGAGCCCCAGGTGTAGATGCCGTGCGCGGTCGCCGGGACGACGAGGGCACGGGAGTCGGGGGAGTACTTCTCCAGCCAGTCGGCCGTCGTCTGCCAGTACGTGGGCAGCTTCTGGAACGAACCCGGCTGCAGGATCGAGCCGTTGAGGTAGGGCCAGGCCAGCCCCGGCAGCACCAGGACCGCGGCGGCCAGCGTGGCGTACCGCCGGCCCCGCACCGGCCGGGCCCCGCGCGCCTGCGCGGCCACCCCCACCAGGTGCGTCAGGCCGAGGGCGAGGGCGAGCGCGAGGCCCGTCTGGAACTTGTAGATGTTGCGGAAGGGGACGAGCCCGCCGTTGAGCCAGGACTGGACGCTCTCGTGGAAGGGCGCGCCGAGGGCGCCGCCGTACCCGGCCAGCGTGATCAGGGCGACGGACAGGACGGTCAGGACCAGCCAGCGCCGCTCGGGCAGGTCGCGGCGGGCGAGCCCGGCCAGGCCGAGGGCCGCGGCGAGCGCCGAGCAGACGACGCTCACGACGGCCGTCGCCACCGTCCAGCCGGCCGGCAGCCAGGCCTCGCCGAAGTTCAGGTAGGCGACCCAGTTGCCGGCGCCGCGCAGCGTCTCGGTGGCCGACATGGTGCCGGTCGTGGTCGCGGAGTTCTCCACGTACGGCAGGAAGTTCTCGCCGTAGATGCCGAGCATGAGGAGCGGCACGATCCACCAGGCGGTGGCCAGGATGACGCCCGGCACCCACCAGGTGATCAGCTTCCGCTTGCGCGGCCCGCCCGGGCGCGACAGGAGGTAGAGGGCCACCGGGAGCAGGGAGGCGAGGGTCGCCGCCGCGTTCACCCCGCCCATGCAGGGGATGATCAGCGCCGAGCGGCAGGCGGCGAGGCGGGCGCTGATCCGCTCATTCGTCAGCGGCAGCAGCACCCACGGCAGGACCGCACCGGGCAGGGCGGCCGCCGACGTGGAGCCGACGACTATGGTGAACGTCGGCCACAGCGCGTACACCACCGCGCCGAGCAGCCGGCTGTGACGGCTGCCGATGCCCAGCCGCTCGGCCAGCCGCAGCGCGCCCCAGAAGGCCGCGCTCACGATCAGCGAGAGCCACAGCCGCTCGGCCAGCCAGACGGGGAGCTGGACGAGATCGGCCAGGCCGTAGAACGGCAGCATCGGGAACGCGTAGCCGACGTACTGGTCCTGGATGCCGCCGAAGCCGCCCCGGTCGTGCCAGAGCTGGCCGAGGTCGGAGAGGAACTGCCAGGGGTCGACGGTGACACCGAGCTTGGTGTCGAACGTCATCCGCCCGGGTCTCACCGCGAGGAACGCCACGAACGCCACGGCCCAGAACCCCAGCAGCCAGCGCCGCGAGCGCGGCCCCCGCGAGGGTTCAGGGGCAGCGGTCGTGGGCCGTACGGCGGCCGGGGGTGGGGCCTGGACCGTGGTCATGGACACCGCCTGAGAATGAGGAGGAGGTTCCAGGTGGCGATCTCGCGCACACCCGGCACCTTTGTGATCGCCCCGGCCAGGAACGGCCAGTAGCGCGAGCGCGCGGACACCACGGCCACGTCGGAGCGGCCCCGCACCTGGCGCAGGGTCGCTCCGACGTGATGGGCGAAGAGGTTCTCGCCCAGGGTGTGCTTCGCGGCTTTTCCGGTACGTCTTTCATAGCGGGCGCGGGCCCGCTCGGCGCCCAGGTAGTGCCAGGGCGCCCACTCGTGCCCGCCCCAGGGGGAGAGCCAGTTGGTGAACGAGACATAGATGAGCCCGCCGGGCCTGGTGACCCGGACCATCTCGCTGAGGAACGTCTGCGGGTCGTCGACGTGCTCCAGGACGTTCGAGGAGAACGTGACGTCGGCGACGGCGTCCGCCAGCGGCAGCAGATAGCCGTCGGCGAGCACCGAGCCCTCCGGGGGCTTGGTGCCGGACGCCTTCATCTCGGCGAGATCGGGCTCGAAGAGGTAGGACTGCGCGCCGCGCCGCCGGAACTCCTCGGTGAAGTAGCCGCCGCCGCCGCCGATGTCGACGACGACGCGGTCCTTCACCTTCACATGCGCCTCGACCTGGTCGGCGGCGTCCTTCGCGAGGAGGGTGTAGCAGCGCTCCGGGTCCTGCTGCTCACGCAGGAATGCACGGAACAGGGTGGCGGAACGGCGCAGGGACGGGTCTTTCACTCAGGTCCCCTGTGCGGTCGGCGGCCCGGCGGGCGCGGGTATGAGGGGCCCGGCGGGCGCGTGATGGGCGGCGACCGCCTCGGCCGCCACCGCCTGGAACTGGCGGACGGTGTTGCCCCAGCGGAACTGCGCGGCCCGCTCGCCGGCGGCCTTGCCCAGCGCCCTGCGCCGCTCGGTGCTGAGCGCCAGCGTGCACCAGGCGGCGGCGAAGGAACTCTCGCCGCGGGCGAGGAGGCCGGTGACGCCGTCCGCTATGGAGTCGCGGACCCCGGGGACGTCGAAGCCGACCGAGGGCGTCGAACGGGTCGCCGCCTCGGTGATGACCAGGCCCCAGCCCTCCACGGCCGAGGGATGCAGCAGCATCCAGGCCTCGCAGAGCAGCCGGTGCTTCTCGGCCTCGGAGACATGGCCGCGGAACTCCACGCCGGGACCGGCGAGCTGTTCCAGACGGGCCCGCTCGGGGCCGTCGCCGACGATCACGAGCCGGCCGCCGGTGACGGGCCTGACCCGCTCCCACAGCCGCAGGAGCAGATCGATCCGCTTGTACTCCACTAGGCGGCCCATGGCGAGGAACAAGGGCTCGTCGGAGCGGGCGTGCAGCGGGCCCGGCTCCTCCACGCCGTTGTGCACGACGCGGATGCGCTCGCGCTCCACGCCGATGGCCCGCAGCGCCGTGGCCGTCGACGGCGAGACGGCCACGAGCAGGTTGCCGCGCTGCGCGCCCGACAGGGCCCAGTGCTCCAGTCGCCGCCCGAGCCGGGCGGCCGGGGCGAGGGCGCCCTGGAAGCGCATCCCCCACAGATCGGTGTGGACGTGGTTGACCAGGCACAGGGTCGGTCCGCGGTGCCACAGCGGCGCCAGGTACGGCATGCCGTTGCAGACCTCCACCAGCAGGTCGCAGTCGCCGATCTGGCGGGTGAACGCGGACCGCGCCCGCAGGAAGTGACCGAGGTCGCCACCCGCGGAGACCACGCGGTAGTCGCGGTGGGCCGCGGGCCCGCCGCACAGCAGCGTGACCTGGTGGCCCAGCTTGCTGAGCCCGTCGGCCAGCCGGTCGACGAGGAGTTCGGAGCCCCCCGCGGCCGGGTTGCCGAGGTCGCGGTGGGCGAGGAAGACGATCCGGCGCGGCTGTGGGGGAGGCGCCGGGAGCCGCTGCGCGTGCCGCGGGGCGGCTGCGCGCAGCGAGGACGGTACGTGCTGGGGCATGCGTGCTCCAACTCGTCTCAGGGTGCGGAACTGTGGGGGGCCGGGCGGGCGAAACGGTCCTGCTGTGGGGCTTGCGGAGATACTGCCGAGGTGGTGCGGGGACTGTGCTGGGGTGGGGGTGGTTAGTTTTCGCCGCCCCTTACCGCGGGTCTACTCACCGGAGTGACAATTTCCGGCCTTTTCCGGGCTGACGCCTCATCACATCGTGCTGGGTTGCAGGGCGGTCTTGGACGTACCAGGATGCGGACTCCCCGGCTCCGCTGAACCGTCGTGCCCGCCGGGGCCGTCCGCGCCGTCGTCCCGGCGCCCTCGTACGACCCAGAGACCGCCCACGAGCGCGAGCACCGCCCCGAGTACCCCGGCGAGCACCGGAAGAGTCTCGCCGAGCAGCTTCAGTCGGCCGCTGTCGTCCTTGGCGAGCTTGACCTGGGCTTTCTGCGTGTCCGGCGTGAAAGCGATGCGCTCGCTGTCCAGCAGCACCGTCGCGTCCTTGTGCGAGCCGGGCGCGCGCAGCGTCTTGCGGGGCCCGACCGCGGCGTAGATGATCCGGCCGGTGCGCTTGTCCGCGACCAGCTCGATGCCGTGGTTGGCGTAGTACTCCTCCGCCATGACCTGGCTCTTCTTCGGCTGCCCGACCATCCGTCCCGGCACCTGCCGGGTACCGGTCCTGGTGGCTTCGACCGACCCCGTGAAGCGCAGGCCCTCGTACCCCTGGACCTTCTTCGTGCCCCGGTAGGTGAGCGGCACGGTCGCCCCGAGGGTGTTGTCCCACCAGCGGTAGGAGCGCTTCTCCACGTCGAAGGGGAACTTCAGGTACGCCTCGCCCTCGAAGTACGGCTTCTCGCCGCAGCAGTGCACGGGCCGGTTCGTCCTGCGATCGGTGACCCAGCGCTCGACGGTCCACTGGAGCGAGTCGTGCGGGTCGGCCGCGGGCAGCGACTTGTCCGGATCGACGGACGTGGACACGTCCCAGACGGCCCGGCCGCTCTTCTCGCTGTCGGCGACGTCGCCGCGGACCTGCCGGGTGATCGTGAGGTTCTTGTCGTGGACCGTCTTGATCTTCTCGGTGTCGAAGTAGCTTCCTTTTCCTTTGAAAACCGTGATCGTGTCGATATCGGTCGGGGTCCGTTTCGCGCGCGGCTCGACATACCAGGCCAGCAGGGGGGCCAGGACCAGAAGAAACGCGCCAAGACCGAGGATGACCAGGGAAAATGGCGAGGTGGTGCGGCGCATGGGGGCACTCCTGGGCTAAGGGCGGGAGAAGTGTTACCGAGCCGTACGTATGGGCGGGGAACCGTAGGCGCACCCTTGACTGGGTGTCAATGGATGCAGACACTGGGCACGCGCCGGACGGGGCCGGCGGGGACTGTACGACCAGGACTGTGTGACCAGGCCTGGATGATCCGGGGTGGGGACGACCTCCGAACGAGAGGCTGGCCCTCGCATGCACCGACTGCTCGCCGCATCACTCACCGTCGCCGCCGCGGCGCTCCTCGCCGTGGGCGCGGCCCTCGGCGTCGTCGCGCTCCTCGACGCCACGCCGGACCAGCCGAACACGCCGCTGGTCCACTACGACGCGCCACCGCGGAGCCAGTGAGCGACCGTGGCCGTGACCGACATCCAGCCGCCGCCCGAGGCCGCCCCCACGGGGAGCCACGGCCCCGCGCAGGCGCGCTCCGCCTGGCGGGACGTGCCGCCCCGCCAGGTGCGGCGGTTCGCCGCGCTCGCCCTGGAGGAGGTGCCCGCGCTCGCCCAGGACATCCTGCGCGAGATCCGCGCCGAGTTCCCCGGGCTGCCCGTCGTCCTCAACGACGCCGGTGAGCCCATGGCCCTGGTGGGCATCCGCCGCGCTCTGGAAGGCTTCGTCCAGCAGCTGGCGTCCCAGGAAGGGCGGCCCCGCTACCACCTGGAGGTCTTCCAGGAATTCGGCCGCGGCGAGGGCCTGCACGGCCGCAGCCTCGACTCCCTCCAGGCGATCTACCGCCTCGGCGTACGCCTCGCCTGGCGCCGCCTCGCCGAAATCGGCCAGCAGATCGAGATCCCGCCCCCGGCCATGTACGAACTGGCCGAGTCGGGCTTCGAGTACCTCGACGGACTGGTCGACCAGTCCGTACGCGGCTACGCCGAGGCCGCCGCCCGGGAAGCGGGCGAGCGGCTGCGGCTCCAGCGCAAGCTGATGGAGCTGCTGCTGTCGGAGCGGCGCGCCGAGACCACCGGCGGCGCGGTGTCCGGCCCCTCGGCGACCCCGGGCGCCCCCTTCGGCAACGCCCTCGGGGAGCGGGCCGCCCGCGTCGGCTGGCAGCTGCCCGAGCGGGTCGCGGTGGGTGTCCTGCTGCGCCCGGCGCCGGAAGCCGTGGCGCCCGCCGTCGGCGCGGGCGTCCTGCTCGACATGGAGGCGGAGCAGCCGCGCATGGTCGTGCCCGACCCGGACGCCGCCGGGCGTCCCGAGCTGCTGCGGCGCGCCATGACGGGCTGGTCGGGAGCGATCGGCCCGCCCGTGCCGCTCGCCGACGCCGCGAAGTCGCTGCGCTGGGCGGAGGCGGCGGTGCGGCTCATGGAGCGCGGTCTGCTGCCCGGCGGTGAGGTGCTGCACTGCACCGAGCACACCGAGGCGCTGGTGCTGCTCCAGCCCGAGGAGCTGATCGAGGACCTGGCCCGGCGCTGCCTGGCCCCCCTGGAGCACTGCGGCCCCGCCCACGGCCGCCGCCTCGCCGAGACCCTGCTGGCCTGGCTGGAGACCCGCGGCGGCGCCCCCGAGGTGGCGGCCCGCCTCGGCGTCCACCCCCAGACGGTCCGCTACCGCCTGCGCCAGATAAGGGAGCTGTGGGGCGACGAGGTCGACGACCCGGACCGCCGCTTCGAACTGGAACTGGTGCTGCGCGCACGGCGGTTGAGGGGACTCCTGGGCCGGAGCTAGGTCCGGCGCCAGGAGGGGGCCCGGTGGTGCCCGAGGGCGGTCAGCAGCACTGCCAGGTGAACAGCGCCCGGTCGAACCGCAGTTCCGCCAGGTCGGAGGGGCGTATGAGCCAGTACAGGCAGCCGTCGTCGCCCCACATCATGTCCGCCGTCTCGTCCGAGTCGAACTGGGCGAGCAGCACCCACTCGTCCATCTCGGCGGGGAGCCGGGGATCGTGCCAGTCCACCCCGGGGCCCAGCGCCGCCCGGGCGACCTCCGCCTCGACGGGCCCCTGCACGGACTGCGGGGTGCCGCCGAGCCGGTGGCCCGCATCGGCGTCGTACTCCCACAGGGCCTCGACGAACTCCTCGGCGCACACCGGGTGTTCGTAGTCCCGGAAAGGTGCCGCGCCCGGCGCGAAGACCCGCTGGACCAGCGGATGGGTCGGCTCCGCCACCGTCGGCTCCACCCGCGCGGCCAGCGGCACGTGGGGGTAGGCGTCCAGCTCGTCCGGCGTGTCCCGGCGGGCGGTCGGGACACCCGCCGGGACGTACACGACCCGGGCGCCCGCCCTGCTCGGGACGTCGGCCACGTCCACCACCGCCTCCCCGTCGTCCAGTTGGCCGTCGAAGTAGAAGAAGGCGAGCGTGCCCGTCGAGGGGAACGGCACGTCGAGCGCCGCCGTGGGCAGCGCGGCGCAGTCCACCGAGGCGACGAACGACAGCGGACCGTACCCCTCCCACTCCGGCCACTCCACGTCGTCCGGCAGCCGGGGCTCCCCGCCCAACTGCCCCACCACCGCCTCGTCCCCGCCCGCCGGGGCGAGCCGGATGCCGGGCCGCAGCAGCCCGAGCCACCGCTCGGCCACGTCGGAGGGAAGGTGCTCGTGCGCGAGGGCGTGCAACTCGCCCGCGGAGTTCGGCGTCATGCCCCCGATCATGCCTCCCACCACTGACAACGCGGCCACGCCGGCCTGTTCGGGGCACGGGGGTGAGGCGGCGCGCGGATCAGCCGCCGAACGGAACGGCGTCGGCCGGGTCGGCGTGCCAGTTGGTGCTCAGCGGCCTGTCGATCAGGGTCGGGCCGGGCAGCCGGACGGAGGTGGCGCTCCCCTCGTCCCCGGCGACGGCGATGATCATCCGGTCGAACTCCGCGCCGTGGTCGTGGTCGGTCGACTTCGGGTTGATGCCGGCGTACGCGGCGGTGGACCCGGAGAGCCTGATGCTGTCGGTGACGGCCTGCTCGACGGGGGCGACCTGCCGGTCGGGGTGGGAGCCGAAGGCGGCGGAGGGGATGGTGCCCTCCAGGTGGCAGGTGATGCCGGGCCGCGCCTTGGCGGTCACGAGGAGGTAGCCGCCGGCCTGCGTCCTCTCGCTGACCTTGAAGGTCAGGTCGTTGGTCCCGCAGATCTGCTCGACGGGGGCCGTGCTCTGGCCGACGGCGAGAGCGGTCCCGGCGGTGGTGGCGGCGAGGGCCGCGGCGGCCACCGCCGTGAGGGCGAGACGGGCGGAGCGTGAGGAACGGGCGGAACGTGCGGGGCGGGCGGAACCGGAACGGGCGGCGAGAGGCGAACGCATCGAGAACTCCATGGGTGCGGTGACGGTCTGGGTGAGCGGCCTCGAACGGCCGGCCGGGTGTTGACGTCCGGCGAGCCGCTGGGCCGATCCACACCCTGGCCTGCGAGCCGTCCCGCCCGCCACCACCACCCGCCGATACGGGACGCCGGAACACCTAAACGGCCCCTGACCTGCGCGGACACCAGCCCCCTGGAACGCCTGCCTGGGACGCCGGACACGCACCCGGCCCAGCCCTCCGCTCCCGAGAGAGCCCGACGCCCGCCGCCCCTACGCCTCGCCCAGCATCCTCCGCAGCAGCCCCCGCAGGGCGAGCCGCTCCTCGCGGGAGAGTTCCGCCAGCGGCTCGCGCGCGAAGTTCAGGGAGTCACGCAGACCGCGGGCCACCTCCTCGCCCTCGGCCGTGGGCGCCGCCAGCTTCACGCGCCGGTCGGCCGGGTCGGGCCGCCGCTCGACCAGGCCCCGTGCCTCCAGACGGTCGACGATGCCCGTGATGTTCGACGGCTCGCACTTCAGTTTCTGCGCGATGCGGCGCATGGGCATAGGTTCGATGAAGAGCAGCCCGAGGACGCGTGCCTGCGCGCCGGTCAGCGCGTGCTCGGCCGCGGCCTCCTCGTACTCCTCGTGGTAGCGCGCCACCACCGTGCCGATCAGCTCGACGACTTCCCGCGTCAACGGGTCGACGCGGGGCGAGGGGGTACGCGAGCTGCTCGTGGCCATGATGACCAGGTTACCCATTTACTTGACATCATGAAATATCCAAGAGCATGGTTGTTTCACAACGTGAAGCATTTTTCGGGCGCGAGACACTTCCGCCCCCGCCCACCCTCACGTACGCAACAGGAGGACGCCCCCCATGACCGTCACCCCCGAGCAGCTCCCCTCCGTCAGCCGTGAATGGCACCTCGTGCGCCGCCCCGACGGCTGGCCGGTCCCCGAGGACTTCGCGCTGCGCGAGGCCCCCGTCCTGGCCCCGGCCGAGGGCCGCGTACTGGTCCGCAACCTGCACTTCTCGGTGGACCCGTACATGCGGGGCCGGATGAACGACGTGAAGTCGTACGTCCCGCCGTTCCAGCTCGACCACCCCATGGAGGGCGGCGCGGTCGGCGAGGTCATCGCCTCCGACGCCGAGGGCTTCGCGGTGGGCGACCACGTCCTGCACTTCGCCGGCTGGCGCGAGTACGCCTCCGTGCCCGCCCAGCACGCCACCAAGGTCGACGCCCAGGCCGCGCCGCTCTCCGCCTACCTCGGCGTGCTCGGCATGACGGGCCTGACCGCCTACGCGGGTCTGCTCGAAGTGGCCTCCTTCAAGGAGGGCGACGCCGTGTTCGTCTCCGGCGCCGCCGGTGCCGTCGGCAGCCAGGTCGGCCAGATCGCCAAGCTGAAGGGCGCCTCGCGCGTCATCGGCTCGGCGGGCTCGGACGAGAAGGTGAAGCTGCTGGTCGAGGAGTACGGCTTCGACGCCGCCTTCAACTACAAGGACGACAAGCCGGTCGCCGAGCAGCTCAAGGAGGCCGCCCCCGACGGCATCGACGTCTACTTCGACAACGTCGGCGGCGAGCACCTGGAAGCCGCGATCAGCCGTCTGAACGTGCACGGCCGCGTCACCATCTGCGGCATGATCGCCGGCTACAACGACAAGGAGCCGACCCCGGCCCCGCGCAACCTCGCCCTGGTCATCGGCAAGCGCCTGCGCCTGACCGGCATGCTCGTGCAGGACCACAGCGCGCTCCAGCCCCAGTTCGTCCGCGAGGTCGGCGCCTGGGTCCGCTCCGGTGAGCTGAAGTACCGCGAGACGGTCGTCGAGGGCGTCGAGAACGGCGTGGACGCCTTCCTCGGCATGCTGCGCGGCGAGAACACCGGAAAGATGATCGTCTCCCTCGTCTGAGGCGACCACCCCTTTCCTGGTTTCCGGCATCCGATAACCTGATTCCACTTGGCCGCGGTTGTGGGCGCGCACCGCGGCCCGTCTCAGGAGGAGCCGGCACCTATGTCCATCCAGAAGATCGACGTCAAGTACACCGCGGTCGCCACCGCCGAGAACGGCCGCGACGGCCGCGTGGCCAGCGACGACGGCAAGCTCGACGTCGTCGTGAACCCGCCCAAGGAGATGGGCGGCAGCGGCGCGGGCACCAACCCCGAGCAGCTGTTCGCCGCCGGCTACAGCGCCTGCTTCCAGGGCGCCCTCGGTGTGGTCGCCCGCAAGGAGAACGCCGACATCTCCGGCTCGACCGTGACCGCCGAGGTCGGCATAGGCCAGAACGAGTCCGGCGGCTTCGGCCTGGAGGTGGCGATCACCGCCTCCATCCCGAACGTCGACGCGGACACCGCGCGGTCCCTGGTCGAGAAGGCGCACCAGGTGTGCCCCTACTCGAACGCCACGCGCGGCAACATCAAGGTCGAGCTGGCGGTCGCCTGACCACCCGCTCGCACGGCACAGGGCCGCACCCCGAACCCGGGGTGCGGCCCTGTGCCGTCTGGGGGCGCCGACTACCGGCCGACGCTCAGCAACGCCCGCCCCACCTGCGGGAACACCCCTTTCGGGTGGGCGCGGAAGAGCGGCTCGGTGCCGAACAGGACCACCTCGGCGCCCCGCGCCGACCCGCTGACCACCGCGGCGCGCCCCGCGGCGGCCGCCGGGCCCCCGCCGCCTTCCGCCAGGGCCCGCCAGTGCCCCGAGACCAGCGGGTTCCCCGTCCCGTACCGCTGCTCCACGCGCACCCCGGAGCCGAGGCCGGTGAACCACATCGGCGAGTAGACGAAGCTGTGGTCCGGGGCGCCACCGGTGAGCGTGCCGCCCCTGTTGACCACGCGCACCACACCGTTGGCATCGCCGTTGCCCTCCACGGGCCGCACGGCGAGCAGCTTCGCGCCGGTGTTCAGCGCGGCGCCCGCCGCGCCCCGGCCGACGAGACCGCCGCCCCGGGCGAGGAAC
The DNA here is from genome assembly GCF_055581265.1 of Streptomyces sp. NPDC031466. Lineage (NCBI taxonomy): Bacteria > Bacillati > Actinomycetota > Actinomycetes > Kitasatosporales > Streptomycetaceae > Streptomyces > Streptomyces sp. NPDC031466. Next base: position 72,583 of record NZ_JBVIJT010000002.1, read on the forward strand.
CGGTCCAGGCCGGCCTTCGCCGCCGCGTTCAGCCTGTCGTGATCGAGCCCGGCCGACACGAAGAGCGCGTCCGCCCGCTTCCAGTCGAAGCCCGCGTTGAGCACGGCGGTCGACACGGGCACCACGTCGAAGTCCATCTCCCGCAGCGCGAACAGCTCACCGGGTGTGACGGCCGCCGCGACCCGCGTCCGGTGCAGCGCCGCGCCGCCCTTCGCCTTCGTGGCGTCGAACGCGACGTCGTACTTCTTCGCCGCCGCCCTCGCCGCACCGCGCGCGAAGGCCGGCACGAGCGCCGCGCCCGAACGGTCCCGGCGCACCACGATACCCTCGGCGAGCAGGTGGTTGACGGCGGCGATCTCCCGCGGGTCGTCCAGCCGCAGCCGCAGGTCGCCGCGCGGCGCCACGTACCCGACCCGCGAGGCGGCCCGCACCGCGCGCGCCCGCACGCCGTCCAGGTCGCCGCCCTCGACGGCGTCGACGCTCGCGCCCCACAGCCGCCCGAGGCTCCACCCCGAGATGTCGTACATGGTCGCCACCTTGGCGCTGATGTCCCGCCCGTCGGCCAGCATCACATTGGCCAGGCCGCGCTTGGGCTGGTGCATGTCGACGACGTACGACCCCTTCGCGTACGTCCGCCCGCCGAGCCGGAAGGCGTGGCTCGCGCGCTCGACACGTACGTCGTTGGCGAGCAGGTGGTCCACCAGCCGCACCGCCGCCGGCGCCGAACGCCCGCGCGCCGCAATGACGTACGCGCGAGGGAAGTCGGTGGTGTAGACATCCTCCGGGCCGATCCCGGGCACGCCCGGCACGGTCCGCGCCGACACCGGCACCTGCCGCGCGCCCGTCGCGCCCCGGCGGAACACCTCGATCTGGTCGGCGATCAGCGCGGCGCGGTGGCGGTCGGCGTAGCCGATGCTCGCGCGCATGGCCGCCCCCGCGATGTCCACGTTGACGCCGGCCCTGCGCCGCAGCTCCGCGACCGGCTGGTTGTCGTACTCGGCGTTGTTCACCTGCATCGGGAACTCGATGGTGTGCGCGGCGACCGCGCCGTGGAAGGGCATGTACTGCGGGGTGAAGACGGGCGGCCAGTCGTCCCAGCCCTCCTCCTGGTCGCGGAAGGGGATGACGGCGGGCCGCACCCCGTCCTTCGCCTCCGTGTAGCCGAGGCCGTTGACCGCGGCCTCCATGCCGAGCGCGTTGGCGTAGGAGTTCTTGAGGAACAGGTCGTACTCGTAGTTCTCGCCGTGCGGGGGAGTGGTCGGCTCGATCAGCGTGCCGTTCACATAGCCGTGCAGGTCGATCATCACGGCGGGCTGCTTGGCGACGGCGATCTCGCGGATCGCGCGGGCCTCGGGCTGGGAGGCGGTGATGAAGTCGCGGTTGAGGTCGAAGCCGCCCGCGTTCGCGCGCGTTCCGGCGATACGGCCGTCGGGGTTGGCGGTGATGTTGAAGTAGAGGCGGTTGTGCGCGAGCAGGGACCGGCTGTGGCCGTCCTTCGCCTTCGCCAGCTCCTCGATGAGCTTCAGGGCGGCGTCGGTGCCCTCCCACTCGTTGCCGTGGATGTTGTTGTTGATGAAGACGGGCGTCTTGTACCCGGTCTTGATCGCCTTGTCTTTCGCCGCGGCCGCGGGCGCGTTCTCGATGCGCGCGCGCATCCGCTCCTGGCGGGCCGTCTCGCGCGCGGACTCGGGGGCGGTCACCGTCACCAGGTAGAGCGGGTGGCCGCCCGCCGAGCGGCCCGCGATCTCCACGCTGACGCGGTCGCCGATCCGCTGGAGCTCGTTCAGCCGCGGGGCGATGCCGTGATACGGCACGAGCCCCAGTTTTATCGACTTGTCGGCAGGATTCACCGGAGGCCGGGCCAGTCTGCGCTCCCGGGGATAACCGCGGCCCCTGTCCCCGCCGAGCCCGGCGCCGCCCGCGTCGGCCGGCGCCCGCTCCGCCGCGCCCTTCGGGGCCGTGGCCGCCCGGCCGTCGCCGAGCGGGGAACCCTCCCGGGTGACCGGGCGCGGCGTCGGATCGGCGGTCGCGCTGCCCGGGGCGAGCGCGGTGAGGACCAGCGCACCGGCCGTGACGGCGGTGGTCAGCAGAACGGGGCTGAATGGCCGGGATATGCCCATACGTACCTCCGGGAGATCGATAGAGGGAGGTCTACCGGTTGAACTCCCCCGCAACAAGAGGGCGTTCGCCGCACACCGGGATCACCCGGCGGAGCGTCCCCGGCCTGCGGCTAAGGTGTGCCGCATGCGCGATCTGGGTGTGGGCTTCGGCTACTTGATGAAGGGGCAGCGCTGGGTCGCCCAGCACGGCAAGCAGTACGGATGGGGACTGCTGCCCGGCCTCCTCACGTTCGTCCTCTATGGGGCGGCGCTCGTCGCCCTCGCCGTGTGGGGGCAGGACGCCGTCGGCTGGGCCACGCCCTTCGCCGACGACTGGTCCACGCCGTGGCAGGGCCTCTTCCGCGGCTTCCTGACGGTCCTGCTCTTCGCCCTCGCGCTGCTGCTGTCCGTCCTCACCTTCACCGCGGTGACGCTCCTGATCGGGCAGCCCTTCTACGAGTCGCTGTCCGAGAAGGTCGACATCGCCGAGTCGGGCCACGCCCCCGCATCGGGGCTCCCGCTCTGGCGCGACCTGTGGATCTCGGGACGGGACAGCCTGCGCATCGTCGTGCGCGCCGCGCTCTGGGGCGTCCTGGTCTTCGCGCTCGGCTTCGTCCCGGTCGCCGGCCAGACCGTCGTACCGGTGATCGGCTTCTGCGTCACCGGCTTCTTCCTGACCGAGGAGCTGACGGCCGTCGCGCTCCAGCGCCGCGGCGTCGAACTGCGCGACCGGCTGGCCCTGTTGCGCTCCCGCAAGGGACTCGCCTGGGGCTTCGGGACGCCGCTCGCCGTCGCCTTCCTGGTGCCGTTCGTCGCGGTGTTCCTGATGCCGGGCGCGGTCGCCGGCGCGACGCTGATGGCACGGGACCTGATGGGCGAGAACGGCGCGGACGGCGACGACGGCGACTCCCGAGGCCGGCAGGGCGACTTCCGAGGCCGGCAGGGCGACTCCGGAGGCCGTCAGGAGGACGAGGCGGCGGCCCGCAGGATTCCCCGCACCTGATCGATGATGTCGAGCCGGTTGCGCACGAACTGCGGATCGGTGACAGTGCCCGTCGCCGGGTCGGTGTTGCCCGCGCCGAACTGGAGGACGGGCGTGTGCACATGGCCGCCGGGCAGCCGCTCGCGCAGCCCGAGCCGGTCGCGCAGCAGCGTCACCCGGTAGGCGATCTCGTTGGAGAGGTAGTCCCCGCCGCCGCCCGCACGGGCCGTCGACCCCTCGGTGGGCCCGTCGGGCCGGACCACGGGAGCGCCGCCGCCCGCCGGGATCTCGGTCACCGACGTGTTGTCGTACACGGGGAAACGGCCCGTCCCGGCCTCCACGATCTTCTTGTACGGGAGGGTCGTCGTCGTCCACTGGGGCTGCGAGGCCGGGTCGGCCACCGGCACGGTCTCCGTCCGGGAGACGTTCTCGTTGTCCGGGAACCCGCCGCGCCAGGCCCCGTTGGTCCGCTCGACGTCGAAGCGGCCGACCCGCCCCTGGCTGATGGTGGTGAAGAGGTCCACGTGCGGGAGGTACGGACGCAGCGCCCGCTCCACGGCCCCCTCGGAGAAGTCCCGCCAGCGCACGGGGAAGGTCACCGCCTCGACGCGGACGGGCCCGTCGGCGGTGCGGATCGTCGTGCCGTCCAGCGCCAGGGCGGTGGCGCCGGACGGATTGCTGATGCGGACATCGCGGTCGAGCGTGAACGGGTCGAAGCCGGTGACGAGAATCCGCTTCACCTGGCGCCCCTTGCCGCCGCGCTTGTCGCCGCCGTCCCCTGGGCCGGGGAAGCGGACGCCGTCCTGCCCCCGGGACGTCCGCTCCAGGGCCGATATGAGACGGGCCCGCCGCTGCTCGCCCAGGGCGAACCGGCCCGGCTCCCACTGCCGCAGCTCCCGCGTCATCGCGAGCCGCGCCCAGTACAGCGGCCGGTCGTCGTCGCGGCTCAGGTCCCCGCCGGCCGGGCCGCGCCCCTGCGCCCGGTCGACGGCGCGCCGCCACAGCGCCCTGCCGTCCCGTACGACGATCCGGTGGGCCTGGTCATAAGAGCGGGCCTTGCCCAGGGCCCGCGCCAACTCCGGGGCGAGGGAGTCGAATCCGCCGCGCCGCAGGATCTCCTGCGGGACGGCACGCTCCAGGCGCCGCTCCTCGACGGTGGCGGCGCCGCCACCGTCGTCCGCGGAGGCCGGCCCCGGGGCGGTGAGACCGGCCAGCAGGGCGGCGACACCGAGGGCGCCGAGCCGGGCGAGGGTACGGGGGCGAGAGGGGGTACGGGGTCGAGAGAGCACGCGAGTCCTTCCGTGACCGATGGGGTGGCGGAAGTATCGCGGGACGGACGGGGCGAACGCCATGGCGCGTGCCACGCGGGCCGACGGATCGGCGGCGGACGGCGGCGCTTTCGGGCCCGCCGGCGGATGAGTTGCCGCGGAGTGCCCCGCCCCGCCCTGCCCCGGATCGCCCGGCAGCCGCCGAGGCCCCGGTCCGTCAGCCGACGGACGCCGCGGCCGACCGCAGCTCCCGTACGGGCAGCAGCAGCGGGGTGGCGAGCAGGAGGACCCCGGAGACGGTGATCGCGGCGAGCGGGCCGGTGAGCGTGGCGAGGGCGCCCCAGAGCACCACCAGGGCGGCTTGCACGAGTCTGCTGACGGCACTCCACGTACTGAGGACGCGGGCGGCCAGGTCCGGGGGAGTCCGGCGCAGGCGTTCCGCCGCGTGGAGGGGGTTGAAGACACCCATGCAGGTGATCAGCAGGCCCTCGACGGCGATCACCGTGAGGAGTCCGGGGACGCCGGGGCCGACGAACGCGAGCCCGAGCGGGAAGAGCGAACGCAGGCGGCCGGAGACGATCAGCACCCGGTGGCGGCCGTAGCGGGCCGCGAGGCGCGCGGAGAGGCGGGCGCCCGCGAACCCGCCGAGCGCGGGCACGCCGAAGGCGAGGCCGTACTGCCAGGCCGGGAGGTGGTAGCGGCCCAGGAGCAGGACGGCGAGGAGCGGGGCGGTGGCCATGATCAGCCCCCCGACCAGCGTGGAGTTCAGGAACAGGCGGCTGAGCACCCGGTCCCGGAGAACGCACCGCAGCCCGGCGAGCAGAGCGCCACGGCGCGTTCTGCCGCGCGCCCCGGCGTCCTCCTCGTGGGCCACCGCGACGTCGTCCCCGCGGATGCGCAGGACGCCGAGCGCGGACAGGAGGTGGCTGACGGCGTCGGCCGTGACCGTGACGACCGGGCCGAGCAGCCCTACGAGCGCGCCGCCGAGGGGCGGTCCCGCCGCGGTCGCCAGCCAGTTCGTGCCCTCGAACCTCCCGGCCGCCACCAGCAGGCGCTCACCGGGGACGAGATGCTTCAGATACGCGCCGGACGCGGCACCGAAGGCGATGTTCGCGGTGCCGCAGACGACCGCGACCCCCAGCAACTGCCCGTAGGCGAGCAACCCGAGGACGTACGAGAGAGGCACGCTCGCCAGCGCGGCGAACCGGACCAGGTCCATCACGATCATCACCGGCCGCTTGGGCCGGTGCTCGATCCACGGCCCGAGCGAGAACGCGACGAGCGCCGCGACGGCCGGGCCCACCGCCTCCAGAAGCGAGACGGCGAAGGCCGACACGTGCAGGACCCGGACCGCGATGAGCGGGAAGGCGCCGAAGGCGAGCCACGTCCCGTAGGTGCTGACGGCGTAGGCCGACCACAGCCGGTCGACATCGCGCCCCAAACGCACAGGCACAGGGATCCGCCCCTCCTCGCCGACAACCGATGTTCGTGCACCGGCATCCCATCGCCCGGACCAGCTCCAGATCAAACAACCGGCCCCGCGCCGGCCACAACCATCGGTTGGGCACGCATAGGCTGGGCCCATGGATACCGAGGCGGTGCGCTCCTTCGTCCGCGCGGCCGAGCTGGGCCGGCTCCAGCACGCGGCCGACGAGCTGGGCGTCACCCAGCAAGCCGTGTCGAAGCGGATCGCGGCCCTGGAACGCCGGCTCGGCGTCCGCCTGTTCACGCGGACCGCCCGGGGCGTCGAGCCGACCCTCGACGGCCAGGCCTTCCTCCCGCACGCCCGGAGCATCGTCGCGGCCGCCGACCGGGCCGTCACCGCGCTCGGACCGGGCTCCCGCGCCCTGCGGATCGACGTGCTCGGACTGCGATCCGCGCAGGCCGTCGTCCTGCACGACTACTGGCGCTCGCACCCCGGGACCGACCTCGACGTGGTGACGCTCAGGGTCGACGACCCGCGCGAGGCCGTCGCCGCCGTCCGGGCGGGGGACATCGACGCCTCCTTCCGCTCGGTCACCGACCCGGCGACGTTGCCGCACGACGTGCGGATGATCCACGCGTTCGACTCCCCGCTGGAACTCCTCGTCGGCCCGAGGCACCCGCTCGCCTCCGCGCGCACCCTGACGCCCTCCCGGCTGCGCGGACACCGGATCTGGGTGCCCGGCATCGCACCGCGCAGCGAATGGGCGGACTTCTACGACCAGCTCGCCACCGGCTTCGACCTCCGCGTGGACGCGGCGGGCCCGAACTTCGGCAACGAAGTGCTCCTCGACGTCCTCGCCGACTCCCCGGACGTCGCCACCCTCGTCGGCTCGCGCGACCGGTACATCTGGCCGACCGGCCACGACCTGCGCCGCATCCCGATCGTCGGCCCGACGCTCGCGTACCCGCTCTCGCTCATCTGCCCCCGGGCCGACCCCCACCCGGGACTGCGGGCGGTCCTCCGCCACTTCGCGGACCTGACCCCGCCGCCCGAACCGGTCTGGCGCCCCACCTGGGCCATGACATCCCGCCCGCCCGAAGGGCCCCGGGCCTCACCCGGCGGGCGGTAGCACCCGCCGAAGGACCGCCACGGGCCGTTCCCCACCCCTCGGCCTCGCGCCGCCCCGCGGGCAGGATGGGACCAACCGGCACGGACGGCCGGGACGGCTCACCGAGGAGGCACCGCCATGGCGGCATCCAGGCGCACGGCACCCGGGCCCGGCCGGGCCACGGACGCGGACCGGGCGCGGGAGGCGGCCGTCGAGGCCGCGCTCGGCAGGCTCGACCTGGACGCCAGGACCCGGCTGCTGGGCGGCCGCGACATGTGGACCCTGCACTCCCTTCCGCAGATCGGCCTGAAGTCCCTCGTGATGTCCGACGGCCCGATCGGCGTGCGCGGCGTCCGCTGGACCGCCGACGACCCGTCGATCGCGCTGCCCTCCCCGACCGCCCTCGCCGCCACCTGGGACCCGGACCTCGCCCACCGCGCCGGCGCGCTCCTCGCGCAGGAGGCCCGCCGCAAGGGCGTGCACGTCCTGCTCGCGCCCACCGTCAACCTGCACCGCTCCCCGCTCGGCGGCCGCCACTTCGAGGCGTACAGCGAGGACCCGTTCCTGACGGGCGTGATCGGCACCGGCTACGTCCGGGGCGTGCAGAGCGGCGGTGTCGGCACGACCGTGAAGCACTTCGTCGCCAACGACGCCGAGACCGAGCGCTTCACCGTGGACAACAGGATCGGCGGGCGCGCCCTGCGCGAGCTGTACCTCGCCCCCTTCGAGGCGATCGTCACGGGCGCCCGCCCCTGGGGCGTCATGACCGCCTACAACCAGGTCAACGGCGTGCCGATGACCGAGCACCACCACCTCGTGGCCGACGTGCTGCGCGGCGAGTGGGGCTTCGACGGCTGCAACGTCTCCGACTGGACGGCCGCCCGCTCCACCGCCGGTGCCCTCGCGGGCGGCCTGGACGTTGCCATGCCGGGACCGCGCACGGTGTACGGCGAGCCGCTCGCCGCCGCCGTCCGCGCCGGCGAGGTCGCACAGGAGGCGGTCGCCGAGGCCGCCCGCAACGTCCTGCGCCTCGCCGCCCGCGTCGGCGCCCTCGAAGGTGCCGAGCCGGTCGTCACCGAACCGCCCGCCGAGATCGACGGCCGGGCGCTGGCCCGCGAGATCGCCCGCCGCTCCTTCGTCCTCGTCCGCAACGAACACGGCGTGCTTCCGCTCGCGCCGACCGGCCGACTCGCCCTCATCGGCGCCGCGGCCCGCGACGCCCGCGTCCTCGGCGGCGGCTCCGCCACCGTCTTCCCGGCGCGTGTCGTCTCCCCGCTCGACGGCCTGACCGAGGCCCTGCCCGAGGGCGCCCTGACGTACGCGGTCGGGGCCGACCCCAGCGACGAACTCGCGCCCGCCGACAAGGGGTTCACGCTGCGTGCCGTCTGCCGTGACGCGCAGGGCGAGGTGCTCGGGACGGGCAGCCTCCCCTCCGGCCAGGTCCAGTGGATCGGCGACGACCTGCCCGACGGCGTCACCCACGAGGCCATGGCGAGCGTGGAGGTCGTCGGCACGTTCACGCCGCGCGAGAGCGGCGAGCACTCCTTCGGCACGCGCGGCCTCGGCGCCTTCACGCTCACCGTCGGCGGCCGGGTCCTCTACGACGGCGTGCAGGGGATGGGCTCCGGGTCCGACCCGTTCGCGGCGTTCTTCGGCTCCCCGGTCGAGCGCGGCACCGCGGTGCTCACGGAGGGCGAGCCCGTCGAGGTCTCCCTGCTCCACCGGCCGGACAAGGGGCTCGCGACCCCGCTACCCAGCGTCATGTTCTCCTTCGTCCACCTCGGCCCGCGGCGCGCCGCCGACGAACTGATGTCCGAGGCCGTCGAGGCGGCGCGGCACGCCGAGACCGCCGTTGTGGTCGTCGCGACCACCGAGCGCGTCGAGTCCGAGGGCTTCGACCGCCGGGACCTGAGGCTGCCGGGCCGCCAGGACGACCTGGTCCGCGCGGTCGCCGCCGCCAACCCGAACACGGTCGTCGTCGTCAACTCCGGCTCCCCGGTGGAGCTTCCCTGGCGCGCGGAGGTCGCCGCGGTGCTGCTGACCTGGTTCCCCGGCCAGGAGGGCGGCGCCGCCCTCGCCGACGTCCTGCTCGGCGCCGAGGAACCGACGGGCCGGCTCCCCACCACCTGGGGCGACCTCGCCGCCGCCCCCGTCACCCGGGTCGCCCCGACCGACGGCGAACTCCCTTACGACGAGGGCGTCTTCATCGGCTACCGAGCCTGGGACAAGGCCGCCGCCACCCCGTCGTACCCCTTCGGCCACGGCCTCGGCTACACCGACTGGACGTACGAGTCGCTCACCGTGGACGCCACGACGGCCACCGTCCACGTCCGCAACCGCGGGCAGCGCGCGGGCCGCGAGGTCGTCCAGGTCTATCTGGCTCCCACCGAGCCCGATCCCGCCCGCCCGGCCCGTCGGCTCGCGGGCTTCGCGGTCGTCGAGGCGGCGCCGGGCGAGAGCGTCGAGGCGCGCGTGGAACTCCCGCGCCGCGCCTTCGAGATCTGGGACGAGAAGAACAACACCTGGGCCCACCAGGGCGGTTCCTACCGGGTGGAGGCGGGCCGCTCTCTCACGGACCGGCGCCTGTGCGCGCCCCTGACGGCATGAGGGGCGGCGCCCGACGTCACTCGGCGGCGAACCCGTAGACCGTCACCGACCGGTACACCTCACCCGGCCGCAGCACCGCGGAGGGAAAGCGCGGCCGGTTCGGGGAGTCGGGGAAGCGCTGGGTCTCCAGCGCGATCCCGCCCCCCGGCGGAAACGGCAGGTCCGCCGGGAAGTGGTCGGCCGTGTAGAGCTGGAGGCCCGGCTCGGTCGTCGCCACGGTCAGGGTCCGGCCGGAGACGGGGTCGCGCAGCGCGGCCACTGGGACCGGCCCGGCCGTGACGCCCTTGTCGAGCACGTAGTTGCGGTCGTGACCGGCCCCGGCCGCTCGCGCCGCACGGAAGTCGCACCGCGTCCCCGCCACGTCCTCGTACGCGCCCGTGGGAATGCCGGTGCCGTCCGCGGGCGTCGTCCGGGACGCGGCGATCCGCACCGTGTGCTCCAGGGCGGTGCCGGAGTGCGCGCCCGCCAGGTTCCAGTACGTGTGGTTGGTGAGGTTCACGACGGTCGGGGCATCGGTCGTCGCCTCGTACGCGATGCGCAGCGCGCCCGCCGCGTCCAGCGTGTACGTCACGGAGACCGCGAGCCGCCCGGGAAAGCCCTCCTCGCCGTCCGGACTCACCCGCGACAGCCGCACCCCGTGCTCCACCGCCTCGGCGTCCCACACCCGCTTGTCGAAGCCGCGCTCACCGCCGTGCAGGCTGTTCGGCCCGTTGTTGCGCGCGAGCCGGTACGTACGGCCGTCGAGCGGGAAGGCGCCGCCCGCGATCCGGTTCGCGTACCGCCCCACCAGCGCCCCGAAGTAGGGCCCCGGGTGCCTCAGATAGCCGTCCAGGTCCGCGAATCCCAGTGCCACCGGCACCGGCCGCCCCGTCCGGCCCGCAACCTCCACCGACTGCACGATGCCGCCGTACGTCAGGACACGCGCCCGCACACCGCCCCTCTCCAGGGTCCAGCGGTGGACGGGTGTGCCGTCGGGAAGCGTCCCGAAGAGTTCGCCGCGCATGATCGCCGACTCTACGCCGGGCCGCTGCCCGCTATCCATGGCACCCGCTACTTCACGGGCTTCCTGGAGGTCACCTGACGGTAGGCCAGCTCGGCGAGGCGCGCCTGGCCGTTCTTGCTGGGGTGGAACCAGTCCCAGTGGCTCAACTGGTCGCCGTCGAAGCGGTAGTCGAAGACGGCCCCGCCGTCGTACCGGCACCTGCGGTCCTCGTCGCACACCTCTTCGAGCACCTCGTTGTACGCCACCACCCGGTCCTGCACCCGCTCCCGCCGCTCGGACGCCGCGGCGCCCAGGTCGTCCGGGTCGGCCAGCATCGCGGAGCAGATCCCGAGCTTCCACACCTGCTTGCCCAGGGCGTTGGTGCGCCCCTGCGACCAGAGCCGCTTCAGGTCCGGCACGGACGCCACGTACACCTGCGCCTTCGGCAGCGAGCGGCGCAGGGTGCGCATCGCCTCCTCGAAGTCGGCGCGGAACTCGCCGACCGGCGTCATGGAGCCGACCGAGGGGCGGCAGGCGTCATTGGCGCCCACCATCACCGTCACCAGCTCAGGCCGCTCGGTGACGGCCTGCTGGACCTGGCCGGTCAGATCCGCCACGCGGGCGCCGGTCTTGGCGTGATTCCAACTGTGCGAGGCGGCCCGTTTCTTTCCCAGCAGCCGCGTCGCGAGGCTCTTGACCTCGACGTCCGTGCCGGTCGCCCAGGACGCCTCGGGGCAGTCGGAGAGCACCGAGCAGGCGTCGAAGCCGCGCGTGATGGAGTCGCCGACCGCGGCGAGCGAGCGGGGCGTGGTGTCCCAGGCGGGCGTGGGCCTGGGGGAGGGCTTGCGGTGCGCGGACGGGCCGGGCGCCGGGGAGTTGCCGCCCTGGGCGTCGCACGCGCCGAGCGCGGTGCCGAGCAGGGCCGCCGCCGTGAGGGCGACGACGGTACGCGAACGGTGCCTGCGGTTCCGCATCCCCTGGTCCCCTCTGTCGTACAACGTGACGCCATGCGCGTGCCCGGGGTTGCGCCCCGCCGGGTGAAAGGTCGGACTTTTCTGGCCCCGGGACCGACGGTACGTCACACTCCTTGCCCCGCCGCACGGTAGCCTCGCCCCGTAGCCGCCCGGCCACCGCTGTCACGGCGGCGACAGGCGGGAGATCCACCCGGTGACGCCCCGCTGCTGTGGTTCCGCTAAATTACATCACGTCACATCTGTCCCCTTTTCCCAGGTTTCTCTAGCATTTGGGGAAAATTGCTCGGCACGGGCGCGAGGCCGCCGGGGGAAGGCGAACCTCGACCCACACTGGAGGTCCCGGTGACGACACGTGGAGTTCTGTACGTGCACTCCGCCCCGCGCGCGCTGTGCCCACACGTCGAGTGGGCCGTCGCGGGCGTGCTCGGCGCGCGTGTGAGCCTCGACTGGATCAGGCAGCCCGCCGCGCCGGGCACCTGGAGATCCGAATTCTCCTGGCAGGGCTCGGCGGGCACCGCCTCCAAGCTCGCCTCCGCGCTGCGCGGCTGGTCCCTGCTGCGCTTCGAGGTCACGGCCGAACCGTGCCAGAACGCCGAGGGCGAGCGGTACAGCGCCACGCCCGCCCTCGGCATCTTCCACGCCGTCACCGGCCTGCACGGCGACATCCTGATCCCCGAGGACCGGCTGCGCGCCGCCCTGGCCCGCTCGCAGCGCGGCGAGAGCGACCTGGAGGCCGAACTGGCCAAGCTCCTCGGCAAGCCCTGGGACGACGAACTGGAACCCTTCCGGTACGCCGGCGAGGGCGCGCCGGTGCGGTGGCTGCACCAAGTCGTCTGACATCCGTGCCGGGTAACCCGAAAGGGCCCCCACCATGCGGTGGAGGCCCTTTCGGGTGACATCGGATCCGGGTCAGACGGTCCTGAACGCCAGGACGACGTTGTGGCCGCCGAAGCCGAACGAGTCGTTCAGCGCCGCGATGCGGCCCTCGGGCAGCGGGCGGGCCTCGTCGCGGATGATGTCCGCGTCGACCTCCGGGTCGAGGTTCTCGATGTTGATCGTCGGCGGGGCGATGCGGTGCTTGAGCGCGAGGACCGTGGCCACGGTCTCCACGCCGCCCGCGCCACCGAGCAGGTGACCCGTCATCGACTTGGTGCTGGCGATCGCCATGTGGTCGACGTCGTCGCCGAAGGCCTTGCGCAGCGCCTTGATCTCGGCGACGTCGCCCTGCGGGGTCGAGGTGGCGTGCGCGTTCACGTGCACGATCTCGGCCGGCTTGAGGTCCGTCGTGTCGATCAGGTTCTGCAGCGCCGCGGCGATGCCGTTGCCGGACGGCTCGGGCTGCGTGATGTGGTGCGCGTCGGCCGAGATGCCCTGGCCGACGGCCTCCGCGTAGATCTTGGCGCCGCGGGCCCTCGCGTGCTCCTCGGACTCCAGGACGACCACACCGGCGCCCTCGCCGAGCACGAAGCCGTTGCGGTCCGCGTCGTAGGGGCGCGAGGCGCCCTGCGGGTCGTCGTTGTTCTTGGACATCGCCATCATGTTGCCGAAGGCCACGATGGGCAGCGGGTGGATCGCCGCCTCCGTGCCGCCCGCGACGACGACGTCGGCCCGGCCGGTACGGATCATCTCGACCGCGTAGCCGATGGCCTCCGCACCCGAGGCACAGGCCGACACCGGGGTGTGGACGCCCGCCTGGGCGCCCAGCTCGATGCCTACGTTGGCCGCCGGGGAGTTGGGCATCAGCATCGGCACGGTGTGCGGGGAGACGCGGCGTACGCCCTTCTCCCTGAGCACGTCGTACTGGTCCAGGAGGGTGGTCACGCCGCCGATGCCGGAGGCGATCACCGCGCCGAGACGGTCCGGGTCCACCGAGGAGTCCTCGCCCGCCTTGGCGGTGTAGCCGGCGTCCGCCCAGGCCTCCTTGGCCGCGATCAGCGCGAACTGCGCCGACCGGTCCAGCTTGCGCGCCTGCGGGCGCGGGATGACCTCGCCGGGCTCCACGGCGATCTGGCCGGCGATGCGGACCGGCAGCTCGACCGCCCAGTCCTGTTCCAGCAGACTGACGCCGGAGCGGCCCGCGAGCAGGCCCTCCCACGTCGAGGCCGCGTCGCCACCCAGCGGTGTGGTTGCGCCGACACCGGTGACGACCACGGTGCGATTGGTCGAGTTCACAGGAATTTTCTCCACGGTGTTGAGGGGATCAACGGCGCCACCGCCGGGTGGCGACTGAGCACGGGCTCGGTCAGTTCTGGTGCTCGAGGATGTACTTGGTCGCGTCGCCGACCGTCTTGAGGTTCTTGACGTCGTCGTCCGGGATCTTGACGTCGAAACGCTCTTCGGCGGCGACGACGACCTCGACCATGGACAGCGAGTCGACGTCCAGGTCGTCGGTGAAGGACTTGTCCAGCTGGACGTCCTCGACCGGGATGCCGGCGATCTCGTTCACGATCTCCGCGAGACCGGCGACGATCTCTTCCTGAGTGGCGGCCATGTTGGCGCTCCTTCGTATGTATTCAGAGGGTGTGGCGCCCGCCGCGGCAGCGGCAGGTTGGTCGGACCGTCCGGACCTCGCGATCCGGACGTGATGCCTAGGGGAGGGTAACGACCGTGGCGGCGTACACGAGACCCGCCCCGAAGCCGATGACGAGCGCGGTGTCGCCGCTCTTGGCCTCGCCGGTCGCCAGGAGCCGCTCCATGGCGAGCGGGATCGAGGCGGCCGAGGTGTTACCCGTGGTGCGCACGTCACGGGCGACCGTGACGTGTTCGGGCAGCTTCAGAGTCTTCACCATCGAGTCGATGATCCGCTCGTTGGCCTGGTGCGGAATGAAGACATCCAGGTCGTTCGCGCTGATTCCGGCCGCGTCCAGCGCCTGCTGGGCGACCTTCGCCATCTCGAACACGGCCCAGCGGAACACCGCCTGGCCCTCCTGCGTGATGGCCGGGAACTTGTCGGGCGCGCCGTTGCGGTACGCCTCCCAGGACTCGGTCTGCTTGATGGTCTCGGACTTGTCGCCCTCCGAGCCCCACACCGTCGGACCGATCCTCGGCTCCTTGGAGGGGCCGACGATCACGGCGCCGGCACCGTCACCGAACAGGAACGCCGTGGCGCGGTCGGTCAGATCGGTCAGATCGCTCAGCCGCTCCACGCCGATGACCAGGACGTACTCGGCCGAACCATCGGTGACCATACCCCTGGCCAGCGTCAGGCCGTAGCCGAAGCCGGCGCAGCCCGCGGAGATGTCGAACGCGGCGGGCCTGCCCGCGCCGATCTTGTCCGCGATCTCGGTCGCGATGGCCGGGGTCTGCTTGAAGTGCGAGACGGTCGAGACGATCACACCGCCGATCTGCTCGGGCGTGATCCCCGCGTCGGCGATCGCCTTGCCGGCCGCCTCGATCGACATCGCGGCCACGGTCTCCTCGTCGGAGGCCCAGTGGCGGGTGGCGATGCCCGAACGGGAACGGATCCACTCGTCGGACGAGTCGATCGTCTCCAGGATCACCTCGTTCGGCACGACACGGGTGGGCCGGTAGCCGCCGACACCCATGATCCGCGCGTACGGTGCGCCCTGGCTGGGCTTGATCTTCGACATGCGCAACGGCTCCTTGTCTGTCGTCGGCTCAGGAATGCTCGGCGACGAGCGCGCGGGCCGCTTCGAGGTCTTCGGGGGTCTTCACCGCGAGCGTCTGGACGCCCTTCAGCGCACGCTTGGCCAGGCCGGTCAGGGTGCCGCCGGGGCACACCTCGATCAACGCGGTGACGCCCAGCTCGCGGAAGGTCTCCATGCACAGGTCCCAGCGGACCGGGTTGGCCACCTGGCCGACCAGGCGCTCGATCACCTCGGCGCCGGTGGTGACCGCCCGGCCGTCGCGGTTCGAGACGTAGGTGATCTTCGGGTCGGCGGGGGCGAGACCCTGGACGGCCTCCTCCAGGCGGGACACCGCCGGGGCCATGTGGTGCGTGTGGAAGGCGCCCGCGACCTTGAGGACGACGACCTTGCGCACGCCCTCGGGCTTGTCGGCCTCCAGGGCGGCGAGCTGCTCCTTGGTGCCGGCGGCCACGATCTGGCCCGCGCCGTTCACGTTCGCCGGGGTCAGGCCCAGCTTCTCCAGGTGCGGGACGGTGACCTCGGGGTCGCCGCCGAGCAGCGCCGCCATGCCGGTCTCCGTGACGGCCGCGGCCTCCGCCATGGCGAGCCCGCGCTTGCGCACCAGGCGCAGAGCATCGTCGTCGGAGAGCACACCCGCGTACGCGGCGGCCGTGATCTCACCGACGCTGTGTCCGGCGACCGCGCCCGGCGCGATGTCACCGAGTGCCGCGGCGGACAGCAGTCCGGCGGCCACCAGCAGCGGCTGCGCCACGGCGGTGTCGCGGATCGCGTCCGCGTCGGCCTGCGTGCCGTAGTGGGCGAGGTCGAGCCCGATGGCGTCCGACCAGGCGGCGAGGCGGTCCGCGGCGCCGGGGAGGTCGAGCCAGGGGGTCAGGAAGCCGGGCGTCTGAGCGCCTTGGCCGGGAGCGACGAGTACGAGCACTCTCACACTCTCTCTTGTCGACGGCCTGAGCCGCCCGTGGGGACAGGGACGAAGAACGGGTGGGGGAATTGTAGGGGCTCCACAAAATCCTACGACTGAGGATCCCCGTCGGCCAGACGCCCCAGGATGAGCGCGATGCGCAGTGTGAACGCGGAGCGCACGTCGGAGGGCGACCATCCGGTGACGTCAGTCACACGTCGGAGCCGGTAGCGCACGGTGTTGGGGTGAACGAACAGCATCCGCGCGGCGCCTTCCAGGCTGCTCGCCTGCTCCAGATAGACGCTGAGTGTTTCCAGGAGCGCGGAGCCCGCCTCCTCCAGCGGTCTGTAGATCTCCTCCACCAGCTGTTCGCGGGCCGAGGGATCCCCGGCCATCGCGCGCTCCGGCAGCAGATCGTCCGCGAGGACGGGCCGCGGGGCGTCCTGCCAGGCGATGCTCGCCTTGAGCCCGGCGGCCGCCGCCTGCGCGGAACGCGTCGCGGCGAGCAGGTCCGGCACGATCGGCCCGGCCACCACGGGGCCGGCGGCATACGGCCCGATCAGTGCCTTCGCGACCGCCAGCGGATTGTCGCTGCCGCCCGCGATCACGACCAGGCGAGCCCCGAGGACGCCCGTCAGGACCTGCAACTTCGCGTGCCGGGCGGCGCGTCGGATGGCCTCCACGGTCAGCTCGCTGTCGCCGTCCGGGGCGGTGCCGAGGAGCACGCACACGTGCTCGGGGGAGTTCCAGCCGAGCGCGGCGGCGCGGGAGACGGCACCCTCGTCGGCCTCGCCGGAGAGCACCGCGTTCACGACGAGCGATTCGAGCCGGGCGTCCCAGGCACCGCGTGCCTCCGCGGCCTGCGCGTACACCTGGGCGGTGGCGAAGGCGATCTCACGGGCGTAGACGAGGAGCGCCTCACGGAGCACGGACTCGTCGCCCGGGGCCGCCACCTCGTCGATCGCGGACTCCATCACCTCGATCGTCGTACGCACCATCTCCACGGTCTGGCGCAGGGTGATCGCCCTGGTCAGCTCGCGGGGGGCGGTCCCGAAGACGTCGGTGGAGATGGCCTGCGGGGCGTCCGGCTGCCGGAACCACTCGGTGAACGCGGCGATGCCGGCCTGCGCGACCAGGCCGATCCAGGAGCGGTTCTCCGGCGGCATGGCCCGGTACCAGGACAGCGTCTCGTCCATGCGCGCGATCGCCTGCGCCGCGAGGCTCCCCGACGACTTCTCCAGGCGCTTGAGGGTCGCGGTGTGCGCGTGCGGGGTGCGGCGGTCCCGGCCGGGCCCGGCTCCCGGATCCGAGGGGGACCCGGGGGCGGACCCCGGCGGGGACTCCTGGCGGTCTTCGTTCGCTGAGGGTTCGGGCACGGGGACAAGACTGCCTTATCGGGGCGGGGACATGCGGTGCCGGGGCTAACGTGGGGTCCGTGATAGACCTGCGGCGCTCCGGCGACCGGTACCGCGGCGGGGAGGCGGAGGCCGGTATCGAGTCCTTCCACGCCTTCTCCTTCGGGCCCCACTACGACCCCGACAACCTCCGTTTCGGCGCGATCCTGGCCTGCAACGAAGAACGCCTCGCGCCCGGCGCGGGCTTCGACGAACACCCCCACAGCCACACCGAGATCGTGACCTGGGTCGTGGCGGGCGAGCTGACCCACCGCGACTCGACGGGCCGGGAGTCACTCGTGCGCCCCGGCGACCTCCAGCACCTCTCCGCGGGGGGCGGCGTGCGCCACGTGGAGCGCAACGACGGCGACACCCCCCTCGTCTTCGTCCAGATGTGGCTGGCCCCGCTCTCCCCGGGCGGCGACCCGTCCTACGCGGTCGTCCACGGGATCGCCGACTCCACCCCGTACGAGATCCCCGGCGCCGGCGCCCTGCTCCACATCCGCCGCCTGGCCCCGGACGAACGCACCGCCCTGCCGGACGCCCCCTTCACCTACGTCCACGTCGTCCGCGGTGAAATACGGCTGGGCGAGCACCACTTGGGGCAGGGGGACTCGGCGCGGGCCACGGACGAGAGCGCCCTGGAGGCGATAGCCGGGGCGAGCACCCCGGCGGAGCTGCTGGTGTGGGAGATGACGGGGGCCGAGCGGGGCTGACGGGCAACGGGGGCACGCCTGCCTTCGCCGGGCGGGGTCCTTGCCTGGCGGGGTCCTTGCCGTGCGGGGCGCTTGCCGTGCGGCCGCGTCAGAGTTCGGCGAGCACCGCGTCGGTGAACGCGGGCCAGACCTCGACGGCCCAGGGACCGAAGGGCCGATCGGTCAGCGCGACACAGGCCGCCCCCGCGTCCGGGTCGATCCACAAGAACGTCCCCGCCTGCCCGAAGTGCCCGAAGGTCCGAGGCGAAGACGTACTGCCCGTCCAGTGCGGCGCCTTGGCGTCCCGGATCTCGAACCCGAGGCCCCAGTCATTGGGATTCTGGTGCCCGTAGCCCGGCAGCACACCCTTCAGCCCCGGATACGTCACCGTCATCGCCGCCGCCACCGTCCGCGCGTCCAGCAGCCGAGGCGCCTGCACCTCCGCGGCGAACCTGACGAGGTCGTCGACGCTCGACACCGCGTCCTTGGCCGGCGAGCCGCCGCCCTCCAGCGCCGTGGCGCTCATCCCGAGCGGCTCCAGCACCGCCTGCCGCAGGTACTCCGCGAACGGGATGTCCGTCGCCTTGGCGATGTGATCCCCGAGGACCTCGAACCCCGCGTTGGAGTACAGCCGCCGCGTCCCCGGCGCCGACGTCACCCGGTGCTCGTCGAAGGCGAGTCCACTGGTGTGCGCGAGCAGATGCCGCACCGTCGACCCCTCGGGCCCGGCGGGCTCGTCCAGCTCGACCGCGCCCTCCTCGTACGCGACCAGCGCCGCGTACGCCGCGAGCGGCTTGGTCACCGAGGCGAGTGCGAAGCGCCGGTCCGTCGGCCCGTGCGCCCCGGCGATCGTCCCGTCCGCGCGGACGACAGCGGCGGCAGCGGTGGGGACCGGCCAGTTCTCGATCATCGCCAAGCTCTGCATGCCGCCGAGCCTAATTCCTCCCGGGGACTCCGGGGGCGCCGGGGGCGCCTGGTGGAGGTCGGGCTCCCGGGCCCGCTCGTCAGGTGAGATGTTCCCGGGAATTCCTCCTGACCCACTTGCTTGGAGCGCACTCCAAGGTCATAGCGTGAGGGACATGACGGTGATGGAGACCACGCCCGCGCCGGCCCACCCGGCCGACCCCTGCGCCCCGGCGCCCGCCGGGCCGCGCCGCCCGGACGGGCAGGACCACTACACGATCAGCGAAGTCGCCGCCTTCACCGGCCTCACCGCCTACACCCTGCGCTGGTACGAGCGGATCGGCCTGATGCCCCACATCGACCGCTCCCACACGGGCCAGCGCCGCTACCGCAACCGCGACCTGGACTGGCTCGCCTTCGTCGGCAAACTCCGCCTGACCGGCATGCCCGTCGCGGGCATGGTCCGCTACGCCGAACTGGTGCGGGAAGGCGAGCACACCTTCTCCGAGCGCCAGGACCTCCTGGAGCGGACCCGACACGACGTCCGCGCCCGCATCGCGGAGCTGCAGGACACGCTCGCGGTCCTCGACCACAAGATCAATACGTACGCTGGCGCCCGCACGGCGCCGGAGAGGCTCTGAACTGCGATGACCGCTGACAAGACGACGCCTGACAAGACGACGCCCGGCAAGACGACGACGCCCGACGCCAATGCTCACGGCATGGCCACGAGCCGCCTCGGCACCGACGGCCCCGAGGTCGGTGTCCAGGGCCTCGGCTGCATGGGCATGAGCTTCGCGTACGGCCCCACCGACACCGACGAGGCCCGGGCGACCCTGGAGCGCGCCCTCGAACTGGGCGTCACCCTCTACGACACCGCCGACGTCTACGGCATGGGGGAGAACGAGAAGTTCCTCGCCCCCTTCCTCAAGGCGCACCGCGACGAGATCGTCATCGCCACCAAGTTCGCCCTGGCCATCGACCCGAACGAGCCGACGAAGCGGCGCATCGACAACTCCCCCTCCTACATCCGCTCCAGCGTCGACGCCAGCCTCGGCCGCCTCGGCACGGACGTCATCGACCTCTACTACATGCACCGCCGGGACCCGAGTGTCCCCATCGAGGAGACGGTCGGCGCGATGGCCGAACTCGTCGCCGCGGGCAAGGTCAAGCACCTCGGCCTGAGCGAGGTCACCGGCGACGAGCTGCGTGCCGCCCACGCCGTCCACCCCATCGCCGCCGTCCAGTCCGAATGGTCGCTCTTCAGCCGCGACATCGAGCGAGGCGTGGTCCCCGCGGCCGCCGGGCTCGGCGTGGCCCTCGTGCCCTACTCGCCGCTCGGCCGCGGCTTCCTCACCGGCGCGTTCGTCCACGCCGACAAGGAGCTCGGCGAGGACGACTTCCGCCGCCAGCAGCCCCGCTTCACCGGAGCCAACGCCGCCGCCAACGCGGCCCTGCTGGCCCCCGTCCGCACGGTCGC
Organism: Streptomyces sp. NPDC031466; assembly: GCF_055581265.1. Lineage (NCBI taxonomy): Bacteria > Bacillati > Actinomycetota > Actinomycetes > Kitasatosporales > Streptomycetaceae > Streptomyces > Streptomyces sp. NPDC031466. The sequence goes on from NZ_JBVIJT010000002.1 coordinate 93,010, forward strand.
CGACGCCCACGGCGCGAGCCTCGGCCAGATCGCCCTGGCCTGGGTGCAGCAGCGGTCCGCGGTCCACGGCCTGTCCGTCGTCCCGATCCCGGGCACCCGCAAGCGCACCCGCGTCGAGGAGAACACCGCGGCCACCCGCATCACCCTCACCGAGGACGAACTCGCCCTGCTCGACCCCATCGCCGCGGAGGTCGCGGGCGACCGGTACGCCGACATGACCTTCACCTCGGCGGGCCGGGAGTAACCGGGCCGCACGACGGGCCGGGAGCGACCGGGCCGCACCGCCCCCGCATCGCGCCGGCGCGCCGGCCGCTCACAGCTCCGCCAGCAGCTCGGCCTTCTTCAGCGTGAACTCGTCGTCCGTGAGGAGGCCCGCCTGGTGCAGCTCGCCCAGGTGCCGGATGCGGTCCGCGATGTCGGCCGGGTCGCGGCGGACGACCGTGGCGGCGGCCACGCTCGCGCCGACACCGTCGCTCGGCGCGAGCGGCCCCGACGCCCGTACGGCGGCGAGGACCGACGCGGCGAACGGCAGCGACTCGTGGACCGGGCCGTAGCCGAGACCGAAGACGACGGCCGCCGGGTCCTGGTCGGCCTGCGCGGGCTGCGCGACAGGGCTCTCCCTGCGCAGCAGCCTCAGATGGCCTTCGAAGACCTCCGGTGAACGCCACTCGATGCCGCACAGGTCCGTCACGGAGAAGGTCTGGTCCCCGGCCTTCCACTTCGCCGACGAGGCACCCGTCCAGAACCACCGGAAGGACACCTGCTTGCCGTCGAAGGACGCCTTGCCGTCGTACGCCTTGAACTGCAGCGGAGCCTCGGGCGCGGCCACCAGGTAGCGATCGCAGGGCCCGCGGTCGGGCGCCGGGAGCCGCGCCCGCAGCTCGTCCGCGTAGTACTCGGCGAGCGTCTCCCGCTCGGCCGGCAGCACCAGGCGATACGGGTCGCAGCCGTCCTTGAGCTGCCCCGCCGCCGCCTCCATCAGCGGATCGGCGCCCGGTCTCGGCACGGCATGCAGGACGACGGTCCCGCGTTTGCCCGCGGAGAGTGTCACCGCTGCGATCGCCTCAAGCGGGATACGCCGCTCACCGAGTGCTTGGTAGAGCTTCGGTGTGCGGATCCCCCGTTCGAAGCGGATGAGCACGGAGTCGGACTCGAACTCCCAGGCGGCGTGAAATCCGGCCAGAACATCACCCATGCGGCTCATCGTAGGCGGCACGCGTGCCTCCGTCCCTCCTGCGGCGGGCCGCTGTTTCGACGATTTCTACGCGCGTCAGGCCGCTGCCGCGCCAAAAAGGCCTTTCCGGCAGGCCCCGTCCCCGCTCGCGCACCGCACTTCGCGGTAGGCGCCGGTGCCGATCTCGGCGAAATTGCGCAGGCTCTGCGTGCCGGGCTCGAAGTAACCGGTGTGCCCGGCCGCGCCCGCCGCGGACAGCACCCGCGCGCCGAAGCCGCCGGACACCGGGTCCGCGCCATGGCCGAGCCCGCCGACCTCCATGTGCGGCACATCCCGAATCCAGTCGTCGCTGTCCCTCGCGGCCCAGACATGGGCCTTGGTGCCCAGCTGCGACGCCGTCTCGGCGCGCATGCCGGGGCTGCCCGCGACCGTGATGTCGGTGACCCGGTCGGGCAGGGTCCGCGCGGCCACCCCGCACACCACCGAGCCGTAGCTGTGGCAGTACAGCGCCACGGGGGAGCGTCCGGGCAGCGCCCGCACCAGGGAGTCGAGGCGTGCCGCCCCGCTCTCGGCGCGCATGGCCGTGGCCGCGTCCACGCCGATGCCCACGGGCGCGGTGTAGTCGGCCCAGGCGATCACGGCGGTACGCGCGCGCGGGTCCACGGCGCGCTCTTCGCGGTAGAGCGCCTTCGCCATGCCCACCGGAGCCGAGTACTTGCGGAACGTCCGCTCGAACGTCAGCACGGTGGTGTCGACGCCGGGCACCACGACGGAGACCCGGCGCGCCTTGTCGAGATCCCCGAAGACCTCGGCCATGCGCCCGGAACCCATGGGATCGAAGGCGAGGACGTGCCGGCCGGGACGCATCATGACCCCGAACCGCTTCATCCTGCGCTCGGCCTCCTGCTGCCCCAAGGGCGAGAGGCGCTTGTCGCGCATGCGCTCCCGCTCGACCTTGCGGGCCTGCGCCAGGGCGATGCGGTTCGCGCGGTAGCGCAGCTCCACGGGCGCGCCGTTCATGTTGCCGACGGCGAGGGGATAGCGGCCGGCGAGCCGGTCGCGCTGCTGCTCGTCGAGCGAGGCGAAGAAGTGGCCGAGCCGGGCGGCGGGACCGTCGGGGTCGGGCAGCGCGTGTCCGCCTATGCTGCCGCGCTCCCATGCGGAGCGCGCGGCTTCCAGGGGCGAGGACTCGCCCTTGTGGTCGCGTACGGCGGTCCAGCCCGTGGTCGCCAGCATGACGAACACGACGGCCAGCGCGAGCAGAGTGCGCCAGGCGTTGAGTTGAGGGGATGAGTCGAAGGAAGTCACTGCGGAACAGCCTAGGAGAACCCCCAGGCATACCGTGCATCGCGTGAGGCAGATCACGGTTTCGAGTGGGTAATCGGGGTAAAAGCGGGCGCGTTTGAGTGGTGTCGTCACGCTCCGTGTGCGACGTGCGGGTGGGAAGCGTGAGCCGGGGGTGTGGTGCAGGGGGAACCCTTAAGGGGCATTCTGGGGGGCTTTCGCCTATCCGGGTGACGCACATTCGTACCCCTTCCGACGGCGCGGTCGGTCGGTCCACAGTTCTGACGTGAGGTCCGCACGACGCGGACAACTGATCCACACCACACGGGGGTTGAACACATGCGTACGACCACGCCCAGGACCATGCCCACGACCGTCACGACCGTCACGGCCGCCGCACTCACCGCACTCGCCGGGCTCACCGCGCTGATCCTCTCTCCCGCACACCTCGCGGCCGCCGCGCCGCCGACGCTCGGCAGGTGCGACCCCGGCGCGGTGTGTTTCTGGGAGAAGACGGGATTCAAGGGCGTGCGGCACGCCTACGAATTGACCGACATCGACATCGAGAGCTGCATCGCGCTGCCGGAGGGGGGCAGCGCGCAGGCCGTCTCCAACCGCACCGGCCGCCCCGTCACCGCGTACCAGTCCGCCAAATGCGCGGAGACCGGTGAATTCAGCACCTACCCGGGCAGCGGCACCTGGGCGCCCGAATCCCCCTACCGCGTACGGGCCTTCAAGGTCTGGGAAAGCTGAGTGGGGGTACTCGCGGTGTCGGGCCCGAATCGGCCGCATCAAAGGCGATGACGGCGGCCTTCGGGCTTCGGACACAGCACGCGCGAGAACCCTCGCTCACGCGGCCGCACGTGGTCGCGGGGCGGGCCGGACCGCGCGACGCTCGCAAGGGTCGGAGCCATCCGCGCGCTCGCCGGGTTCTCCGGACCGGGGATCGCCCTCGGCCCGCCGGCGATCGCCGGCGGCTGGCTCTCCCTGAGGCGCAACCGGGCCGCCGCCCCGCCCTGAGGTGCAACCGTGCCGTGCCGTCCCGCCCTGAGACGCAGCTGGGCCGGCGTGCCGCCCCGCCGCAGGTCAGGCCGTCCCTCGCCCGCCGAGCGCCTCGGCCTCCCGGGCAGCGGCATCCCGGGTGGCGGCCTCCCCGGCAGCGGCCTCGCGGGCGACGGCCTCCCCGACGGCGCCCTCCCCGGTCACCGGACGAGGCGCCGAGCCCGCCCCCGTCAGAGCCGTCACCTGCGTACGCAGGGCCCGCACCTCGGCCGTCAACGCCTCGATGGCGGCCGTCTGGCGCCGCTCCTCCACATCGTCCTTCTCGAAGCGGGCGATGAACCACGCCGCGATGTTGGCGGTGACCACACCGAGCAGCGCGATGCCCGACAGCATCAACCCGACCGCGAGCACCCGGCCGAGGCCCGTCGTCGGAGCGTGATCGCCGTAACCGACCGTCGTCATGGTGGTGAAGGACCACCACACCGCATCACCCAGTGTCTTGATGTTCCCGTTCGGTGAGTCCCGCTCCACGGAGAGCACCGCGAGGGAACCGAACATCAGCAGGCCGACCACCGAGCCCACCACATACGTCGTCAATCTGATCTGCGACGCCATGCGGGCACGCCGGCCGACGAGCATCAGCGTGGAGACGAGCCGCAGCAGCCGCAGCGGCTGGATCATCGGAAGGATCACGGCACACAGGTCGAGCCAGTGCGTGCGGATGAACTGTCCGCGGTGATCGGTGAGGAGGAGGCGCACGAGATAGTCGAAGGCGAACGAACCCCAGACGACCCACTCCACGACCGTGCAGGCCCGCGACACGGCCGGATTCGCGTCGGGCACGACGATCGGCACGGCGTACGCGACGGCGAACGCCACAGCGAGCCCGAGGAGCGGCCCCTGGGTGAGCTGCTCCCAGCGGTCCTTCGCCCAGCGGCTCTGCTCCCAGCGCCCCGCCTTCCCGCGCCCCGGGCGATCCGATCTCCCGTGCTGCCGCTCCCGGCGGCGGTCCCGAAATGTGCGCTCACCGCGCACCTGCGGCGGTCGTTCCTTCATGGGCGCATCGTAGGAAACGCCGAAGGGCGACGGGGCCCATGGCCCGTCGCCCTCCGCAAAGGCGTCCCGCGAGAGCGGCTACGCGTCGCCGCCGGCCGCGCCGGGGTCGGCGGCCGTGACGTCCAGCAGTTGGTAGCGGTCGATCGCCTGCTTCAGGACGGAGCGGTCGACCTTGCCCTCGCGGGCCAGCTCGGTCAGTACCGCGACCACGATCGACTGCGCGTCGATGTGGAAGTGGCGGCGGGCGGCGCCCCGGGTGTCGGCGAAGCCGAAGCCGTCCGCGCCCAGCGACTGGTACGTGCCGGGCACCCAGCGGGAGATCTGGTCGGGCACGCTCCGCATCCAGTCGGAGACGGCCACGAACGGACCCTGGGCACCGGAGAGCTTCTGCGTCACGTACGGGACGCGCTGCTCCTCCTCGGGGTGCAGGAGGTTGTGGCGCTCCACGTCCACGGCCTCGCGGCGCAGCTCGTTCCAGGAGGTCGCCGACCAGACGTCCGCCTTGACGTTCCACTCCGAGGCGAGGATCTGCTGGGCCTCGACCGCCCACGGGACGGCGACACCGGACGCGAGGATCTGGGCCGGGATGGCGCCCTGCTCGCCGGACTGGAAGCGGTAGATGCCCTTGAGGATGCCGTCGACATCGACGTCCGCCGGCTCGGCCGGGTGCTGGATCGGCTCGTTGTAGACGGTGAGGTAGTAGAAGACGTCCTCGCTCTCGGGGCCGTACATCCGGCGCAGGCCGTCCTTGACGATGTGCGCGATCTCGTAACCGAAGGCCGGGTCGTAGGCGACGCAGCCCGGGTTGGTCGAGGCGAGCAGCTGCGAGTGGCCGTCGGCGTGCTGCAGGCCCTCGCCGGTCAGCGTCGTGCGGCCGGCGGTCGCGCCGAGGACGAAACCGCGCGCCAACTGGTCGGCCATCTGCCAGAACTGGTCGCCGGTGCGCTGGAAACCGAACATCGAGTAGAAGACGTAGACCGGGATGAGGGGTTCGCCGTGGGTGGCGTACGCCGAGCCGGCGGCGATCAGCGAGGCGGTGCAGCCCGCCTCGGAGATGCCGTCGTGCAGCATCTGGCCGGTGGGCGACTCCTTGTAGGCGAGGAGCAGCTCGCGGTCGACGGCCTCGTACTGCTGGCCGAGCGGGTTGTAGATCTTCGCGCTCGGGAAGAACGCGTCCATGCCGAAGGTGCGGTACTCGTCAGGGGCGATCAGCACGAAGCGCTTGCCGATCTCCTTGTCCCGCATGAGGTCCTTCAGGATGCGGACGAACGCCATGGTGGTGGCGATCGACTGCTGACCCGAGCCCTTCTTCGCGGTCGCGTACGTCTTGTCCTCGGGGAGCTGGAGGGGCTTGGCGCGCACGACGCGGGTCGGCACGTAGCCGCCCAGGCTGTTGCGGCGGTCGTGCATGTACTGGATCTCTTCGGAGTCACGGCCGGGGTGGTAGTACGGCGGGGCGCCGTCCTCCAGCTGCTTGTCCGTGATCGGGATGTGCAGACGGTCGCGGAAGCCCTTGAGGTCGTCGACCGTCAGCTTCTTCATCTGGTGCGTGGCGTTGCGGCCCTCGAAGTTCGGGCCGAGGGTCCAGCCCTTGACCGTCTGGGCGAGGATCACCGTCGGCTGGCCCTTGTGGGCCTTGGCCGCCGCGTAGGCCGCGTAGACCTTCTTGTGGTCGTGACCGCCGCGGCCCAGGTGCAGGATCTGCTCGTCGGTCATGTTCTCGACCATGGCGCGCAGGCGGTGGTCGTCGCCGAAGAAGTGCTCGCGGATGTAGGCGCCGGTCTCGGTCGCGTACGTCTGGAACTGGCCGTCGGGGGTGGTGTTCAGCTTGTTGACCAGGATGCCGTCCCGGTCCTGGGCGAGCAGCGGGTCCCAGCTGCGGTCCCAGACGAGCTTGATGACGTTCCAGCCGGCGCCGCGGAACTGGGACTCCAGCTCCTGAATGATCTTGCCGTTGCCGCGCACCGGGCCGTCGAGGCGCTGGAGGTTGCAGTTGACGACGAAGGTGAGGTTGTCCAGGCCCTCGCGGGCGGCGATGGAGAGCTGGCCGAGCGACTCGGGCTCGTCCATCTCGCCGTCACCCAGGTAGGCCCAGACGTGCGACTTGGAGGTGTCGGCGATGCCGCGCGCCTCCATGTAGCGGTTCATCCGCGCCTGGTAGATCGCGCCGAGCGGGCCGAGGCCCATGGAGACGGTCGGGAACTCCCAGAAGTCCGGCATCAGCCGGGGATGCGGATATGAGGACAGGCCGTACGGCGCCTTGGACTTCTCCTGGCGGAACGCGTCGAGCTGCTGCTCGGAGAGCCTGTCCAGGAGGAAGGCGCGGGCGTAGATGCCGGGGGAGGCGTGCCCCTGGAAGAAGATCTGGTCGCCGCCGTCGCCCTCGTCCTTGCCGCGGAAGAAGTGGTTGAAGCCCACGTCGTAGAGCGAGGCGGAGGAGGCGAAGGTGGCGATGTGGCCACCGACCCCGATGCCGGGGCGCTGGGCGCGCGAGACCATCACCGCGGCGTTCCAGCGGGTCGCGTTCAGGACCTTGCGTTCGATCTCCTCGTTGCCGGGGAAGAACGGCTCGTCCTTGGTGGCGATCGTGTTGACGTAATCCGTACTGCGCATTTCGGGGACGGCCACGCGCTTCTCGCGCGCGCGCTCGATCAGCCTGAGCATCAGGTAGCGGGCCCGCTCGCGGCCGCGTTCGTCGACCGCGGCGTCGAGGGAGTCCAGCCACTCCTGGGTCTCCTCGGGATCGAAGTCCGGGACCTGACTCGGCAGGCCGCCAATGATGATCGGGTTGCGATCGGATCCGGAAGCCACGCTGTTCCTTCGCTGTTGGGGCTCTCGCCTGGGTTCTGCCTGGCCGTACACCGCTCCCCATCGTGTACCCGGCTGACGCGGACGTCATCTCTACCAATGGGTAACCGAGGCGATCACCCAGTGTCCCTGGGGTAGGCTCGACCAAATCGCAACGATACGCCCATCCTGCCTAGCCGCTTCGCAGAGCCGTTCGGTCCCGTACGGATGAGGCGGCAGTTGCGGCGACACGGCGGGGAACGTCACCGTTTCGGCGGTCTCGGCGGCCGGGTACTTGCGCGATCCGCCCCGCCCGTGTGGACTACGGCCAATGCCCCGCGCCCGCGCGTGGCTGACAGGCATTCTCAGAAACATGATCAGGAGGCAATCCGTGAGCGCGACCGCGGACCACGCGGAGACGAACCTTGCCGTAAGGCTTGGTTTCCAGCCCGACCAGGTGGTCCAGGAGATCGGCTACGACGACGACGTCGATCAGGAGCTCCGCGAGCTCATCGAAGAGACCATTGGCTCCGAGCTCGTCGACGAGGACTACGACGACGTGGCCGATGCCGTGGTGCTCTGGTTCCGTGAGGACGACGGGGACCTGACCGATGCGCTGGTGGATGCCATCGCCTACATGGAGGAAGGCGGCTCGATCCTGCTGCTCACTCCGAAGACCGGTCGTGACGGGTACGTCGAGCCGAGCGAGATCGGCGAGGCGGCCACCACCGCGGGCCTCTCCCAGACCAAGAGCATCAACGCCGGCAAGGACTGGAACGGCAGCCGGCTGGTCACCCCCAAGGGCGCCGCCAAGAAGCGCTAGCCACCCGCGCGCCGAGCCGCGACCCAGAAGAGACATACCGTGAGGCCCTCGCCGACGACCATCCGTCGGCGAGGGCCTCACGCGTGTGTGAACGGGCCCGGAAGGGGCACGGATCGGCGCACGTAGGGTGGTGTCACCCGAACGGCCCCATCCGAGGGGCCCCGTCGAAGGGATGCGTACCCATGGCGCTCGCTGGAATCGCCACCGGCACCAAGGCCCCGGAGTTCGAGCTGAAGGACAACCACGGCCGGTCCGTGAAGCTGTCCGACTTCCGCGGCGAGAAGAACGTGGTGCTGCTCTTCTACCCGTTCGCGTTCACCGGCGTGTGCACGGGCGAGCTGTGCGCGCTCCGCGACGAGCTGCCGAAGTTCGTCAACGACGACACCCAGCTGCTCGCCGTCTCCGCCGACTCCATCCACACCCTGCGCGTCTTCGCCGAGCAGGAGGGCCTGGAGTACCCGCTGATCTCCGATTTCTGGCCGCACGGCGAGGTCTCGCGGGCGTACGGCGTCTTCGACGAGGACAAGGGCTGTGCGGTGCGCGGCACCTTCATCATCGACAAGGAAGGCGTCGTGCGCTGGAGCGTCGTCAACGACCTGCCCGACGCGCGTGACCTGAACGAGTACCTCCAGGCGCTCGACACCCTGTGACTCTTCGGCCGCAGAGCCCGGGGTCGCCGGGAACCGGTCACTAGGATCCACTCGTTGATCCGATGGCAACGCAACGCTTGGGGCTCCCCGCCCCTGGACACCAATTGGGAGGACTTGTGGGAGTCAGCCTCAGCAAGGGCGGCAACGTATCGCTGAGCAAGGAGGCGCCCGGCCTGACCGCGGTTCTGGTCGGCCTCGGCTGGGATGTGCGTACCACCACCGGTACGGACTTCGACCTGGACGCCAGCGCGATCCTGACGAACGCGGAGGGCAAGGTCAGCAGTGACCAGAACTTCGTGTTCTTCAACAACCTGAAGAGCCCCGACGGCTCCGTCGAGCACACCGGTGACAACACCACCGGTGAGGGCGAGGGCGACGACGAGGTGATCAAGGTCGACCTCTCGGCGGTCCCCGCCGACGTCGACAAGATCGTCTTCCCGGTCTCCATCTATGACGCGGAGACGCGCCAGCAGTCGTTCGGCCAGGTCCGCAACGCGTTCATCCGCGTCGTGAACCAGGCGGGCGGCGCGGAGATCGCGCGGTACGACCTCTCCGAGGACGCCTCGACGGAGACCGCCATGGTCTTCGGCGAGCTGTACCGCCACGGCGCCGAGTGGAAGTTCCGCGCGGTCGGCCAGGGCTACGCCTCGGGCCTGCGCGGCATCGCGCAGGACTTCGGCGTCAACGTCTGAGCCGAACAGCCCCTCCGCCGTCCCGTCCGGCGCCGCACATCGAAGGTGCGGCGCCGGACGCGCTCATCACCCCGTGCCCCCGTCACCGCGGGGACACCGCCGTCATCCCGGGGAGGACCACGAACATGGGCGTCACACTCGCCAAGGGAGGCAATGTCTCCCTCTCCAAGGCCGCGCCGAACCTCACCCAGGTCCTCGTCGGCCTCGGCTGGGACGCGCGCTCGACCACCGGCGCCCCCTTCGACCTCGACGCCAGCGCGCTGCTGTGCGGCGCGGGCAAGGTCCTCGGCGACGACTGGTTCGTCTTCTACAACAACCTGAAGAGCCCCGACGGCTCCGTCGAGCACACCGGCGACAACCTCACCGGTGAGGGCGATGGCGACGACGAGTCGCTCCTGGTCGACCTCGCGCAGGTGCCGACCCACTGCGACCGGATCGTCATCGTGGTCTCGATCCATGACGCGGACACGCGCGGGCAGGCCTTCGGCCAGGTCAGCAACGCGTTCATCCGGGTGGTGAACCAGGCGGACGGGCAGGAGCTGGCGCGCTACGACCTCAGTGAGGACGCCTCCACGGAGACCGCCATGATCTTCGGGGAGGTCTACCGCCACGGCGGCGAGTGGAAGTTCCGCGCCGTCGGGCAGGGGTACGCGTCGGGCCTGCGAGGTATCGCTCTAGACTTCGGGGTCAACGTTTCGTAAAGCCGGGACCGGCGCGGGGGAGACCGCTGAACGGGAGCCCGTACACACACGATTGGGTAACCAGTGATTCTGAAAACCTTCGGCTGGTCGTTCGCGGTGACCGCGCTCGGCCTTGTCGCCGCGGTGCTCTACGGGGGGTGGACCGGATTCGGCGTCGTCGCGATCCTGTCCATCCTCGAGATCTCGCTGTCCTTCGACAACGCGGTGGTCAATGCCGGAATCCTGAAGAAGATGAGCGCCTTCTGGCAGCGGATCTTCCTCACCGTCGGTGTCCTGATCGCGGTCTTCGGCATGCGGCTGGTCTTCCCCGTCGTCATCGTGGCCATCAGTGCCAAGATCGGTCCGATCGAGGCGGTCCGTCTCGCGCTCAACGACAAGGACCGGTACCAGCAGCTGGTCACCGACGCCCACCCGTCGATCGCCGCCTTCGGTGGCATGTTCCTGTTGATGATCTTCCTCGACTTCATCTTCGAGGACCGTGACATCAAGTGGCTGGGCTGGATCGAGCGCCCGCTCGCCAAGCTCGGCAAGGTCGACATGCTGTCGGTCTGCATCGCGCTCGTCGTGCTCCTGATCAGCTCGATGACCGTCGCCACCCACGCCCACCAGCACGGCGGCATCCACGTGGACAAGGCGCAGACCGTCCTGATCTCCGGTATCGCCGGCCTCATCACCTACCTCGTGGTGGGCGGCCTCTCCAGCTACTTCGAGAACAAGCTGGAGGAGGACGAGGAGCGCGAGCACGAGGCCGAGGAAGAGGCCAAGCGGAGCGGCAAGAAGGTTCCCGCCGTCGTGATGGCGGGCAAGGCCGCGTTCTTCATGTTCCTCTACTTGGAGGTCCTGGACGCGTCCTTCTCCTTCGACGGTGTCATCGGCGCCTTCGCGATCACCAACGACATCGTCCTGATGGCGCTCGGCCTCGGCATCGGCGCCATGTACGTCCGGTCGCTCACGGTCTACCTGGTCCGCCAGGGCACCCTCGACGACTACGTCTACCTGGAGCACGGCGCGCACTACGCGATCGGCGCCCTCGCCGTCCTCCTCCTGGTCACCATCCAGTACGAGATCCACGAGGTCATCACCGGTTCCGTCGGCGTCCTCCTGATCGCCTGGTCCTTCTTCTCCTCCGTGCGGCGCAACAAGCGGCTCGCGGCGGCCGAGGGACAGGGCAGCTCCGGAGAGAAGAGCGAGGTCCCGTCCGGGGTCTGACACTGACCGATTCCCTCACCGGGGCGGCCGATTCCGTACCGCGGAGTGTGACGGCGGCCCCGGTGAGGAACGCTCTGTGCGGGGCGGCCGTCGAGGAGGAGTCCTCAGGGCCGCCCCGTCGCCGTACGTATGGGGCACGAGGACACTTGGGGGCGGCATGTCCTTCTGGGACGGTCTGTGGCGAGGACGATCGATGGACTTCGATTCGGGCGGCGCCGCGACCAATTCCATCGAACTGACCAAGCGCAACCCGACGGTCTCGCTCAGCAAACAGGGCGCGGCCACCGGCAATCTGCGCGTCAACCTCTCCTGGCAGATGCGCACGTCCGACTTCATGGGCAAGCAGCGCCGCCGCGGCAGCCTGCTGCGGCACCCGCTCAAGCTGTTCCAGCCCGACGTGGTCCAGGCGCACACCCAGGGCGTGGTCAACGTGGACCTCGACATCGGCTGCCTGTACGAGCTGATGGACGGCACCAAGGGGGTCGTGCAGCCGCTGGGAGGCTTCTTCGGCAGCCTCAACGCGCCGCCGTACGTGAAGCTGAGCGGCGACGACCGGTTCGGCTCGCCCTCCGGCGAGACGATCTACGTCAATCTCGACCACCGCGAGTCCATCAAGCGGCTGCTGGTCTTCGCGTACATCTACGACCAGACGCCCGCCTTCGACCGCACGCACGCCAAGGTCACGCTCTATCCCAGCAACGGGCCGAGGATCGAGATCGACCTGGACGAGCGCCAGCCGCAGGCCCGCTCGTGCGCCGTGGTGTCCGTCGAGAACGTCAAGGGCGAGCTGGTCGTGCGGCGCGAGGTGAAGTTCGTCTACGGCTTCCAGGCCGAGCTGGACCGGCTCTACGGCTGGGGACTCCAGTGGGGCCGGGGCTACAAGACCAAGGTCGGCTGAGCCCGCGCGCCCCTGGGCGTCCGGGCCGGTCCTCACCCGACCTCAGCGGGGCAGGAACTGCGGCCCCTGAGGAGGCAGCCGGAAGTTCGGGTCGGGCAGGGGGGCCACCGGCTGCGGATAGCCGTACGAGGGAGCCGGCGCCGGTGGCGGTGCGCCGAGCGGCGCGGGATGCGTGGGAGCCGCCGGAGGGTAGCCGTACGCGGGCTGGGGCGCCGGGTACCGGGGCGGCTCGGGGGAGTGATCGTAGGAGGGCTGCGGGCCGGGGTGGGCCGCGGCCGGCCGGGGCAGCGGCTGCGCGACGGAGGGCGGCGGCTGGACCAGGGACGGCTGCGGCTGCGGCGCGCTCTGCTGGGGCGGCAGCGGGAAGTACGCCGCGGGCGCGGCGGGCACGGCCGCGGTGGGCGCCGTCGCGCCGGAGTCCGTGTCGTCCACGGAGATCCCGAAGTCGGAGGCGAGTCCCTCCAGGCCGTTGGAGTAGCCCTCGCCGAGCGCCCGGAACTTCCAGCCCTCGCCGCGGCGGTACAGCTCTCCGCAGATCAGCGCGGTCTCCTCGCCGGTCTGCGGGGTGATGTCGAAGTAGGCGAGCGGCTCGCCCTCGGCGACCGTGGCGTCGTACAGCAGGATGCGCAGCGACGGTACGTGCTCGAAGGCGACGCCCTCCGCGGACGCGGCCAGCAGGACGCGGCTCACGCCGGCCTCCATGCCGGCCAGATCCGCCTGGATCGTGTCGGTCACGCCCTCGGCGGCCCGCTTCTTGCCGAGCCGCCAGACCTTGCCGCCGGGGTGGCGCGGCTGGTTGTAGAAGACGAAGTCCTCGTCCGAGCGCACCCTGCCGTCGCCGCCGAGGAGCAGCGCCGACGCGTCGACGTCGGGCACGCCCACCCCGGGGGCCCAGCGCAGCACGGCGCGGACCGCCGAGGCCTCCAGAGGGACGTTGGACCCCTTCAACATCGCGTGCGTCATGCGGTCATCCTGCCTTCCCCCGCACGGGCGGGACAACGCGGGGGCTCTCCCGGTCCCGACCGCGTCGGCAGGCCCCTGACCTGCGGGTGGTGCGAGCGTGCGACGGTTGTGCGGTGAGGGTGTGCGACATGGCCGGGTTACCTGAAGTTCATGCCCGGAGGGAACCCCCGGCACCCGTCCCTACGTACTATTACCGGCCACATCACAACGGTCCATGCCGACGAAACAGGCGATAACGGCGGAACAAGGGAATCTCATGCGTCATTTCGGGCACATCGCCCCAGAGGTGCGACAGCGCGTCTTCCACCGGGAACCGTGTGCCTTCACCGCGGACTCCCCGCCCCACCTGCTCGCATCCGCGCTCGGCGCCACGCTCTACAGCCCGGCCACCCGCCCCCGCCTCGCCGACGACGTCCTGAAGCAGGCCGGCCGCGGGGTGACCTCCATGGTGATCTGCCTGGAGGACTCCATCGACGACTCCGAGGTGGCCGACGCCGAGGAGAACCTCGTCCGGCACTTCACCGACCTGGCGGAACGGGGCCAGGAGCCCCCGCTGCTGTTCATCCGGGTCCGGGCCGCCGAGCAGATCCCCGACCTGACCCGAAGGCTCGGGCCGAGCCTTCGGTTGTTGTCCGGATTCGTCCTGCCGAAGTTCACCGAAGAGCGAGGGGTTCCGTTCCTGGAGGCCATCGCCGCCGCCGAGACGGACGGCAGGCGCCGGCTCTTCGCCATGCCGGTCCTGGAGTCGCCCGAACTGCTGCACCTGGAGAGCCGCGCCGAGACCCTCGCCGGGATCGCCCGCACCGTCGACAAGTACCGCGACCGGGTGCTCGCGCTGCGCCTCGGCGTCACCGACTTCTGCTCGGCGTACGGACTGCGCAGACCGCCGGACATGACCGCCTACGACGTACAGATCGTGGCCTCCGTCATCGCGGACGTGGTGAACGTCCTCGGCAGGGCCGACGGCACCGGATTCACCGTGACCGGGCCCGTGTGGGAGTACTTCCGCGTCCAGGAGCGCATGTTCAAGCCGCAGCTGCGCCGCAGCCCCTTCCTGGCGGGCCGCGCCGAGGAGCTGCGGCAGGCCCTGATCGAGCACGACATGGACGGCCTGCTGCGCGAGATCGAGCTGGACCGCGCCAACGGCCTGCTCGGCAAGACCTGCATCCACCCCTCGCACGTGCTGCCCGTGCACGCCCTGTCCGTCGTCAGCCACGAGGAGTTCAGCGACGCCGAGGACATCCTGCGCCCGGAGCGCGGTGGCGGCGGCGTCCTGCGCTCCTCGTACACGAACAAGATGAACGAGGTGAAGCCGCACCGCGCCTGGGCCGAGCGGACTCTGCGGCGGGCCGAGGTCTTCGGCGTCGCCAGGGAGGACATCGGCTTCGTGGAGCTGCTCACCGCCGGGTTGCCCGGCTGATGAACGTGAGGAACATGACGTACGTGAGACAAGACGCGGTGTGGTCGGGGACCTGGGTCGCCGAACGGCTCGGGGTCGGGCTCGACGGCGACCAGACGCTGCCCGGCCTGCTCGGCCTCGCGCTGCGCCGCAACCCCAAGCGGGCACACCTCCTGGTGTCCAACGTGCTCGGCAAGCACGTCCCGCAGCACCCCTCGGTCGTGTACGCGGCCGGGCACGACCTCGGGGCCCGGGTGCGGGCCCTGCTCGGCGACGACGAGGCCGGGCGGGCCGTCGTCCTCGGCTACGCGGAGACCGCGACCGGCCTCGGCCACGCCGTCGCCGACGGGGTCGCCCTCGCGCCCTACCTGCACTCCACCCGGCGCCCCGTCGAGGGCGTCGCACGCGCGGGCGGCTTCGAGGAGGCCCACTCGCACGCCACCTCGCACCTGCTCCTGCCCGAGGACCCCCGCCTGCTCGCCGGGGACGGCCCGCTGGTCCTCGTCGACGACGAGTTCTCCACCGGCAACACGGTCCTGAACACCATCCGTGACCTGCACGGGAGCTTCCCGCGCGAGCGGTACGTGATCGTGGCGCTGGTCGACATGCGCTCGCCGGACGACCAGGGCCGCCTCGCCGCCTTCGCCCGGGAGATCGGCGCCCGCGTCGACCTGATCGCGCTGGCGTCCGGGACGGTGCGGCTGCCCGACGACGTCCTGGAGAAGGGGCGGCGCCTGGTCGCCGAGCACGAGACGGACCCCGCCCCGCCGCCCCCGCGCGCAAAGCGCGGCACGGTCTCCCGCGTCGAGCTGGGCTGGCCCGCCGGAGTACCCGACGGCGGGCGGCACGGCTTCACGCCCGCGCACCGGGAGCGGCTGCGCGCGGCGCTGCCCGACATGGCCGAGCGGATCGCGCGGGCCCTGCCGGACGGCGCGCGCCGCGGCCGCGTACTCGTCCTCGGTTTCGAGGAGCTGATGTACGCGCCGCTCGCGCTCGGCGTGGAGCTGGAGCGGCAGGTGGGGGCGGAGGTGCGGTACTCCACCACGACCCGCTCGCCCGTCCTCGCCGTGGACGACCCCGGTTACGCGATACGCACCCGCCTGGTCTTCCCCGCGCACGACGCGCCCGCCGACGGGGCCGGACCCCGGTTCGCCTACAACGTCGCGGGCGGCGGCTTCGACGCGGTCGTCGCAGTGGTGGACTCCGTCGCCGACACCCCGCAACTGCACGCCGCCGACGGCCTGCTGGCGCAGCTCTCCGCGCACGCCGGACAGGTGCTGCTGGCCGTCGTCCCCTCGTACGTCCCCTCCCGCGTCCCCACGACGCGGGGTGCGGACGTCCCCGAAAGGTCCCCCATGCTCCCCGAGCCGCTCCGTGGCCCCGCCTTCTCCTCGTACGCGCCCGACGACGTCGGCTGGCTGCTCCAGGACCTCTCGGGCGTGACGCTCGAAGCGCCCACCGAGGAGCGCGAGGAGGCGATCCAGAGCGGCGGCGCGCACTACGCCGAGTCGCTGCCGGTCGAATACCAGCCCAGCGAGCGCTACCAGGACCTGTTCCGTGCCGCGCTCGACACCTCCGCCGCCCGCATCGCCCAGGCCGTCGGCACCGTCACCGACATCGTCCTCGCCGAGCGGCCGCCGCGCCCCGTCCTCGTGTCGCTGGCCCGCGCGGGCACGCCCGTCGGCGTCCTGATGCGCCGCTGGGCCGCCCACCGGCACGGAATCGACCTGCCGCACTACGCCGTCTCCATCGTGCGCGGCCGGGGCATCGACGCCAACGCGCTGCGCTGGCTCGCCGCCCATCACGACCCCGCCGACATCGTCTTCGTCGACGGCTGGACCGGCAAGGGCGCGATCACCCGTGAACTCGCCGACGCGGTCCGGGAGTTCGAGGAGAACGGCGGCCCGGTGGGCTTCCGCCCGGAGATCGCGGTGCTGGCCGACCCCGGTTCGTGTGTGCGCACCTACGGCACCCGCGAGGACTTCCTCATCCCCTCCGCCTGCCTCAACTCCACGGTGTCCGGCCTGATCTCACGCACCGTGCTGCGTGCGGACCTGGTCGGCCCGGACGACTTCCACGGCGCGAAGTTCTACCGCGAACTGGCGGACGCCGATGTGTCCGGACACTTCGTCGACACGGTCGCCGCTCACTTCGACGCGGTCGCCGACACGGTGGACGCCCAGGTCAAGGACGCGCTGTCCGCCGACAGGGCACCGACCTGGGAGGGCTGGGCCGCCGTGGAGCGCATCAGCGAGGAGTACGGCATCCACGACGTGAACCTCGTCAAGCCGGGCGTCGGCGAGACGACCCGGGTGCTGCTGCGCCGCGTCCCCTGGAAGATCCTGGCCCGCACCGGAGCGGGGGCGGACCTCGACCACATCCGGCTGCTCGCCGAGCAGCGGGGCGTACCCGTCGAGGAGGTCGGTGAACTCCCGTACAGCTGCGTGGGGTTGATCCATCCCAAGTACACGCGCGGCGCGACCGGCGCGGACGGCAGGGCGGTGGCTTCGCAGTGACCCGACTCGTCGCCAGCGACCTCGACCGCACCCTCATCTACTCCGCCGCCGCCCTCGGCCTGACCATGCCCGACGCCGAGGCGCCGCGCCTGCTCTGCGTCGAGGTGTACGAGGGCAGGCCGCTCTCCTACCTCACCGAGACCGCCGCCGGCCTCCTCGACGAACTGGGCCGCAGCACGGCCTTCGTGCCGACCACGACCCGCACCCGCGAACAGTACGGCCGCATCCATCTCCCGGGCCCGCCCCCGCGCTTCGCGATCTGCGCCAACGGCGGGCACATCCTGGTCGACGGCGCCCCTGACCCCGAGTGGCGTACGCGGGTGGCGCGCCGCCTGGCCGACGAGTGCGCCTCGCTCGACGAGGTCCGCGCACACCTCGTGCGCACCGCCGACCCCGCCTGGCTGCTGAAGGAACGCGTCGCCGAGGACCTCTTCGCGTACCTCGTCGTAGAGCGCTCACTGTTGCCCGAGGGCTGGGTCAAGGAGCTGGGGGAGTGGGCCCTGGCCCGCGGCTGGACCGTCTCGCTCCAGGGCCGCAAGATCTACGCGGTGCCGCAGCCGCTCACCAAGAGCGCGGCGGTCCGGGAGGTAGCGCGGCGGATCGGCGCGGACGAGATCCTCACCGCGGGCGACTCGCTGCTCGACACCGACCTGCTGCTCGCCGGCGACCGCTCCTGGCGGCCCGGCCACGGCGAACTGGCCGACACCGGTTTCGTCGCGCCGGGCCTGACGGTGCTGCCGCAGCGCGGGATCGCGGCGGGGGAGGAGATCCTGCGGGCATTCCTCCGGGCGGGGAAGCCCCGCTAGCCTGTGCGCATGCCTCGATACGAGTACCGGTGCCGGTCCTGCGGCGACACGTTCGAACTGAGCCGTCCGATGGCGGAGTCCGCCGATCCCGCGGTGTGCCCCGACGGGCATGAGGACACGGTGAAGCTGTTGTCGACCGTGGCCGTCGGAGGGTCCTCCTCGGCCTCCGCGTCCGCGCCTCGCGGGGGCGGCGGGGGCGGGGGCTGCTGCGGTGGGGGCTGCTGCGGCTGAGGGGCCTGAGCGCCGGCTGCGTCTGTCAGAGGGGCGGCGGGCGGCGCCGATGTGCCCGGTCGCGCCGTCCCCGCGCCCCTGAGGGCCCGTGGCGGTGCCCCCGTGGGGGCCGCGAGGGTGCCCTTGTGCGGGGTGCGTGTCCCTCAGGCGCCGTGGCCGCGCTCCTCGCGGATCTGCGCGACCACGCGGGCCACCGCCGCGCGGACCGCCTCCGTCTCGGTCAGGAAGTGCCAGTAATCGGGGTGACGGCCCTCCAGGGACGCCACCGCGCGGTCGAGGCGGGCCACCGAGTCGTCCAGTGGGCGGGCGTGGCGCGGCTCGGGGGTCTGGCGGCCCGCCATGGCCAGACGCTGGGCGTCGCGGATCGCGAACCGGGTCCGCTCGATCTCCTGCTGGGGGTCCTTCGCCACGGCGTTGAGCCGCTGGAGCCGGTCACCGGCGGCGGAGACCGCCTCGTCCGTGGAGTTCAGCAGGGCCCGGACCGTGGAGAGCAGTGCCGTGGCGTCCGGCCAGCGCTGCTCCTCGCGGGCCTGACGCGCCTCCGTCAGCTTCGCCTCCGCCTGGCGCACGCTCTGCGCCGCCTGCTCGGGCACGTGCTGGAGGTCCTGCCAGCAGGCCAGCGTGAACCGCCGGCGCAGCTCGCTGAGGATCGGCTCGACCTGGCCGCTGCGGGTGGTCAGCGCCTGCGCGCGGGTACGCAGGGACACCAGCCGCCGGTCGATCTCGGCGGCGCGCTCGGGCAGCCGCTCGGCCTCGGCGCGCACGGCCTCGGCGTCGCGCAGCACGCGGTCGGCGCGCTGGAGGGTCTCCGGTACGCCGTGCCGGCCCGCGCCCTGGTTGAGCTTGGTCAGCTCGGGGCCGAGGGCGGCGAGACGGGCGGCCAGGTCGTCGGCCTTCAGGCCCGCGGCCCGTACCGCGTCCAGGGCGTTGCTCGCGGCGAGCAGTGTCTGGCGGGCCCGTTCGACGGCGGGGGCGAGGCGGGCCAGTTGGGTCTCCGCCTTGTCCAGCAGCGGGCCGAGCCCCTGCTGGAAGCGGTCCAGGTCGGCGCGGACCTGGGTCAGCTCGTCCTTGGCCCGCGTCAGCTCGGTCCTGGCCCGGGACGCCACCGAGGCCTCCAGATCGTCCCGGTCGAGGTCGTGGGCGTCCACCGCGCTGATGTACCGACCGCTGGCCTCGTCGATGCGCCGCCCGATCGCCGCGAAGTCGGAGACGGCGCGCTGAGCTGCTGGTGAGGAGTCGACCGCGGTGATCGTCTCGATGGAGATCCGCAGATCGCGCTGGGCGGTGTCCAGTTCGTAGAAGGCGGCGGCCGCGGCGTCCTTCGCGGCCTGCGCCTCGGCCCGCTCGCTCTCGCCGCGGCCGCCGAACCACCGGCGCGTACCGCCGCCCGCGAACGCGGCCGGGGCGACGGCGGCGAGCAGCGGCAGGGGCAGCAGGGCGAGGGCGAGCACGTCACGCAGGACTCCGCGGGCGCCGCCGCGCGGGGTACGGGGGCGTGCGCTCCCGCCGGCCGCGCCCTCCCTGGATCCGCTCCCGCCGGGCCCGCCCTCCCTCGGCCCGCTCCCGCCGGGCGCGCTCCCGCTCTCGGTCCCCGATCCGTCCGGTGTGTACGGCTGCCAAGGTGTCGCCGTCACTATCCCTCTCCCGTGCTGTTCCGCCCTGCCCCGGTGTCACATTCTCCCACCGGTGAGGGACGAACACACGGGCCGATCAGTTCGCGGCGCGCGCGGTGGGCCCGCCGTCTCCGCCGCGGGCGGACGGTTTGCGGGGCACCGCCTTCAGCAAGGTAGGCTGTCCACTCGTCCCGGGCGCGTAGCTCAGGGGTAGAGCGCCTCCCTTACAAGGAGGATGTCGGCGGTTCGAAACCGTCCGCGCCCACCGGGTGGTACGTGAGCAGGCGGAGCCTGTTACCGGCCCCTCGACCGTGATCGGTCGGGGGGCCTTTTCGCGCCCTGCCCGGTCCGGATGCCGGGCGGCATCGCAACGGGCGTCAGGTGACCCGCGATCACGGGCTTCAGCCCTTCGCCGTCGTGGACGTTGCGGACCGGGACGCCGACGACGCGGGTGAGGGTGTTCGCGTCCGACAGGACGGGCATTGAGGAGCCCGGTTCGGCTGCGCCGGTACGAGGTCGGCTTCCGGCCCGGATGCCGGGACCCGGCCGCCGGCGCCGGCGCGCCGGAGTGCACGCCGGCAGACCAGTCCTGAGAAGCGGTAGAAGCGGTCCGGCAGGAAGACCGCGTCCGCGACGATCATCGCAGCGGAGAAGAGCGGCAGGCCCATGAGCACCGCGATGCCGGTGTGCATGGTCAGCAACATGACCAGGACCGGGTACTTGAGCCTGCCGAAGAGGACGAAGGGGAAAGCCACCTGCAACAAGACCGTGAGGTAGCAGGCGGCCGCGATCAGCATCCGGTGGTCGTCGGCCAGGTGCGAGAGCGCGGGCCAGGGCTGGAACAGATCGAGGTTCAGGGCGTAGTGCAGGGCGGTCCCATCGCCCCAGGTACCGCCCTGCACCTTGTACAGGCCCGCCGATCCGTAGAGGAAGCACACCTGGGCGGCGATGACGAACATGCCACAGTTGTGCAGGACCGTGACCACGCCCAGTCGGGCGTCGCGGAGATGGGGCGGGCGCTCGCCCCCGGCCGTCAGGGAGAAGGGTGTCCTTGGCCCCACGGCTGAGCGCCGCCGGGCCCGGCGGGCGTCGAGGGACCAGCGTCGGCCGCAGGCGGTGAACACGAGGTAGACGGCCATGAGGAGGATGAGATTGTCTCCCCCGTCCGTCATGAAGATCGCCCTGGCGTGGAAGGACGCCACGACGACGGCGAACAGTGCGGACACCGCCCTGGTCCGCCAACCGAGCGTGAACAACACGGACGTGAGCACGGCCGTCGCGTAACAGAACTCGAAATACACGTGGTTGTCGGACAGGGTGAGGAAGCTCGCCCATCCCGTCTGTTCGAACAATTGCCTCGCCAGTGTGGGGGCCCACGGCGAATCCGGCCCCCAGATCTCGTCGCGGTGCGGAAATTCACGTAGCAGGAAGACGAGGTAGAGCAGGCCGTAGCCGATGCGCAGTACTGCCGCCGCGTACAGGGAGTGCGGCCGCTCGATCAGCAGGGCGCAGTACGCGGCGATGCGGTCGAGCACGCGCTGCGTCGTGGCGGGGATGCCGGCTCGCTCGGTGTCGCGCTTCACCGGCATGGGTGGCGTGGTCGGGGTCGGCTCAGCGGGTGCCATGCGGGGCCACCTTCCACCAGGGCAGGTAACGGGTGTCCACGGGCGTGGGCGTGGCATGGTCCGAACGACTGCCTCCGGACCGGCCGGGGGCAGCGACGGGCAGCGTCACCACCCGCAGTTGAAGGGAGTCGAAGGTGCCGCCGCGCCGGTCGGCGATGCGATCCGCCGCGATGTTGCGGAGGTACTGCTGGATCATCACAGCCCGCTCCGATCGCGGCTGGTCGCTGCCTCCCAGCGTTTCGAGGTACGAGCTCCAGGCGCGGCGCAGCATGTTCTGCGTCGTATGGCTCGGAAAGGGATTGTGCTCGATCGCAGAATTGTCCACGCCACTCAAATCGAGCCAGCGGCTCACCCGCACGGTGCCGTCCGGAGTGGTCCGCGCAGTCCGTGCCGAGATCTGCCTGTTGACCCTTTCCGGATCCGGGGCGAAGAGTCGCCAGTTCTGCTCGAACAACGGATAGACCCACGCGTTGATCTGCTTGGTGTACCGCTGCGAGATGGCATTCGCCGGCGCCACGTGGAGAAAGACGAGGATCACATGAATGATTGTCACCGCAAGGCACAGGACCACGGTGGCCTGCGTGGCCGCCCGAAGCGAGCGACACGGTCGCCCCGCCCCACCATGACCGGCGTCGAGAATACCGCTGCGTCCACTTTCCGCCGAGCCGGCGCCGGAGGGCTCCGGTCTTCTTGTTTCCGCGTGCTCGGCACAGCTCGGCAAGGTGCTACCCGACCGTCCCATCTCGCTGCTCATTTCCGCTTCTTCCGTTGTCGCACGGGGCGTGCGGGGGGAGTCGCTTGACCACCCACCCGCACGCCCCGCCTCTTACCCACCCACAGGCAACCGGCCGGCCCGACGCGCTCGACGCGAAGGGTTACGGGCCCACGTGACCGCCGGGTCAGCCGTGGCTGCCGCCGGACTTGCCGTACCCGTGCCCATGGCCGTGGCCAGGCTTGTCGTGCCCGTACCCATGGCCGTGCTCATGTCCGTGGCCAGGCTTGTCGTGCCCGTGCCCGTGCTCATGGCCAGGCTTGCCCGGTGGCTTGTGGCCGCCTCCGCCTGTCGCGCCGCCGGTCGTCGTGCCTGTAGTGCCACCCGTGGTGCCCGCGATGAGGCCGCCCGTCGTCACCCCACCAAGCACTCCGCCGAGCACTCCGCCGGTGGCGCCGCCCGTCGTGACGCCGGCGATCACACCGCCGGTGCCGCCCGTGGTACCGCCGTTGGAGGTACCCCCGCTGGCGGTACCCCCGTTCGTTCCTCCGGTCGTGCCCGCGATCAGGCCGCCCGTGGCGGTCCCGCCGGTCGTGCCCGCGATGACGCCACCGGTCGTCCCGCCCGTGGTGCGCCCGGTGCAGGCAGGTCGCGTGATCGTGTTGGTGTCCAGCGTCACGGACCCGTTACGGGCCAGCGCCCGGCCCTCGATGTCCGCCCCCGTGGTGGCGCTGATCGACGTCATCGCCATGAGGGTGCCGACGAAGTCGGAATCGGTTCCGAGGGTGGCCGAGCTGCCGATCTGCCAGAACACATTGCACGGCGAGGCGCCGTTGATGAGGCTGACGCTGCTGGCCGAGGCCGTCGTCAGGCCCGAACCGACCCGGAACACCCAGACGGCATCGGGGTTGTTCTCGCCGTCCAGGGTGAGCGTGCCCGTGAGGCCGAGAGTGGACGACGCCGTGTAGACGCCCGGGGCGAGCGTCAGACCGCCGGCGTCCGGAGGGAGATCGGCGTCCGAGGACTGCCCGGCCGCATTGTTGTAGGCGGCGACCAGGTCGCTCTTGGCTCCTGCGGCCACGGCGTCCGCGGAATGGAACGTCCCGTTCACCACTCCCGGCGGGAAACCGGAGATGGCGGTCCCCGGGTGCACTCCGACGTCGCCGGTGATGACCGAGGGTCCGGTGTTGGTGACCGACTCCCCGGCCAGAACCGCGAAGCTGTCAGCGGTCCCCAGGGGCACCGGCAGGGCGATCGCGTTTGCCCGCGTCGGCGTCACGGCCACGACAGCGGCGGCGATCACCGCAGCGAGCAGCGCTGCCAGCCAGGCCGATGTTCGGGGCCAGTGAGGTGCGGCAGATGTATTCAGTCTCATCGAGAAGCCAGCTCCTGAGGGGATGGTGGCGCGCGAATGCCGGATATCCGGAAATCGCCATTTCTGTCGCCTGGCATATTACGCGGGCAACTTCCTCGGATGGAGATCTCGCAGGGTGATTCTGGGCAGGGCTCACCAAATACATCATGTAATATATGAAGAAATGGAAAATGGGCTGCCAGTTCAATGCTGCCTTTCTGGATGCGGCTTGGTGAGGGAATGCGGCCATCGCGCGTCCGCGCACCGGCCGATCGTGACCGTGAGAAAAAAGACCCGGTGATCTCGGTGATCTAGCGGGCTTGACCGGTGGCAGAGCCCCGCACCTGAATTGGTGGGGCTCTGTCGTGTGCGCTACTGCGCTGCGTCCCCCAAGTGGCGCCCCCCGTTTGACAGGCGGACGATGGAGTGAAAGGGCACGGCCCGAGTGGAGGAGGAGATCGTCATGATGGAGGTCAAGACGGTCGAGAAGCCGGACGAGCGGCGCGATTTTCCCCGGGGGCATCTGGAGGCCGTCCATCTCACGGGGCTGGACTTCGCCGTGGGCACCTTCGAGCCCGGCTGGCGCTGGTCGGAGTCCGTGGCCCCGCTCGCGGGCACCGAGAGCTGCCAGATCCACCACAACGGCTACGTCGTCGAGGGGCGGATGCATCTGCGCATGGACGACGGGGCCGAGAGCGAGGTCGGACCCGGGGACGTCTTCGTGTGCTCGCCCGGCCACGACGCCTGGGTCGTCGGCGACGAACCGGTCGTCCTGTACGACTTCGCCGGCGGCATGGCACAGAACTACGCGCGAGCGGCGGAGGGCTGACTCACGGTCCTCGACCGTGAATCGTTGGGGGCGTCATGTCAGCTCGGAAACCTCCACCCCGGCCCCCGGAGTGGGGGCAGCCACCCGGTCGATCGCCCTGGGGTGAGCAGCCCCCGCCGGCGAAGCGGCGGCGCGGGCGGACGCTCTTGTACGTGATTCTCGGCGCCGTCGTCCTGGTGGTCGCCCTGTCGGCCCTCGCGGCCCTGATGGGCGGCGGGGACACGGGCCCGACGAAACCGCCGCCGGGGCACGAGAAGACCGCGCCCAGCGTCTCGGGCCCCCGGGCCGATGTGCGGATCACCAAGTGCGCCGTCCTGGAGGGCGTGCGGTGGCCGACCGCCGAGGTGCGCATCACCAACCACAGTTCCAAGACCTCGAACTATTGGGTGGACATCGAGTTCGTCGATGCGCGGGGCGAACGCGTCTCCGACAGCTTCACTGCTACGAACAATCTGGCCCCGGGCCGGGTGGCCAATGAGACGGTTACCGGCTCGCGGGAGGCGTCCGGCCAGGTGACCTGCCGGGTCACCGACGTGACGCGGTACGCCTCCTAGCGGGATACCTCAGCGGCCGGACCTCGGGTGTGTTCTGCGGTATCTGCGGTCCCACCGCTCCTGGCGTTCCTTGCGGAGGCGGAAGGCCCGGTAAGTCTTGGGTTGGCCGGCTCTTCCTGCGACGCCACCGGTACCGCCGCCGTCTGCGGTCCCCGAGCTGTTCTCCCGGGGCGAGCCGCCTCCCTCGTGGTACCGCACCAGGTAGAAGACCAGTGCCGCCGCGGCCAGCCAGAACAGGGGCTGGTCGAAGCCGAAGCCGAGGCCGATGAGGGCCAGGATCGCGATGACGACGAGTACGTTCATTGCTGCACCTCCGCGGCTCGCGTGAGCCGGCAAGGGGCTGATGGGGGCGAGTCAACGCCCGCCCTCCCGCGCTGTCAATGGCTTGCGGGTCCAGGCTCGTCCGGAGTCTCGTGGGCGTGCTTGAGGTCGGCCCGCGCCGCGACCGTGTCGGGGCCGGACAGTTGTCGCCAGTAGCGGTGGCAGGTCACGAAGATCGCCAACTCCCGCTCCCGCGCCCGCAGTTTCTCCACCTCGGCCTGTTCCTCCAGCGTCCAGCCGGGGGAGGCGGACCGCTCCACGCTGCGCCAGCCGCCGGTGTCGCTGAAGCCGTCGAGGGGCTCGACCGACCAGGGGAGCCGTTTGAGCAGCGCGAGAAGCTCCGAGCGGACCTGGTGCAGTTCCTCCTGGCCGGCGAGGAGGTCACTCGGGAAGTCACGGGCGGAAGGGGATGCGGACACGAAGGGAATGGTACTCCTGTTCGAATTTGCTGGGCGAGTGACACCCGGGGTCGCTGCGGAGAAGCCCCGTCCGGGCGGATGGAGGCCGGGAAAGCGCGGTGGCAAGCTGGAGGCATGTGCCGAAGCATCAAGACGCTCCGCCCGCCCGCCATCCCCGAGGACGCCACCGAGGAGGAGATCCGGGCCGCCGCGCTCCAGTACGTGCGCAAGGTGTCCGGGTTCCGCGCCCCGGCCGCGCACAACCGCGAGGTCTTCGACCGGGCCGTCGAGGCCGTCGCCGAGGCGACCGCGCGGCTGCTGGACGGCCTGGAGGTGCGCGGGGCCCGCGCCTCGTAGAGCGGAGGCGGCCGCCCAGGTGCCCGCACCTCGTGAGCGGGGGTCAGCCGGCCGTCCCCGGCGCGGATGCCTCGTGGGGGGTGGGCAGTTGGCCGTCGCCCAGCCCCCACGCGCTCGCAACTGGGGTCAGCCTGCCGTGGTCCGGCCCGCGCGCTCCGTAAGTGGAGGCCGGCTGTCCGCAGCCCGGGGCCCGCACCTCGTGAGCGGGGGGGGGGGGCAGCCGGTCGTCGTCCGGGGCTCGCACCTCGTGAGTGGGGGGCAGTCGGTCGTTGTCGGGGGCTCGCACCTCGTGAGTGGGGGGCAGCCGGTCGTTGGCCGGGGCTCGCACCTCCTGAGAGGGGGCCAGCCTGCCGCCGCCCGGCCCGCGCGCTCCGTAAGTGGAGGCCGGCTGTCCCCAGCCCGGGGCCCGCACCTCGCGAGGGGCGCAGTCGGTCGTCGTCCGGGCCCCACACCTCGTGGAGCGGGGGCAAGCCCACCCTCGCCCAGGCCCGCGCCTTGTGAGCGGGGGCAAGCCCACCCTCGCCCAGGCCCGCGCCTTGTGAGCGAGGGCAAGCCCGCCCTCGCCCGGGCCCGCGTCTCGCGAGAAGGGGTCAGCCGGTCGTCGCCCGGGGGCGGCGTACGAGGAAGGCCGCCGCCGCGCCCGCCGCGAAGAGCGCCAGCAGTGAGACGCCCGTCGCCAGCCAGGTCGCGCCGAGCCACTGGCCGCCGAAGTAGCCGAGCGCCACGCTGTAGCCGGCCCAGGCCAGCCCCGCGAGCGCGGACCAGGGCAGGAACTCGCGCAGCCTGCGATGGGCCGCGCCCGCGCCGAGCGAGACGATCGAGCGGCCCGCCGGGGCGAAGCGCGCGATGACGACCAGCGCGCCGCCGCCCCGCGAGAGCGCCGCGCCGAGACGTTCCTGCGCGGTGGTCAGCCGACGGGAGCGGGCGATGGCGCGGTCGAGGCGCTCGCCGCCGCGCCAGGCGAGGCGGAAGGCGGCCATGTCGCCGAGCACCGAGGCGGTGGCGGCGCTGAGCGTCAGCAGCAGGATGTCCGGGACGTTGTGCGGCACACGACCCGTGCCCGCGGCGGCCGCGGCGGTGGCCGACATGATGACGAGGACGCCGCTCGGCAGGACCGGCACGAACACGTCGAACAGGACGGACAGGGCCACGACCGCGTAGATCCATGGGCTGCCGGTCAGCGCCCCCACACTCTCGACAAGCACCACAACTCCCCGTGACTCCCCGATCGGCAGCGCGTTGCCGCTGTGTCCCGGGGAAACGGCAGGGGCGGCCTGATGACAGCTGTACAGCGTACGCCGCACACCGTGCCGTAGATCCACTGGGGGTTCGGGTGTCCGCCGCGTCACGTTCACCCGGCTGCCCTTCCGGCGGGGCGCGCGGCCCCGGAATCCCGTACGAACGAGGCAGGACGAAGGCGGCCGCGCGGACCCGCCGACGGCAGGCGCGAACGACGGGCGCGAACGACAGGAGCTGGTGAGGGTGGCAGGGACACTGGCCGGCGCCGTGGCGGCGGCGGTACTGGCCGCGGGCGGCATCGGCGGCGGCGGAGCCACATCCCACGAGGTGCGGGCGGAGGGGCGGTTCGCGCCGCCCACGGCGTTCATCCCCTCCCCCGCGGTCACCTACGACATGCGGCTGGTGCCCGCCGCGTCCTGGATCCAGGTGCGCCAGCACGGCGACGAGCGCGGTACGACCGTCACGGCGCGGGTCAGGGGGCTGAAGCCGGGACACGCGTACGGCGTCCATGTGCACCGCAAGCCGTGCGGCGCGCGCCCGGAGGCCTCCGGCGGCCACTACCAGCACCGCGTGGACCCCGTACAGCCGTCGAAGGACCCCGCCTATCTCAACCCGCGCAACGAGGTGTGGCTGGATTTCACCGCCAAGGCGGACGGCACCGGTTCGGCACGCGCGCACCACCGCTGGGGCTTCCGGCCGGGCGAGGCGGCCTCCGTGGTCCTGCACCGCGAGCAGGGCGGCGCGGGCGATCGCCTGGCCTGCTTCACGGTGCCGTTCGAGCCGCGCTAGCACCCTCTCGTACGTAGGGACGGACGTGTACAGGCGTACGAGAGGGTGCTAGCGGCCGGGAAAGGCTCAGGCCGCGACGGGCGCCCGCTCCGAGGGCTTGTCGTCCTCGCGGGCGCCGCGCGCGGCGAGGAGCCGGTCCAGGCCGAGCGCGCCGGAGCCGGTGAAGACGAGGAGCAGCATCGCCCAGCAGAAGATCGCCGAGGCCTCGCCGCCGTTCTCCATGGGCCACAGGGCCTCCGGCTGGTGGACCTTGAAGTAGGCGTAGGCCATCGAGCCGGACGAGATGAACGCCGCGGCGCGGGTGCCGAGGCCGAGTAGGACCAGGCCGCCGCCGACGAGCTGGATCACGGCGGCGTACCAGCCGGGCCAGGTGCCGGCGTCGACGGTGCTGCCGTCGCCGCCCGCGCCGCCGAGGACGCCGAAGAGGGAGGCGGCGCCGTGGCAGGCGAAGAGCAGGCCGATCACGATGCGGAACAGCCCGATGGCGTAGGGCTGGGCTCTGTTGAGGTGTTCGGTCATGGCAGGGGGACTCCTTCGGTTGGGGACGGGAACCGAGCGGAGGCCCAAGATTAGGGGTACCTAATTAGTGCTTGCAAGTTCAACATTTGGTCAGCCTGGGATTCCGCTTCGGGGGCTGGCTGCGTTTGCCCGCCTTCGGGAAGGACCGCGCCGGCGTCCTCGGCGGCGGCGCGCAGCGCGGCCCGGGCCACCGCGTCCGCGTCCGACAGCGTGACCGAGTCGACCCCGGGCCGGGCGCCGGCCGCCGTCACCCAGTGCACCCCTTCCGTGGGCACGCCGAACGCGAACCGCCGCGTATGGACCCGGCCCTGACGGTCGATCAGGTGGTAGGGGCGCGGTGTCACGTCCAGGCCCCCGGTCTCGTAGCCGTCGACCACATGGGGGCGGCACCGGCCCGCTTCGAGGAGGTCGCGCAGCAGCTCGTCGGCGGTGCGGCGCACGTCCGGCTCGGGCAGCCGGGCCTCGATCAGTGTGGTGACGCGCACATCGGAACCCGGCACGTCCGGGGAGTACGCGAGGAACGCCCCGCCGTCGGGCCGCACGGCCAGGCGCGGGCCGAGCACGTCCAGGACGCCCGCCTCGACGAGCGCCGCCATCTCCTCGATGCGGCGGCGCGGCGGGCCGATGGAGAGGAAGGCGTTGAGCGGCGTGTACCAGCGGTCGAGGTGTGCGCGGCGGGAGGCGCCGGACAGGCCGCCGTGGTCGACGATCCTGCGGAGTTCGTTGCGCAGGTCGCGCAGGACGTCGAGCGCCGCCTTCACCGGGCCCGCGACATTGCCGAGCGCGGCCTGCGCGGCGTCCTCGCGCAGATGGGCGAGGAGCCAGCTCCGGTGCTCCTGAGGGGTGACGAAGGGCCGGTCGGGGTGCGGCCGGGAGAGCCGGTCCCAGGACCAGCGGTCGGCCTCGGCGATGCCCGCCGCGTCCAGCAGCGCGGCCTCCTGGGGGCTCCGGTGGGCGGTGGCGAGAAACCTCCCCCGGAACTCCTCGGGGTCGTCGCCGCGCGCGGCGACGAGCGCCGCGTAGTGGACCGTCTCCACCTCCTTGGCGACCAGGGGCCATATCTCGTCCAGGAAGTCGGGGGCGTCGCCGCTGTCCGCGCGCTTGCGGAAGCCGGCTATGACGTCGTCCGTGAGGACGGCCGGCTCGTGGCGCCCGTAGGGGCCCTTCGCGTTGTCCCCGCGGGCCTGGTACGGAACGCCGCGCCGCGAGCCCGCGTACAGCCGCGGCTCCTGACCGGAGGGTTCGTAGCGCAGGGCGCCGTCGGGGGTGCGGGTGTAACGGCCGCCACGACCGCCGGTCAACAGCGCCATGTGGTCGAAGAAGTTGAGGCCGAGGCCGCGCAGCAGGACGGGCTCGCCGGGGGCGATCGCCGTCAGGTCGAGGTCGGCGGGATTGGCGGGCGGGAAGTGGCGCAGGCCGTGCGCGGCGGCGTGCCCGGCCAGGCGCTCCTCCTCGCGGTCGGCGCGGGTGGGCAGGTGACCTTGGGCGAGGACGACGACCGAAAGGCCGGTCAGCTCAAGGCCGTTGTCCAGTACGAGGCGCTGCGTGCCGTCGGAGGCGGTCTCGTCGAGGCGCACGGCGCGCGCCGCGTGGACCTGTACGCGGACCGGCCCCGGGGCGTTCTTCACCGTCTCGGCGAAGACCCACTCCAGGTAGCGGCCGTAGCAGGCGCGGCTCGGGTAGTCGTCGGGGCCGAGCCCCGGGACGCGGCCGGCCGCCGCCCACTCGTACAGGCTCGGCCCCGGCCGGATCGGGCCCGAGCAGTCCACGCTCTCGTCGGTGAAGAGGGTCACCTGGGAGGCGACGGTGTTCATCAGGAGCGTCTCGGGCTGCGCCGTCCGCCAGACCTGCCCGGCGCCCGGCGGCGCGGGGTCCACGACGTGCACCGTCAGCCGCGTGCCGGGGGCGAGGAGTTCGCCCGCCGACGCGCAGAGCCGTTCGAGCACGCTGGTGCCGCGGGGGCCCGCGCCGACCAGGGCGAGGGCGACGGTCGCCTTCGGTGCGGGCGGACGTGGCGCGGACGGGCGCGGCACGGGCAGAGATGCGGACAAAGGCGTGACTCCCGGTGCATAGAGAACGCTTGGTGGACGCTGGAAGCGGACGGTCCGCCTCATCATGCCGCCGTGACCCCGGATGCCGAACCCCGCCCGGAGGATCCGTCGGATGGTGTGGGGTGTGTCACGTGGGGCGCGAGGGGCTCGCCGGACGGTGCCGGGGCTAGGACAGGCGTCGTTCCTCCGTCGTCTCCAGGCGGGCCTCGGCGCCCCGGGCCCGTCGGGCCTGCTCCAGGCGCAGGAGGCAGGTGCGGCCGCGCAGGGTCAGGGTCATGAGCTGGTTGCCGAACCAGGGGCCGCCCGTGCGCCGCCAGTCGATGCCCGCCTGGGTGACGTCGGCGTGCCGCGCGAAACGCCGGCCCAGCGCCCGGCCGACGCGGCTCCAGCCGAAGCGGAAGCCGAGCTTGACCGAGGTGGGGACGGAGTTGTGGACGGGGGAGCAGGTCAGCTGCAGGACATGGGCGTCGGGGCCGGTGCCCTTGGGCCAGGCGGGCTCGGCGACATAGGCGTGGTGGACGTCCCCGGAGAGCACCAGCACCGTCGCGGGCGCGCCCTCGCCCGTGCCCGCCTCGGCGACCAGCGCGGTCAGCGCCTCGAAGGACGCCGGGAAGGCCGACCAGTGCTCCAGGTCCGCGCGCCTGCGCAGGTTCTCGCCGAACCGGGCCCAGCGGGCGCCCCGCTTGCCCTGGCACAGCGCCGCGCTCCAGCCCTCGGCGTCGTGGATGAGGTGCGGCAGCAGCCAGGGCAGGGACGAGCCGATGAGGAGGTGGTCGAAGCCGCCCGCGTCCTCCACCGCCTGCTCGCGCAGCCAGCGCGCCTCGCCCGGGTCCACCATGGCGCGCTCGCCCTCCCGCAGCACCCGGGCCGCGCGCGTGTCGACCATCAACAGCCGTACGCGCCCGAAGTCCCGCCGGTAACTCCAGCGCGTCGAGGTCGGATCCTCGTCGGCGGCCGCGGCGAAGGCGCGCAGCGCGTCCGTGCCGTCGGGTGTGGCGCGGACGGCGGCGTAGATGTCGTCGCTCTCCAGTTCCGCCGGCCGCAGGTTGCCGAGGTGCTGATAGACCCAGTACGACATCAGGCCGCTCAGGATGCGCTCGCGCCACCAGGGGGTGGCCCGCATGTCGGCCACCCAGGCCGCACTGGTGTTCCAATCATCGATCACGTCGTGGTCGTCGAAGATCATGCAACTCGGCACGGTGGACAGCAGCCAGCGCACCTCCGGGTCGAGCCAGGACTCGTAGTAGAGGTGGGTGTACTCCTCGTAGTCGGCGACCTGGGCGCCCGGCGGCTCGGAGAGGTCCCTGCGCGCGGCGAGTCGGCGCCGGGTCGCCTTGGAGGTCTCGTCGGCGTACACCTGATCGCCGATGAGCAGCAGGACGTCGGGGCGGACGGCGGCCGGGTCGGCGGCGATGCGGGTGGCGAGGGTGTCCAGCGCGTCGGGCCCCACGGGGTCGCTCCCGCCGGACGGCGGCGCGGCCCAGCGGCACGAGCCGAAGGTGACCCGCAGCTCGCCGGCGCCGTCCTCGGCGAGGGTGCGGATGGTGCTGGCGGGGAAGCGGGAGTCGGGCAGGGGCCAGACGACGTCCGTGCCGCCCCCGGAGCCCTCGGTGCCGCCCAGCCGCACCTCGTACGCCGTCTCGGTGCCCGGTGTCAGCCCGGTGACCGGGATCAGGGCGTAGTGGTGCCCCGCGACCTGGAAAGTGCGCGCCGAGCCGCGCGAGCCGTCCGCGCATCGCACCTCGGCGGCGCAGGGCCCGTCGGTCTCGACCCAGACGGTCGCCGAGGCGCCGTCGACATGTCTCAGCAGTGGACCGAGCCGCAGCCGTGCCACAGGTGATCACCCTCCTCCGTCGTCCCCGTACGGTACGGAACGACGGAGGCCGGCGGGGCGATTCCGGGGTGTCCGGCCCGGCCGAGGGCTCAGCAGCCGCTCAGGATCGAGGTCAGGGCGCTCTTCTCGGCGGGGTCCACCGTGAGCTTGTAGTGCTGCTTCACGTCGACCCACATCCGGGCGTAGAAGCAGTGGTAGGAGGCCGTGGGCGGCATCCATTCGGCGGGGTCCTGGTCGCCCTTGGCCTGGTTGACGTTGTCGGTGACCGCGATCAGCTGCGGCTGGGAGAGGTCGTTGGCGAAGCCCTGGCGCTGCGCGGTGGTCCAGCCGCTCGCGCCGGACCGCCAGGCCTCGGAGAGCGGCACGACGTGGTCGATGTCGACGTCGGACGCGGCGGTCCAGGTGCCGCCGTCGTAGGGGGACTTCCAGGTGCCGGAGA
Source organism: Streptomyces sp. NPDC031466 (assembly GCF_055581265.1). NCBI lineage: Bacteria > Bacillati > Actinomycetota > Actinomycetes > Kitasatosporales > Streptomycetaceae > Streptomyces > Streptomyces sp. NPDC031466. Next base: position 125,835 of record NZ_JBVIJT010000002.1, read on the forward strand.
CCGCCGCGCAGGCGGCGTCCTGCTGGACGTTCGTGCCGTCGCGCTTGAGGACGACCTCGCGGGTGTTGCAGGTGCCGGACTGGGTGCTCCAGTGCGGGAACTTGTCCCGGCTGTAGCCGTCGGAGGAACCTTCCGCCTTGACGGTCAGCTCACCGAGGTAGGTGCGGGCGGTGGCGGCGCTCACCGGCTCCGGGGGAGCGGCCTGGGCGGGGGTGCCGGTGGTGAGGACGGCCGCGCAGGCCAGCAGGGCGGTGGCGCCGAGGGCGGCCGTGCGGTGTCGACGCGCGTAGACAGCGGACATGTGAACTCCCTTGACATGGGGGGGCGTTGACCGGTGGGGCGGCCAGGCTCGCGGGGCGGGGTGGCCGGGGGGTGTGTGTCTGATGACAGGGTCGCGTCAATCAGGTGGAAAGTTCAATGGTTCTGGCGCACCGTCATGCGCATTGCGTGGGGCGGGAGTTGCGTTCGAGTGATCCAGGTCACTCCGTGTCGCTCCGGCGCGGGCCGAAAGGCCCTGGCCGCGCACCGTGCGCCGTCCCGTACGATGGACGGCGCAGAAGGGGAGTAGCTCTTCGCCGGACCGTCGACATACTGCTCAGCTCGTCTGAGCCGGCGCCCGGAGGCAGGCCCCTCGGGGCCGGCCAGCGAGACCTTCGGCAAGCAGTGCGGGCATGCGCGAACCGCGTGTGTCCGGACGCGCGCACCCGTGCGCGTCCGTGTGCGCTGCCGTGCCGAGGTGTCGTACGCGAAGCGGTGGAACACTCTCGGTGGGGCGGCCCCGACCGATTGAGGAACCCTTGATCAGCATCAGCGTGACGGCGCTCGTCTTCGGCGTCGTCTTCCTTGCCGAGCTGCCGGACAAGACGGCCCTGGCCGGCCTCGTCCTCGGCACCCGCTACCGCGCCTCGTACGTCTTCGCCGGGGTCGCGGCCGCCTTCACCGTCCATGTGGTGCTCGCCGTCGCGGCGGGCAGCGTGCTGACCCTGCTGCCGCAGCAGCTGGTCCACGCGCTGACCGGCGTCCTCTTCCTCGGCGGCGCCGCGATGCTGCTGCTGAAGGGCGCCGGCGAGGAGGAAGAGGTCAGGCAGCCCGAGGACCAGAGCTTCTGGAAGGTCGCCGGGGCGGGCTTCATGCTCATCCTGGTCGCCGAGTTCGGCGATCTGACGCAGATCATGACCGCGAACATGGCCGCCCGCTACGACGACCCGCTCTCCGTGGGCCTCGGCGCGGTGCTCGCGCTGTGGGCGGTCGCCGGACTCGGCATCGTCGGCGGAAAGGCGCTGATGAAGCGGGTTCCGCTGGCGCTCATCACGAAGATCGCGGCGCTGCTGATGCTGGGCCTCGGCGTGTGGAGCCTCTACGAGGCGCTTGCGTGACGTCGGTCCGTTTTGCCGACCTTGGCCCATCTGACCTGCGGCGTTGGCTTTTGGCGCGCTTGTTTTGTACCGTGCAGGAACAAAGTGGCTCCGCCCGTACTCCCTGACCGGCGGGCGGGGCCGCCTTGATCTTCCCGTCGCGGGTCCGTCCCGTGGCGGCTCTTCCCGCGGGATCTTCCTCTGCGCTCTGGAGTACGTCGATGACGGCCACGACCGCCGACACTGCACTGACCGTCCGGGCCGTCCTCCTCGACATGGACGGCACCCTCGTCAACTCGGACGCCGTCGTCGAGCGCTGCTGGCGGCGCTGGGCCGACCGGCACGGGCTCGACTTCGGCGAGGTCATCGAGGTCGTCCACGGACGGCAGGGGTACGCCTCCATGGCGCTGCTGCTGCCGGATCGGCCCATGGCCGACAACCACGCGGAGAACCGCGAGATGCTCGCCGCGGAGACCGCCGACATGGAGGGCGTCGTGCCGGTGCCCGGCGCGCCCGCGTTCATGGCCTCGCTGGCCCGGCTGCGCCTGCCGCACGCGCTCGTGACCTCCGCCGACGTGCCGCTGTCCACCGGCCGGATGGCCGCGGCGGGGCTGGCGCTGCCGGAGGTGCGGGTGACCGCGGAGAGCGTGGGCGCGAGCAAGCCGGACCCCGAGGGGTTCCTCAAGGGGGCGGCGGCGCTCGGGGTCGACCCGGCGGACTGCGTGGTCTTCGAGGACTCGCGGGCGGGCATCCTCGCGGGCCGGGCGGCCGGCATGCGCGTGGTGGGCGTCGGCCCACGGGCGGCCTCGCTGGAACCGACCGTCCATGTGGCGGACCTGACGCGGGTGCGGATCGCGGCCGCGGGAGACGGGGAATTCCGGCTGACGTTCGGGTGACGTGGGTGCGGGGGCAGGTGGCGCGGGTCCGCACGGGCGCCGGGCGCGGTGAGCGGACGCGCGACGGCGTGGCTTTCCCGCCGTCAACCTGACGCCAGGGAGTAACCCACACGGGCGACGATCATTCGCGTCGCCCGATGGCCCGGCGCGGCACCGGCGGCCCAGTCGGGACGGGCGGCCGTCTTCGTAAACGTGCCCTTACGGACAATGAGCCCACTGCCGTATCAAATCCGTTCAGCAGAAGAACCGTTCCGTTGTGGAAGCGTCCCTGACATCACTTCCCAGCGAGAGGAGTCGGCGCATGGCCGACTGGAAGCAGATCAGCGGGGCCTTGGTGCGGATCGCGGTGGGATCCAGGACCAACGTCTGGGGTGTCAACGCGGCGGGGAACATCTACCGCTACACGAACAACGACGCCAGCCCGTGGGCGCAGGTGCCCGGTGGGCTCACCGACATCGGCGCGGGGGCGGACGGCACGGTCTGGGGCGTCAACTCCGCGGGCAACATCTACCGCTACACCGGCGACCAGGAGTCCGGCCACTGGAAGCAGATCAGCGGCGGCCTGGCGCGGATCACGGTGGGGTCCAGGACCAACGTCTGGGGTGTCAACGCGGCGGGGAACATCTACCGCTACACGAACAACGACGCGAATCCCTGGGCGCAGGTGCCGGGTGCGCTCACCGACATCGGCGCGGGGGCGGACGGCACGGTCTGGGGCGTCAACTCGGCGGGCAACATCTACCGCTACACCGGCGACCAGGAATCGGGCCACTGGAAGCAGATCAGCGGCGGCCTGAAGGGGATCGCGGCCGGCTCCCGCACCACGGTGTGGGGAGTGAACGCGGGCGGGAACATCTACCGCTTCGCGAACAACGACGCCAGCCCGTGGGCGCAGGTGCCCGGTGCGCTCACCGACATCGGCGCGGGCGCGGACGGCACGGTCTGGGGCGTCAACTCGGCGGGCAACATCTACCGCTACACCGGCGATCTGCCCGCCTGACCCCCTCCCGCCGCTGCACAGAGCACCTGGTGGAGGGCGTGGCTCAGCGCTGTGCCACGCCCCCCGCCGGGTGACCGGCCGCGCCCCGCTCCGGGCGGCGCCTCAGCGGCCGCCGCGTCGGAGGCGGGCCGCCGCGAAGGCGCCGCACACCGCGCCGACCGCGAGCACGATCAGGCCCCGGAACCACACCTCGCGCTCCACCTGGGTGGCCAGCACCACGCAGGAGACCGCGCCGAGGAACGGCACCGCGGTCGGCGCCCTGAAGTGGTCCCCGGCAGGCCGCTCCCCGGCACTCCCGGCACTCCCGGCGCGCCGGCGCAGTACCAGGGCCGAGGTGTTGACCAGGAAGAAGACCACCAGGAGCAGCAGGACCAGCGTCGAGGCCAGCGTGGCCACGTCACCGGTCAGGGCGAGCAGCAGGGACAGCGCCGTCGTGGCGGCGATCGACGCCCACGGCGTGCGCCGGCCCGGCAGCACCTTCGTCAGGAACCCCGGCAGCAGGCCGTCCCGCGCCATGCCGAACGCGAGACGCGACGACATGATGCCGGTGAGCAGCGCGCCGTTGGCGACCGCGACCAGCGCGATGGCGCTGAACAGCGACGTGGGGACACCGCCGGCCTCCCGGACCACTTCCAGCAGCGGCCCGCTGGACTCCGCCAGCGTCCGGGTCGGCACGGCCGCCGCGGCCGCCGCCCCCACCAGCGCGTACACCGCGCCCGCCGTGATCAGGGCGCCGAACAGCGCCCTCGGATACGAACGCCGCGGGTCCCGCGTCTCCTCGGCCACGTTGACGGACGTCTCGAACCCCACGAACGAGTAGTACGCGAGCACCGCACCGCTCAGCACCGCCGCCGCCGGCCCGTGGCTGTCGGTGCCCAGCTCCGTCAGCCTGCCCGGGTCCCCGTCACCGCGCAGCACGATCCACAGGCCGAGCCCGATGACGATGAGCAGCCCGCTCACCTCGACGACCGTGGCGACGGCGTTGGCCCGCGTCGACTCCCGGATGCCCCGGGCGTTCAGCAGCGCCAGCGCGGCGAGGAAGACCACGACGACCAGGGCGACCGGGAAGGAGACGAACTCCGTCAGGTAGTCCCCGGCGAAACCACGGGCCAGCGCGGCCACCGAGACGATGCCGGCGGCGAGCATGCAGAACCCGGCGAGGAACCCCGCGAAGGGCCCGTAGGCGAGCGTCGTGTAGTGGGAGGCGCCGCCCGCGCGGGGGTATTTCGTCACGAGTTCGGCGTACGAGGCGGCCGTCAGCAGCGCCAGGCACAGCGCGACGACCAGCGGCACCCATACGGCGCCGCCGGAGTCGGCCGCGACCTGGCCGACGAGGACGTACACGCCCGCGCCGAGGACGTCGCCGAGGATGAAGAAGTACAGGAGCGGGGTGGTCAGGGCCTTCTTGAGCGCCGTCGGGGCGGGAGCCGCCTGCGGCGTGGAGCGGGGATCTTTCACGCAGAGCCGTATACCCGCTGCGGCGCCCTCGACCGCGGGACTTACGGCTCCCGTGTCTCCGACTCCAGGCTGCGCCGCGTCCGGGGGCCGTACTCGCCCGGGCGGTCGGCGACCAGGCCGCGGGCCCATTGGTAGCGCAGCACGGCGGCGGTGACGGCCCGGGTGTACGCGCCGTCCGGCTCCCCCGCGTACAGGCTCAGCTGGGCCAGACGGGCCTGCAGCTCCCGGACGCCGGGGCCCCTGTCCCCCTCCCGCAGGGTCGTCCCGGTGGCCGGACCGCCGGACCCCGTGGCGTCCACGGAGCCCGTGGCGCGCACGGTCGAGGGCGGTGCGGAGGGAGGCGGCGCGGGCGGCGGCGACGACTGTCTCGGCGGTCCCGAGCGGGTGGGCGAGGCGGACGGTCGCGGCGCGGTCGGCGGGACGGCGGAGGGCGCGTGGGTGCGGGGCGGCGACGCGGGGCGCCGCGCGGCGGGCGGGGTGGACCCCGTCGGGTCGGCGCGGGCAGGCGCCGGGGCGTCGGGCAGCGCGTGGTTCCGGGTCGGCCGGTCGGCGGCCGACGAGAAGAGCCCGGTCGCGAAGACGGCGGCGGCGGTGACGGCCGCCACCGCGCAGGCCCCGCCGACCAGGACGTACGCCCGCCCCCGTCCGGCCCCCGACCCCTCGGCTCCGGCGTCCTCGCTCGCCGCGCCCGTACCGGGGGCAGCGGACCCCGTCCCGTCCCCGGCGCCCCGGTGAGCGGACGGAAGGCCCACGGCGGCGGTCGGCAGGGCGGGGGCGCCCGGCGGGGGCGGGGCGGGCAGGGACACGTAGGGGCGGATGCGCAGCGGATCGAAATCCTCCGCTGCCGCCGCCCACGCGGCCCGCTCCCGCCGGACGTCCTCCCCCGCACGCCCCGCACAGCCACACACCGAAGTCCCGCCCGGCCCCCGCCCGGCCCCGCACCCGGGGCACCGTTGTCCGTCCTGTCCGGTCATCGTCGTCCCCCAGTCCTCGCGTGCCCCGTCCGCCCCGAGGAGTCCAGCGAAGTACGCGGGGCCCGGCTTCAACAGGCCATAACCGGTCACACGGACCACGATGGAGGGGGAGCGCCCTCAGCCCCGGGCCGACCCAGGAACTCCCAGGAGGTGCCCATGACGCAGGACGTCAGCGCCCGCCCGGCCGGGCCGGGCCCCGACCCCGCGCACGGACCGGGAGTGAACGGGCATCCGCAGGGCGGCGTGCTGGTCTCCATCGGCGCGCTGCTGCTCGGCATGCTGCTCGCCGCCCTCGACCAGACCATCGTCTCGACCGCCCTGCCGACCATCGTCAGCGAGCTGGGCGGCATGGACCACCTGTCCTGGGTCGTCACCGCGTACATGCTGGCCGCGACGGCCGCGACCCCGCTCTGGGGCAAGTTGGGCGACCAGTACGGCCGCAAGAGGCTCTTCCTCGCCGCGATCATGATCTTCCTGGTCGGTTCGGCGCTGTGCGGCATGGCGCAGAACATGCCCCAGCTCATCGGGTTCCGGGCCCTCCAGGGCCTCGGCGGCGGCGGGCTCATGGTGCTGTCCATGGCGATCGTCGGAGACCTCGTGCCGCCCCGCGAACGCGGCAAGTACCAGGGACTGTTCGGCGCGGTCTTCGGCGCGACCAGCGTGCTCGGACCGCTGCTCGGCGGCCTGTTCACCGAGCACCTGAGCTGGCGCTGGGTCTTCTACGTCAACCTGCCGATCGGCGTGGTCGCGCTCCTCGTCATCGCCACCACACTCCACATCCCGAAGCGCGACACCAGGCACACCATCGACTACCTCGGCACGTTCCTCATCGCGTCCGTCGCCACCTGCCTGGTCCTCGTCGCCTCCCTCGGCGGCACCACGTGGGCGTGGGGATCGCCGCGGATCATCGGCCTGGCGGTACTCGGCGCGGTCCTCGCCGCGGCCTTCGTGGCCGTGGAGCGCAAGGCCGCGGAGCCGGTGCTCCCGCTGCGGCTGTTCCGCGTGCGCACCTTCACGCTCTCCGCCGTCATCAGCTTCGTCGTGGGCTTCGCGATGTTCGGCGCGATGACCTACCTGCCGACGTTCCTCCAGGTCGTCCAGGGCGTCTCACCGACCATGTCGGGCGTGCACATGCTGCCGATGGTGGCCGGCATGCTCCTGTCCACCACCGCCTCCGGCCAGATCGTCAGCCGCACGGGCCGCTGGAAGGTCTTCCCCGTCGTCGGCACCGCTGTCACCACGGTCGGCCTGCTCCTGCTGCACCGGCTCGACGAGCACAGCTCCACCGGCGAGATGAGCGCGTACTTCTTCGTCTTCGGCCTAGGCCTCGGCCTGGTCATGCAGGTCCTCGTGCTCATCGTGCAGAACGCCGTCGGTTACGAGGACCTGGGCGTCGCCACCTCCGGCGCGACCTTCTTCCGCTCGATCGGCGCCTCCTTCGGCGTCGCGATCTTCGGCACGATCTTCACCAACCGCCTCGGCGACAAGCTGACCGACGCCCTCGCCGGACAGCAGCTGCCGCCCGGCGTCGGCGTGAGCACCCTGGAGGCCGACCCGCGCGGCATCGCACGCCTCCCCGCCGAACTGCGGCCGAGCGCCCTGCACGCGTACGCCTCGTCGATCACGGACGTCTTCCTGTACGCGGCGCCGGTCGCGCTGGCCGCCTTCGTCCTCGCCTGGTTCCTGCGCGAGGACAAGCTGCGGGGCTCGGTCACCGCGCCCGACACGACGCAGACGCTCGCGAGCAACCCCGTCGAGCGCTCGTCGTACGACGAGGTGGCGCGCGCCCTGTCGGTGCTCGGGACGCGGGAGGGCCGCCGGGAGATCTACGAGCGGATCACCGCCCGCGCGGGCTACGACCTGCTGCCCGCCGCCGGCTGGCTGCTCCTGCGCATCGCCCGGCACGGCACCGTCGAACCCGCCGTGCTCGCCGAGCGCACCACCGTCCCGCTGAGCGTCATCACGGCCGCCGCCCGCCAGGTGGAGGAGCGGCGCCTCGCCGAACGGCGGGGCCTGGAGATGCGGCTGACCGACCAGGGCCGCGAGGTCGCCGCACACCTGGCCAAGGCCCGCGAGGAGTCCCTGTCCGAGCTGCTCGGCGACTGGTGGGACCCGCGCCGCCCGACCGATCTGGTCCAGCTGGTCGAGCAGCTCAGCGCGGAGCTGTGCGGCTCGGAGTCGGAGCGCCCGCACGACGGGACCACGCACCGCCTGCGGGCGGTGTAGGGAGCAGGTCCTTGCCGTACCAGTGCTCGGCGTACGGCCGTTCCTCGTAGGGCCCGGTCTCCTCGTACCCGTGCCGCGCGTACAGCGCGCGGGCCTCCACCAGGTCGGTGCGGGTGTCCAGGACGATCCGCCGGGCGCCGAGGGCGCGGGCCGCGTCCTCGGCGGCGGCCAGCAGCACCGGGGCGCCGCCCCTGCCCCGCGCCTGCGCACGCAGGAAGACCCGCTTCAGCTCGGCGATCCCCGCGTCCAGGAGCCGTACGCCCGCCGTGCCGACGGCCTCGCCGCCGTACCGCGCGACCAGCAGCACCCCGCCCGGCGGCGCCAGATCGGCCCCCGTCTCGGCGGCGATCCCGCGCTCCAGCTCCCGGGGGTCGGTGCGGCGCCCGTCGTGGCGCAGGTACCAGCGGTCGCTGACCTCCGTGTAGTACGCGCGCCAGAGCGCGGCGGCCACGGGCGAGTCGTACGCCTCGGGGGTGACGGTCCAGGAGGCGGGGTGGGCCGGGGATGCGGTCATGGGGGTCATTCTCGGGGCACAAGAGCGGCGCCCCGCAAGCGAATTGCTCACGGGGCGCCGTCGTGCCGTACGGGGTCAGCTCTTGGGCGCGGCCTGCTGGACGACCTCGAAGGACCACACCGTGGACCCGGAGGCGGCGGGCTTCGGACGCTCGCCGCCACCCTCGCCGCCGCCCTGGTGCGCGGCCTTCATGGGGCCCTCCATCCACGCCTGGAAGGAGGCCTCGTCGCGCCAGCGGGTGTAGACGAGGTACTGGTCGGTGCCCTCGATGGGGCGCAGCAGTTCGAACCACTCGAAGCCGTCGGAGTTCTCCACCGCGCCCGCGCGGGACGCGAAGCGCTTCTCCAGGACCTCGCGCTGTTCCTCGGGGACGGTGAGGGCGTTGATCTTCACGATGCTCATGCGGCCATCCTGCCGTACGGTGCCGGGGAGGTCAGAGCCGCAGCAGGCGCTCGGCCGTCTCGCGGTAGTCGCGCAGGGCCAGGCGCAGCTGCTCGGTGTCGGTGGCCGAGGCCTCGGGGGCGGGGGCGTGGGCGCCGGTGCCCTCGGTGGCCAGGGCGCCGCCCGGGGCCATCCCGGCGGCCGGGGGCGTGCCGTCGGCCGTGTCCGCCGTGGACCGGGCGGGGGTGGTCTGCCAGGCGGAGCGCAGGACGCGGCGGCGTTCCGCGAGGGTGTCCGAGAGGCGGGCGATGGCCTCCTCAAGGACGTGGTCGACCTCCTCGACGGCGCCGCGCGGGCCGTCGACGAAGCCGTTGACGGCGTTCTGCAGACGCAGGGTCAGCTTGTCGCGTTCCTCGGCCGGGAACAGTGTCGTCGTGTCAGCCATGCTGGACTCCCCTTCGGGTGATGCCGCTGGAGTGCTTGTCGGCCGTGTGCTTGCCGGAGTGGGCGCCGGAGTGCTCGGTGCGGTCCGCGACCAGGGCGTCGAAGAGCGCCCGCGCCTCGACCATGGCCTCGCGCAGCTGCTCGGTGTCGGCACCGCCCTCCGCGGTGTCCGTGCCGAGCGCTGCGCGGTGCACCTTGCGGTAGCCGTGGACGTGGGTGGCGTGGTGCACGGAGAGGGCGTCCACCTGGTCCTCGTAGTGGCCGGCGTCGGGGAAGCCCCGGGCCCCGGCCAGTTCGGCGATGAGCCGGTCCGCCTCGGCGACGGCCTCGCGCGGGGAGTCGACGAACCGCTCCTGGGCGAGGTTCCAGCGGGCGGAGTACTGCTCGCGCGCCGCGGGCTCCAACGGCCGTACCTGGAGGGAGCCGTGCCGCTTCACCCGCTCGCCCAGGTCGCGCTCGGCCGCTTTGGTGTCACCGTCGTGCCGGGCGACCGCGCGGTCGTACTCGGGTCCGAAACGCCGCTTGAGGCTCTGCCCGCCGCCCGCGTTGCGTTTGCGGTTCAGCAGGACGAGCGCGGCGGCGGCGATGACGACGACCACCGCGATCAGGATGATGATCATGACTGTGGACATGTATGGGTGCCTTCCCGGGGGGTGGGCCTTGCGATGCGGGGCCGCACGCCGTCCCCGCACCTGTCCTCGGAGCGGGTTGCCCGTAAGCGCGCCGTCAAACGGGGCTTGACCGACCCGGCCCGCCGGGGCTTGGCCCTCCGTCGTCCCGCAAGCCCGTGCGCCCGCCCCGGGAGCGCCCTAAAATGCCGCAGCGCGCGTGGAGCGACGGCGCTCGCGCCGCCCCGAGTCGAAGGAGCGTACATACGTGCTGGAGCTGACGATGGCCTCGGTTTCCGGGGCGGACGCGGGCGCGACCGCGGGCATGCTCATGGCCGAGGCGCCGAGCGAGCCGGGCGCGGTGCTGCGGGTGGGGCGCGACGCGAGCGTGTGCCGGCTGGTGACACCGGACGACTGGCTGTTCGTCTCCCGTACGCACCTGGAGTTCCGCTGCGGACCCGACGGGGCCTGGTCGGTGACCTGGCTGCGCGGCTCGCACCCCGACCCCGCCTCCGAGGTGCGGGTGGTGGCCGGGGGCGCGGCGCGGCCCCTCGCGTACGGAGGGGCGGCGCCGCTTCCCCGGGGCGGCTCGGGCGAGGTGCTCGTCCAGGAGAGGTCCGGGCCGCGGAGTGTCAACGTCGGCTTCTACCACGAGGGTTGAGCCGGTCCCGGCAGCAGGCCTCTCCCGGCGGAGGGCGGAGCGGGGTCAGTCCAGTACGCGGGCCAGCGCGAAGCCGTCGTATCCCTTGGCGCCCACGGTCTGCACCGCCGTCGCGCTCAGCTTCGGGTGCCGTGCCATGAGGTCGAGCGCGGCGCGGGTGCCGCGCACGGCCGGGTCCGGGTCGTCGGCATCGGTGACGGCGCCGCCGCGTACGACGTTGTCGAGGACGATGAGGCTGCCGGGGCGGGTGAGTTCGAGCGACCACTCCACGTAGTGCGGGTTGTTGGCCTTGTCGGCGTCGATGAAGACGAAGTCGAAGGGCGCGGGGTGCTCGGCGTGCGCGGCGCCGAGCGCGGCGAGCGAGTCCAGGGCGGGGCCGACGCGGACCTCGGTGACCTTGTCGAGCCCGGCGCGGGCGAGGTTGGCGCGGGCCACCTCCGCGTGCTCGGGCTTGTACTCCAGGGTGATCAGGCGGCCGTCGGCGGGCAGGGCGCGGGCCAGCCAGATGGTGCTGTAGCCGCCGAGGGTGCCGATCTCCAGGATGCGGCGGGCGCCCTGCGTCCGCGCCAGGAGCTGGAGCAGCTTGCCCTGGTTCGGGGTCACGTTGATCTGCGGCAGGCCCGCGGTGTCGCTGTCGCGGAGGGCGGCGGTGAGGGCCTCGTCGGGCGGGGCGAGGAGGTCGGAGAAGTAGGCGTCGACGGAGGTCCAGGGCGGCGGGGGCTGGGGGCTCATGAGGGCGTACGTTCCCATCGGCCCCGCCGGTTAGTCCCGCGGCAGGGGCCTCACATGATCGGTGCCGGTGCCGCCCGTACTCGGCCCGGCTGCCGGGGCTCCGCCCCGGACCCCGTTCCGCAAACGCCGGAGGGGCTGGAATGTACCCGCCGGAAGGCCTGGATCTGGTTCAGCGTTCTACCGCCGGCGGGGAGCCCGGCAGGGGCTTGCCCGCTGATTCGGTCAGGTACCAGACGGCGATCCCGCCGATGACGGCCGCCGCCATCATGTAGTACGCGGGCATCATCACGTCGCCCGTCGCTCCGATCAGTGCCGTCACCACCAGCGGCGTCGTGCCGCCGAAGACCGAGACGGAGATGTTGAAGCCGATGGAGAGCGAGCCGTAGCGGACCTTGGTGGGGAAGAGGGCCGGGAGGGTCGCGGGCATCGAGGCCGTGAAGCAGACCAGGAGCAGGCCGAGGGCGCCGAGGCCGAGGCCGATCGCCCACAGCGAGCCCTCGCGGATCAGCAGCAGCGCGGGGACGGAGAGCAGGAGGAAGCCCGCGCAGCCCGTGGCGATGACCGGGCGGCGGCCCACCCGGTCGGTCAGCGCGCCGACGAACGGCTGGGCGCACATCATCAGCGCCATGACGCCGAGGATGACGAGCAGCCCGTGCGTCTCGTCGTACTTCAGCTCGCTGGTCAGATAGCTCGGCATGTAGGAGAGCAGCATGTAGTCCGTGACGTTGAAGACCAGGACCAGGCCCATGCACAGCAGCAGCGCCTTCCACTGGCCCGTCACCATGTCGCGCAGCCGGACCTTCGCGCGGGCCTGCTCGTCCTGGTGGGCCTTCTCCAGCTCCGCGGCGAACGCCGGCGTCTCCTCGAGGCGCATCCGCAGGTAGAGGCCGATCAGGCCCATCGGGCCCGCGATCAGGAACGGGATGCGCCAGCCCCAGGCCAGCAGGTCCTGCGACGAGATCAGCGCCGTCATCAGGGTGACCAGGCCGGCACCGCCGATGTAGCCGGCGAGCGTGCCGAACTCCAGCCAGCTGCCGAGGAAGCCGCGCTTCTTGTCGGGGGAGTACTCCGCGATGAACGTGGAGGCACCCGCGTACTCGCCGCCCGTGGAGAAGCCCTGCACCAGCCGGGCCAGCAGGAGCAGCACCGGCGCCCAGACGCCGATGGTCGCGTAGGAGGGGATCAGGCCGATCGCGAACGTGCCCGCCGCCATCATGATCATGGTGAGGGCGAGGACCTTCTGGCGGCCCACCCGGTCGCCCAGCGGGCCGAAGACCATGCCGCCGAGCGGCCGGATCAAGAAGGCCGCGGCGAACGCGCCGAAGGTGGAGAGCAGCTGGGCCGTGGGGTTGCCCGAGGGGAAGAAGACCTTGCCCAGCGTCACGGCGATGTAGCTGTAGACGCCGAAGTCGAACCACTCCATCGCGTTGCCGAGGGCGGCCGCCTTCACCGCGCGCCTGACCATCGCGGGGTCGGTGACGGTGACGCCGCCGGCGGCGGGCCGGGGGATGGTCCCCGGTGCGGACTCGGGCTTCCGGAGTGCGACGGGAGTGGCGCTCGGCAAGGGTTCGCTCGCCCGCTTTCGGTCGACGACAAGGACGGGGCCGCCCGCGCATACCCGGGGCGACCCGAAAAGCGACCATAGGTGCATCAGCCATCATTACGGACGGCTGCCGGGCGACCGCAGAGGGCGAGGAAAGGCCTGTTACGCAGGTCAAACGCCGTTTCTCCCGGGAGCGGGCGGGCGCCGATCTTGTGATCTATGTCGCTGCCCGGCCCGGAACCACGCCGCCGGAACCGCGCCGGAAGGCGGTTGGGAATGACCGATAAATGCCGATAGAAAGCGGTGTGGCCGTCAGGTGAACGGGGCGGGCCACACGCGTCCCACAAGAGGGGACGCGGCTCTCCACGGACGGGGTCGCGGGCATGACGGATCGGACCGCAGGCGGGACGGACGGGGCGGGAGGGCCGACGGCGCGTGGCGAACGTTGAGCACAGCGGACCTGGAAACGCGGTGCGTACGGGGTCGGCCGGCGGACCCGGGGCGCGGATCGGCGCGCTCCGCGCGGCCCTGTGGCTGATGGCCGCCGTCCTCGCGATCCGCCAAGTGGCCGATGTCCTGCGCACCCCGAGGGGTGAACGTCTCATCGACCTGGAGACCTGGCTCGGACCGGACGGCGTCCTGCACGTCGAAGGCTCCCTGTACGACGCGGACCGGTTCACCGGCACCCCCTTCGCCGGGCTCGTCCTCAAACCGCTCGCCCGCTCGGGGGAGCAGGCACTCGGCTGGGCCTGGACCTTCGGCACGCTCGGACTCGTCGTCGTCCTCGGTCTGGTCGCCGCCCGCGCGCTGCCGCAGCCCGTCTCCCGGCGCACCTCGCTGCTCGCCGCCCCCGTGGCCATCAGCCTGCTGATCCTCTCCCTCCCCGTGCGCAACACCCTCTATCTCGGCCAGACGAGCATCCTCCCGGTCCTGCTGGTGCTGCTCGGCCTCTTCGCCGTGCGCGGCGAGCGGACCGGCGGGGCCCTGATCGGCGCCGGCGCGGCGCTGCAGCCCACGATGCTGCTCTTCGCCGCGCTGCTGTGGTGCACCGGCCGCAAGAAGGCCGCGGCCGCCACCGGCCTCACCTTCGCCGCCTGCACGGCGCTCGCGTGGGCGGTGATGCCACGGGACTCATGGGCGTACTGGGTCCATCACCTCGCGGGAGCGGGCCTCGGCGCGAGCCCGGACGCGGGCACCAACCAGTCGCTGCACGGCATGCTGCTGCGCTTCGGCCTCCAAGGCCCCCTGGAGACAGGGCTCTTCCTGACCCTGGGCGCGGTCGTCGCCTTCCTCGGGCTGCGCCGCGCCGTGCGCTGCGCCAAGGACGGGCAGCTGCTCCTGGCCGTCGCCATCACCGGCTGCGTGGTCGTCGCCGCGTCCCCGACCACCTGGCGCCACCAGCTGCTGTGGGTGCTCTTCGCGGTGGTCGGCCGCGTCGGCAGCCGCCGCTCCGACCGGTACGTGTGGCCCGTGACCGTCGTGCTCGTCTCGACGCTGCCCGCCACGATGATGCTGCCGAACCTGCCGGTCACCGAACCGGTCCGCGACAACGTCGTGCTGCTCACGGCGCTCGCCGCCGCCACCGCCGTACCGTTCCTGTCCCGCACGCACCCGCGCTACCGGGACCCGATCCCCACCGAGTGCGCCGAGCCGGTGCCGGCCCGCTGGAGCCGGGTGCCGCTGGTGCCGTTCTGGCGGCGCGTGGTGACCCGCCCGAACCTGCTCCTGGAACTGCTCCTGATCCGCGTCGGCTACTCCGCGTACCAGCAGGTCAGACTCGCCGCTACCGGGGGCACCATCTCCGGCGGCCGGGCCACCGCCGAGCACCACGGCGAACAGGTCCACGCCATCGAGCGGTTCCTGTTCCTCGACGTCGAGCGCTGGTTCAACCACCTCACCGCCCGCACCGGGTGGATGGAGGACTTCTTCGACTTCTACTACACGTCGTTCCACTTCGTGGTGCCGCTCGCCGTCCTCGCCGTGCTGTACGCGCGCCGCCCCGCCGCGTACCGCTGGGCGCGCTCGGCGCTGGGCTTCGCGACGGTCCTCGCGCTCATCGGCTTCTGGGCCTACCCGCTCGCCCCGCCGCGCCTGATGCCGGACCTCGGCTTCATCGACACCGTGCACGGCGTCCAGGACTTCACCAAACCCAACTACGGCACGCTGACCGACCTCACCAACCAGTACGCGGCGATGCCCTCGCTGCACTTCGGCTGGTCCCTGTGGTGCGGCCTGGTCGTCGCGGTCCTCGCGCCCGGGTGGTGGCTGAAGGCGCTCGGCCTGCTGCACCCCTTCCTCACGATCTGCGCGATCGTGGGCACCGGCAACCACTGGGTGCTCGACGCGGTGGGCGGCGCGGCCGTGGTCGGCGCGGGCTTCGGCCTCACCCACCTCCTCTCGGGCCCCCGGGTGAGCCTGCCCCCGGCGGCCTCCGGGGCGGCCCCGGTCAGCGGCACGAGGAGGGACTCGGCGAAGGACCGTAGCCCGAAGTGATCCGGTAGGTGCCCGGCGCGGGCACCGAGAGCCGGGTGAACTCACCCTGCCGCCGCAGGCAGGCGCCCTGCGCCCGCAGCCACGGCGAGTACACGAGCCGCACCGTCACCGAACCGCGCTCGGGGACCCGCACGACGACGTCCGAGCCCGTGGTGCGGACCACGGAAGCGGGCTCGGACACCAGCGGCACCGGCTCCTTCACCCGGAAGATCCGCCAGTGCCCGTCCCCCCACACCGGCTTCAGCCACGCGGGCCCGCTCGCCACCAACGCCGCCTCCTGTTCGGCGAACCCGTCCGGCTTGCCCGCGGGCAGCACCACATAGCCGACGGCCCACCGGTCGAGCCACGCGCGGTAGGTGGCGGCCGAGAACGTCCCGTCGTAGAAGAGCCGGCCGCGCCGGATGTCCAGCTGGCGGTTCCAGCCGCGCGCCATGTTCACGTAGGGGGCGAGGGCGGTGGCCTCGCGGTGGTTGCGGGCGGGGACCACCTCCACGCGCGTCCGGTCGGCGCCCAGGCGCTCCAGCGCCCGCACGACGCCCTGGGTGTCGGCCGCCCAGCCGGGCACCTTCGTGGACACCACCAGATCGTCGTACGTCTTCTGGACCACCCAGCCCGAGCAGAGCACCAGCGCCACGGCCAGCGCGCCCCGCCGCAGCCGGTCGCGCCCCGGCACGAGCAGGGCCGCCAGCAGCACGGCGGGACCGACCAGCTCCGCGAGACGCTCCACGTTCGTGCCGATGGGCGAGGCGATGAGGTACGCGAGCACGGTCCCGGCCGCGTACACGCCCGCGCCCCGGCGCAGCACCCGCCACTCGCGGGGGGCCGCGAGGACCAGGGCCAAGCTGAACAGCACGGGCGGGAAGATCCGGTCGAAGGGCATCAGCTGTTCGCCGTCGAACGGGAAGAGCAGGGTGGTGACCGCGACGACCACGACGGGCGGCACGGCGAGCGCCGCGGCGCGCCCGACGTCGCGTACGAGCAGATAGCCGGCTCCCGCGACCAGCAGGAACAGGCCCGCCACGGGTGAGCCCATGGTGGCGAGCGCCGCGCAGACCGCGGCGAGGACCGCGCGCCGCTCCCGCACGAGCGCCAGGCAGGCCGCGAAGGCGAAGGCGGTGCCGAGGGCGAAGGTGGTGCGCCCCGAGGCGACGTTGCACCACACGCCGAGCGAGGCGAGGACCGCGGGCCACAGGGGTTTGTGGACGCCGGTGCGTTCGATGAGCGCGGCGACCAGCCACGCGCCGGCGATCCCCGAGAGCACCGTCACGGTCCGCACGCCGACGGCGGCCATCAGATAGGGCGAGATCAGGCTGTAGTTGGCGGTGTGCATGCCGCCGTACCAGAAGAGGTTGTACGCGCTCGCGCCGTGCTCGGAGGCGAACCGCGCCCACGCCTCCTGGGCGGCGAGGTCACCGCCGCCCGTGGCCAGGAACGCCGCCCACACCGCGTACAGGGGAAGGGTGGGGGCGGTGGCGAGCAGCGGGACCCGGTGCCGCCGCAGGAAGGTCCGGAAGGCTGACTTCCGCTCGGTGGACCTGCTGCCGGGCGGGACGGTCGAGAAGTCGGCGAAGACCACGGCCACCGTTTCCGTTCGAAGTCCTGGAGAGGCAAGGTTCACCTCTCAGGACGCGGCACGCAACGGAAACGTTGGTCCCGTCGGGCGAAACGGCGGGGATCAGCCGGTGGTGACCCGAAGTTCCTTGACCCCGTTCAGCCAGGCCGAGCGCAGCCGGCGCGGGGCGGCGGCCAGCCGCAGGCCGGGCATGGCGTCGGCGATCGCGTCGAAGATGAGGTTGATCTCCAGGACCGCGAGCGACTTGCCGAGGCAGTAGTGCGGGCCGCCCCCGCCGAAACCGAGGTGCGGGTTGGGGTCGCGGGTGATGTCGAACGCGCCGGGGTCCGCGAAGACGTCGGGGTCGTGGTTGGCGGAGGAGTAGAAGAGGCCGACGCGGTCGCCGCGCCTGATCGCGGCCCCGCCCAGCTCGGTGTCCTCGGTCGCGGTGCGCTGGAAGGCGACGACCGGCGTGGCCCAGCGCACGATCTCCTCCGCGGTGGTCGCGGGGCGTTCGCGGGTGAACAGCTCCCACTGGTCCGGGTGGGTGAGGAAGGCGTGCATGCCGTGGGTGATGGCGTTGCGGGTGGTCTCGTTGCCGGCCACCGCGAGCAGGATCACGAAGAAGCCGAACTCGTCGCCGGAGAGGTTCCCCTCGTCCTCCGCCGCCACCAACTGGCTGACGATGTCCTTGGCCGGGCACTCCTTGCGGGCCGCGGCGAGGTTCATCGCGTAGGAGACGATCTCCATCGCCGCCTCGGCGCCGATCTCCTCGGTGATGGCGTACTCGGGGTCGTCGTATCCCGCCATCTTGTTGGACCAGTCGAAGATCTTGGAGCGGTCCTCCTGGGGCACGCCGATCAGCTCGGCGATGGCCTGGAGCGGGAGTTCGACGGCGACGTTCGTCACGAAGTCGAAGGCGCCGTCGGGACCGGCGTTCTCCAGGGCCGTGGCGACGATGGAGGTGGCGCGCCGGCGCAGGGTGTCCTCCAGCGAGCGGATGGCGCGGGGCGTGAAGCCGCGTTGCACGATCTGCCGGACCCGGGTGTGCTCGGGCGGGTCCATGTTGAGCATGATCAGCTTCTGGACGTCGATCTGGTCGCGGCTGATCGACTCGTTGAAGCGGATGACCGCGGTGTTCAGGGTCGAGGAGTACAACTCCGGATGGGTGGACACGTACTTGACGTCCTCGTGCCGCGTGACGGCCCAGTAGCCGGCGTCGTCGAACCCGGAGACGCGCGGGCGCTGGGCGATCCAGCGCACCGGTTCGGTCTGGCGCAGCCGGGCGAACTCCGGGAGGGGTACGCGCTCTTGCAGCAGATCGGGGTCGGTGAAGTCGAACCCGTCGGGCAGCGCTGGACAGGGCATCGGCAACTCCCGGCATGGTTTGGGACTGACAGGCCATCAGGAGGCTTGCGCGGCAAGGTAATAACGGGTTCTACAAGTGGCAAGGCCCATGACGCGGCCGATTGTGCGCGCCCGCCGCGCAAGGTGGGTGCACGACCCTTGCGGGGCCGGGGTCCGGATCAGCAGACTGCTGGAGAGAACTAGAACGCGTACTAGTTCCTCCCGCGAGGCGCCGGGACGGCTCGCGGGACATGGACGGAGAGGACCAGCCCCATGGCCGCGGAACCTGTCATCGTCGAAGCCGTACGCACCCCCATCGGCAAGCGCGCGGGCGCGCTCGCCAACCTCCACCCCGCCTATCTGCTCGGGGAGACCTATCGCGAACTCCTCGGGCGCACCGGCATCCACGCCGACTGCGTCGAGCAGATCGTCGGCGGCACGGTGACGCACGCCGGGGAGCAGTCCATGAACCCCGCGCGCACGGCCTGGCTCACCATGGGGCTTCCGTACGAGACGGCGGCGACGACGGTGGACTGCCAGTGCGGCTCCTCGCAGCAGGCGAGCCACCTGGTGGCCAACATGGTCGCCGCCGGGGTCATCGACGTCGGGATCAGCTGCGGGGTCGAGGCCATGTCGCGGGTGCCGCTCGGCTCCGGCTCCAAGCACGGTCCGGGCAAGCCGTTCCCCGACGAGTGGAACGTCGACCTGCCCAACCAGTTCGAGGCCGCCGAGCGCATCGCCCGCAAGCGCGGCCTCACCCGCGAGGACGTGGACCGTCTCGGCCTGCTCTCGCAGGAGCGGGCGGCCGCCGCCTGGGCCGAGGAGCGCTTCAAGCGCGAGACGTTCGCCGTCCAGGTGCCCACCACGGAGGAGGAGCAGGCCGCCGGGCAGGGCATGTGGCGTCTCGTCGACCGCGACGAGGGGCTGCGCGACACGACGATGGAGGCGCTCGCAGGCCTCAAGCCGATCATGCCGACCGCCGTGCACACGGCCGGCAACTCCTCGCAGATCTCCGACGGCGCGGCGGCCCTCATGTGGGCGTCCAAGCGGATGGCCCGCGCCCTGAAGCTCAGGACGCGGGCCCGGATCGTCGCCCAGGCGCTGGTCGGCGCCGACCCGCACCTCCACCTGGACGGGCCGATCGACGCGACGCGCGCGGTGCTCGGCAAGGCGGGGATGTCCCTGAAGGACATCGACCTCGTGGAGATCAACGAGGCGTTCGCGTCCGTGGTGCTCAGCTGGGCGCAGGTCTTCGAACAGGACCTGGAGAAGGTCAACGTGAACGGCGGCGCCATCGCGCTGGGCCACCCCGTGGGGGCGACGGGAGCGCGGCTCATCACGACGGCCCTGCACGAACTGGAGCGCCGCGACAAGGAGTTCGCCCTGATCACCATGTGCGCGGGCGGCGCACTGGCCACGGCGACCATCATCCAGCGCCTGTAGAACCCCGAGAAACCGCAAACGCCGGACGGGCTGGACGTATCCAGCCTGCCCGGCGTGAAGATCCAGCCCGTCCGGCGTTTGAGGACGAACCCGGCGAAGCCGGTGACCGACGGCACGTCTGAGGAACGCAGCTGGAGGCGCCCCCGCCAGACTCAGTACCAGCCGTTGGACTGCCAGTGGCTCCACGCGCCGACGGGGCTGCCGTAGCGGTCGTTCATGTAGTTCAGACCCCACTTGATCTGGGTCTCGGGGTTGGTCTTCCAGTCCGCGCCCGCCGAGGCCATCTTCGAGGCGGGCAGCGCCTGGACCAGGCCGTAGGCGCCGGAGGAGGAGTTCGTCGCGTTGATGTCCCAGCCGCTCTCGTGCGAGACGATCTTGTCGAACGCGGCGAACTGCGCGGGGTCCGAGATCATCTTCTTGGCGATGGCCTTGGCGGACGTCGGGGCGGCGGCGGGAGCGGCGGCCGGGGCGGCGGCCTTCGCGGTGGTCGGGGTGGCTGCCTGGGCCGGTGCCGCGGCGAAGACCATGCCGGTGGCGGCGGCGGCGACGATGCCGCCGGTGAGGGCCTTCTTCGGGGAAGCGATGCGGCGGATGAGCGAGGCGGACACAGAGGACCTTCCGGTGGGGGACGGGAGCGTCGCGCCGCACGCCGTGAAACGTGGGGGACATGCGGAGGCGCCGCGTCCCCGGGGGGTCGTCGGCGCCGTGCGACTCCTCCAGAGAAACAGGCCCGGGAGGCCGCCGCAATGACCCCTGTTACTAGTGGACGTCGCATCCCGGCCGAATGTCCCCTGTGTGACGTGGCTCTCAATCCGCAGGTCAGGCCCCTTATTGATGCGTGTACATCAAGAGACGCCGCCTACTGGGCGACATAGTGGAGGACCAAAGTCCTGTGGGCCGCCTCACGGGTTTGCGGCGCGGATGTCACGGAGAGCAGAAGAACCCTCACGACTTCGGGGCCTCGAATGTGACCGGCGCCTCGAAAGCCGCCCGCCGGGTGGCCCGGCGCAACGCCCGCAGGATCGCCGGCCCCAGCGCGAGGCCGAGCAGAACCGTGACGAAGGCCCGCGACAGGTCCCAGCCGAGCGAGGTCGCCAGGCAGTACGCGACGAAATGGCCGAGGTTCTCCCCGAGGGGAGCCCTCGGGTCGTAGGAGACACCGGTGGACATCCCCCCGAGCAGGGTCCAGCCCTGGAGGTTCATCGCCGTGCCGTAGAAGAGGGCCGAGACGGCCCCGTAGGCCGCGAGCATCCACAGCTCGCCGCGCCCCCGCAGCGTGTGCGCCCCGGGCAGCAGCCCCGCGCCCATGCACACCCAGCCCATCGACAGCATCTGGAACGGCATCCACGGCCCGACGCCCCCGGTGAGCAGCGCCGACGCGAACATCGACACCGCCCCGAGCACGAACCCGAAGCCGGGCCCGAGCACCCGGCCGCTCAACACCATCAGGAAGAACATCGGCTCGATGCCCGCCGTGCCCGCGCCCAGCGGCCGCAGCGCGGCACCCGCGGCGGCCAGCACCCCGAGCATGGCGATGGCCTTCGCGTCCAGGCCGACGTCCGCGATGGTCGCCACGACCACGGCGAGCAGCAGCGGCAGCAGCGCCGCGAACAGCCACGGGGCGTCCTGCGCGTGTTCGGTGAACCCCGACTCGGCGCCCGCGAGCAGCGGCCACCCGATGGCGGCCACACCCACCGCGCTGACCAGCACCAGCGCGGCGACGGACCGGGGACCGAGCCGGATGGGCCGCACCTGAGGGGCACCACCGCGCCGCCCCTCGCGGCCGGTGCTGTCCGCCCTCCGCCGCCCCGCGCGCCCCGTGCCGCTCACGACGCGTCCTCCGTCGCCGCGAGGGCCCGGCGCACCTGCGCCACCGTCAGCCACTCGCGCGGCGCGAGGATCTTCGTGACCTGCGGCGCGAAGGCCGGCGACGCCACCACCACCTGGGGGGTGGGGCCGTCCGCGACGACCTCGCCGTCCGCGAGGATCACCACGCGATGGGCGATCTCGGCGGCCAGCTCGACGTCGTGCGTGGCCAGTACGATCGCGTGCCCCTCGGTCGCGAGGTTCCGCAGGATCGTGACCAGGCGGGCCTTGGCCGCGTAGTCCAGGCCGCGGGTCGGCTCGTCCAGCAGGAGAAGGGGAGGGCGCGCGGTCAGCACGACCGCCAGGGCGAGCGCCAGCCGCTGGCCCTCGGAGAGGTCCCGGGGGTGCGTGTCGTCCGCGATGCCGGGCAGCAGCTCGCTCACCAGGGCCCGGCACGTGCCGGGGTCCGCGTCCGCGTCCCGGTCGGCGGCGGCGCACTCCCCGGCCACGGTGTCGGCGTACAGCAGGTCGCGCGGCTCCTGCGGGACCAGGCCCACGTGCCGGATCAGCTGCCGCGGTGCGGTGCGGTGGGGGACGTGCCCGCCGACGCGGACGGCACCCGAAGTGGGTTCCAGGAGGCCGACCAGGGTGGACAGCAGGGTGGACTTGCCGGCGCCGTTGCGGCCCATGAGCGCGACGGTCTCGCCCGGCAGGACGGTCAGGTCGACGCGGCGCAGCGCCTCGACGCGCCCGCGCCGCACGGCCAGCCGCTCGACGGCCGCCGCGGGCTCCTCGCCGGACGTACGTTCCCTGCGCAGCCGGGGCCAGCGGCTCGCCGGCCGCTCCTCGGGCCGCCCGGCCGCCGTCTCCTGGCGGGGCTGCGACCCGGCGAGCCGCTCCCGCAGCGCGCCCGCCGCGCGCCGCGCGTCCCGCACGGTCAGCGGCAGCGGCGACCAGCCCGCGAGGCGGCCGAGCGCGACCACCGGCGGATGGACGGGGGAGCGGGCCATCAGCGTGGCCGGGTCGCCGAGCACCGGTGGCTCGCCCGGCGCCGCGAGCAGCAGCACCTGGTCCGCGTACTGCACGACCCGCTCAAGGCGGTGCTCGGCCATCAGGACGGTCGTGCCGAGGTCGTGGACGAGCCGCTGGAGCACGGCGAGCACCTCCTCGGCGGCGGCCGGGTCGAGCGCGGAGGTCGGCTCGTCCAGGACGAGGACGCGGGGGTGCGGGGTGAGGACCGAGCCGATGGCGACCCGCTGGCGCTGCCCTCCGGAGAGCGTGGCGATGGGCCGGTCGCGCAGCTCGGCGAGGCCGAGCAGGTCCAGGGTCTCCTCGACGCGCCTGCGCATCACGTCGGGGGCGAGGCCCAGCGACTCCATGCCGTAGGCCAGCTCGTCCTCGACCGTGTCCGTCACGAAGTGCGCGAGCGGGTCCTGGCCCACCGTTCCGACGACGTCGGCGAGTTCGCGGGGCTTGTGCGTACGGGTGTCACGGCCCGCCACGGTGACCCGGCCGCGCAGTGTGCCGCCGGTGAAGTGCGGCACGAGGCCGCTGACCGTGCCGAGCAGCGTCGACTTGCCGACGCCGGACGGGCCGACGAGCAGCACCAGTTCGCCCTCGGGGACGGTGAGGTCGACGCCCTGGACGGTGGGCCCCGCGCCGCCCTCGTACGTCACGGAGACCTCCTCGAAGCGGATCACGGCGTCTCCTCCACGGATTTCACGGACTTCTCGGGCTGCACGGGGTTCTCGGACTTCACGGGCTGCACGGACTTCCCGGTGTCCACGGACTCGACGGCCTCGACGGCCTCGACGGCCTCGGCGGACTTGCCGCGACGCGGCTTCGTGGACGTCCCGCGCGGCTCGGCGGGGACGGGCGCCACGAACGCGGGCAGCAGCCCGATCAGCGCCGCCGCCGCGGGCCACAGCGGCAGCGTCGGCGCGACCAGCGGTACGACACCGGGGTGCAGGGCGGCGTCGCAGGACGCGGCCCAGATCGTCAGGCCCGCGACGGCGAGGCCCGACCCGGCGACCAGCCAGGCCCGCACGCCCCACGAGTCGGGCCGGTAGCGGGTGCGCACGGCGCGGCGTCCGCCGAGCCGCAGCCCCACGAGCGCGGCCGACAGCCCCGCGCCGAGGGCGGGCAGACCGTAGGAGATGCCCCGCGCGGTCAGCAGCCCGTACACGCCGACGCACACGCCCATCAGGCCGCCCAGCGTCAGCACGGCGGTGACCGCCCGCACCCGGACCGGCACGGGGGCGCTGCGCCCGAAGCCGCGCGCGTCCATCGCGGCCGCCAGTGCGACGGACCGCTCCAGCGCCCCCTCCAGTACCGGCAGGCCCACCTGGAGCAGCCCGCGCATCCCCTTGTCCGACCGCCCGCGCAGCCGCCGCGCGGCCCGCAACCGCTGCACGTCCGCGATGAGGTTCGGCGCGAAGGTCATCGCCACGACGACGGCGACCCCCACCTCGTACAGCGCGCCCGGCAGCGACTTCAGCAGCCGGGACGGGCTCGCGAGGGCGTTCGCGGCGCCGACGCAGATCAGCAGACCGGCCAGCTTGACCCCGTCGTAGAGCGCGAAGACCATGCCCTCCGCGGTGACCCGGCCGCCGATCCGCACGCCCTTGGCCCACTCGGGCAGCGGCACCTCGGGCAGTGTCACGAGGGTGTGCGTGCCCGGGATCGGGGAGCCGAGCACCAGGGCGAAGACCAGCCGGATGGCGATGACGAGCAGACCCAGCTTCACGAACGCGCCGTAGGACCTCGCCCACGGCGCGGACGTCCGCCGCGCCGCCACGACATGGCCCGCGACGCCGATCAGCAGCCCGATGAGCAGCGGGTTCGTGGTGCGGGACGCCGCGGTGCCGAGGCCGAGCGCCCACACCCACCAGGCGCCCGGGTGCAGGGCGTTGCCCCGGTGCGCCAGGGGCGCCGGGCGGCGCCGGAGGCGGCCGGGCGCGCCGCTGCCGTGCTGCGTCATCGTGCTGTCCGTCTCCGTGTCCGCGTCCGTGTTCGGGGCCGCGTCAGCCGCGACGGCGCCGGGCCTGCCAGAACGCGGCACCGCCGACCAGCGCGACCGCGACCGCTCCCGCGATCAGGCCGACGGAGGGGCCGCGCTCACCCTCGACCCTGCCCCCGGCGTCCGCGCCCTTCCCGTCCTTGCCGGGGCGGGTCCGCGCCGAGCCGTCGCCGGAGACCTGCTCGCCGCAGCCCGACTTCGGGTAGCCCGCGATGGCGCACAGCAGCGCCTTGCTGTCGTAGCGCAGCGGCTCGGCGACCGAGGCGAGGGCGTCCGCCGTGGTGGCGTCCTTCGCGACCCGCGCGCAGGCCTCGCGCGGGGCGGGCGGCGCCTCGCCCTCGGGCGCGTCCTCGGGCAGGCCGAAGTCGATGACCAGCGCGACCCGCTTGCGGCCGTCCTCGGCGGGGGTGCCGGCGCAGATGTCCCGGAAGTTCGCGGAGCCGCGCGGCCGCGCGGAGTCCTTCGAGTCGTCGGAGACCGAGAAACGGAACCCCTGCACGTCACCGTCCTCGGGCCGGTCGGTGCCGGGCCCCTGACTCGCGTACGTCCAGGTGTCGCCGGCGCGCTCCCAGAACGACCAGTAGCGGTACCCGGCGGCCTGCGCGGGCGCGGCCGCGATCAGACAGAGCAGCGCGGCGACGAGCGCGCCGAGGGCCGCGCGCCCGCGCCGGGCGCGGCCCGCCGCCGGCCGCGTCCGGCGGCGCGTCACAGCTGCTGCTTCTTGCGGTTGGCGCTGTAGAGGAAGCCGATGCCGATGCCGGCGACCATGCCGACGCCGACGATCCACCAGATGTTGACGCCCTCGTTCTTCTTCTCGTCCCGGTCCGCGTCCGCGGTGGAGGAGGAGTCGGAGGCGGTCGCGGGCGGCGGCCCCTGGGCGCCGAGCTGCTTCACGAGGTCGGCGCCGCCGAAGTCGCGCGGGTCCATGCCCGCCGCGTGGGCGGCGAAGATCAGCTGGGCGTAGGCGGCGGGGCCCGACTCCTTCGCCCACTTCGCGGAGTTCCCGGCGAGCCAGCGGGCGGACTTCTCCGCCTGCTCGCGCTGCCCCGCGGCGGCGAGGGCGACCACGGAGTCGGCGGTGTTGCCGACGTCCGGCACGTCGCCGGCGCCGGTGAGGTGGTCGTCCTCGGCCTTGAGCGTCTTCAGGAGATAGCCCGCGCCGTTGCTCGCGGCCTGCGAGGCGGTGTCCGGCTTCGCGCACTTGGGCGCGGAGTCGTCCGCCTTGGGGGCGGGGGCCACGACGAGGCCCTTGCCGAGGCTGCCGAGCACGCCGGCGGCGGTGGCGCCCGCGTTCGGGGAGAGCTTCTTGGTCTTGGCGTCGGCGAGGCCGAAGGCGCCGCCGTCCTTGCCGCAGTCCATGGCCAGCTTCGGCAGCGCGTCGTAGGCGGACCTGCCCTTCTGGGACTTCAACCGCGCGGGGTTCTCGCCGGCGGCGACGAGCGCGCCGACCACCAGGCCGGTGGAGTCGGCGTCGGAGGGCAGGCCCGGGTTGTAGCCCCAGCCGCCGTCCTGGTTCTGCACGGACTTGAGCCAGTCGACACTCCTGTCGACCGTCTTGGCCAGGGCCTTGTCGTCGTCGCCGAGCGCGGCGAGCGCCTGCGCGGCGGCGGCCGTGGAGTTGCTGTCGACCGGCGTCTTGGAGTCGCACGGCTCGCTCGCGTCGGCGCGGTAGGCCGCGAAGCCACCGCTCGCGCACTGCTGCCCGGTCAGCCAGTGCACGGCCTTGGCCGCGGGCTTCACGCCGACGGTGTCCTGGGCGAGCAGGGCGTACGACTGCCGGAAGACGCCGTCGAACTTCGGGTCGGACGTGCCGTACAGGCCCGAGGGGAGGGCGGCGGGCGACGGCGAGGTGTCATCCGCGAAGGCGGCCGGTGCGGCGGCCGGGCCGAACACGGCGACGGCGGCCAGGACCGCTGCGCTGCGGCGAACGTTCATGATGCGGCGGGTTGCCTCTCCCTGCGGGGAGCGGGGCGGCACGGCCCGTGCGAGCACGGGTTCCGGGCGGCTCCGGCTCCGTGTACCTCGACGGTGCCGCTCATCGGGGGCCCCGATGAAGCGAGCCGGTCACGGTTCCGCGCCGGGCAATCCGGCTCACCGACCGAGCGGCCGGTACACGGCGGACGTGAGGACGACCCGCTCACTCTACCGGCCCGTACCGGTGGCCGGGATTCCGCGGCGGGACGCCGAAGGAGGGGGAGCGGAGGGGAGGAGGAGGGGCGGCAGGGGGAGCGTGAGGAAAAGAAGAAATGCGCGGGGGGCGCTAAACACATCGGCCGCCGCGGGGTGCTCAAGGGTGTCGTCACCGATTCCAGGAGGCAAGATGCCGACCTTCGTACGGGACCCCGCCGTCCTCACCGCGGCCCTGAGCGCCGTCGCCGCGCTGGGGAACCTGCTCCGGGCCTGGCTGGAGGGCCCGGGGGGCCGCCGCCGCGCCGTCACCCGCGCCCTGCGTGTCCAGGGCCGCGCAACCGCCTGGGAGTACACCTCGTCCCCCACAGACACAGGCGACCGGATGGACCGGGTGAACGACACGGACCGAGCGAGCGACACGGACCGGACGGGCCACGCGACGACGGGAGAGCAGCGGTGAGCCACGGCGACCTCACCCACGACAGCCGTGCGGACCACGAGGACTTCGACACGTTCTACCGCCGCACCTACCCCCGCACCCTCGCGCGGGCGCTCATGGAGTGGCGCGACCTGGGGGAGGCGGAGGATGCGGTACAGGACGCGTACGTCGCACTGCTGCGCCACTGGGACAAGGTGCGCACCTACAACAGCCCCGAAGCGTGGGTGTATCTGGTGATGAGGCGACGGCAGCACAGGGCGTTCAAGCGGTGGTCGCGGCGGCGCGAGCTGGAGATCGCCCCGCCGCCCACCGCCCGCGTCGAGGACACCGCGGAGGTCAGGGCGGTCCTGGACGCCATGCCGGGACTGCCCCCGCGGCAGCGCGAGGTCATGGTGCTGTACTGCCTGGAGGGCATGGGGCAGAAGGAGATCGCCGAGGCGCTGGGCATCAGCCGGGGCACTGTCGCCGCGAGCCTGCACCAGGCCCGCCGCCGGCTGGCGCGCGCGCTCGACCTCGACCTCGCCCCCGTCGGCGAGGGCGGCGGCGACGCGCTGCTGCCCGCGCCCGTGTGCGCGGTGGGCCCGGCGGCCCGGGAAGCGCGCACGCCGTCCGCGCAGGGCGACCCGGTCGCCGACGCCGTGCGGCACGCCGAGGAGTGGCTCGCCGCCGCCTGCGCGGCACGGACGAATCCCGTACGGACGAATTCCCGGCTCACGGAGGTGTATCGGCGCGCGGCGGCGGACAATGGCGCCAACGGGCATGAGGGAGGCGGTAGTTGATCCGTAACCGATGGTCCCGCGGGCTCGCCGCGGGACTTGTCCTGACCCTTCTGGCACTGCTCTACCTGCTGGCCGCCGTCGTCGTGGTCGGGTCGATCGCCGTCCTCGCGCTGGCCGCTGTCCTGCTGATCACGATGTCGCCGCTGTTCGTGATCGGCAAGGCCGCCGTCCTGCCCGTCGCGAAGGCCGTGTTCGGCGCCGTGCGCGGCGGCGTCGGGCGCGGTGAGCCCGGCGCCCGGCGCGTGTCCGGGCTCGACGCGCCGGACCTGTGGAGGTTCGTCGAGGAACTCGCCCACCGGGCGGGCACGCCCGCCCCCACCCACCTGTGGCTCACCGCGGGCGCCAACGCGAAGGTACGGCTGACGGGCCTGACCCGCCGTCGCCGCAGGCGCTCCCTCTACGTCGGCGTGCCGCTGCTCCTCACCCTGGACGCCGACGAACTGCGTGCCGTCCTCGCCCACGAACTGGGGCACTACGCACGCCGCGACCCGTGGTTCTCTGCCCTGGTCTACCGGGGCGCCGCCAAGCTGCGGGACATCGACGCGGGGCTCAGCCGCCCCGCGCTCCCGATGACCGATGTCCGGCTCGCCAACACGCTGTTGCAGGGGTACGCGTACGTGCTGCGCGGCCTCTTCGGCGGCTTCGCGTGCCTCTACGCGAGCGTCACCTCGCCCGTCCTGCGCCGCCAGGAGTACGCGGCGGACGCCTTCGCCGCCCAGGTGGTGCCGCCCGCCGTGGTCGCCCGCGCGCTGCGGTCGGCGGAGGCGGTCCACCTCGACTGGGGCACCTTCCGGGGCGGCGTCCTCACCCTGCTCCACCACCGCGAACGGATGCCCGACGACCCCTTCGCGGCCTTTCTCACCGTGCGCCGGGATCCGGAGCTGCGCACCCTCGTGGCGGCCCACGCGCCGCACCCGCCCCGGCAGCGGCGCCACGCCGGCACCCACCCGACGATGCCCGCGCGTCTGACGGCCCTCAGAGGGGCGCGCGGGCCCCAGGAGGACGCCGCCGGCGCCTGGGCCGAGGACCCCGGCCTGGCGGCGGTCCTGGCCAAGGCGCTCCCCGCCGAGGTGGGGGCGCGGATGTTCGGCTGTGACTGCGCGGGTGACGTCCTGTCCGTCGGGGACTGGCTGGGGGAGGTGCGGCGCCTGGAAGCGGTACGGGCCGAGGAGCGGTTGCACCGCCTGTACGACCTGTACTGGCGCGCGGGCGCCTACCGGGTCCCCGAGCGCCCGACCCTGCGGGGCATGCGGACGCTGCTGTACAGGGAGGCGGGCACCGACCGGGCCGCCCGGCTGCGCGCGGCCGAGCGCCGGGGCGGACTGACGCACGCGCAGTGGAAGGGGCTGCTCGACCTGGCCGTGGCGCGGGAGCGGGCGGGCGCGGGCGACCTCGACCGCCGGCTCGCACCGCTGTCGGCGCCCCACCGGTGTGTCGCGGCGAGCGTCCGCACCCCGGCCACGCGCACGCTGCGGTTGACGCGCGCGATGGCGGTGTCCGTCGTCCTGACGGTGGCCGCGGCGGTGCCGGACTACGGCTCGGGGGACGACCCGGCGCCGTCGTACCGGACGCCCCTGCCCTCGCGGACGGACCACGGCGGATACGAGCCGCCGGATTACGCGGTGCCCGACCACCTGCCCGACCACGACTACCGGCAGGACCTGCCGTCCGCGACCCCCCTGCCGAGCCGCGTCCCCCCGCTGGAGCTCAGCGTCCCACCGCGACGTACGTGACCGGGTCGCTCCCGGCCACCACCTCCGCGCGCCCGAGCTTCACCAGGCGCCGCACATGGGCCTCGGCCTCCGAGACCGCGATGGTGCGTGAGCCGGGCGGGATCTCGGCCCAGGGGCGGTTCCACTCCATGCGCTCGGCGAGCCGCCAGGGGGTGCGGGGCTCGGCGAGCAGCCCGAGCAGCCCGGTCAGGCGTTCCTCGTGGTGGGCGATCAGCTCGCGGACGCGGGCGCCGGCGCCGGTGAACGCGTGCTGGTGCGCGGGCAGCACCTCGGCCGGGCCGAGGCGGGCGACGCGCTCCAAGGAGTCGAGGTAGTCGCCCAGGGGATCGGTGGCGGTGGCG
The DNA here is from genome assembly GCF_055581265.1 of Streptomyces sp. NPDC031466. Taxonomy (NCBI): domain Bacteria; kingdom Bacillati; phylum Actinomycetota; class Actinomycetes; order Kitasatosporales; family Streptomycetaceae; genus Streptomyces; species Streptomyces sp. NPDC031466. Next base: position 155,709 of record NZ_JBVIJT010000002.1, read on the forward strand.
GTGGCGGTGGCGGTGTCGTCGTCCGGGTCCTCGTACAGGCCGATGTGCGGGGTGATGCCGGGCAGCAGGTGGTCGCCGGAGAAGAGCCGGCCGTTGCCCGCCAGTCCGGCGGGGTGGGCCTCCTCCAGGTGCAGGCAGACGTGCCCGGGGGTGTGGCCGGGCGTCCAGACGGCGCGCAGCCGGCGCCCCGGCAGGCCGAGCAGCTCGCCGGGGGCGATGCCGAGGTCGGGCAGCGCGGGCCGCAGGCCGGGCAGCCCGCGGGGGCGGTCCGCGTCGCGCGCGCGGAGCAGCGGGGCGACGTGCTCGGCGGGGGCGCCGGCGGCGGCGAGCTTCGCGGCCAGGTAGCCGTACCAGCGCTTCGGCGGGTTGGCGCGGGTGCGGCGCACCACGGCCGCGTCCGCCTCGTGCATCGCGAGCCACGCCCCGGACGCCTCGCGCACCCGTGCGGACAGGCCGTGGTGGTCGGGGTGGTGGTGCGTGAGGACCACGCCGTGCACCTCCTCGACCGAGGTCCCGCAGGCGGCGAGCCCGGCGGTGAGCGCGGCCCAGGACGTCGGGTCGTCCCAGCCGGTGTCGACGAGGACGGGGCCGGCGTCGGTGTCCAAAAGGTGGACGAGGGTGCAGCCGAGGGGGTTGTCGGGGATCGGGACCTTCAGGCTCCAGACGCCCCCGCCGTGCTCGATCACCGGTGGTTCGCTCACCTGGGCCATGGGCGCCTCGTCTCCCGCCGACGCCACTCGTCGGCCGACGCCCCCACTATAACTAGAACCCGTTCCAATGGCCCCCGAAGTCGACCTGCTCAAAAGCGAGTTGACCGTCCGGCGCGTGGACTCCGCCAAGTGGAACTGGTATCAGTTCTGACACCAGGTCAGAAAACGGCCCGCAGGAGGCAGTCAGCCATGACGGAGCTCGTGGAACACGGACAGCTTTTGATCGGCGGGAAGTTGGTGGACCCGCTCGGGCGGGACGTCATCGACGTCGTCTCCCCGCACACCGGCGAGGTGTTCGCCCGCGTGCCGCACGCGGCCACCGCCGACGTGGACCGCGCCGTCGCATGCGCCCGCAAGGCGTTCGACGAGGGGCCCTGGCCGCGGCTGACCGTGGACGAGCGGATCGAGGTCGTCACCAGGATCAAGGACGGCTTCGCGGTGCGCCACGAGGAGATCGCCCGCGTCATCAGCTCCGAGAACGGCACGCCGTACACCTCCGGCGTGATGGTGCAGGCCCTCGCCGCGATGATGGTGTGGGACGCGGCGATCACTGTCGCCCGCGACTTCCCGTACGAGGAGCCCCGCGACGGGGTCCTCGGGAAGCTGCTCGTGCGCCGCGAGCCGATGGGCGTCGTCGCGGCCGTCGTGCCCTGGAACGTCCCGCAGTTCACCGCCGCCGCCAAGCTCGCCCCCGCGCTGCTCGCGGGCTGCCCGGTGGTCCTGAAGACCTCGCCCGAGGCGCCGCTGGACGCCTACATCCTCGCGGAGATCGCCGCCGAGGCGGGCCTGCCGGAGGGTGTGCTCTCGATCCTGTGCGCCGACCGTGAGGTCAGCGAGTACCTCGTCGGGCACCCGGGCGTCGACAAGGTGTCCTTCACCGGGTCCGTCGCCGCGGGCAAGCGTGTCATGGAGGTCGCCGCCCGCAACCTCACCCGCGTCACCCTGGAGCTGGGCGGCAAGTCCGCCGCGGTGATCCTGCCCGACGCCGACGCGGCGAGCGCGGTCGCCGGCATCGTGCCGTTCGCCTGGATGATCAACGGCCAGGCGTGCGTGGCCCAGACCCGCGTCCTCGTGCCGCGCACCCGCTACGACGAGTTCGCCGACGCCTTCGCCGCCGCCGCGTCCGCGCTCAAGGTCGGCGACCCCCTCGACCCCGCCACCGAACTCGGCCCGCTGGTCACCGAACGCCAGCAGCGCCGCTCCCTGGACTACATCCGCATCGGCCAGGAGGAGGGCGCCAAGATCCTCGCGGGCGGCGGCCGTCCCCCCGGGTTCGACCGCGGCTGGTACGTGGAGCCGACCCTCTTCGGCGGCGTCGACAACTCCATGCGCGTCGCCCGCGAGGAGATCTTCGGGCCCGTCGTCTGCCTGCTGCCGTACGGCGACGAGGACGAGGCGGTGCGGATCGCCGACGACTCCGAGTACGGCCTCAGCGGCAGCGTCTGGACAGCCGATGTCGAACGCGGCATCGACGTCGCCCGCCGGGTGCGCACCGGCACGTACTCCGTGAACACCTTCAGCCTCGACATGCTCGGACCCTTCGGCGGCTACAAGAACTCGGGCCTGGGCCGGGAGTTCGGGCCCGAGGGGTACGGCGAGTACTTCGAGCACAAGATGATCCACCTGCCCGCCGGCCACGAGGGGAGCGGTGCGTGAGGGGCGACCGCTGGCGCGTCGAGGTCGACAGGTCGCTCTGCATCGGCTCGGGCATGTGCGTGGCCACCGCGCCCGGCGGCTTCACGCTGGACACCGCCCGGCAGTCCCGCCCCGCCGCCCCCGAGGGCGACGCCGACGAGCGGGTCCTTGAGGCCGCCGAGGGCTGCCCCGTGGAGGCGATCACCATCACCCTGGCCGACACCGGGGAGGTGGTCTTCCCGCCGGAGGACTGACGGCCCCGCCGGAGGTCCGAGGCGCCCCGCCGCCGGGCCGCCGCGGGGCTCACGTACCGGGTTCGGCCGTCAGGTCGATGAGACGGCAGACGGTCTCGATGTCGATCTTCACCTGGGCGATCGAGGCCCGCCCCGAGAGCCAGGTGATCAGCGCCGAGTGCCAGGTGTGCTCGATGACCCGCACCGCCGACAGCTGCCGGGCGCTCGGCGGCTCGGTCAGGCCCATGGCCTCCAGGATGATCGCCGTCGTCAGCCGCGAGACCGTGTCGACCTCGGGGCTCACCGAGCGGTCGGCGAAGGTCAGGGCCCGCACCATCGCGTCCGCCAGGTGCGGCTCGCGCTGGAGGGCGCGGAAGGCGCGCATCAGCGTCTCCGCGACCCGCTCCGCGGGCGTCTGCCCGGTCGGCGGGCGTTTGCGGATCGTCGTGTGCATGTGCTGGAGCTGGTCCTGCATGGTGGCGACCAGCAGATGCACCTTGGAGGGGAAGTAGCGGTAGAGCGTGCCGAGGGCCACGCCCGCGGCCTCGGCCACCTCGCGCATCTGCACCGCGTCGAAACCGCCCCGGCTGGCCAGTTGGGCGCTGGCGTGCAGGATGCGGCGCCGGCGCGCCTCCTGACGCTCGGTGAGGGGCGGCGTCGCAGGGCTCGTCGCCTTGGCTTCCGCTGTCATGTGGGCCCCTCCGAAACGCCTCGCGAGATCGCACAGCATGGCAGGGAGCTTGTCGTGGCGCGAATCACCTGATCCGGGCCGTCCACCTCGCCTACCTGCCGGTAGATTCAAAGCTCGTTCAGCGATCATCCACCGATCACCCGGCGATCCGCCAGAGATCACCCGGGGATCGAGTCTGAAACTTGTTCTAGATTAGCGTCCCGGCGTAACCTCGCGGACAACTGCACGGAGAAGGGGGCCGAGAGTGACCGCTGAGGCCATGGAGGCGGGCCCCCGCAAGGGCACCGACGCCGACGGCGACCGCCCGTTGCGCATCGCCCTCCTCACGTACAAGGGGAACCCGTTCTGCGGGGGCCAGGGCGTGTACGTACGTCATCTCTCGCGCGAGCTGGCACGGCTCGGCCACAGCGTCGAAGTCATCGGCGCGCAGCCCTACCCCGTCCTCGACGAGGGTCAGGGACTCGAAGGCCTCCGGCTCACCGAGCTGCCGAGCCTCGACCTGTACCGCTCGCCGGACCCCTTCCGCACCCCGGGCCGCGACGAGTACCGCGACTGGATCGACGCCCTCGAAGTGGCGACCATGTGGACCGGCGGCTTCCCGGAGCCCGTCACCTTCAGCCTGCGGGCCCGGCGCCATCTGCGCGCCCGGCGCGGCGAGTTCGACGTCGTGCACGACAACCAGACCCTCGGCTACGGCCTCCTCGGCGACCTCGGCGCGCCCCTGGTCACCACCATCCACCACCCCATCACGGTCGACCGGCAACTGGAGCTGGACGCCGCCCCCGACCTCGGGCGCCGGCTCTCCGTGCGCCGCTGGTACGCCTTCACGCGCATGCAGAAGCGCGTCGCGCGCCGTCTGCCGTCGGTCCTCACCGTCTCCGGCACCTCCCGCCAGGAGATCATCGACCACCTCGGGGTCCGCGAGGACCGCATCGACGTCGTCCACATCGGCGCCGACACCGGCCTCTTCTCACCGGACCCGGCCGTGCCGGAGGTGCCGGGCAGGATCGTCACGACCTCCAGCGCCGACGTCCCGCTCAAGGGCCTGGTCCACCTCGTGGAGGCGCTCGCCGAGGTGCGCGGCGAGCACCCCGGCGCCCACCTCGTCGTCGTCGGCAAGCGCGCCGAGGGCGGGCCCGTCGCCCGCGCCATCGAACGCCACGGCCTCGCGGGGAGCATCGAGTTCGTCAAGGGCATCACCGACGCCGAACTGGTCGACCTCGTCCGCTCCGCGCAGGTCGCCTGCGTCCCCTCGCTCTACGAGGGGTTCTCCCTGCCCGCGGCGGAGGCGATGGCCACCGGCACACCGCTCCTCGCGACCACCGGCGGCGCCATCCCGGAGGTCGCGGGCCCCGACGGCGAGACCTGCCTCGCCGTGCCGCCCGGCGACGCGGGAGCGCTGGCGCTCGGCCTGAAGCGGCTGCTCGGCGACCCCGAACTGCGCACCCGCCTCGGCCGCGCGGGCCGCGAGCGGGTGCTGCGGAAGTTCACCTGGGCGCAGGCCGCCAAGGGCACCGCCGAACGCTACCGCGAGGCCATGAGCCGCTCCGCCGCCACGAACCCCGGCCGCGCCGCGGCCACCCCGACGCACTCCGGGAGCCATCGCTGATGCTGACCGTCGACTTCACCCGCTTCCCGCTCGCCGCGGGCGACCGCGTCCTGGACCTGGGCTGCGGCGCGGGCCGGCACGCCTTCGAGTGCTACCGGCGCGGCGCCCAGGTGGTGGCCCTCGACCAGAACGCCGAGGAGATCCGCGAGGTCGCCAAGTGGTTCGCCGCGATGAAGGAGGCGGGCGAGGCCCCGGCGGGCGCCACGGCCACCGCCATGGAGGGCGACGCACTCAACCTGCCGTTCCCCGACGAGTCGTTCGACGTCGTGATCATCTCCGAGGTCATGGAGCACATCCCCGACGACAAGGGCGTCCTCGCCGAGATGGTGCGGGTCCTCAAGCCGGGCGGCCGCATCGCCGTGACGGTCCCGCGCTACGGCCCCGAGAAGGTCTGCTGGGCGCTCTCCGACGCCTACCACGAGGTCGAGGGCGGCCACATCCGCATCTACAAGGCCGACGAGCTCCTCGCCAGGATGCGGGAGGCGGGCCTCAAGCCGTACGGCACCCACCACGCCCACGCGCTGCACGCCCCGTACTGGTGGCTCAAGTGCGCGTTCGGCGTCGACAACGACAAGGCGCTGCCCGTGCGGGCGTACCACAAGCTGCTCGTGTGGGACATCATGAAGAAGCCCCTCGCCACGCGCGTCGCCGAACAGCTGCTCAACCCCGTCGTCGGCAAGAGCTTCGTGGCCTACGCCACCAAACCGCACCTGCCGCGGGCGGCGGCCGACGCCGCGGTGGCCGCCAAGTGACGAGCCCCGAGCGCACCGAACACCTCGTCCTGCCCGGCGTCCTGACGGCCGATCAGGCGGCGGCGACGGTCCGCGGCATCCTCGCCGGCCAGCGCGCGGACGGCGCCATCCCGTGGTTCCGCGGGCACCACCTCGACCCCTGGGACCACACCGAGGCCGCCATGGCCCTGGACGCGGCGGGCGAACACGCGGCCGCCGAGCGGGCCTACGACTGGCTGGCCCGCCACCAGAACCCCGACGGCTCCTGGTACGCGGCCTACGCCGACGGGGACCCGCACGACATCACCGACCGCAGCCGCGAGACCAACTTCTGCGCCTATATCGCGGTCGGCGTCTGGCACCACTACCTCGCCACCGGCGACGAGGCGTTCCTGGACCGCATGTGGCCCTCCGTGGTCGCCGCCGTCGAGTTCGTCCTGGCCCTCCAGCAGCCCGGCGGGCAGATCGGCTGGAAGCGGGAGCCCGACGGCACGCCCGTCACCGACGCGCTGCTCACCGGCTCCTCCTCGATGCACCAGGCCCTGCGCTGCGCCCTCGCCGTCGCCGACCAGCGCGGAGAGCCGCAGCCCGACTGGGAGCTGGCCGCCGGGGCCCTCGCCCACGCCGTACGACGCCACCCCGAGCGCTTCCTCGACAAGGACCGCTACTCCATGGACTGGTACTACCCGGTCCTCGGCGGCGCCCTGACCGGCGAGGAGGCCAAGGCCCGCATCGAGCAGGGCTGGGACCGCTTCGTGGTGCCCGGCCTCGGCGTGCGCTGCGTCGATCCGAACCCCTGGGTCACCGGCGGCGAGAGCGCCGAACTCGCCCTCGCCCTGTGGGTGGTGGGCGAATCCGACCGCGCCCTGGAGATCCTCCAGTCCGTCCAGCACCTGCGCGACGACGCGAGCGGCCTGTACTGGACGGGCTATGTCTTCGACGACAAGGCCGTCTGGCCCGAGGAGCTGACCACCTGGACGGCGGGCTCCCTGCTGCTGGCCGTGGCGGCGCTCGGCGGCGACGAGGCGACCTGCGCGGTCTTCTCCGGCGAGCGCCTGCCACGCGGACTCGACCCGGGGTGCTGCGGCTGACGCCCGCGCGGCCCCGGGCTCAGTACCGGCGCAGGCGCCCCGCGACGGCGTGGCCGACCAGCAGGTAGACCACCGCCGCGAGGCCGTAGCCCGCGACGACCCTGGCCCAGGTCTCGTCGAAGGTGAACAGATCGTGCGACCAGCCGGCGAGCCAGCGGGCCACGTCGTGGACGACCTGGACGAGGTCGTTGGCGCGGTTCGCGTCCAGCAGGTACATCAGGATCCACAGGCCGAGGATGCCGGCCATGACGTCGGCGACGAGCGCGATGACCCGTGCCGCTGTGCTGCCGTGGGAGTGCCGCGTGGGAGACATGGGCTCCGCATACCCGGACGGGCTCTGTTCGAACCCGTTCGGGTCCGCCCCGCTGGCGGCGCCCCGCGCCGGGGGTGAGGCTGCGGTGAGGACCGCTCACCCCTGGAGGCCGCTGCCGTGCCCAGCCCCGTATCCGTCCGCCGTGCCGGAGTCTCCCTCACCCTGTGCTGCACGCTGCTCGTCGGCGCGACGGCCTGCGGCAGCGACGACAAGGACGCCGAGGCCGCCGCCCCCTCGGCCAGTAGCAGCGCCGAGAAGCAGAAGTTCGCCAAGACGCGGTTCGTCGCCAACGCGGGCCTCGCGGCCGGGGCGACCTACCAGTGGATCGTGAAGCCGTTTCGCGCGGGCAAATTCAAGAAGGGCGCCGACGGCCGGCGGATCGCCCTGGTCAAGGCGGGCCTCGCGGGCGCGTTCACGTACAACAGGCTGAAGGCGGCGACGAAGAACGCGCAGGGCGACCCGGCCCTCTCCAAGGCCGTGGCACCGCTCACCGCCGGCATCGACGCGCTGAAGGACCTGCCGTCCAAGCTCCGCAAGGGCGAGTCCACGGACTCGATCGTCAACTCCTTCGACGGCGTCATCAACTCCGTGAAGGACGCCGGCAAGGGCGCGGGCGCGGAGGTCAAGGACAAGGTGCCCTCGACGGGAGAGCTGAGCAAGGGCTAGGCCGCGACTACGAGTTGAGGTCGGCCAGCACGCGCAGGGTGTGCGGGTCCGGGGCGAGGACCAGCAGGTCGGTGACCGGGCCCGCCCGCCACAGCCGAAGGCGTTCCGCGATCCGTTCGCGGGGGCCGACCAGCGAGATCTCGTCCGCGAAGGCGTCCGGTACGGCCAGCACGGCTTCCTCCCTGCGCCCCGCCAGGAACAGCTCCTGGACGCGCCGGGCCTCCTGGGCGTACCCCATCCGCGCCATCAGGTCGGCGTGGAAGTTGCGGGCCGCGTGCCCCATGCCGCCGATGTAGAAGCCGAGCATGGCCTTGACGGGAAGCAGGCCCTCGGCGACGTCGTCGCACACCTTGGCCCGCGCCATCGGGGCGATCGTGAAGCCCTCCCGCAGCTCGGTCAGCGAGGCCTCGTACACGTCGGTGCGCGTCGGCGACCAGTACAGCGGCAGCCAGCCGTCCGCGATCCGCGTCGTCTGCGCGATGTTCTTGGGCCCCTCGGCGCCGAGCAGCACGGGCAGGTCGGCCCGCAGCGGATGGGTGATCGGCTTGAGCGCCTTGCCGAGGCCGGTGCCGTCCGCCCCCCGGTAGGGGTGGGCGTGGAACCGCCCGACCAGCTCCACCGGGCCCTGTCGGCGCAGCACTTGGCGGACCACCTCGACGTACTCCCGCGTCGCGGTCAGCGGCGACCTCGGGAACGGCCGCCCGTACCAGCCCTCCACCACCTGCGGCCCGGAAAGACCGAGCCCGAGCAGCATCCGGCCCCCGGACAGATGGTCGAGCGTGAGGGCGTGCATGGCCGTGGCGACCGGGGAGCGCGCCGCCATCTGGGCGACGGCCGTGCCCAGCCGGATGCGAGTGGTCCGGGCGGCGATCCAGGTCAGCGGGGTGAAGGCGTCCGAGCCCCAGGCCTCGGCGGTCCACACCGAGTCGTAGCCGAGCCGTTCGGCCTCCTGGGCGAGGGCCAGGTGCCCGGGGTCGGGGCCGCGCCCCCAGTAGCCGAGTGCGAGCCCGAGCCGCATACGCCCTCCCGGTCACCGTCCGTACCTGACGGAGTGTCAGTCCACTGCGAAGGGGCGACTGTACGACAACGGCCCCCCGCCCGGAAGGGCGAGGGGCCGCGAGGCGCCGAGGGGGTCAGCCGCGCTGGATCCCCGTGGTGTCCTGAAGGACGCCGCGACGGCCGTCCTGCGTCTGGGCCACCAGGCCGGGACCGCGCTGCTCCACGGCCAAGTACCAGGTGCCGGGCGCCAGTTCGGCGATCGGCGTGGACGAGCCGTCCTCCGCGTACAGCGGACGCGGCACCGGCACGGCGAACCAGAACGGCGAGAAGTCGCCGGCAGCCTGCGCCTGCGCGGGCGGCGGGGTCTGCCCGGCCTGCGGCTGCGGCTGACCGCCGAAGGACTGGCCCTGCGGCTGGCCGGGCTGCCCGTAGGGGGCACCCGCCTGCGGCTGGCCCGCGCCCGGGTAGCCGTAGCCGCCCTGCGGCTGACCGCCGTAGGGGCCGGGGGCGGCCGGTCGCGGGGCACCCATGAGGGGGGCCTTCAGGGCCGGGACGACCAGCGTCGCGATCGCGCCGGCGGCGAGGACGAGAGCGGCGATCAGGCCGAGGATGAGGCCGACGCCGGCGTCGGGGGAGTTGCTGCGGCCCCCGAGGAGGTCGAAGTAGAAGCCGTAGGACTGGTCGGTGTCGAAGATCGCGCCGAGCGAGCTCCAGGCGGCGGCGATGGTGAAGGCCACACCGAGCTGGCCGAGGTCCAGGCCCACGACCTTGCGCTGCTGCGGCAGCGCGCGGCCCAGGACGATGAGCACCGCGCCGATGATGCCGAGCAGGTACACGCTCATCAGCAGGTTGCCGTTGTCCCAGGCGTTGGGCAGCTTGTCGCTGTCGCCGCCGTCGGCGTCAAGGGTGTCGAGGAACGAGGCAATGAAGAGCAACACCGCTGCTCCGATCACCACGCCGTCGCCTCGAGTGAGGGAGCGGAAATTCACTTCAGGTCCTTCGTCAGTCGTCTCGTCAGTGGAGGCGTCGCTGTCGCCGTAGTCGCGTTCGTGCCGCGGTGCGCGAAGCGCGGGGGTGGCCCCTCATCGTAGGGAGGACAATATCGTCCGTACACAGGGGGTGTCTGCTCGGGATAAAGACGTGCACGTATTGGTACGCGGACGTTCACGAGCTACTTGCGCAGGAATCCGTCGATTCCCTCGGAAATGCCCTGCGCCGCCTTCTGCCGCCACTCGCCGCTCTTCAAAAGGGCCGCGTCCTTCGGGTCCCGCATGTTGCCGCACTCGATGAACACCTTGGGCACGGTCGACAGGTTGAGGCCCCCGAGGTCGCTGCGGACGTCGAGGCCGGTGCCGCCGCCGACGTAGTTGGAGGGGGCGCTGCCGGTCGCGGCGACGAACTTCCCCGCGATGCGCTCGCCCAACTCCTTGGAGGGGGCGACGATCGCGGAGGTGTCGGCCGCGCCGCCCTTCACCTTCGCGGGCAGGATCACGTGGAATCCGCGGTTGCCCACGCCCGAGCCGTCGGCGTGCAGGGAGATCACCGCGTCCGCGCGGGCCTCGTTGCCGATCCGGGCGCGCTCGTCGACGCAGGGGCCCCAGGGGCGGTCGCCGTCCTGGGTGAACGTGACGGTGGCGCCCTGCTCTTGGAGCAGGGTCCGCAGGCGGCGGGCCACGTCCAGGGTGAACTTCGCCTCGGTGTAGCCGTCGTTCGTGGACGTGCCCGTGGTGTCGCACTCCTTGCGGTTCGTGCCGATGTCGACCTGGCGGTTGATCTCGGCGGTGTGCCGGAAGTTGCCCTCGTTGTGGCCGGGGTCGACGACGACGACCTTTCCCTTGAGGGGGCCGTTGGGGGCCGGGGCGTGCGTGGACGGCTTCGTGGTCGAATCGTTGCCGTCGCCCTTGCCGTCCTTGTCCTTTTCCTTCCCCTTGCCGGATTTCGACGGGGAGGGGGAGTCGCCGCCGTGGGGCAGGGACCCGTCGGCGGAGGCGGTGGCGGAGGCGCTCGGGGACGCCGGCAGCGCTCGCGCGGGGCCGCCGCCCTCACCGCCGGTCGCCTGATAGACCAGCCATCCGGCCAGGCAGGTGGGCACCAGCGCGGCCACCGCCACGGTCAGCGGGTGGCCGAGGCGGCGCCTGGGCGGCTGGGACGGATCGAATTCCGGACCTACGTACGACACGAGGGCGAGCCTAGCCGCGCGGTCACATCCCCGCTCCCGTTCGCCGCAGCACGCGCAGCGAGTCCGTGGCCGAGACCTCCGTGAACGCGCCGGACGCCAGAGCCCTCAGATAGACCCGGTAGGGGGCCTGGCCGGTCATGATGTCGACGGGGTCGGGGAACACGTCGTGGATGGCGAGCAGGCCGCCCTCGGCGAGGTGCGGCGCCCAGCCCTCGTAGTCCGCGGTGGCGTGTTCGTCGGTGTGGCCGCCGTCGATGAAGACCAGGCCGAGCGCCCCGCCCCACACCTTCGCCACCTGCGGCGAGCGGCCGACGACGGCGATCACGTGCTCCTCCAGGCCCGCCCGGTGCAGCGTGCGCCGGAAGGCGGGCAGCGTGTCCATCAGGCCGACCTCGGGATCGACCGTTCGGGGGTCGTGGTACTCCCAGCCCGGCTGCTGCTCCTCGCTGCCGCGGTGGTGGTCCACGGTGATCGCGCTCACCCCGGCCCGCCGGGCCGCGTCGGCGAGCAGGATCGTGGAGCGCCCGCAGTACGTGCCGACCTCCAGGAGCGGCAGTCCGAGCGCGCCGGCCCGGACGGCGGCCGCGTACAGCGCGAGCCCCTCGCCGCGCGGCATGAAGCCCTTGGCGGCCTCGAACGCGGCGAGGATCTCCGGCGTGGGCTCGGGCTCGGCGGCCATGGGGTTCCTCCAGGTCGTACGCGGGTCTGGCCGCCCATGATGCACGGCGCCCCCGCCATACGGGTGACGGGGGTGCGTGCGTACGCCACTCGGGTCAGGCGGGCAGCGCGTCGGCGCCGGTGCCGGCCTCGGCGGAGCCGGACAGGGCCAGGTCGACCCGCACCGGCTGCTCGCCCCCGTCGTGGGCGGCCGCCGAGGCGCGCGGCGCGTGGCCGGCGGCGGTGGCCGCGAGGACGTAGGAGCCGTCGGCGGGGACGGCCAGGGCGTAGTTGCCCTCCGCGTCGGTGAGGGCGGCGCCCGCCTGCTTGCCGCGGCGGTCGATCAGCGTCACCTTCGCGCGGGCCAGCGGGGCGCCGTCCGCGGTGTGCACCCGGCCCCGGAAGCCCGTGAGGGCCTCGGTCGCGCGCTCCAGGTTGGCGTCCTCCTCGCTGCTGGCGCGCAGCTGCGTGGTGGCGGGGCGGCGCGCGGAGGGCAGCAGCAGGGCGAAGAGCAGGCCGATGACGACCGCGCCCGTCGCGATCAGGAAGGAGACGCGGAAGCCGTGCATGGTGGGCACGGCGACGCCGCCGACGTGGTCCGCGGTGTTGGCGAGGACCATGCCGATCACGGCGGAGGACACCGAGGTGCCGATCGAGCGCATCAGGGTGTTGAGGCCGTTGGCCGCACCCGTCTCGGACGGGTCGACGGAGCCGATGATGAGCGCGGGCAGCGAGGAGTAGGCGAGGCCGATGCCCGCGCCGAGGACCACCGCGATGACGATGGTCTGCCAGGCGGCGCTCATCAGGCCGAGGCCCGCGCCGTAGCCGACCGCGATGATCAGCATGCCGAGGATGAGGGTCGTCTTCGGGCCGTACTTCGCCGAGAGGCGGGCGTAGACCGGCGCGGTGAACATCATCGTCAGGCCGAGCGGCATCACGCACAGACCCGCGACGACCATCGACTGCCCGAGGCCGTAGCCGGTGGCGGCGGGCAGCTGGAGCAGCTGCGGCAGGACGAGCGAGACGGCGTAGAAGGCGACGCCGACCATGATCGAGGCGAGGTTGGTGAAGAGCACCGAGCGGCGGGCGGTGGTGCGCAGGTCCACCAGCGGCGCCGTGACGCGCAGCTCCATCACGCCCCACAGGAGCAGGACGACGGCCGCGGCGGCGAACAGGCCGAGCGTGGTGCCCGAGGTCCAGCCCCAGTCGCTGCCCTTGGTGATGGGCAGCAGGAAGAGCACGAGCCCCGCCGAGAGGCCGATCGCGCCGAGCACGTCGAAGGTGCCCTCGGCCCGCATCGGGCTCTCCGGCACGAAGACGACGGTCAGCAGCATCGCGAGGACGCCGAGGCCCGCGGCGCCGAAGAACAGGGCGTGCCAGTCGGCGTGCTGCGCGGTGAGCGCGGCGAGCGGCAGCGCGAGACCGCCGCCGACGCCGATGGAGGAGCTCATCAGGGCCATCGCGGAGCCGAGCTTCTCGCGGGGCAGCTGGTCGCGCATCAGGCCGATGCCGAGCGGGATGGCGCCCATGGCGAAGCCCTGGAGCGCGCGGCCGACGATCATCACGAGCAGATCGTCGGTGAAACCGCAGACCAGCGAGCCGACGACCATCACGGCGAGGCTGGCGAGCAGCATCCTGCGCTTGCCGTAGAGGTCGCCGAGGCGCCCCATGATCGGGGTGGCGACGGCGCCCGCGAGGAGCGTGGACGTCATGACCCAGGTGGCGTTCGAGGGGGCGGTGTCCAGCAGGGCCGGCAGGTCCTTGATCACCGGCACGAGCAGGGTCTGCATCACCGCGACGACGATGCCGGAGAAGGCGAGTACGGGGACGACTCCGCGTATGCCGCGTGGGTGGGTCGTCGTCATCGACATTGCGTGGGGCCTCCGAGGCGGAAGTCGGACCCGGCGGGGGTCGGTCGGGCAGGAGATACGTGTAGCTCGAACTTGTCTCCCCGGGCGACTATTCCGATGACTGTCGTACGAGGGGAACTCTTGACCTCCTGTTGACCGGCCCCTCACCCGGGTGCTCCGGCAGGCCTTGGATCCCCGGACGCTCCGGATCGGCGGCGCGTCCGACCTTCCGCCGGAATGGAACGTGTTCTACTCTGTCGCGCTCCCGTGACCGAAGGAGAGCGCTTCGTGAAGAGCTATGTCGTCGGCGTCGGAATGACCCGGTTCGAGAAGCCCGGGACGCGCGAGTGGCAGTACTGGGACATGGCGAAGGAAGCCGGCACCAAGGCCCTTCAGGACGCCGGCATCGCCTACGACGCCATCGGGCAGGCCTGCGTCGGCCACTGCTTCCAGCCCTCGACCGCCGGGCAGCGCGCCGTCTACGAACTGGGTCTGACCGGCATCCCCGTCTACAACGTGAACAACAACTGCGCCACCGGGTCCACCGCGCTGATGACGGCCCGGCAGTTCGTCGAGGGCGGTCTGGAGGACTGCGTGCTGGCGCTCGGCTTCGAGAAGATGGCGCGCGGCTCGCTCGGGGGCGGCGGCGAGGGCGACTTCAAGACGTCCCCGGTCGCCCGCCACTACGGGATCATGGCCGCCCGGCACGGCTTCGACACGACCCCGCCCACCGCGCAGATCTTCGGCGACGCCGCCCGCGAGCACATGGAGAGGTACGGCACGACCGAGGCGCAGCTGGCCGCGGTCGGCGCCAAGAACCACCGGCACTCGGCGAACAACCCGTACGCCCAGTTCCAGGACGTGTACACCGTGGACGAGGTCCTCGCGGCCAAGACCGTCCACCGGCCGCTCACCCGGCTCCAGTGCTCCCCGACCTCGGACGGCGCGGCCGCCGCGGTCGTCGCCTCCGAACGGTTCGTGGAGCGCCGCGGCCTGGCGGAGCGGGCCGTGGAGATCACGGCCCAGGCGATGACCACCGACACCGGGGAGTCCTTCGCCTCCGGCTCCTGCGTCGACGTGGTCGGGCAGCCGATGTCGCGGGAGGCGGCGCGGCTGGCCCACGAGCGGGCGGGGCTCGGCATCGAGGACGTGGACGTCATCGAGCTGCACGACTGCTTCTCCGTCAACGAACTCCTGACGTACGAGGCGCTCGGCATGTGCGCGCCCGGCGAGTCGGGCGAGCTGGTGGAGAGCGGCGCGACGACGTACGGCGGACGCTGGGTCGTGAACCCCTCCGGCGGCCTGATCTCCAAGGGCCACCCGCTCGGCGCGACGGGCATCGCGCAGATCGCGGAGCTGACGTGGCAGCTGCGCGGCGAGGCCGGGGCCCGGCAGGTCACCGGCGCCCGGGTGGGCCTCGCGCACAACATCGGCCTCGGCGGCGCGGCGGTGGTGACGCTGCTGCGGCGGTAGGCGGACGGGAATCGTCGGACGGGCCCAGGGGCGTGGGGCCCTCAAGACCTAGGGCCTTGGACCCGGACGCATGCAGCCAATATCCGATGCCGTCCGCTCGCGGCGCTTGAGAGGATGGCTGTCATGGTCCAGACGCCCTCCACCGCTTACACCACCGCATCCGCCCCCGCCCCGCCCAAAAGGCCCGTGCCGGTGTGGGCGGTCCTGCTCACCGCCTGTGCCGGCCAGTTCCTGGTCGTCCTCGACGTGTCGGTGGTCAACACCGCGCTGCCCTCGATGCGGGCCGACCTCGGCATGAGCGCCATCGGACTCCAGTGGGTCGTCAACGCCTACTCCATCGCCTTCGCGGGCTTCATGCTGCTCGGCGGGCGGGCCGGCGACCTCTTCGGACGCAAGCGGATGTTCCTCCTCGGCCTCGGCCTGTTCACCGCCGCCTCGCTCGGCGGCGGCCTCGCGCAGGCCGACTGGCAGCTCCTCGTGGCGCGGGCCGTGCAGGGACTGGGCGCCGCGGTCCTCGCGCCCTCGACGCTGACGATCCTGACCTCCGCGGTGCCCGAGGGCCCGGCCCGGATACGGGCGATCGGCGTCTGGTCCGCGGTCGGCGCGGGCGGCGGCGCGGCCGGCGGCCTGGTCGGCGGGGTCCTGACCGACCTGCTCTCCTGGCGCTGGGTGCTCCTGATCAACGTACCGATCGGCGCGCTGGTGATCGTCGCGGGCCTGGCCTGGCTCACCGAGAGCAGGGCGGGACAGGCCCGCCGCCTCGACGTGCCGGGCGCGGTGCTCGTCACCGCCGGGCTCGCCACCCTCGCGTACGGCATCGTGCAGACCGAGGAGAAGGGCTGGACGGCGGCCGCGACGCTGGTGCCGCTCGCGGCCGGGCTCGCGCTGCTCGGCGCCTTCCTCGTGGTGGAGGCGCGCACCAAGGTGCCGCTGATGCCGCTGAAGCTGTTCCGGGTGCGCTCGGTGTCGGCGGCGAACGCCGCGATGTTCGTGTGCGGCGCCGGAATGTTCGCCATGTGGATGTTCATGACGCTCTACGCCCAGAACGTCCTCGGCTACTCCCCGCTGACGGCCGGCCTCGCCCTCATCCCGTCCTCCCTCACCATCGTCCTCGGCTCGATGCTGGCGCCGCGCGTGATGCCGGTGCTCGGCGCGAAGAACGTCTCCGTGCTCGGCATCGTGGTGGCCGCCGCCGGCTTCGGCTGGCAGTCGACGATGACCGTCGACGGGTCGTACGTCACCTCGATCATGCTGCCCGGCATCGTGATGATGTTCGGCGCGGGCCTCGCCACGACCCCGCTCGCCTCGCTGGCCACCTCCGGGGCGGCGCCGGGCGACGCCGGACTCGTCTCGGGCCTGGTCAACACCTCCCGCACGATGGGCGGCGCGCTCGGCCTCGCGGTGCTCTCCACGGTGGCCGCCGCCCAGATGGACGGCTCGACCTCGCGCCAGGCCCTGACGGACGGCTACGCCATGGCGTTCCGCACGAGCGGGTTCATCCTGCTGGCGGGCGTGGTGGTCCTGCTGCTGTGGATGCCGGGGACGAAGCGGGCGGCCCAGGCCTCCGAGTAGCGCCTGCGCCGGTCTAGAGCCAGCCGCGCTGCCGGGCCTCCCGTACCGCCTCCATGCGGTTGCGGGTGCCCGTCTTGCCGATGGCCGCGGAGAGGTAGTTCCGCACGGTCGACTCCGACAGGCACAGCTCGCCCGCGATGTCGGCGACCGTGGCGCCGTCCACCGACGCCTTGAGCACGTCCGTCTCCCGGCCGGTCAGCGGGCTGGGGCCGGCGCTCAGCGCGGCCGCGGCGAGCCCCGGGTCGACGACGGTCTCGCCCCGCAGCGCCCGGCGGATCGCCTCGGCCAGGTCCTCGACGGGACCGTCCTTGACGAGGAAGCCGACGGCGCCCGCCTCCATGGCGCGGCGCAGATACCCGGGCCTGCCGAACGTGGTGAGGATCAGGACCCGGCAGTCGGGGCACTCCTCGCGCAGGTCGGCGGCGGCGTCCAGGCCGCTGCGGCCCGGCAGCTCGATGTCCAGCAGCGCCACGTCGGGACGGGTGGTCAGGGCCGCGTCCACGATGAGGTCGCCCGCGCCGACCTGGGCGACGACCTCGATGTCCTCCTCCATGCCGAGCAGCAGCGCGAGCGCGCCGCGCATCATGCCCTGGTCCTCGGCGAGCAGGACTCTCACGGATTTCGCCGGGCGGTGGTCCCGGGGCATCTCTGTCACGGGAAGAGGATAGGGCGGACGGCGAGGCGGGCGGGTGACGGCAGACCGGCCGCGCCGGGGTCACTCGGGTGAGACGCGCGGGGCGATCGGGTGACCTCCCGTGTGCCCGAGGCCGGCGGGCGGCGCCGACCGCCAGGGTGCTGGGTGACCTTTCCCTTGCTTCCCACTGGAGGAATCATGCGTTCACGGACCGCACTCGCCGCCCTGGCACTGGCCGCCACCTCCCTGCTCGGCGGCGCGGCCACCGCGGTCGCCGACGCCGGCCCCGGCTACCCGCAGGAGAGGCAGGACCGGCCCAAGTACGTCGTCAGCGCCGTCAACTCCCTGGGCGAGAGCGACCTGCCGCCCTGCTACCGGGACCTCTACGCCACCCCGTCCGCCACGATCTGTTTCTGACGGACGGTTCCGGTGGCCGGATCCGGCTCGGTGACCGGCAGCACGGCCGTCACCCGGAAGCCTGATCCGGCCACCGGGCCCGAGGTGAGGGAGCCGCCCGCCGCCGCGAGCCGTTCGGCCAGGCCCTTCAGCCCACTGCCGGGCGGCCCCGCTGCCTCGCCGCGCCCGTCGTCGGCGATCACCAGGCGGGCCTGCCCGGCGCCGCCGAAGACCTCGATCTCGCAGCGGGTGGCCCCGGCGTGCCGTACGACGTTGGTGGCGCACTCGCGCACCACCCAGCCGAGCAGTGCCGCCGTCGGCGGGGCGAGCGGCGGCCCCGACTGGCGGACGGCCGCCTCGACGCCGGCGGCCTCCAGGAGGTCGCGGGCACGGTCGAGTTCGGTGGCGAGGCTGCCCTCGCGGTAGCCGGTGACGGCCTCGCGGATCTCGGTGAGCGCCTGCCGTCCGACGGACTCGATGTCGGTGACCTGGCCGAGCGCCGCGTCCAGGTCGCGGGGGGCCAGGCGCCGGGTGGCCTCCGCCTTGACGACGATCACCGAGAGCGTGTGCCCGAGCAGGTCGTGCAGGTCGCGGGAGAAGCGCAGGCGTTCCTTCTCGACGGCGGCGCGGGCCAGCTCCTCGCGGGCGGCGCGCAGGTCCTTGACGGTCTCCGACAGGGCGAGGATCGCCGCCGTCACCATCACGGACAAGAACGTGCCGTACGCGATGCCGGTCGCCTCCCAGCCTTCGCGCACCCCGCCGACGACCGCCGCGGCGACGCTCAGGCCGAAGGCCGCCGGGGCGAGCTGCCGGCCCCGCAGCACCGAGCCGGTGGCCAGGCCCAGCAGGGGGAAGAACATCAGCCAGCTCCCGCCGTAGCCGAGGGCGAGGCCCAGGGTGATCGCGGTGAGCCCGGCGAGCAGCCACCGCGTCCGCCGGGCCTGCCGCGCCTCCTTGACGAAGGCCCGGAAGACGACGGTGACGTACAGGGAGTTGAAGGCGAGCAGGCCGAGGGCGCCGATCCAGGGGTTCGGTGTCCTGCCCTGGAGGAGGTTGGAGAAGGAGCCCATGCCCATCAGGAGCCAGGGCAGCATCGCGAAGCCGTTGGGCGGGCCCAGCTCCTCGGGCCCGGCGCGGCCGCACTTCTTCCGGGCGCGGGCATGGGCGCGGAAGCGGGCGAGCCGGCTCCCCGCGCCGGCCTCCCGGCCGAAGAACCGCGGGGTGCGGGCCGGCCGGCCGGGCGTGTCCTGGGATGTCGTTCTCATGGTGACGACGGTACGGAGCGGGGCGCGGCGGCGGCAGGTGCGGTTGTCCCGACTCGGCCGGTACGCCTGTGCCGGCCCGGCCGGGACAAAAGTCACCGATACCCGACGGACCTGACGTGCTGTCAGCGGCCTTCCCAACTCCCCGCGCCTCGGCTATACATGGGACGCCGGACTGGAACGCGTTCTAGAACGGCCCGGTTGCGGCCTCGGTGCGGTCGACGGTGCGGACGGCCGCACCGAGGTCTTCCGCCGTCGGCCCAGGAGCCCAAGGAGTCGCCACCCCATGCCCATTGACGCCGCGAAGGCCGTGGCCGCCGAACCCCGGACGACCGAGATCGCCTGGGACCACAAGGACGTCCAGCTCTACCACCTGGGTCTGGGCGCGGGCCTGCCCGCCACCGATCCCGCCGAACTGCGCTACACCCTGGAGTCCCGGCTGCACGTCCTGCCCAGCTTCGCCACCGTCGCGGGCGCCGGCATGGGCGTGGTCGGCGGGCTGTCCGCGCCCGGCATCGAGGTGGACCTGGCCGCGGTGCTGCACGGCGGCCAGGCCCTCACCCTGCACCGCCCCCTTCCCGTCCGGGGCGAGGCGCTCTCCACGTCCCGGGTCGCCGCGGTGTACGACAAGGGCAAGGCCGCGGTCCTCGTCCTGCGCACCGAGGCCGCCGACGCCGAGGGCCCGCTGTGGACGAGCGACGCGCAGATCTACGTACGCGGCGAAGGCGGCTTCGGCGGCGACCGCGGCCCCGCCGATCGCCCGCCCGCCCCGCAGGGCGAGCCCGACCTGGTGGTCGAGCGGCCCGTCCGCGAGGACCAGGCGCTGCTCTACCGCCTCTCCGGCGACTGGAACCCGCTGCACGCCGACCCCGAGTTCGCGAGGCTCGCCGGATTCGACAGGCCGATCCTGCACGGCCTGTGCACCTACGGCATGACGCTCAAGGCCGTCGTCGACACCCTGCTCGGCGGCGACGTGTCCCGGGTGCGCGGGTACAGCACGCGCTTCACCGGGATCGTCTTCCCCGGCGAGACCCTGCGGATCCGCGTGTGGCGGGGCGAGGGCCGCGTGGCGGCGGCGGTCACGTCGGTCGAGCGGGACGACGCGCCGGTCCTCGCCGACACCGTCGTCGAGTACGCCTGACCCCCTGTCAGGCCACCGGCTTCACCAGCCGTACCGGCTTCACCGAGTCTTCTTCGTACGAGAGGAGGCCGCGCCATGCGCGCAGCCGTACTGCACGAGATAGGCCAGGACAAGCTGGAGGTCCTCGACGACGTCGAGGCGCTGGGCTTCGGCCCCGGCAAGGTACGCAT
This sequence comes from Streptomyces sp. NPDC031466, assembly GCF_055581265.1. NCBI lineage: Bacteria > Bacillati > Actinomycetota > Actinomycetes > Kitasatosporales > Streptomycetaceae > Streptomyces > Streptomyces sp. NPDC031466. The sequence continues at coordinate 175,721 of NZ_JBVIJT010000002.1, forward strand.
CCGGGTCCGGGCCACCGGCCTGTGCCACTCCGACGTCTCCGCGATGAGCGGCGTGCTGCCGCAGCCCGCGCCCTTCGTCCCCGGCCACGAGGGCGCCGGCGAGATCATCGAGGTGGGCGACGGCGTGCGGGGCCTCGCGCCGGGGGACCGGGCGCTGATCTGCTGGCTGCCCGCGTGCGGCGCCTGCCCCGCATGCAGGCGCGGCGAGACCCATCTGTGCCTCGCCGGTTTCCTGAACGCGGGCACCCCCAACTTCAGGCGCCCCGGGGGAGACGTCTTCGGCTTCGCGGGCACCGGCACGTTCACCGAGGAGGTCGTGGTGGCCGCCGGGTGCGCCGTGCCGATCCCCGACGACGTGCCCTTCGACATCGCGGCCCTCATCGGCTGCGGGGTGACGACGGGGCTCGGCGCGGCCATCAACACCGCCGACGTGGCGGCCGGTTCGTCGGTCGCCGTCATCGGCTGCGGCGGCGTCGGCGTCTCCGCGATCCAGGGCGCCCGACTCAAGGGCGCGGCCCAGATCGTCGCGGTCGACCCGGTCGCCTCGCGCCGCGAGGCCGCTCTCGGGTTCGGCGCGACGGAGGCCGTCGCCCCCGAGGAGCTGACGGACGCCAAGCAGCGGATCACCGGCGGTGAGGGCTTCGACTACGTCTTCGAGGTCGTCGGCAGGTCCGCCACGGCCCGCACGGCGTACGAGGCGACGCGGCGCGGCGGCACGCTGTGCGTCGTCGGCGCCGGGGCCATGGACGACCACCTGCGGCTCAACATGTTCGAGCTGTTCTTCGACGAGAAGCGGATCCTGCCCTCCCTGTACGGCGGGGGCGACGTCCTGCGGTCGTACGAGCGGGCCATCGCGCTGTGGCGGGCGGGCCGCATCGACCTGGAGCACATGATCACGCACCGCGTGCGGCTCGGCGAGATCAACGAGGCCCTGGAGCAGATGCGCACCGGGACCGCCCTGCGCACGTGCATCGAGATCTGAGAGGCCGTACGAGATCTGGGAGGCGTACGAGGTCTGAGGGGCCGCAAGGGATCTGAGGGGCCATACGGGATCTGGGAGGACAAGGATGTCACTGCCACTTGAGGGCCTGGCCGCGATCGTCACCGGCGCGGGGCGCGGGCTGGGGCGCGCCGAGGCCCTGGAACTGGCCCGGCTCGGCGCGAGCGTCGTCGTGAACGACTTCGGGCGGCCGGGCCGCGACGGCTCCGGCGAGGCGTCGGCGGCGCCCGCCGAGGAGGTCGCCGAGCAGATCCGGGCCGTGGGCGGGCACGCCGTCGCCCACACCGGCGACGTCGCCGACCACGGACAGGCGCACGCCCTGGTGGAGTCGGCGATCGAGGCGTACGGGAAGCTGGACATCCTCGTCAACAACGCGGGCATCCTGCGGGACCGGATGATCTTCTCGATGAGCGAGGACGAGTGGGACTCGGTCGTCCGTGTCCACCTCAAGGGCCACTTCAACACCACCCGCTTCGCGTCCGCCCACTGGCGCGAGCGCTCCAAGGCGGCGGGCGGGCCGGTGTACGGGCGGATCGTCAACACCTCCTCGGAGGCCTTCCTCGCCGGATCGGCGGGCCAGCCCAACTACGCGGCGGCCAAGGGCGGCATCGTCGGTCTGACGACGTCGACCGCGCTGGCGCTCGCCAAGTACGGCGTGACGGCCAACGCGATCTGCCCCCGAGCGCGGACCCGCATGACCGAGGACGTCTTCCGGGGCTTCCAGGAGCCGTCCGACGGCCGCCTCGACCCGCTCTCCCCCGAACATGTCCCGCCCCTGGTGGGCTACCTCGCCTCACCCGCCGCCGCCAGGGTCAACGGCCAGCTGCTCGTCGTGCACGGCGGCATGGTCGCGATCGTCGAACGCCCCAAGGTGGCGGCGAAGTTCGACGCGGCGAAGGAGGCGTTCACGTACGACGAGCTGGACGAGCTGCTCACGCCGTACTACGCGGACCGCCCGCCGAACGAGACATTCGCGGCCGCCGAGGTCCTCGGGCTCAAAAGGAGCTGAACAAAAGGGCGAGGGAAGGGGGGCGGCGACGGGAAAGTCCCGCCCCCGCGCCGCTCGTGGCGGCAGGGGAGCGGGACTTCTGCGCGAGGCGCCGCGGGTCACGGCGCGACGCGTCGCTCAGGAATCCGCAGGCTGCCTGCGGTGGCGGCCCCGCGGCGCCGTGGCCTCGTCGTGCTCGGCCACCGGACCCCGGTGCCTACCCGCGCCGGAGTGGGCGCCGGTCTGCGAGGCGGCGTGCGCCCCTTGCCACCGCTCGGTGTCCCACTGCGTCTCCGTACCGGTCTCGGTCGACATCTCGTTACTCACCCCGTAAGAAGATCCTTCGTACAACCGAGCGAGTCTAACCGGCCGCCACCCGGCCGGTCAGGGGTGCCTGCTGCAACGGGACGGGCCGGGTCGGGGTGGGCGGTGCCGGCTCGATCCGCGTCGCTCCGGGAGGGGCCTGCGCGGGCGCGGGGAGCCGCGCGACACCGCAGGGCACCGCATGCGTCGCAAAGGGAAGGTGCAGCTCGCCGTCCTTCGTCCACCGCCCCGAACCGGCCAACCAGCCCTCGGGGGCGCGCAGTTGACGAAGGCGCCGTTCGGCGGGCCGCCAGACGCCGAGCCAGGTGCCGGCCGCGCCGTCGATCCGCAGCGCCACCGCGCAGCCCTCGGGCAGGAGCGTCTGCCCCGGCTGGATCGCGAACGGCGTCACCGCGCAGTCCGCCAGTCGCAGCGATTCCGGGAAGCGCACCGGCAGGGCGCTGCCCAGCACGCCCCAGCCCAGTCGGTCGTGGCCCGGCGCGTTCGAGCGGATGAGGAGCAGGCCGCTGTCGGCGTCGGCGAGCAGCAGCCGGTCGTCGCTCTCCTCGGTGATCTGGAGCAGCGGCGAGACCTCGCCGCCGCGCTCCAGATCGACCGCCACCGTCTTGACGTTGCCGCCGTACTCCCGGTCCAGGGCGAGCAGGCGCCCCGGGCGGTCCAGCCAGACGCCGCCCGAGCAGCGCCCCGGCACCTCGGCGACATGCTCGGGCCCGAACGAGCCGCCCGCCACCAGCCAGACGTCCGTCGAGCGGGCGCCGACCGCGAGGGCGTAGGCGCGGGTCCCGCAGGGGGCGGGCGGCAGCAGCCGCAGGGTGCCCTGGCACTCCACGGAGCCGAGCGGCACCTCGCCGGTCTCCGGGCCCGTCGGGTAGAGCAGCGCGAAGGCGTGCCGTCCGTCCACCAGCCGGTGGATGAGGACGCGGCCGTCGGACATCGGCAGCACTTCGGTGCCGGGCTCCTCGGGCTGGTGGCCGGCCAGCGGCACCACGTAGGGCTCGGGGGAGTCGAGCGTCCAGCGCTCGGGGAACCACGATTCGCCCCGCCTGGCGAGCCGCGCCGCGTAGGAACCGTCCACCGTGATCGTTGCCGCTGTCATCGTTTCGGTGCCACCTCCGGACCTGAAGCTAGTTTCGTCCGCACTGGCGTGGCATGGGTGGCCGTCCGCTTCACACGGAAGGGTGGAGATGTCCCGGTTCGCCTGAGAAGCGGGGGGTGGCTGTGCACTCCACCCCTGCGTGGGTGTCCGGGCACGGTCCGTCACGGGAGACCTGCCGGTCACGGCGGGAAGGTAGCCTTTCCCCGTGCCCCGTCTGTCTGAAGTCATCGCCTCCCTCGACGCCCTGTGGCCCGCCGATCTGGCCGAGAGCTGGGACGCGGTCGGCACGGTCTGCGGAGACCCCGACGCGGAGGTCTCCCGGGTCCTCTTCGCCGTCGACCCGGTCCAGGAGATCGCCGACGAGGCGGTGCGCCTCGGCGCCCAGCTCCTGGTCACCCACCACCCGCTCTACCTGCGCGGCACGACGACGGTCGCGGCGTCCACCTTCAAGGGCCGCGTCGTCCACGACCTCATCAAGCACGACATCGCCCTGCACGTCGCGCACACCAACGCCGACCGCGCCGACCCCGGCGTCTCCGACGCGCTCGCGGGCGCCCTCGACCTGCGGGTCGTACGCCCCCTCGTGCCGGACCCCGCCGACCGGCAGGGCCGCCGCGGACTCGGCAGGATCTGCGAGCTCGACCACCCGCTGACCCTCGCCGAACTCGCCGAGCACGCGGCCAAGCGGCTGCCCGCCACCGCGCAGGGCATCCGCGTCGCGGGCGACCCGGACACCCCGATCAGGACCATCGCGGTCAGCGGCGGCTCCGGCGACAGCCTCTTCGACGACGTACGCGCCGCGGGAGTGGACGCCTTCCTCACCGCCGACCTGCGCCACCACCCGGCGTCCGAGGCCCGCGAGCGCACGCCGCTCGCGCTGCTCGACGCCGCCCACTGGGCCACCGAGTGGCCCTGGTGCGAGCTGGCCGCAGCCCAGCTCGACGAGATCTCCGACCGGAACGGATGGGGACTTCGCGTCCACGTCTCGCACACGGTCACCGACCCCTGGACCGCCCACGCGGCGTCCACCCCCTCGCACACCTCTCAATCCACAGGAGCCCCCAACTGAACGCCGCGCCCGCCGACCAGATCCGCCTTCTCGACCTCCAGACCCTGGACACGCGTCTCCAGCAGCTCGCGCACAAGAAGAGGTCGCTGCCCGAGCACGACGAGATCGACTCGCTGACCAAGGACCTGACGCAGCTGCGCGACCTGCTCGTCGCCGCGACGACCGAGGAGAGCGACTGCGCCCGCGAGCAGACCAAGGCGGAGCAGGACGTCGACCAGGTCCGCCAGCGCGCCAACCGCGACCAGCAGCGCCTGGACTCCGGCGCGGTCACCTCCCCCAAGGACCTGGAGAACCTCCAGAAGGAGATCGTCTCCCTCGCCAAGCGCCAGGGTGACCTGGAGGACGTCGTCCTGGAGGTCATGGAGCGCCGCGAGTCCGCGCAGGAGCGGGTCGCCGAGCTGACCGGACGGGTCTCCTCCGTCCAGTCGAAGATCGACGACGCGACGGGCCGCAGGGACGCCGCGTTCGAGGAGCTGGACGGCGAGGCCGCGACGGTCACCAAGGAGCGCGAGGTCGTGGCGGGTTCGATCCCGGCCGACCTGCTCAAGCTCTACGACAAGCTCCGCGGGCAGCAGGGCGGCGTCGGCGCGGCCAAGCTCTACCAGCGGCGCTGCGAGGGCTGCCGCCTGGAGCTCAACATCACCGAGGTCAACGAAGTGAAGGCGGCCTCCCCGGACACCGTCCTGCGCTGCGAGAACTGCCGCCGCATCCTGATCCGTACGTCCGAGTCCGGCCTGTAGGGACCGCCGGCCGTGCGCGAGTTCATCGTCGAGGCCGACGGCGGCTCCCGGGGCAACCCGGGGCCCGCCGGCTACGGCTCCGTGGTCATCGACGCGGCCACGGGGGAGACCCTGATGGAGGCCGCGGAGTACATCGGCGTCGCGACGAACAACGTCGCGGAGTACAAGGGCCTGGTGGCCGGCCTGAAGGCGGCCCACCGGCTGGATCCGGCGGCCTCGGTGCGGGTCCGCATGGACTCCAAGCTCGTCGTCGAGCAGATGTCGGGCCGCTGGAAGATCAAGCACCCCGCCATGAAGCCGCTCGCCGCCGAGGCCGCGCGGGTCTTCCCGCCGTCCCAGGTGACGTACGAGTGGATCCCGCGCGAGCGCAACAAGCACGCGGACCGGCTCGCGAACGAGGCGATGGACGCGGGCAAGCGGGGCGAGCGGTGGTCGCCGTCGACGTCCACGGCGGACCTCGACGCCGGCGCCGCGCGGACGGCAGCCGCGGCGCCCGGGCCGTCGGGCCCCCCGGGGGACGCGGCAGCGGGCGCGGCCAAGGCGCGGGCGGCCCTCGCGGAGGCGTGGGGGGCGGGCACGTCCGGCCCCGAGGCCTTGGCCTCGCTCGTCTCCCGTATGGACGGGGCGCAGGCTCCGCCCGTCTCCCGTATGGACGGGACGCAGGCTCCGCCCGTTGCGACGGTCGCGGCCGACGTAAGGGCCGCGACCAGCGGGGCCGAGGGGCCTGACGGGCCTGATCGGCCTGATGGGGCCAGCGTGACCGACGTGGCTGACGCGAACGATGCGACTGACGTGACCGACGCGGCTGACGTGACCGGCGTGACCGACGTGACCGATGCGGCTGGCGCGACCGACGTGACTGGCGCGACCCGCGCGACCGATGCGGCCGACGTGACCGCTGCGGCTGACGCGGCCGGGGGGACCCCTGCTGGCGCCGGGGAGAGGGCCGATCGGCGGGCGGCGAGCAGTGCCGCGCGGACACCGCCCGTCGGCTGGGCGGCCCCCGCCGACCTCGGGGCGCCCGCCACCTTCGTACTGCTGCGGCACGGCGAGACCGCGCTCACGCCCCAGAAGCGGTTCTCCGGCAGCGGCGGCTCCGACCCGTCCCTGTCGGACGTGGGGCGCGAGCAGGCGCGCCGCGCCGCGGCCGCCTTCGCCGCGCGCGGCACCATCCAGGCCGTCGTCTCCTCGCCCCTCAGACGCTGCCAGGAGACCGCCCACACCGTTGCCGCCCGCCTCGGACTCGACGTCCGTATCGAGGAGGGCCTGCGCGAGACGGACTTCGGTGCGTGGGAGGGGCTGACCTTCGGCGAGGTGCGCGAGCGGGACCCCGAGCAGCTGACCGCCTGGCTGGCCTCACCGGAGGCGGCGCCGCCGGGCGGCGAGTCGTTCGCGGCGGTCGCCCACCGGGTCGCGGCCGCACGCGACCGGCTGACCAAGGCGTACGCGGGCCGCACCGTCCTGCTCGTCACCCACGTCACGCCCATCAAGACGCTGGTGCGCCTCGCGCTCGGCGCCCCGCCGGAGTCCCTCTTCCGCATGGAACTCGCGGCGGCCTCGGTGTCCGCGGTGGCGTACTACGCCGACGGCAACGCCTCGCTGCGCCTCCTGAACGACACCTCGCACCTGCGCTAGCCCTCTCACGGCCGGGCTCGGCGCAGGGCGGCGGCCTCGCGCGCCAGGGACGTGACGCGGGCCCAGTCCCGCGCGGCGACGGCGTCGGCGGGGAGCATCCAACTGCCGCCCACGCAGCCGACGTTGCCCAGCGCGAGGTACGAGGGCGCGGTGCCCGCCGTGATGCCGCCGGTCGGGCAGAAGCGGGCCTGGGGGAGCGGGCCGCCGAGGGACTTCAGATAGGCGGTGCCGCCGGCCGCCGCCGCGGGGAAGAACTTCATCTCCGTGACGCCGCGTTCGAGCAGCGCCACGACCTCCGAGGTCGTGGAGACCCCGGGCAGGAACGGCACCGCCGACCCCCGCATGGCCTCCAGCAGCGTGTCCGTCCAGCCCGGACTGACGAGGAAGCGGGCACCGGCCGCCGTGGCGTCGGCCACGTTCCGCGCGCCGATCACGGTCCCGGCGCCGACGACCGCGTCCGGCACCTCGGCGGCGATGGCCCGGATCGCGTCGAGCGCGACGGGCGTCCGCAGCGTCACCTCGATCGCGGGCAGCCCGCCGGCCACCAGGGCCCGTGCCATCGGCACGGCGTCATCGAGATCGTCGACGACGACCACGGGCACGACGGGAGCGAGATCGAGGACAGAGGGCTTCGCAAACGGCATGCCGGAATCCTGCCCCGGGTTCCACAACATGCGCAAAGCCCGTTGCGCATGCTGCAACACGCCCGACGCCCGACGCCCGACGCCGGGCGTCCGGGGGCCGGCCTCAGTGGATGTCCCGCACCACCACATCCAACGCCCAGGGCTTCCCCGCCCTCGCCGGCGCCTGTGCCTCCACCACGTGCCCCAGCTCCCGCAGCACCTCGACCAGTTCCGCCGGGTCCTTCGGCTGCGCGCCGGTCGCCAGCAGGGACCGTACGATCCGGCCCTTCGTGGCCTTGTTGAAGTGGGAGACCACGGACCGCTTCTCCACCCCGTCGACCAGCTGCGCGTGCAGCACCCGCACGGTCGCGGTCCGCCCGGCCACCTCGCCCTTCGGCTTCCACGCCGCCGCGTACGCCGACGACCGCAGGTCCAGTACGAGCCCGTCGCCCGCCGCCTCGGGCATGACGTCGGCCATCGGCGCACGCCAGTACGCGCCGAGGGCGCCGAGGCCCGGCAGTTTCACGCCCATCGAGCAGCGGTAGGAGGGGATCTTGTCGCTGACGCCGACGGCACCCCACAGCCCCGAGAAGACGAGCAGGGAACGGGCGGCGCGGCGCTTGGCGGCGGCGTCCAGAGAGGCGAGGTCCAGCGCGTCGTACAGCACGCCGGTGTAGATCTCCCCGGCGGGACGCGCCCCCGCCGTGCGCAGCCCGGCGTTCTTGGCGACCTCGCCCCGCAGCCCCTCGCTCAGCCCGAGCACGTCCCGCGCCTTCTCCTCGTCGGCGGCGCACAGCTCGACCAGCTCGTCGAACACCGCCCGACGCGCCTCCGCGAGCCCCGGCAACGACAGGGCCTCGAACTTGAGCGGGGCGCCCCGCCCCGAAGAGGCCTTGCCTTCGGACGGCGGCAGCAGGACGAGCACGATCGGACTCCTTGAGCGGTACGAGGGTGACGGGGGACGCGTAAAAGGTTACGGGGGCACGAGCGCCTGCCGGGTCCGCGCGGGCGGGGGGCCTCGCCGGGGCCGCGTGAGCCGGAGCGCCTGGCAGGTCCCGGCCACCCCCACACAAGCCGGGATGCCCGCCCCGCCCACGTGAACCGGACCGCCCGCACGGGGTGCCGAGCCGTCCGTGGCGCCCTACGCTCGGGGCATGCCCCGCCGCCAGCTCCATGTGACCGGCGCAGCGGAGGCTCCGTTGCGGGCCGCGCTGCGCGAACTGCGTACGGCACTCGACGTGCCCGACGCCTTCCCGGCCGACGTCCTCGCCGAGGCGGAACAGGCCGCCGCCGCACCCCGGCTCCCGGACCGCGACGCCACGGACATCCCCCTGTTCACCATCGACCCGCCCGCCTCCGTCGACCTGGACCAGGCCATGCACCTCGCGCGGCGCGGGAGCGGCGGCTTCCGGGTGCGGTACGCGATCGCCGACGTCGCCGCCTACGTCACACCCGGCGGCCCGACCGACGCCGAGGCGCACCGCCGCGTCACGACGCTCTACTTCCCCGACGAGAAGGTCCCGTTGCACCCCGCGGCCCTCAGCGAGGGCGCTGCCAGCCTGCTGCCCGGCCAGACCTGCCCGGCCGTCCTGTGGACGATCGACCTCGACGCGGACGGCCGCGCCACCCACACCGACGTACGCCGTGCCCTCGTACGCAGCCGGGCGAAACTGGACTACGCGGGCGTGCAGCGGGCCATCGACGACGGCACCGCGGAGGAGCCGCTCGCCCTGCTGCGGGACATCGGGACCCTGCGCGAGCGCCTGGAGGTCGAGCGCGGCGGCATCTCCCTCAACGTGCCCGAACAGGAGATCGTCGAGCGCGCCGGAGCGTACGAACTCGCCTACCGCGCCCCGCTGCCCGCCGACGGCTGGAACGCCCAGATCTCCCTGCTCACCGGCATGGCCGCCGCCCAGCTGATGATCGACTCCGGTACGGGCATCCTGCGCACCCTGCCCACTGCCCCCGACGGCGCCGTCGGGCGTCTGCGCCGCACCGCCAAGGCCCTGCGCATCGACTGGCCGCACCACGTCCCCTACGCGGAACTCGTCCGCTCCCTCGACCCCCGGCACCCCCACCACGCCGCGTTCCTCCAGGAGTGCACGACGCTGCTGCGCGGCGCGGGCTACACCGCGTTCCGCGGCGGCGCACTCCCCGAGCACACCCTGCACGCCGCCGTCGCCGCCCCCTATACGCACTGCACGGCCCCGCTGCGCCGCCTGGTGGACCGCTACGCCTCCGAGCTGTGCCTCGCGGCCTGCGCGGACGCGGGGGTCCCGCAGTGGGTGCTCGCCGCCCTGGACGAGCTGCCCAAGGAGATGGCGGACGGCGCCCGCCGCGGCAACACCGTGGAGCGCGAGTGCGTGGACATCGTGGAGGCCGCCCTGCTCAAGGACCGGGTGGGGGAGGTCTTCGACGCGGTGGTGGTGGACGTCAAGGAGCACCAGCCGGCCGTCGGCACCGTGCAGCTGACCGATCCGGCGATCGTGGCCCGCGTCGAGGGCGGCCCCACGGAACTCCCCCTGGGCGAGCAGCTGCGCGTACGGCTCACCCAGGCCGACCCGGCGACGTCGAAGGTACGGTTCACCCCGGCCTGACGCGGAAGGGGACCGCCGCGATCCGCGAGACGGCGTTCACGGATGTCCCGGAGGTCCCGGCCCGGGGGTGCCGACCCCGGCGGGTGCGGCATGGAAGCAGGGCGCGCGGGCGTTGTCGCCCGTAAGGAGGTCGAGGTCCCGCGGGCGTCGGCCCGCGCGGAGCGGCACGGGGGAGCGGGCGGCACATGAACGAGCGGACGACGACGGCACGGGCGGGCCGCCCACGCGAACAGGCGCAGTGGGCCAGAGCGCCCCTCGGACCGGGCGGCGAGAGCCTCGACCTGCTGACCGCGCGCTTCGACCGGCACCGCTACGCCCCGCACTACCACGCGGAGTTCACCGTCGGCGTCTGCGTCGGCGGAACCGAGATCATCGACTACCGGGGCGGACAGCTGCACGTCGGACCCGGCACCATCGTCGTCCTCGCCCCCGGCGAGGTGCACACCGGCGGCCCCGGCGCGAGCGGCGGCTACGCGTACCGGGCCATGTACCCCGCCCCGTCCCTCCTCACCGAGGGCACCGCGACCACCCCGCACTTCCCCGAGCCGGTCATGGACGACCCCGAACTGGCGGCGGCCCTGCGCGCCGCGCACACCGAACTGGGCGGCCACGGCGACCCGTTGGAGGCCGAATCCCGGCTCTCCTGGCTGCTCACCGCCCTCGCCCGCAGACACGGCGCCGCGCGCCCCCGCGCCGACCGCGTCCCGGGCGCCGACCACCTCACCCGCGCCGTCCGCGACCGCCTCGCCGACGAACTCCTCGCCCCGCCCACCCTCGCGGAACTCGCCGCCCCGCTCGGCCTGTCCCGCTACCAACTCCTGCGCGCCTTCCGTACGTCGACGGGGATGCCGCCCTACGCCTGGCTCGCCCAGCACCGCGTGACACTGGCCCGCGCGCACCTGGAGGCGGGACTGCGCCCGGCGGAGGCGGCCGCCCTGGTGGGCTTCGCCGACCAGGCACATCTGACGCGCTGGTTCCGCAGGGTGCTCGGGGTGACCCCGGCGGCGTACCGCGACAGCGTCGGACCGCAACAGCGTTCAAGACGGGGAGCGCCGACGCGGCCGAGACTGCCCGCATGACGGCACGCGGCTGGTTCCTCTTCTCGCTCATGGGAGTCCTCTGGGGCATCCCGTACTTCATGATCAAAGTTGCGGTGGACAGCGACCTGTCCCCGTCCTTCGTGGTCTTCGCCCGCTGTGCGCTGGGCGCCGCGCTCCTGCTGCCCTTCGCCGTACGACAGGGCGGGCTGCTCCGCGTACTGAGGACGCACTGGCGCCCCATGCTGGCCTTCGCCTGCGTGGAGATCCTCGGCCCGTGGTGGACCCTGACCGACGCCGAACGCCGCATCTCCAGCTCCACGGCGGGGCTGCTCATCGCCGCCGTGCCGATCATCGGCGCCCTGCTGGCCCGCTTCTTCGGCGACACGGAGCGCCTCGGCCCGCGCCGCCTGACCGGCCTGGGCCTCGGCCTCGCGGGCGTCGCGGTGCTGACCGTGCCGCACCTCAGGGGCGGTGACGCGTGGTCCCTGACCGAGGTCATGCTCACCGCGCTGGGTTACGCGGTGGCCCCGCTCATCGCGGCCCGCCACCTCCGCGAGGTCCCCACCCTCCAGCTGATCGCGCCCTGCCTGGTCCTGGCGGCCCTGGTCTACGCCCCCGCGGCGGCGGCCACCTGGCCGGGGACGTTGCCCGACGCCCCGACGCTGGCGTCCCTGGCGGGCCTCGGCGTGATCTGCACGGCGCTGGCGTTCGTCGTCTTCCTCGAACTGATCCGGGAGGCGGGCCCGACCCGGGCGGTCGTCTTCACGTACGTCAATCCGGCGGTGGCGGTGGCGGCCGGCGTCACCTTCCTGTCCGAGCCGCTGACGGCGGACGTCGTGGCGGCCTTCACGCTGATCCTGGCGGGCTCCTTCCTGGCGACGGCGGCCACGGCGCCCACCTCGGGGACACGGCGGGTAACATGGTCGGCACGGCAGACGAGCCGGGCGGACGGCCGCGTGAAGACCCCTTCGGGGGACCTTCCCGAGGAACGTCCGGGCTCCACAGGGCAAGGTGATGGCTAACGGCCACCCGGGGTGACCCGCGGGACAGTGCCACAGAAAACAGACCGCCCGGCGCCTCGGTGCCGGGTAAGGGTGAAACGGTGGTGTAAGAGACCACCAGTGCCCAGGGCGACCTGGGCAGCTAGGTAAACCCCACCTGGAGCAAGGTCAAAAGGAGACGCCCCGGCGTCTCTGCGCGGACGATTGAGGGCTGCCCGCCCGAGTCCGCGGGTAGACCGCACGAGGCCGGCAGTAATGCCGGCCCTAGATGGATGGCCGTCGCCGCGACGTCCGCGAGGACCCGCGGCACAGAACCCGGCGTACAGCCCGACTCGTCTGCCGCCCCAGGCTTCTGCCCTGCGATATCGCAGGGCAGTGGCCTTTTCTCGTTGCGGCTCGTCGTCCATGCCTGGAGCGTGGGGGTCAGATGACCCGGTGCTCCCAGCGCAAGGAAGGGGCCCGGTCGATCCAGTACCGGTGGGACGCCGGCGTCACGCGGAGCCGTACGGAGTCGATCTCCGGCCCCCCGGCGTCCTGCCAGGCGACGAGAGAACGTTCCACGTCGTCCCACAGTGCCACCGGGCCGCCTTGACGGACGATCCAGCTCTCGCTGTCGACGAGGAACTCGGCGAATGACTCCCTTTCTGGATCGAACAGATACAGCAAGGGTGAGCCGTCACCGTTCGTCGCGCGGACGAACTGAGCCCCGGGCGCGGCCAACTGAGAGAGAAAGGCGGGCATCCACTCCTCCAGGACGAGAGGGGACACTCGAACGTGCCGCTCGCTGTCCGCGTACGCGGTCCGGGCGGAGAGGTCGCCCGCCATGGGGGCGACTGCCTGGGCCCGTGCCTGCATGAAGGAGGAGCGCCCCACGATCGCGCCCTCGGCGGTGCCGTCGTCGCCGACGGTGAGTTTCGCCAGGCCCGTTCCCCACGGCCACGAGCCGATCGTGCCGAGGATGATGCCTCCGGCCCTCGTCTGCCGGATCCAGGCGTAGGGGACGCGGCGGACCGCGCAGGTGGCGATGACGCGGTCGTACGGTGCTCGATACGGGTGGCCGAGGAGCCCGTCGCCCGTCACCGTCCACGTCGAGAAGCCGACGGCTTCGAGTGCGGCATCTGCGCGTGCCGCCACCTGTGCGTCGACCTCGATCGTGGTGACGTTGTCCTCGCCGAGGTAGTGGCACATCAGGGCTGCGGAGTAGCCGGTGCCTGTGCCGATCTCCAGCCCCCGGTGGCCCGTCGCAAGGTCCAGGGCCTCGATCATTCCCACGACGGTGGCCGGGTCGGTCGAGGAGGACGTGGGTACGCCCACGACGGGCTCGCCTGCCTGGTCGGCGGTGAGGTGGCCGTCGAGTTGGGTGGTGAGCGTGTCGACGCTGTACGCGATCTTCAGCCACTCCTCCGAAGCCATGTTCAGGCACTTCGAGGACCCGAAGCCCGGATATGTTGCCGACTGGTCCGATCTGCCGGTCTGGCAGCGGGAGACGGACGCGGACATCTTCGAGCGCATCGAAGAGACCGTCTGAATCTCAGGAGCGACGATGTCCCCGTCCGGGCCGATCCAGTACCGGCGGGAGCCGCACGGGGCCGATCTCTGCGGCGGCCGTCTCCGCGCGGGCAAGTGTGACCGAACCGGGCCCCAACGCCGTCTCGCGAAGCGCCGTTTGCGCGTACCTGGACGTCTTCAGTCTCCAGGCGCATGGGAGAGTTGCGTCGGCTTTTGGCCATCTGCCATGGGACAACGAGCGAAGGAACACAGTTGAAGAAGCACCTGACGATGCCCCTGGCCGCCGGCGCTCTGGCCGTGGCCATGGTGGGTCTCTCCGCCGGGGGAGCCCAGGCCGCGACGTACGAGTACCCCGGTGCCAAGGTCTCCTGGGCCGCCAAGGGCGAAGTCCTCAAGGTCAAGGACACCAAGAGCGACCACCGGTACATCTACGCCATGGGCCAGTACGTGGGCACCAACAAGAACCTCACGCCCTTCTGCAGCACCAAGGGCCGAAGCAGCAAGACGTGTGACTACTCGGTCAAGGAAGGCAAGAAGATCAACTTCTGGATCATGTCGGTCAAGGGCAGCGACATGAGGAAGATCGGCGAGTTCACCGTGACCGCCTGAGCGGGACCTACGCCCGCTCCCACCGGCTGGCGAAGGGGAAGCAGGTGTCGAGGAACGCGCCCAGCTCCGCCGTGACCCGTTCCTGGTCGGCCGCCGGAGTGTTGACGTCGTTGAGGCACAGGAAGTCGTACTTGTGCCCGGGGCCGAACTCCGCGAGGGCCTTCCGTACGTCCGTCTTCCCGATGTCGATGTAACGCTGCCGGTACTTGCCGGGCACGGCCCGCCCGGTGAGATACGCGTGGTGGTGGTGCAGGGCGGTGGTCATCGCGATGTCCTCGACGGAGCGGAAGCGGCTGCGGCTCGTGCGCGTCACCTCCTCCGCGTACGTCTCCTCCAACTCCGCCATCACGGACCGGAGCTGCGGCTGTGGGGCGTGTTTGAACTTGCTCACCGTGAGGCGGCTGTGGGCGTCGAGGAGGAGTCTTCGTACGTTCTTCCCCGCGGAGTTGGGTGCCGGTTCATCCGGGTGCGGGGTGCCCAGGCCGAGTTGGAAGGAGGAGAAGGGGAGCTTGGCGATGCCGTTGCCGTGGAAGAAGTGCCCCGCGGTGACCGGGCGGACGCAGAAGAAGTCGTCGTTCAGATAGAGGTAGTGCTCGGAGAGGCCCGGTATGTGGTGGAGCTGGGTCTCGATGGCGTGCGAGTTGAAGACGGGGAGCACGTCCGGGTCGGTGAAGATCTCCTTGTGGTCCACGATCCGGATGCCCGGCGCGTTCGTGTCGAGCCACGCCGGCGTCTGCCCGTCGGTCACGACGTAGATGTTCCGGACGAACGGCGCGTACATCTCGGCCGAGCGCAAGGAGTACTTGAGTTCGTCGCGGCTGGTGTAGCGGGAGGCGCCGGTCTCGCGCGCGTGGATGAGGGCCGTCCGCCCGCCGCCCCGGTAGCGCTCGCGGCGGGCCCTCAACGCCGCGTCCTCACCGTCCACCCAGGTGTAGACGAGGTCGACGGGGAAGTCCACGGTGTCCACGCGGGGATGGGAGAAGGCCTCGTAGGTCGGGTAGTCGCGGTCCCCGATGGTGCGGCGGGCGGGCACCCGGGCCTGGCGCGGAAGCGTGTCGGTCACGGAGTTCGGACGAGGGGCGACGAGCGCGTCGCCGAGTACGGCGGGCGGCGCCTGGGTGCGCAGGGCGTCGAGGTGTGCGGCGGCCCGTTCGTCGTCGAGCAGTCGGCCTCCGTCCTGCCAGAACTCGACGTCGCACCCGTAGGTCAGGTCGGCGAGCACCTGGCCGGACGGGCCGAGCAGAATCTCCCCGAAGCGGATGACGTCCTGCCGCTTCAGGGCGGTGGGCAGTGAGCCGTCCGCGTACAGCACGGCGTCGGCCGGCAGGGGGGCGCCGCCGGGCTTCAGGGCGTACAGGGCGGTCGCCCCGTACATCGCACGCAGTGCGTCCAGCAACTTCTTGCGGTCCGCGAGGTTGATCGCGACGACGTGGCGGGTGTGCGAGCGGCCAGGTGCCAGGAAGTAGTCGACGCCCGTACGCTCCAGGGCGCCGACCACGAGGTCGAGGTTGTGGGCGGACGCCCCGGCGGCCGTGAAGCGGTCGACGGTGCGGCCGTAGTACGTGCGCTCCTCGAAGCGGATCTCCTGGACGTCGGGATGCGACCGCAGAAGCACGCGCCGTCGCGCCGCGATCTTCTCCTGCCGCTCGCTTTCCGCGTCCGCGGCTTGATCGATGGTGTTCTGCCGTGCTCGTTCCGCGCGGACCCGGGCGGGCAGCAGGCGTGCGGTGAGTCTCTTCGTGCGTAACGGCATGGGGGTTCGTTCCTACCTGGTCGGCCCCGGGGCGGGGCCACGGGATCCGTCGTCGTGGTCAGTTGTCGTGTTCGTGTTGCGGCGACGGGCTTCCCGTCAGGTGCGGGCCTTGATCCACGCGAGGATCTTCTCCGGCATGCCCGCGGTGTCCAGGAGCCCGCCGCCGTGCGCGGTGCTGCCCGCGACCGTCTCGACAGTCACCCTGTCCGCCGGCATGTCGTGATCGGCTTCCTCGGCCGCTTCGAGGTCCAGGGAGTGCTGGACGGGGACGAAGTCGCCCTCCGAGTGGATGAGGTACATGGAGGCGTCGTCCGCGCCGGAGGCACGGTTCTTGACGACCATGTCCTTCCATGTGTCCCAGCAGCTCGCGTGCAGCGCGGTGTCGGTGTCGGCCGGGTCGGGGAAGCAGCGGGCAAGGATCGCGGCATTGTCCCGGACCTTGCGTTCCTTGGCCGTACTGTCGTCGCGGTTGCCGTCGTTCCAGGCGCGGTAGGGCGAGGCCACGGGGGAGAGCGCGACGACCCCCTTGATCCGGTCCCCGCCCGCGCCGTACGTCGCGAGGGAGGTCGCTATCTGACCACCCGCGGAGGAGCCGAGGACCACGATGCGCTCCGGATCGAGGTCGAACTTCGCCGCGTTCGACCGGATCCATTCAATGGCCGAAAGGGCGTCATTGCGCTGTGCGGGCCAGGCGGCATCGAAATTCAGCCGGTAGTCGACCGAGAAGACAGCCATGCCTTTGTCGGCGAAGTACCGGGACCAGGTCGTCCAGCCGGAATCCTCGTACCAGTACCCGCCATGGAGGATGACGATTCCCGGCCGCTTGGAGTCGGCGGCATTCCAGAAAGCGTCCAGTTTCTGCCTGGCGTGCGAGCCGTATGAGTAGGTCGACTCGTTGCGTCCGGCGGCGGCCGCGCTGACCGGTGTCCCCACATTCAGGAAGCCGACGGCGAGAACCGCGCAGGCCGTCAGGCACGCCAAGATCCGCTGCACGAAAACTTCTCTCCCTCTGGTGCCACCGGCATCCGGACATGCGTCTGATGTGCCGATTTGTTCACCTAGTGGCGCAGTCTTTTCGTGGAGCGGTGTGTCGGCTCCCCGAACGATCCGCGTGTTCGAGGTGAAGAAATTATGAAGGGCCTGTTGACACCTCGTCAAGCAAGCACCTCTCTGTATGTCCGACTTGCCTGGAACTTCAGGAGAAGGCGTCAATCAGCTTCCGTGGGGAGCTTGGATCTATTTCTCTGCCATAAAACGGGCATGGTCTTGACATGCGGGCTGTCGCGGCAATTACCTTTGCGCCCGCCGAGTTGATGCGCGATTAAGAATTGTAAGTTTCACGCCGCAATCATCGACGAGGCGGAAAACGGCATACGGAGGGGTGGGGGGATGACTCATGCGTAGGCGCATGAGCGGGGCCGGGTTGGTGGCGATGGCGGCAGCCGTCTTCGTGGTGGCCGGGGGACCGGTTCCACAGGGGCAGCAGGCCGTGGCAGCCGCCGCATGCACCGGGGGAACCGCGACGGATTTCAACGGCGACGGCATCACGGACACGGTGGTGGCCGATCCGCAGGCGACCGTGGCCGAGTCGGTGCGGGCCGGCCTGGTACGCGTGGTGCTCGGCGGCGGCAAGGGCGTTTCCGAGATCTCACAGGCGACCAGCGGGATGAACGCGGTCCCTGAGCGCGGTGACCAGTTCGGAGCCGCACGCGCGGCCTATGACGCCGACGGGGACGGCTGCACCGACCTCGTGATCAGCGCGCCCTACGAGGACGTGACGAAGGACGGCGCGGACCTCCACGACGCGGGTGCGGTCTACGTCGTGCACGGCACCCCCGCCGGCATCGGCGCCGGTTCGGCGATCGAGAGCTATACGCAGACCCAGTTCGATGCGAGCACCGTGACGGAGGAGTACGACCGCTTCGGGTTCGCCCTGCAGTCGGGCACCACCTCGGCCGGCGCCCCCTACCTGGTCATCGGGGCGCCGGGGGAGAACGTCACCGCCGAAGGCAAGGAATTCGCCGACGCCGGTTGCGTCCACTACATGCAGGGCGCCGTCAAGACGACCGTCAACGAGGACGACCCGGGTGTCCCGGGCATCGTCGAGGCCCACGACCGCTTCGGCTACTCGCTGACCGGCACGAACCGGTACTTCGCGGTGGGCGCGCCGGGCGAGACCATCGGCACCGACACCCCGTTCGCCGGGGCGGTGACGGTGTTCAACCACACCCTCACCGGTGGCATACCCACCCCCCTGGCCGGTCTCGACCAGGGAGCGGCGAACGAGGGCCTCGACGGAACGGCGGAGGCGAACGACCAGTTCGGCGCGTCGATCGACATGACGAACTTTCGCCCCGCCGACCAGACGTACAACTCCGACGCCCTCCTGGCGATCGGCACCCCGGGCGAGGCCGTCGGCTCGGTGACCAACTCGGGCGCCCTGACCGTGGTCCGGATCAAGCCGTCCGGCGCCTACACCCAGATCGCGGCGGTCGACGCCTCGAGCGACGGGGTCGAAGGCCTGCCCACCGAGGGTGACTTCTTCGGTCAGCGCGTGGCCCTCGCCAACACCGACACCTCGGTGGTGAGCAGCGACGCCACCATCCGGCTCGCGGTCGGTGTCCCGGGTCGTGACGTCAAGGGAGTCGCGGACGCCGGAGCCGTGCACATCCTGCGCCCCCTCGACACGTCGATCGGCGCGAACGACAAGGTCATCACGCGGGCCCCGAGCGGGAGTGTCCTGCCCGGCACGGCGACGTCCCGCGACTACACCGGCATCAGCCTGACTTCGGGCGGCGTCAACCTCTACGTCGGCGTGCCCTACAGCAAGGAGTCGGGGACGCCCAGGGGTGTCCTCTACGTCATCCCGTGGACGGACATCACCGGTTCCACCACCGAGGGGACCACCACCCTGAAGCCGGGCGCGGGCGGGATACCCGACGCCGGGACGTCCTTCGGCGTGGTCGGGTGACCGGCGACATGGCCAGAAGGAAGCGGACCATCATGAGGAGAAGTACCACCGGGGCCCGCCCCCGGTTCCGGGCTCTCGCCGTCACCGTCACCGCGACCGCGCTCCTGACCGGCGGCCTGGGCGCGACGCCCCCGGGCCTCGCGGGAGCCCCCCGGCCGGCGGCCGCCGCGGAGAAGGACGCGCCGAAGGTCAAGAGCGCGTCCGACGCGCAGGCCGAGGCGGCGAAGTCCGGCGAGAAGGTGGAGGTGGCGGCCCTCAGGAACGAACGCAGCACCACCGTCGCCAACCCGGACGGCACCTTCACCACCACCCAGTACGTCCAGCCGATCCGCACCCGCAAGGACGGCGGGTGGACGGAGATCGACACCACGCTCGTCGAGCAGCCCGACGGCACGTACGCCCCCAAGGCCGCGCTGTCGGCCATGACCTTCTCCGGCGGCGGTGACACCACGTTCGCCGAGATCGACAAGGACGGCCGCTCGCTCGCCCTGGGCTGGCCGCACAAGCTGCCACGGCCGCAGGTCACCGGATCCACCGCCACGTACGGCGAGGTACTGGAGGGAGTGGACCTCAAGGTCACCGCCTCCGCCGAGGGTTTTTCCCACGTCCTCGTGGTCAAGAACGCGAAGGCCGCCGCCCATCCAGACCTGGCACACCTCCAACTGGACCTGGACACCGACTCCGTCACGCTCAAGGAGACAGCGGACGGCGGACTGGAGGCCGAGGCGGACGGCGGTGGCGGCACGGTCTTCGAGGCCCCGCAGCCGATGATGTGGGACTCCGGCCACGCGGCCGACGCACCGCGGACCGGCCGCTCCGCGCGGAAGGGCATGAGCGGGCCGGACGGCGTGGACGTCCCGCCACAGGGTGCGCGGATTTCCGATGTGGCGGTGGACACGGACGCCGATTCGGTGACGCTGGAGCCCGACGCCGGACTCCTCAAGGGCGAGGACACGGTCTACCCCGTGTACATCGACCCGGTCTTCAAGACGGCCCACCGGACCGGCTGGACCATGGTGTCCTCCCACTACTCCTCCTCGGAGTTCTGGAAGTTCGACGACGACGAGGGCGTCGGACGCTGCCCGGCCGATGTCTCCTACCGCTGCACCAGCGGCAGTGACGTCAAGCGGCAGTTCTTCGCCCTGCCCACGGGGGTCTTCGAGGACAAGGACATCGTGTCCGCGAGTTTCGCGGTGACGATGGTCCACACGTACAGCGAGGCCGGAAAGGCGGTGCAGCTCGGACGCGTCAACTCGGGTGGCGCGAGCGCCATCAGCTCCAAGACCAACTGGGACAACCAGCCCTCGCTGAAGGACGCCATCACCACCAAGTCGCCGACGAATCCCGCCGGCGCGTGCACCTCCACGAACCAGAACGTCCGCTTCGACGTGCGCGGCACCGTGCAGAAGGCCGCCGGCAGCGGCTGGGACACGACGACCTTCCGCCTCAAGGCGGAGGATGAGGGGAGCTACGCGTACTGGAAGCGCTTCTGCGGCAACGCGCAGCTGGAGGTGACCTACAACCGGCCGCCGCTGCAGCCGGCCATGGACGACCTGAAGATGACCCCGGGCGGCTCGTGCGAGTACGGCAGCGCCGAGGAGCACTACGTCTCCGACGCGCCCAGGCTGAAGGCGTTCCTCAAGGACTACGACCACGGTGACATCGGCAGCAACTCCGAGACCCTGCGCGCCCAGTTCCACGTGTTCTGGACGACCGGCGGCAAGACGTACGACCACTACTCCACCACGGCGGCGCAGAACACGGTGGACGCGTCGAAGAGCGGTCAGACGGGCGGAGCGTCGTTCTCGTACACGGTCGGGACCAACCTGGATTCGGACCCCGACGACGCGAGCTACACCATCCCGCAGAACGTGACCGTCGGCTGGGCGGTACGCGGCCACGACGGAAGGTCGTGGGGGCCCTGGAGCCTGGCGGGCAACGGCACCCGCTGCGAGTTCATCTACGACGCCACAGCTCCCAAGGCCCCGGCGATCACATCGATGAGGTATCCGGACGACGACGCCTGGCACGCGGGCGTCGGTGACTACGGCACCTTCATCATCGACTCGCCGTCGCCGGACGTCGCGCAGTACAAGTACCGTTTCACCGGTGGTAGTTGGACGACCGCCAACGCCATCGGCCCCGGCGGCCCGGTCATCGTGCGCTGGATGCCGCCGGACGAGGGCCCCATGTCCCTGGAGGCCAAGGCGGTCGACGGCGCGGGCAACGCGCAGAAGACACCGACCTCACATGTCTTCCTCGTCAGCGACGGGCGCGCCCCCGCCGCGGGCTGGACCCTCGGCGACGCCAAGGGGGCCACGACGGCGGCAGGCATGAGCGGGGCCCCTGCGGCGGCCGCGGGCGCGGGCGTCACGTTCGGCGCGGAGGGCCCGCTGGGCCCGACGGACACCGCCGCCTCGCTCGACGGCTCGGAGAAGGCCTACCTCGACGCGGGCAAGCCCGCGGTCGACACGAGCGGGACGTTCTCCGTGAGCGCCTGGGTGAACCTGCCCGAGCGGCCGAAGGACGACGTGAGCGTGGTCAGCCAGGACGGGACGTCCGCGCCGGGATTCGATCTCGGCTATGACGTGGACACCCGGTCGTGGACCTTCCGCACCCCGATGAACGACATGGAGAACATGGGGTCGTGGAAGGTGTCCGGGGCCAGGGCCGTACCCGGCAGCTGGACCCACCTCATCGGTGTCTACGACGACGAACTCGGCACCCTGAGCCTCTTCGTCAACGGAGACCTGGTCGAGGAGGACGTCCAGAGGCGGCGCACGAAGTGGAACGCGACCGGCGGTGTGCAGATCGGGCGCAAGCTCACCCTGGACGGCTACACCTCCCACCTCAAGGGCAGCGTCGCCGACGTCAAGATCTACGACCGGGTGGTGCCGGAGGCCGAGGGCGAGGCGCTGGGCGGCATCTCGGCACGCCAGCTCGCCTACTGGCAGGTCGACGGAGAAAGCAGCGGCGTGTCCCCCGAAGAGACGGGAGGCACCGGTCTGAAGCTGGGCGGTGGCGCCGCGATCTACGTGCCGGACGAAACCTGCGACGTGGAGGCGGATCCCACCTGCAAGGCGCCCGCCGAACCGCTCTGGGGCGACGGACACCTCCAGCTGAACGGCACCGGCGGCCACGCGGCACGCGCGGCCGGGCTGCTCGCCAAGGAGGACAGCTTCACCCTGACGGCACGCGCGCGACTGGCGACCGCCGGCCCGACGAAGGACCAGACGGTCATGTCACTGGCCGGTGCCCGGGGGAGCGCGCTGACGGTGAAGTACCAGGCGGCGGAGAAACGCTGGGCGCTCGTCGTGACGGACAAGGACGCCACCGGCGCGAAGGAGTCGATCGTCAGGGCCCAGGGCTTCGCCCCGAGCAGTGAGGGCGACGGCGACCATCTGACCCTGGTCTACTCGGCGGTCTTCGGCGACGCGCTGCTCTACGTCGACGGCACGCTCGCCGCACAGGTGCCCTGGGACAACACCTGGGACTTCACCACGGCGTCCCTGCAGATCGGCAGAGTCCTGACGGGTTCCACGCCGTCCGCCTTCTTCGACGGTGCCGTCGACGAACTGCGGGTGTTCCGGGGGGCCCTGGACGCGAGCGCCGTGCCCACCGTGGCGCTGCTGCCGGCCGGGGCGAGCATCGAGGAGACCGTCACATGAGGGCCTGACGGCATGAACGGCAAGGGGGGCGCTCCGCAGCGCAGGTCGTGGGGACACGGCGGCGGAGCGCCCCCCGGGGGCGACACGGCGGGGGAGTGCCCCCCGGGGGCCCGCCTCCTCACCCTGTCGCCCCGCCCCTGTTCAGCGCCCTCACCTCGTTCCCCACCCCTCCGCACTGCCCTCTTCCGTCGTCACGACGGTCCAACTCTTTCTTCGGAGCTGCCATGCGCTCGCCTTTCCGGTCACGGTGGCGAATACCGGCCGCCAGGACCACGGCCCTGGGGCTCGGTGTCGCCCTGGCCGTCGGCCTGCTGCCGCAATACGCCCCTGATGCCACCGCCAGAGACGGCGGACTGACCCGTCCCGCCACCCAGAAGAACCTCGACGACCCCGTCGACGGCAAGAACATCAGGGCCAGGACGTACGGCAAGGCGGACCCGGCGGCGCGTGCCGCGGTGAAGTCCGCCGACGCCACCCGCTGGCCCAAGGCCGCCGCCGCCGAGGTCGACCTGCCCGGGAACGAGCGGGGCGCACGCGCCAAGGGGCTGCCCCTCGAGGTGGCCACCACCGGAAAGGCCGGCCCGGCCTCGGTACGCGTGGCGGTCCTGAACCGCGACAAGGCCAGGGCCGCCGGTGTGCGGGCCCCGCTGATGACGGTGGCCCGGACCGACGGGGCCAGGACGTCCGCGCCGGTCGAGGTCGCTCTGGACTACGCCGACTTCGCCGGCGCCTACGGGGGCGGCTATGGATCCCGGCTGCGCCTGGTCCAGTACCCGTCCTGCGTACTGACAACCCCGCACAAGAAGGCCTGCGTCACGCCGCAGCCGCTCAAGGGCGGCAACGACACGGCGAAGCAGACCCTGAGCGCGACCCTTCCGGCCGCGGCCGACAAGGGTGCGGCGGTCACCGTGTTCGCCGCGGTGTCCGGCTCCTCCGGCGACCAGGGCGACTTCGCCGCCACCCCGTTGCAGGCGTCGTCGCAGTGGAGCGTCTCGAACTCCTCGGGCGTCTTCAACTGGTCGTATCCGATCTCGGCCCCACCGGTGCCGGGCACCCTGTCCCCCGCCGTCTCCCTCGGCTACAACTCGCAGTCGATCGACGGGCAGACCGCCACCACCAACAACCAGGGCTCGTGGATCGGCCAGGGCTTCTCCTACGAGCCGGGCTACATCGAACGCCGCTACAAGCCATGTGCCGACGACGGACACAGCGACACCTACGGCGACCAGTGCTGGGGCGGATACAACGCCACGATCTCCCTCGCGGGCGGCGCCTCCGGAGAACTGATCCAGGACGACAAGACCGGCAAGTGGCGCGTCAGCTCCGACGACTTCAGCAAGGTCGAGAGACTCACCGGCACCACGAACGGTGACAACAACGGCGAGCACTGGAAGGTCACCGACGACGACGGCACCCAGTACTTCTTCGGTCTGAACCGGCTGCCGGGATACGCCACCGGCGACGAGTCGACCAACTCCGCGTGGACCGTCCCGGTCTACGGCGACGACTCCGGAGAGCCCTGCTACGACGCGAACTTCGCGGACGCCCACTGCGCACAGGCCTGGCGCTGGAACCTCGACCACGTCATCGACCCGCACGGCAACGCCATGTCGTACTTCTACGGCAAGGAGACCAACTACTACACGCAGGGCCTGAAGACCGGGGAGAACGGCAAGTCCTACACCCGCGGCGGCTACCTCAAGCGAGTCGACTACGGCCAGCGCGCCGACAAGGCGTACGCCACCGAGCCCTCGGCGCGCATCGTGTTCACCACCGGTGAGCGGTGCATCGGGGACCTGACCGACTGCTCCTCCGGCGCGCTGACCGACGCCACGGCCGCCGACTGGCCGGACGTGCCGTGGGACAGCAACTGCAAGGCCGACACGAAGTGCACCGGCCAGAACTCACCGACGTTCTGGACCCGCAAACAGCTGAAGAAGATCACCACCCAGATCCGCACAGGAGCCACCACCTTCGCGGACGTGGACTCCTGGACGCTGAACCACGACTTCACCGACAACGGCGACGGTTCCAAGTCGCTGTGGCTGAAGTCGATCGACCACACGGGCCGGGTGGGCACGGACGAGACCGTTCCCTCGGTGAAGCTGTACGGCAAGCAGCTGGCCAACCGGGTCGACGTGCCCAACGACAACATCCAGCCGTTCATCCGCTTCCGCATGTCGGCGGTGGAGAGCGAATCCGGGGGCGTGCTGTCGGTCAACTACGCCGGCACCCAGTGCACCCCCTCGGACCACCCCACTCCCGGGAAGTCCACCGTCCGCTGCTACCCCGTCAAGTGGAACCCGCCGGGCATCAAGGACCCCGTCACCGAGTGGTTCCACAAATACGTCGTCTCGTCCGTCGTCGAGACCGACCTGGTCGGCAACGGCCCGGACCAGATCACCGCCTACTCCTACCTCGGCGACGCGGGCTGGCGTAAGGCGAAGGCCGACGGTTTCACCAAGTCCGATTACCTGACCTGGAGCGACTGGCGGGGCTACGGCAAGGTCCGGGTCACGACCTCCGACGGCACGGAGAACGCCTCCAACACCAAGTCCGAGCACGTCTTCTTCCAGGGCCTGGACGGGGACAGCGATCCCGACGGCGGTACGAGATCGTCCACGGTGAAGGACTCCACCGGGACCAGCTACACCGACTCCGACTGGAAGTCGGGCTTCGAGCTGGAGACGACGACGTACAACGGCGACAAGGTCGTCTCGAAGTCGATCAACACACCCTGGACCAAGGTCACCGCCACCCGCACCAAGGACTGGGGCACCCGCGAGGCGCGGTTCATCCGTCCCGAGCGCACGGACACCTACGAGGCCCTGGCGTCCGGCGGCTGGCGTCAGACGGCGTCCGTCACCAGCTACGACGACGACACCGGTCGTCTCACCAAGGCCAACGACCTCGGTGTGGTGGGCGTCTCCGACAACCAGTGCAGCCGCACCGAGTACGCCGACAACGTGGACAAGCACATGTACGCCTACGTCTCCCGCGTGGAGACGGTGAGCGTCGACTGCGCCACCACGCCGGACCGCTCCAAGCACGTGCTCGCCGACGACCAGACGCTGTACGACGACACCACCACTCTCGGTGCGGCGCCCAGCCTGGGCAACGCGACCACGGTCAAGCGGATCACCTCGCACAACGGCACCGCCGGCACGTACCAGACGGTCTCCACGACCAAGTACGACCCGTTCGGACGTCCGGTGAAGGTCACCGACGCGGCCGGGACGCCGAAGACCATCGACTACACCGACACGAACGGCCTCGCGACCGCCAAGACCGAGACCAATGTGCTGGGCTGGACCAACAAGACGGAGTACGCCCCGCAGTGGGGGTCGCCGGTCGCACAGATCGACGTGAACGGCAAGCGCACCGAGCTGGCCTACGACGGCCTGGGCCGGCTGACCTCCGTATGGCTCCCCGACCGCCTCAAGGCGGACTCCTTCTCCCCGTCGATCAAGTACTCGTACGGCATCCGCACCACCGGCGCGAACTACATCCGCACCCAGCGGATCGAGAACGGCGGCACCACCTACGGCAGCGAGTACGCGCTGTTCGACGGCATGCTGCGCCCCCGCCAGGTGCAGACGGACGGACAGGACGGCGGCCGCCTCGTCGCGGACACCTATTACGACGGCTCCGGCCGCACGGTGAAGACGAACGAGACGTACTGGACGACCGGCGCGCCCAGTTCCACGCTCTTCGCACCGCGCAACGACGACATCGACGCGCAGACGGTGACGGAGTTCGACGGCAACAGCCGCCCCACGGCGACGATCTTCAAGGTCGCCGGCGCGGAGAAGCACCGCACCACGTACACCTATGGCGGAGACCGGGTCCACGTGGATCCGCCGGCCGGCCAGACCGCGACCACCACCATCACGGACGCCGACGACCGCACGGTCGAGCTGCGCCAGTACAAGGGCGACAAGCCGCTGCCCTCGGGCACATCGGCGGACTACCTCTCCACCACCTACGGCTACACGCCCGACGGGAAGCTGTCGAAGGTGGCGGACAACGACGGCAACACCTGGACGTACGGGTACGACCAGCGTCGCCGCAAGGTCGAGGCCGTCGACCCTGACACCGGACGGTCCACGTTCGGCTACGACGAACTCGACCGCCAGACGTCGGTGACCGACTCCCGCGAGAACACCACCACGACCGTCTATGACCAACTGGGGCGCACCAAGTCGACCTGGCAGGGCGCCGCGGACACGGGTACGAAGCTGTCCGTCTCCACCTACGACACGGTCGCCAAGGGCGCCCTGTACGGCACCTACACCTACAAGGGCGGGGCGGTCCACTCGTCGGTGACCTATCCGGTCCTCGACGAGAAGAACGACTACAAGCCCACCTCGGCGAAGTACTACCTGTCGAAGACGGCCGAGCCCGAGCTGGGCGGCACCTACGAGTTCCAGACCCAGTACAACGGCGACGGAACCGTGGGAGGCCAGAACTTCCCCGCGGCGGGCGGACTCGCGGGCGAAGCCGTCTCGTACCAGTACGACGCGCTGCAGCGCCCGACGGCGCTCAAGACCTCGCTGGGCGGCGGGACGTACGTCCCTCAGGTGAAGTACTCGCCCACGAACCAACTGGAGCAGCTGGAGCTGTCGACCGGTGGGGCGGCGGACAAGAAGACCTGGCTGAACTACTACTACGAGCAGGGCACCAAGCGGGTCAACAGGACGATCGCCAGGGTCGAGGACGCCGCCGCGGAGGCCTATGACGCGAGGTACACCTACGACGCGGGCGGCAACGTCCTGTCCATCGTCGACAACCCGACGGGCGGGGCCCGCGACACCCAGTGCTTCCGCCACGACAGCCTGCGCCGGACGACCGACGACTGGACGTCGTCCCAGGCGCCGGACGGCGCCCTCGGCACCGGCAAGGCGGACGCGGCCTGCGCGGCGGACCCGTCCGCGAGCACGGTGGGCGGCATCGCGCCCTTCTGGCACAGCTACGAGTACGACGCCACGGGCAACCGCACCGCCCAGACCGACCACGGCATCGACGGCACCGCCACAGCGACGAAGAAGTACACGTACGGGGAGAACGGCGAGGGCCCGCACCAGCTCACGTCGGTCACCACGGACACGGCGTCGACCGGCACGAAGCCCGCGGTCACCTCGCTGGACACCTACACCTACGATGCCGCCGGCAACACCGAGACCCGCGTTCTCAACGGCGACAGGCAGAGCCTGACCTGGGACCAGCAGAACAAGCTGACGAAGGTCGCCAACGCGGACGGCAGTTCGTCCTCCTACGTGTACGACGCCGCGGGCAGCCGCGTGCTGCGCAAGTCGCCGACCGAGACGACCTTCTACCTGCCCGGTATGGAGCTGCACCTCGACGCCTCCACCAAGGCGGTCAAGGCGACCCGGTACTACGCGCTCGGCGGTCAGACGGTGGCGGTGCGCGACTCCGACGGTGTCACGTTCCTGGCCGCCGACCACCACGGCACCGCCCAGATCGCGGTCGACGCGAAGACGGGCACGACACAGCGGCGCCGTCTCGACCCCTTCGGGGCGGGCCGTGACGCCGACTCGGGGGATCCCTCCAAGTGGGTGGACGACAAGGGCTTCGTCGGCGGTACGAACGACGACACCTCGGGCCTGGTCACCCTGGGCGCACGTGAATACGACGCATCGACCGGCCGGTTCATCTCGGCCGACCCCGTCATCGACTACACCGACCCCCAACAGATCAACGGCTACGCCTACAGCTACAACAACCCGGTCAGCTTCTCGGACCCCGACGGCCTGAAGCCCGACGACTGCATGTACGCGGGCGTGCAGTGCAGCATGAAGAGCAACGGTGGCTGGAAGGTCAAGGCCACCAAGACCTATTACAAGTACTACGGCGTCAAGGCTCCCGATGAGTCACCGGCCGTCTTCAGGGCCCGCCAGCAGCGGGCGAAGGCGGACGCCGCGAAGCAGCGGACGATCGCCATCGCCAAGGAACTCGGCAAGATCCTGGCGGACGAGCTCGGCATCACCGACGCGCTGGACTGCTTCACCACGGGCGCGCTCGGCGCGTGCGGTGCCACGGCGGCCAACATCGTCACGTCCCTCATCGGCGGTGGCCCCGCCGCGAAGCTGGTCGCCAAGTACTGGAACCGGCTGGACAAGGCGTACGCGCTCGGCAAACGGATCGTGAACCTCAGCAAACAGCTGTGGGGAACGTTCAAGGACTGGCGCAAGAGCAACAAGGCGGCGCAGGCCGCGGAGGCGTGCAACAGCTTCACGCCCAGGACCAGGGTTCTGATGGCCAAGGGCAAGACCAAGGCCATCGAGGACGTCGACATCGGCGACAAGGTCCTGGCGACCGACCCCAGGACCGGTAAGACCAAGGTCGAGACGGTCACGGCGGAGATCAAGGGCAAGGGCCTCAAGCACCTCGTCCGCATCACGATCGACGTGGACGGCAAGAAGGGCACCAAGACCGCCTCGATCACGGCCACGGACGGGCACCCGTTCTGGGTCCCGGAGCTGGGCGAATGGATCGACGCGACGGCTCTGAAGGCCGGCGAGACGCTGCGCACCAGCGCGGACACGCGCGTCCAGGTGACGGAGCTCAAGCGCTGGACGACCCTCAGTGGCACAGTCCATAACCTCACGGTTGGGGAGTTTCACACCTATTATGTCCTGGCGGGCAAGATGCCTGTCCTGGTCCACAACAGCAATTCTCCAATCGCGTGTGGTCAGAATGGTGAACCGATTTACGATATTCCCTCTGGTTCAAGTGGTGGAGCTGGGGCCGGAAAGAGAATACCGGCGAGTCTGCTTAAGGATTACGATGTCGGCAAGAATGCGAATCCTGGGACGATCGCTCCACTGTGTTCCTATTGCCGTACGAATAAAGCCACATCGATCGATCATGTTGAGCCCAGGATAGGTGGAGGTGACCTGACCGATGCAAACACCACGCCGGCTTGTGGGTTCTGTAATAGCTCGAAGAGAGATCGCGTCGCTCCATTGAACCCTCCGCCCAACTACACAGGTTCTTGGCCGCCGCCGTGGTGGCCTTCGAGAATGACCCCACCATAGGACGCTGAATCTAGGTGGCTCGCGGCGGTCGCATTGAATGAACTGTCGCGGGCCACTCCTCTGGCGGGGCGGGGCTTGCGCGGCCACTTAGACTAAGCAGGACTGCGGTCACCATCGTCCCGAATCCGACCTGGAGCGTCACATGAAATTCATCGTCCATGAGAACCCGGCGCGTCGGTGTGACAGTGACTACATCGCAAGGGCCGACCTTGCGCCATTCGGTCTGGAAGGGGAGGTGGAACAGCTCTGGCTCAAGCGGCTGGAGGGTGGTGCGTTTGAACTGTGCTGCATCCCTTTCCGGGTTTATGGAATTTCTTTGGGTGATGTTGTCTCTCTCTCGCCGGATGGGGCCTCGGTTGCCCGACTGATCCAGGCGTCGGGGCGGAAGGTTTTGAGGGCCTTTTTGCTGGTGACCCCGGACGTCCGAAGTGTGGCGCGAGAGATCGAAATGGAGATCTCCCGCCTCGGCCTACTGAGGGAATGGAGTGGCGACAGGCACGTAGCGGTCGACATTCCCATGGGGTTCGACGTCGCCGGCTTGATTTCCCTCCTTGAACGAGAAGAAGCCGCATCCCGGGCTGTTTGGGAGTGGGCTGATGCCATCTCGTTCACATCCGATCAGGCGTGAATTTGAGGCACGCCTCACTCGACGGGCGGCTCGCACCGGAGAGTGGGCCGCGTAGCCGCCGATCCTCGGTGAAAGTCGCGTACATGGCAACGTAGACCGAGGTCATTTGCGTCAATGCGCCCGAAATCGAGTAGACGGGGGCGGGCCCGCCAAGCCCCCCTTCAGGATGTCGAGCGCGCCCCCGTCTGCGTCGCGTTCTCCGTCATGCTCAAGCGGATCAGATGCGCCACCGTCGGCGCCGTCCGCTTGGTGCGGATGCGGCGCAAGTACGTGCTGACCGTGTGCACGCTGATGCCCAGGCGCCTGGCGACCTGCTTGTGGGAGAGGCCCTCCGCTATGTGCGCCAGCACCTGACGCTCCCTGTGGGACAGCGCCGGTGCGCTCTGCGGGCGGGTGGTTGCTGGCATCTTCCCTCCCGGAGGGACGGGCGACTTCTGCGGGGCTGCGGCCGCTTCTGCCGCTACGGGGCGCGGCCGCTTCTGCACGGCTGTGACCGCCACTTGATCTAACCACGGTCGTGCGGAAACAGAAAGGAATCCCCCGCCCGCGCCGGACGCCTCACCGAGGCTCGCGGTACCGAGCGCCTCAGGACCTGTCAAGTCACCAACTCGGGTGACTTTAGGCGTGCTTCGGGGCGGGTGAGTGTGAAGCCGCAGCACGAGGCGGCGCAGAAGCACCACAGGGCCAGTACAGAGGCGGACCAGGGGGAACGTTGAGGCACTTTCGCCTGCTCGTCGTGGGGAACGGCGTCTCGGCGTACGGCAGTTACCTGAACATGGTCGCCCTGAACGTCTTCATCTACGAGGTGACCGACAGCGCTCTGGCCGCCGGGCTCTTCATGGCCGTGCGCCTGATGACCAGCGTCGTATCCGGCTTTGTGAGCGGACGGCTGGTCTCGGCGTACGACCGCAAGAGGTTGATGGTCGGCGCCGATCTCACGCAGTGCCTGGCCATGGTAGCGCTGCTGATCGCTCCTGAGGCAGGGCGGGCGGGGCTTTTGTACGTCCTCGCCGTCGTCACCGGGTTCTGCTCCACCCTCTCGGGCGTCGCCCTGCGCAGCAGCATCCCGGAGATCGTCGGCGGTGAGCTGCGCGTACGCGCCAACTCCCTGCTCGCCACCGGGCGTTCCCTCGCCATGATCGCCGGGTTCGCCTCCGCCGGACTCATCGTCGCCCAGCTCGGCTATACCGCCGCCATCTCCCTCGACGCCGCCTCCTTCGCCGTCTCGGCCTGCGTACTCCTCGCCCTGCCGATCCGTACCAAGGCGGCCCGGGCCTCGGAGAGCGGGGAGGACAAAGCCGGACGTGAGCAGCCGCGGCGGGCCGGCTCCCTGGTGCTGCTGCGCGCCGCGCCCGTCCTCGCCGTGATGATCGCCGTCCGGGCCGCCGACGGCCTCGGCTCCTCGTCCCACAACGTCGCCCTGCCCGTCTACTCCAGCGCCCTCGACCCGTCCCACCCCGCCACGTTCGTCAGCCAGTTCTGGGCCACCTGGGCCATCGGCAACATCGTCATGCAGCAGCTCTGCGGGCGCCTGTGGACGGGACGCGACGGGCGGCAGGGGCCGGGCGAGCGGGCCTTCGCCATCGGGGCCTGCGTGATGTCGGCCGCGTTCATCGTCGTCTTCGCCGGGCTGCCCACCGTCGTCGCCGTCGCCGCCGCCCTGGTCGCCGGCATGGCCGACGGGCTCACCGAGATCGCCTACGTCAGCCGGCTCCAGGCGGCCCCCGACGAGCAGCGCGGCCGGCTCTTCGGCCTTTCCGCCTCCGTCGAGAACACCGGCTTCGGGCTCGGCATGCTCGTCAGCGGCGCGCTCCTGGACCACTTCCGCCCGCTCCAGGTCGTGGGTCTGCTGCACGGCCTCGCGATCGCGCTGTGCCTCGCGATGTTCGTCGTCCTCGTGCGGTACGGCCGCGAGCGTGCCACCGCGCCCGCCCCGTCGCCGCGCGATGTGCCCTCCGTCGAGAGTGAGGCCCGATGAGTGCCGCCACCGCCCGCGATGCCGTGGCCGTCGTCGGGATGTCCTTCCGGCTGCCCGGCGCGGACACCCCGGAGGAGTACTGGCGCACCATCCACGACGGCGTCGACCGCGTGCGCCGCTTCACCGAGGCCGAGCTGGCCGCCGCCGGGGTGAGCGAGGAGCAGTACCGCGCCGACGACTTCGTCGGGGCGAGCGGCGCCCTGGAGGGCATTGCGGGCTTCGACCCGGGCTTCTTCGGGATGAGCGCCAACGAAGCCCGCATCACCGACCCGCAGCAGCGACTGTTCCTGGAGTGCGTGCACCACGCCCTGGAGGACGCCGGATACGCGGGCGGGCAAGGCGCCGGCGGCAGCGACATCGGCGTCTACGCCAGCACCGGTTACCACCTCTACTCCCTCCAGACCTACCTCCAGAACAACGTCCTGCCGGCCGGTGTGGCCGACTGGGTCGCCGGACTCCAGGTCACCGTCGGCAACTTCACCGACTTCACCGCCAACCGCGTCTCCCACCGCCTCGGCCTGACCGGCCCCGCCCTCAACATCCAGACCGCGTGCTCCAGTTCGCTGGTCGCCGTGACCACCGCCGCGCAGGCCGTCGCCCACGGCGAGTGCGACCTCGCGGTGGCGGGCGCCACCGCGATCCACGTGCCGCAGGTCCTCGGCTACCAGTACGTCAAGGGGTCCATCCTCTCCAAGAGCGGCCGGCTGCGGCCCTTCGACGCCGACGCGGACGGCACCGTCGGCGGCACGGGTGTCGCGGCCCTCGTCCTCAAGCGGCTCGACCGGGCCCTCGCGGACGGCGACCACGTCCACGGCGTCATCCGGGGCTGGGGCGTCAACAACGACGGCGCCGACAAGCGGGCGTTCAGCGCCCCCAGCGCCGACGGCCAGCGGGGCGCCATCCGGCGCGCCCTGGACCGGGCGGGTGTCGACGCGGGCAGCATCGGCTACCTGGAGACCCACGGCACCGGCACGTTCAAGGGCGACCCGATCGAGTTCGAGGGCGCCACCGCCGCGTTCCGCGCCGACACCGACCGCACCGGTTACTGCGCGCTCGGCTCCGTCAAGGCCAACATCGGCCACCTCGACGTCTGTTCGGGCCTGGCGAGCCTCATCAAGGCGCTGCTCGTGCTGCGGCACGGCGTCATCCCGCCGATGGCCAACTTCCGCCGCCCCAACCCGGCCCTGGACCTCGCTGCCAGCCCGTTCTACCTTCCCGAATCCGCCCGCCCCTGGCCGAGGGGCGAGGAGCCGCGCAGGGCCGGCGTCAGCTCCTTCGGCGTCGGCGGCACCAACGCCCACGTCGTCCTCGAAGAGGCCCCCGAGCCCGCGCCGCGCCCCGCCGACGCCCCGCCGCCCCCCGGCATCCTCGTCGTCGCGGGCCACACCGAGGCCGCCCTCGCCGACAACGTGTCCGCCCTCCGCGACCACCTGCGCGCCCACCCCGGCACGGACCCCGCAGACCTCGTCACGACGCTGGCGCTCGGCCGCGCCCACCGCAGACACCGCCTCGCGCTGCGGGGCGACACCGTCGCCGCCTTCACCGCCGGCCTCGACACCTGGCTCGCGGACCCGACACGGGACGCGCCAGGGGCGGACGGAGCCGGTACCGGCGGGGCCGACACCGGGTTCCTCTTCACGGGGCAGGGCAGCCTGCACCGGGGCGCGGCCCGCGACCTGTACGAGCGTTTTCCCGTCGTACGCGAGGTCCTGGACGCCTGCGAGCGGCAGTACGCGGCGCTCACCGGCGGTGACAGCCTTCTCGCCCCGCTGCTCGCGGCGGAGGGGGAAGACGGGGCCGAGCCGCTGTGGCCCACCGACGTGGCGCAGCCCGCGCTCTACGCCCTCCAGTGCGCGCTCGTACGCCTGTGGGGCGCGTCCGGGATCACGCCGAGCGTGGTCGCCGGGCACAGCGTGGGGGAGTACGCGGCGCTGTACGCGGCCGGCGCCCTCTCCGTCGAGGACGGGCTGCGCCTGACCGCGGGGCGCGGTGGGCTGATGCACCGCCTGTGCGCACCCGGCGCGATGGTCGCGGTACCCCTCGCCGAGGACGCGGCACGGGAGCTGGCCGCCGAGGTGCCCGGCGTGGAACTCGCCGTCGGCAACGGCGCGCACAGCCAGGTCCTCGCGGGCCCGGCCGCCGCCGTGGAGCGCCTCACCGCCCTGCTCGCCGGGCGGGGCATCCCGGCGCGCGAGCTGCCGGTGCGGCACGCGTTCCACACCGCGCTGATGGACCCCGTGCTGGAGGGGCTGCGCGAGCTGTGTGCCGGGGTGGAGTTCCGCCCGTGCGCGGTGCCGTTCGTGAGCAGCCTCGACGGGCGCACCCGGGCGCCCGGCTGGCTCCCGGACGCCGACTACCTCGTACGACAGGCGCGCGAGCCGGTGCGCTTCGCCGACGCGCTGCGCGAAGTCGGCGCCGCGCACCCCGGCGTCGGCACGCTGCTGGAGGCCGGCCCGCACGGCACGCTCAGCGGGCTCGCGCGGCGCGAACTGCCGGACCGGGCGGCGTATCCGACGCTGCGGCGCGGCGCCGGGCTCGCACCGCTCTGGGACGCGGCGGCGGGCCTGTACCGGCGCGGGGCGCCGGTCGACTGGCGGGTTTTCATGGGCGGGGCGGGCCGCAGGATCCCCCTGCCCGGCTACCGATTCCAGCACAAGGACTACTGGACAGGGCCGGAGAACCACCTTCCCCGGCCCGCACAACCGGCAAGGGATGGGGCCGAAGTGGCACAGGACGAGGCAGCGGTCGAGCGTGTGCTCCAGCACATCATCAAGGTCACCGCGAAACACCTCAGCTACGACACCAGCGAGATAGCGGAGGACGCCTCCTTCTTCGACCTCGGTGCCGACTCGCTGCAGATGATCGGTGTGCTGCGGGAGTTGGAGGAGGAGCACCGGGTCAAGGTCTCGATGCGGGAGCTGTTCGAGGAGGCCGGCACGTCCAAGGGCCTCGCTCTGATCATCGTGCGGAAGATGGGGGGCGG
Source organism: Streptomyces sp. NPDC031466 (assembly GCF_055581265.1). NCBI lineage: Bacteria > Bacillati > Actinomycetota > Actinomycetes > Kitasatosporales > Streptomycetaceae > Streptomyces > Streptomyces sp. NPDC031466. The sequence continues at coordinate 210,991 of NZ_JBVIJT010000002.1, forward strand.
GGCGTCGTCCGCCCCGAGCGCGCCGTCGGCCCCGGAGGTGACGCCCGCCCCGGAGGTGATACCGGCCCCGAGCGCGCCACCGGCCCCGCCCGCCCCCGCTCCGTACACCCCCGCCTCACCGGCACCCACGCCCGCCGCGTACGCCCCCGTGCCGCCCGCGCCCGCCGCGTACGTGCCTGCTCCGCCCGCGCCCACCGCATACGCCCCCGCGCCGACCGCGTCCACCGCGTACCCGCCCGAGCCGGTCCCGGCGGTCGCCCCCGCCCCCGGCGCCGAGTACGCCACCCGCCGCGAGGTGGAGGACCTCGTACGCCAGGTCCACCAGCTCTCGCAGATGCAGCTCCAGCTGATGGGGCAGCTCTCCCAGTTGCTGGCCGCCCAGACCGCCCAGGCGAACCGATGAGCGCGGGCCAGGGCTCCGTCTCCGCGGCTGTCGACCAGGACCTCGCCGCGATGGCCGAGCTGTCGCGGCGCATCACCGAGCAGCTGGGAGCCGGGAGTGCCGCCGAGGCGGAACGCCCCGCCCAGCACGGTCCCCGCCTGGAGGTGTCCCGCGCCTCCGGCATGGTCCGCGGCGGCTCCCCCGCGTCGCAGCGCGCCCACTTGGACGACCTGGTGCGGCGCTACACCGCCAAGACGCCCACCTCCAAGCGCATCGCCCAGCGCTACCGCAGGGTGCTCGCCGACAGCCGGGCCGCGGTCGGCTTCCGCAGCAGTACGAAGGAGATGCTGTACCCCATCGCGGGCCGGCGGGCGCACGGCTCCCGGCTGGAGGACATCGACGGCAACCACTACGTCGACATCACCATGGGCTTCGGCGTGCTGCTCTTCGGCCACGAGCCCGCCTTCGTCTCCGAGGCGGTCCGCGAGCACCTCTCGCGCGGCATCCAGCTCGGCCCCCGCAACGTCGAGACCGGCGAGGCGGCCGAGCTGCTCGCCGAGCTGACCGGCATGGAGCGCGTCGCCTTCGCCAACTCCGGCACGGAGGCGAACTCCGCCGCCATCCGCCTCGCCCGCGCCGCGACCGGCCGCTCCAAGATCATCACCTTCGAGGGCGCCTACCACGGCCACAACGACAACGTCCTCGGCCGCTCCCCGCACACCGGCGGCGAGGGCCTGACCACCGTCCCGATGTCCGCGGGCATCCCGCAGAACGCCGTCGCCGACCTGCTCGTGCTGCCCTACGGCAGCGAGGAGAGCCTCGCCGTCATCGAACGGCAGGCGGGCGAGATCGCGGCGGTCGTCGTCGAGCCGGTGCAGAGCCGCCACCCCTCGCTGCGGCCCGCCGCCTTCGTGCGCCGGCTGCGGGAGCTGACCGCGCGCCACGGCATCGTGCTGCTCTTCGACGAGATGCTGACCGGCTTCCGCCCCGCGCCGCGCGGCGCGCAGGAGCTGTACGGCGTCACCCCCGACCTCGCCACCTACGGCAAACTGCTCGGCGGCGGCTTCCCCATCGGCGCCATCGCGGGGCGGGCCGACATCATGGACGGCATCGACGGCGGGTACTGGAGCTACGGTGACGACAGCTACCCCGCGGCCGACACGACGTTCTTCGGCGGTACGTACATCCAGCACCCCGTGTCGATGGTCGCCACGCGTGCCGTGCTGGCCCACCTGAAGGAGCACAGTCCGCGGCTCCAGGAGCGGCTGAACGCCCGCACCGACCACCTGGCCGACTCGCTCAACGCCTTCTTCGAGGCGGAGGAGTTCGCGCTGAGCCTGAGCCATTTCGGCTCCATGTTCCGGTTCGAGCACCGGGCGGACATGGAGCTGCTCTACCACCACCTCATGCTGCGCGGCGTCCACGTGTGGGAGTGGCGCAACTTCTTCCTCTCGACCGAACACAGCGACGACGACGTCGAGTTCATCGTGGACGCGGTCAAGGGCTCCCTGCGGGAACTGCGGGACGCGGGCTTCTTCCGTACGAAGGCGCGGGTGACGCCGGCCGCCACGATCCCGGAGCGGAAGCGGCCGGCGGAAGCGGCGCCCCGGACGGAGACAGCACCCGCGCCCCGGACGGAGACAGCACCCGCGCCTCGGGCGGCGACAGCACCCGCGCCTCGGGCGGCGACGGCGACGGCCCCCGGCCCCCGGTCCGAGGCGGCGTCCAGGCCGCAGGCCATGGCCTGGAACGGCGCCGCGGCCGCCGCCGTGCCCCGGGCCGAGGCGAAGGAACGTACGCCCGCCCGCCCGCTCGACTTCGGCGTCTACTTCTTCGGCGACTACCCGCAGGACGAGAACAGCCCCCGCCACGGCAAGTACGACCACCTCCTGGAGACCGCCCGCTTCGCCGACCGCAACGGCTTCCACTCCCTGTGGATCCCCGAACGGCACTTCCACTCCTTCGGCGGCCTCTTCCCCAACCCCGCGGTGCTCGCCGCCGCCCTCGCCCGCGAGACCGACCGCGTCCGCATCAACGCCGGCTCCGTCGTCCTGCCGATCCACGACCCGATCCGCGTGGCCGAGGAGTGGTCGATGGTCGACAACCTCTCCGGGGGCCGGATCGGCATCGGCTGTGCCAGCGGCTGGCACGCCAACGACTTCGTCTTCTTCCCCGAGCGCTTCGGCACCCACAAGGAGAAGATGTACGAACAGGTGGCCCAGGTGCGTCAGTTGTGGCGCGGCGACACGGTGCGCCGTACCACCGGCGACGGGGAGGGCGACCTGCGCCTGTTCCCGCGCCCCGTCCAGGACGCCCCGCCCATGTACACGGCCGTCGTCGGCAACCCCGCCTCGTACGTATTGGCCGCCCGCCATGACCTCGGCATCGTCACCAACCTCATGACGCAGGGCATCGACCGGCTCCGCGAGAACGTCGCCCTCTACCGCCGTACGCGCGCCGAACACGGCCTGGACCCCGACGCGGGGCGCGTCGCCGTACTCCTGCACACCTACCTCGCCGAGGACCACGCGGCGGCCCGCGCCGAGGCCCGCGAACCGCTGTCGCGGTACATGCGGGCGTCGCTCTCGCTGTTCGGCGGGGTCGCCAACAGCCTGGGCCACCAGGTCGACATGTCGGCGATGTCGGAGGACGACCTGGACGTCCTGTTCCGCCGCGCCTACGACCGCTACTGCGACCAGCGCGCCCTCATCGGCAGTCCCGAGAGCGTGCGGCCCGTCGTGGACGAGGTGCGTGCCGCGGGCGCCGACGAGGTCGTCGCCCTGGTCGACTTCGGCGTGCGGCCCACCTCCCTGCGGGCCGGCCTGGTCCACCTCGACGCCCTGCGCCGCTCCTGCGCCACGACCACCCCCGTATCGGTGGCGACCGCCCCCGTGCCGGTGTCCGACCCCGGGGCGCCCTTGTCCCCCGGCCAGCAGCGGATCTGGTTCCTGGAGCGCATGCTCCCCGGCCGCACCGCGTACAACGAGGTCAAGGCCATCGAGCTGGCGGGCCCGCTGGACGCGGGCGCGCTGCGGTCGGCCCTGCGCGCCCTGGTCGCCCGGCACGAGCAGCTTCGTACGGTCTTCCGCGAAGTGGCCGGGGAGGCACGGCAGTTCGCGCAGGCACCCGGCGAGGTGGACTTCGCCGTCGTCGACGGCACGGCGGGCGGCGGTGACGCGGTCGCCGGCACCCTCAAGGCGGAGAGCGAGCGCCGCTTCGACCTGGCGAGCGGGCCCCTGTTCGTCACCCGCCTGGTCCGGCTGGGCGCCGAGCGGCACGTCCTCGTGCTGTCCCTGCACCACATCGTGATGGACGCGGCGTCGGCCGCCGTCCTCGCCCGCGACGTGTCCGCCCTCTACCGCGCGGAACTCGCGGGTGCCCCGGCGGCCGAGCTGCCCGCCCTCCCGCACCCCTACGCCGAGCACGCCCGCCGGCAGCTCGACTCCCTCGGCGGTCCGAAGGCGGCGGAGGACCTCGCGTACTGGAAGAAGGCGCTCGACGGCGACCTGCCGGTCCTGGCCCTGCCCACCGACCGGCCGAGGCCGCGCGTGATGACATCGAACGGCCGCGCCCTGTTCCGGACGCTCGACACCGGACTCTCCGACGCCGTACGGAAGTTCAGCCGTGAGCGGCGCAGCACCCTCTTCATGACGCTGCTCGCCGGGTACGCGGCCGCGCTGGGCCGGGTGACCGGGCAGGACGACCTCGTCATCGGCACCCCCATGTCCGACCGCACCCCCGAGTACGAGGACGTCGTCGGCTTCTTCGTGAACACCCTGGCGCTGCGCGTGGACCTCTCGGGCGACCCGGACTTCGGCACGCTCCTGGACCGGGTGCGGGCGGTGGCCCTGGACGCCTACGACCACGCCGAGGTGCCCTTCGAGGCGGTCGTCCGGGAGCTGACCCCCGCGCGGGCGCTGGACAGGACCCCCGTCTTCCAGACGCTCGCCGAGTTCGAGACCGGCGACCCGTTCCACTTCGACCTGCCCGGGGTGCGGGCCACCCCGCTCGACTCGGGGCCCGACAAGGCGCTGACCGACCTCAGCGTCTACTTCACCGACCAGCCCGACGGCATCCGCTGTCACCTGGAGTACAACACCGACCTGTTCGACGAAGCGACCGTCGACGCCCTCTTCGGGACGTTCCGTGCCGTCCTCGCCGACGCGGTGGGCGCCCGCACCGGCGCCGTGCCCGACGCGTGGCGGCACGGGCCCGTCCGCGGGCGGACCCGCAGCACCGTGCACGCCCTGACGTCGCGGTGGGCCGAGGCGGCCCCCGGCCGCACGGCGGTGATCAGCGGCGACCAGACGCTGACCTACCGCGAGTTGGACGAGCGGGCCGGCCGGGTCGCGGCCGTCCTGCGCGGGGCGGGCGGCACCGGGGCGCCGGTCGCGCTGTGGCTGTCCCGCGGCGCGGACCTGATCGTCGCCATGCTCGCCGCCCTCAAGTCCGGCCACGGCTATGTGCCGTTGGACCCCGGCCAGGGCAGGGCCCGGGCCGAGACGATCCTCGGCGAGAGCGGCGCGCGCGTCCTCGTCGTGAGCGGCGGGGGGCGTACGGACGAGCGGCCGACACCGCCGCACGGGACCACCGTGGTGGACATCGACGCCCTGCCGTCGGTCTCCGCGCCGACCGGCGCCACCCCGTCGGACGCCGAGCCGGGCCCCGACTCGCTCTGCCTCGCCATCTACACCTCGGGGAGCACCGGCACCCCCAAGGGGGTCGCCGTCCCGCACCGCGCCGTCGTGGACCTGTGCCAGTGGCACCACGAGCGCTTCGGTTTCACGGCCGACGACCGCAGCGCGGCCGTCTGCGGTCAGAGCTTCGACGCCGCCGTACTGGAGATCTGGGCCGCGCTGACCGCGGGCGCCACGGTCGTCGTCGCCGACGACACGGTCCGCAAGGACCCCGCCGCCCTCGCCCGCTGGTACACCGACCACGACATCACCTTCTCCATCCTGCCGACCGCGCTCGGCGAGGCCGTCCTCGCGCTGCCGGACGACCGCCAGCCCCCGCTGCGGCACCTGCTGATCGGTGGCGACGTACTGCGCACCCGGCCGCGCCCCGGCGCTCCGTACGAGACGGTGAACGTCTACGGCCCCACCGAGGTGACCGTGCTCTGCACGAGCCAGACGGTGGAGCCCACCGGCGCCCCGGGCGCCTCGCCCGTCGGTGCGGTCGACGCCCCGATCCCGATCGGCCGTCCCGTGGACAACGTCATGCTGCGCGTAGTGGACGCGCACGGCCGCGAGGTGCCCGCCGGGGAGGTGGGGGAGCTGTACGTCGGCGGACCCGGGGTGGCCACCGGCTACCTGGGCCGGCCCGAGCTGACGGCGGAGCGCTTCGTCCGCGACCCATTGGGCGCCACCGCGCCGATGTACCGCACGGGCGACCTCGTACGGTGGGACGCGACCGGGGCCCTGGAGTTCCGGGGCCGGTCCGACGACCAGGTGAAGATACGGGGGTTCCGCGTCGAGCCCGAAGAGGTCACGCGGGCCCTCGACGCCTCGCCCGAGGTCGCCGAGGCGGTCGTCCTGGCCCACCGCGACCGGCGGGGCGACGCCCGCCTCGCCGCCTATGTCGTCCCCGCGACGCCCCCGGTGGGGACGGCACCGTCTCAGGAGGTCGCCGACCGTCTGGCGCGGGAACTGGCCGCGCGGCTGCCCGACCACCTCGTGCCGCGCGCGTGGGCCGTCCTGCCCGCGCTCCCGCTGTCCGGCAACGGCAAGCTGGACCGCGCCGCGCTGCCCGAGCCCGCCCTGACCGCCTCGCCCACCGGCCCCGCCGCCCCGCCCACCCCCGCGCGCACCGCCCGGCGGGACGTCTGGGCACGCCTGCGGGAGCTGTGGGCCGAGGAGTTCGGGACCGACGCGGGGGCCATCGGCCCCGACGCCTCGTTCTTCGAGCTGGGCGGCCACTCCATCACGGCCATCCGCCTGGTCAACGCCGTGCGCGAGGAGTTCGGCGTGGAGTACCCCGTCGCCCGCTTCTACGAGGAGCCGTCGCTGCGGGCCATGGCGGCGTACCTCACCGGCGAGACGGGCGAGACCGAGCCGGGGGCGGCAGGCAAGGCAGGCGGGCCCGGGGAGTTGCACGGAGTCGTCGAGGACCCGGACGACGTGGTCGCCACCGCCCCCGTCACCGCCCAGCAAAGCGCCTTCATCACCCGGCACCTGACCCACCCCCGCCCGCAGATCTACAACGTGGCGATGCGCCTCACCCTCACCGGCGAGCTGGACGTCCCGGCGCTGCGGAGCGCCCTGACCCGACTCGTCGCCCGGCACGAGGGGTTGCGCACCCGGCTCGTGGAGGACGAGGGCACGGGGGAGTGGCGGCAGGAGGTGCTGCGCCCCCGCCCGGTCGAGCTGCCGGAGGACGACCTGGTCGCCCGGCTCGGCTCGGCGCGGGACGCGGCGGCGGAGGCGGAGCGCCTGGCCGCCGACACGGCCGCGGTGCCGTTCGACATACGCGCCGAACTCGCGCCGGTGTTCCGGCTCGCCCGCGTCGGCCGCGACCGCTGGACGCTGCTCTTCGTCCTGCACCACGCGACCTGCGACGGCTGGTCGGTCAGCGTCCTGCTGCGCGAACTGGCCGCGCTGTACCGGGCGGAGGTCACCGGTGAGCCGCTCGGCCTCCTTGAGAGCGTGCCGCAGCCCGGTGCATACGCGCGCTGGCAGCGCGAGCAGGGCCTGACGCGGGACAAGGGCCGCCTGGTCGACTACTGGGCCCGGCAGTTGAAGGGCGCCCCCTTCGCCCTGCCGCTGTCCCTGGACCGGCCCCGGCCCGCGGAGCTGAGCGGCGCCGGCGACGTGGTGCTGTTCACCGTGGACCGGGAGACCCGGGCGGGCGTGGAAGCGCTGGCGCGTCGGCACCGCACGACGCCCTTCGTGGTGACGGCGGCGGCCCTGGCCCGCCTGGTCGAGCAGGTGGCGGGCGAGCCGGACGTCGTCCTCGGCATCTCCCACGCCAACCGCGAGCGGCGGGAGTTCGAGGCCCTCGCCGCCTGCACGGTGTCGTCCTTCACGCTGCGGATCCGGGGTCACGAGGCCGCGACGTTCGGCGCGCTGGTGGACCAGGTGGCGCGCGGCGTGGTCGGGGCCCTCGACCACGCGGCGCCGATCCGGACGCTGGCGGCGGACCTCGGGGAGGCGCTGGGCACCGAGGTCCCCGAGCGGCTGTCGCTCGGCTTCCAGTACCAGAGTTCGCTGGAGACGGACATCGAACTGCCGGGCCTGACCACCGCGGTGGAGGACCTCGCGGTGCCGGGCGCGCGCTCGGAGTTCAACTTCGGCCTGATCCCCACGGGCGACGTCCTCTCCGGCTATCTGGAGTTCTCGACCGACCTGTGGGACCGCGCCACGGTCGAGGCGTGGACCACCGCGTACGTCGAGCTGCTGGCCCGGAGCGTCGCCGAGACGGAAGGCGGGAGCTGAGCGGGCCCACGGCGGGGCGCGGCCCCGATGGGGTCGCGCCCCCGCCCCGCCCCGTCGTGCCCCGCCGCCGCCCTGTCGCGTCACGCGGGCCCGCCGGCGGAGGAAACTCGTTCGCGGCGCCGCTGCGGCGAGCACTACGGTGCCCCCCATGCTGCCCGAGGTGTACACGGACGAGGAGTGGGACCGCGTCGTCCCCGACGAGGCGATCATGCGGCCCGGGGTGCAGGAGCTGTGCGCGCGGCTCGGGTTCGCCGGGGCGCCGCTGACCCGCTACCCGGAGGGGTCCCAGCCCGTCTACGCGGTCGGCGACCGGCACGTGGTGAAGCTCTTCCCCGGCCTGGACGCCCAGGACGCCGTGACCGAGGCCCGCGTGCTCGGCCACGTCCAGGGCAGGCTTCCCGTCGCCACCCCCCGGGTGCACGACTTCGGCGACTTCGAGAACGGCTGGCGCTACGTCCTGATGTCCCGCCTGCCGGGCAGGGGCCTCGCCGCCGCCTGGCCCGAGATCCCGCGCGCCGACCGGGAGCGGGTCGTCACCGACGCGGCGGAGGCCCTCGCGGCGCTGCACGCCCTGGACCCCGAGCCGCTCGCGGACGTGCTCGGGCCCGATGACTGGGACGCCTTCCTCGCCGGGCAGCGGGCGGGCGCGGTGGACCGGCAGAGCGCCTTCGCGCTGCCCGCGCACTGGCTGGAGCAGATACCCGGCTTCCTCGACTCCGTGCCCCTGCCCGTGCCGGCCAGCGGCGCGGGAGCCCGACGGGCCCTGCTGCACACGGAGTTCATGCGCCAGCACCTGATCGTCGACCCGGCCGACGGCTGGCGCCTCACCGGTCTCCTCGACTTCGAACCCGCCATGATCGGCGACCCGGCGTACGACTTCGTGGGTGTCGGGCTCTTCGTCACACGGGCCGAGCCGGGGCTGCTGCCGCGCTTCATGAAGGCGTACGGAACGACGTACGACCCGCGTCAGATCCTCGCGTACACCCTGCTCCACGTGTACAGCAACCTGCCCTGGTACCTGCGGGAGCTGCCCGCCCCGCCCGAGCCCACGCTGGATGCCCTCGCCGACACCTGGTTCGGACAGCGGCCGTAGGGCGGGGCCTCAGACCGTCTTCAGCCGGCGGTGGGGTCCTTCGGGCAGGACGACCTCGATGGCGTCGCCGGGGCGGATCTCGCCGCCCCGGCGGACCACGCTCATGACCCCGGACCGGTGGGCGACGGTGCCGTTCTCGTCGCGTCCGACGACCTTCTTCATGAGGCCGGCCCGGAAGCCGTCGATCTGGCGGCACGGGTTGCGCAGCCCCGTGATCTCCACGACGGCGGACGCGCCGATGCGCAGCAGCGCGCCCGTGGGCAGCCCGAGCAGGTCGACGCCGCGCGTGGTGATGTTCTCGCCCAGCTCCCCCGGCGCCACGGCGAAGCCGTCCGCCACCAGCTCGTCCAGGAGTTCCTCGTGGATGAGGTGGACCTGGCGCAGATTCGGCTGGTCCGGGTCCCGCCGCATCCGGAACCGGTGCTTGACCTTCTCCCCGGCGTGCACGTCCCCCTCGACCCCGAGCCCGGCGAGCAGCGTGATGCTCCCGCGGTTCGGCTTGCTGAAGGAGTACGTGGGGTTGCTGCTGACCGCCGTGACCCTCGCGCCCATCGTGCGCGGCCCCCTCTTTCCCGTCCGTGCTGTCCGCGCCCCCGGCCGCCCCGGCCGGCCGCGCGCCGTACCCGCGTGACCTTAACGCGGGCGGCGCGTCGTCGGACGCGTACGCCCGTTCGGCCGGACCCGGCGGCTACGCCTGCGGGGCGGTGTCCTCGCTCTGTTCGCGGACCTTCTTGTTCCTGGCGCCCAGCGTCGCGAGTACCCCCACCGCCGTCCCGGCGAGCGCGGCCGGCACCATCCAGGCGCGGTTGAGGGAGTGGCCGAGCGCGTGGTCGAGGGAGTAGCGGCCGGGGCCCGTGACGGCGAGGGCCGCGGAGACCAGGCCGAGGAACGCCGGGTACTCGTAGCCGCCGCCCTGGCTGAAGAAACCGTGCGGGGTGTGCACGGCGGCGGCGCCCGCCATCGCGCCCGCCGCGGCGGAGCCGGCCGCCGGGGTCGCGAGGCCGAGGGCGAGCAGCGTGCCGCCGCCCGCCTCGGCGAGGCCCGCGACCGTGGCGTTCGCCTTGCCGGGCGCGTAGCCGATGGACTCCATCCACGCCCCCGTGCCCTCCAGGCCGCCGCCGCCGAACCAGCCGAACAGCTTCTGGGCGCCGTGCGCGGCGAGCACCCCTCCGGTGCCCACGCGCAGCAGCAGCAACCCGAGGTCGCGTCGGTCCAGGCAAGAACAGGTCATCGGGGCTCCCGGGTCGGTGGGGCGGCAAGCCGGTGAGGTGGTGAGGTGGGCCTGCCTTTCCTCCACCGTCCGACGGACCGGCGCCGGACACCCGGCCCGCGCGGCCGTACGGGTGAGCCGTCCGCCCGCTCCCGGTGGCGCGGCCGGCGGCCCGATGTGACGGTGGGCCCATGAGCATTCAGGTAAACCGGCTCGGCGACCCCGCGGTCCGGGCCTTCGTCACCGCGGTGAACGCCCACGACAAGGCCGCCTTCGAGGCACTGCTGACCCCGGACGCGACGATGTCCGACGACGGCTCGGACCGGGACCTCGCCGAGTGGGCCGACCGGGAGATCTTCTCCTCCAACGGCCACATGGACGTCGAGTCGGAGTCGGCCGGCGGCCGCACGCTGCTCGTCGGCTACCGCAACGACACCTGGGGCGAGATGCGCACCAAGTGGTACTTCACCGTCGAGGACGACGGCCGGATCTCCCGTTTCGAGACGGGCCAGGCCTGACCCGCGGCGCACCGCGGGCCCGCCCCACTTCCCTCGGCGGAGGTCAGTGACAGTTCTTCGTGCCGTCGTCGGCGCGCGTCCAGGAGCAGGAGTCCTGGAGCGAGCCGCTCGGCTTGACGAGGCGGGCCTTGTCGCTGGTGTTGTTCCAGACGTAGCTGCCCCGGCCCCAGTAGCGCACGCCGGAGGCGTCGGAGCCCTTGCCGGTGCGCACCTTGACGGTCTTGCCGGCGCCGATCCGGTAACTGCCGAAGGTGTAGGTGTAGCCGGTGTCGTCCTTGAGCCGGTAGCCCTTGAGCTGGATCGCGGACGAGCTGCTGTTGTGGATGTTCACCCACTCCGCGTTGAGCGAGGAGTTCGAACGGGTGTCGCTGCCCGGGCTGTCGTACTGGATGTAGCCGAGGTGCAGCCCGCCCTGGTGGCGCGCGGTCACCGCCGAGGCGGGCGACGCGGCGAGCAGGGACACCGACAGGGCGGTGGCGGCGAGGACCGCGGGGGCCATGGTGCGTATGCGCAAGGAGTGCTCCAGGTGTGAAGTTCTCGTGGAGAGGAGCTGAGCATACGGGGCCCACCCGCCGGGGCTGACTCGGTACTTCCTATTCCACTTGTGCAGATGTGCCGGGCGCGGGCGGGCTCAACCCCGGCCCACGTACGGCATGGTGGTGGCGAGGACCGTCGCGAACTGCACGTTCGCCTCCAGCGGCAGCTCCGCCATGTGCCGCACCGTGCGCGCCACGTCCGCCACGTCCATCACGGGCTCGCTCGCCAGCCGGCCGTCGGCCTGGGGGACCCCGGACTGCATGCGCGCGGTCATGTCGGTGGCGGCGTTGCCGATGTCGATCTGCCCGACGGCGATCCGGTACGGCCGCCCGTCCAGGGACAGTGACTTCGTCAGACCGGTCAGCGCGTGCTTCGTCGCGGTGTACGCCACCGAGTGCGGCCGCGGCGCGTGCGCCGAGATGGACCCGTTGTTGATGATCCGTCCGCCCTGCGGGAGCTGCTCCTTCATCTGCCGGAAGGCCGCCTGGGCGCACAGGAACGCGCCGTTGAGGTTGGTGTCGACGACGTGGCGCCAGGCGTCGTAGGGGAGTTCCTCGACCGGGACGCCGCCGGGGCCGAACGTCCCGGCGTTGTTGAAGAGCAGGTCCAGGCGGCCGAAGCGCTCGCGTACGCCCGTGAAGAGCGCCGCCACGTCCTCGGGCCGCGACACGTCGGTCCGTACGCACAAGGTGGCGCCGTCCTTCGCGACGGCGAGGGCGGCCGTCTCCTCCAGGGCCTCCACGCGGCGGCCCGCGAGCGCCACCGACCACCCCGCCGCGAGCAGTTCGACGGCGACGGCGCGGCCGATCCCGGACCCGGCGCCGGTCACCACGGCGACCTTCGGGGTCCTGTGCGGGGCGCTCTCCACGAGGCTTTCCACGAGGCTCTCCGCGGCGCTCTCCACGACGCTCTCGGCGGCGGCGACCACGGCCGGGTCCCCGACGCCTTCCGCGGTGGTCTCCACAGTGCCGTCCCCGGTGGTCTCCACGGGAATGCCCGGCGCGGTCGATGAGGCAGTTCGCTCGGCGTTCATGGCCCCGCAGCGTACGGGAGGCCCGGCCACGGGGACATCACCCGCCCGCCATACGGCTGTTGTGTACGCGACAGTCACAGGTCGTCCCCCGCCAGTTACATGCCCCTGACAGCAATCGTCAGGGGAGGGCCACATGTCACTCGCAGCCCAGCAGTACTCGCCCGAACTCCGGGCCGCGGCACGTCACGTGGGGCGCCGCCGCTTCCTCACCGTGACCGGCGCCGCCGCCGCGCTCGCCTTCACCACCAACCTGCCCGTCGCGGGTGTCGCCGGCGCCGCCGAGCTGGACGCCCGCCGCATCGGCAAGGACCCCTTCACCCTCGGCGTCGCCTCGGGCGACCCGCTGCCCTCCTCGGTGCTGCTGTGGACCCGGCTCGCCCCCGCCCCCCACGAGCCCGGCGGCGGCCTGCCGGCCGAACGCGTCGCCGTCCACTGGGAACTGGCCCACGACGCCCGCTTCCGGCGCGTCGCCAGACGGGGCGTCGCCACCGCCCACCCCGAGTTCGACCACACCGTGCACGTCGAGGTCGACCACCTCGAAGCGGGCCGCGGCTACTACTTCCGCTTCAAGGCGGGCCGCTGGACCAGCGGGACGGGCCGCACCCGCACCGCCCCCGCGCCGGGCAGCGCCACGAGCACCCTCACCCTCGCGGCCGTCTCCTGCCAGGCCTACCACGACGGCTACTTCACCGCGTACAAGCACCTGGCGCAGGACGACGTCGACGTCGTCTTCCACCTCGGCGACTACCTCTACGAGTACGCGGTCGACGCCAGGGGCGGCGCCCGCGCCTACACCGACCGCACGCTGCCCGCGCACTTCAACAAGGAGACGCTGACCCTGGAGGACTACCGCCTGCGGTACGCCCTCTACAAGTCCGACCCCGACCTGCGGGCCGCGCACGCCGCACACCCCTTCGTCGTCACCTGGGACGACCACGAGACGGAGAACAACTACGCGGACGACATCGACGAGAACGGCAACCCCCCGGCCGAGTTCCTGCTGCGCCGCGCCGCCGCCTACCGCGCCTACTGGGAGAACCTGCCGCTGCGCCTCCCGCAGCGGCCCAAGGGCCCCGACGCGCGCCTCTACCGCCGCCTGACCTGGGGCCGCCTCGCCCAGTTCGACATCCTCGACACCCGGCAGTACCGCTCCGACCAGGCGTACGGCGACAAGGCCCACGCCCCCGGGCCCGAGACGGACGACCCGAGGCGCACCATCACCGGCGCCGCCCAGGAGCGCTGGCTCCTCGACGGCTGGCGCCGCTCGCGCGCCCTGTGGAACGTCGTCCCGCAGCAGGTCACCTTCTCCCAGCGCAAACTGGACCTCACCGACCGGGCCAAGCTCTCCATGGACGCCTGGGACGGCTACCGCGCCTCCCGAAAGCGCGTCCTCGCGGGCGCCAGGGCGGCCGGCCTGGAGAACCTCATGGTCCTCACCGGCGACGTGCACGTCGGCTACGCCTTCGACATCAAGGCCGACTTCGACGACCCGTCCTCCAGGACCGTCGGCACGGAGATCGTCACGACGTCCATCTCCAGCGGCAAGGACGGCGCGGACAAGCCGGCCAACTGGGACACGTACACCAAGGCGAACCCGCACCTGAAGTTCTACAACGGGCGCCGCGGCTACGTGACGGTCGGCCTCGGCCGCGACGAGGCGCGGGCGGACTTCAAGACGGTCTCGGCGGTCACGACGCCCGGTGCCTCCCTCAAGACGGCGGCGTCCTTCGTGACCGAAGCGGGCGCCCCGGGGCTGCGGCCCGCGTAGTCGCCCTGCCCGGCGGGACGCTGTCCGGTGGGGCTCTGGTCGGCCTGGTCCGGGGCCGCCCTGAGCGTCAGGGCCAGGTCGTGGTGCGCGGTGAAGCAGGGGCGTACCAGGACGGGCGTGCCGGGCTCGCCCCGGAGCGCCTCGGCGGCCGCGTACACATCGCTGCGCCTGCGGTCGACGACGTCCCCGAGGACGCGCCCCACCCGCACGGGCTCGGCCCCGGGCGCCGGGCGCAGCGACAGCTCCCACGTCTCGGGCGCGCCGTCGCCCGCCGCCAGGGCCAGGGCGTAGGGCAGGCGGAAGCGGAAGCGGTGCGCGCCGGACGTCGTCACCTCGGTCTCGAAGGCGGCGGCGGGATCCCGGCGCGGCACGGCGAGCAGGCGGGGGCGCTGCCCCGGTGCGAACGCGGCGCCGTGCAGCGCGCCCTCCACCGTGCACGACGTGCGGTCGGTGGTCAGCGTGCGGGCCTCGGCGTGGGCGGGGCGGTGCCAGGTGCGCAGGGAGAGGTTGTTCTTGACGGTCGGATAGGGGATCCACCAGCGGAACGGCGCGTCCGGTAGGGCCGCCAGGTCCACCAGCGCGCGTTGGTCGACGCTCGTGGCGGCGACACGGCGGCGGGCCCCGTCGTCCGACCGGATGACGTGGAAGTCCCAGCGGCCCTCGGCGAGCGCGTGGGCGCCGCGTTCCAGGACGGCCGTCCACGGCGCCTCGTCCGTCCCGGGCGGCCGCAGCGGCACGGTGAGCAGATCCTCGCCCCGGCCCTCGGACCCCCGGAGCGTGGCCGTCAGCGTGAACGCGCCGCCCCGCATCCCCGCCTGGTCCAGACGTACGACGAGGTCGCCCGCGGCGTCCACGGCGCACGCCGCCCGCGGGCGCAGCGGGGCGAGGCCGCCGGCGCGTCCCCGCGCCGCCCGGCGCACGGTCCGCGCCGTCTGCGCCAGCGTCCGGCGGGCGGCCGTCCCGGCGTGGGCGACGCCGGCCGCCAGTCGGCGGTCGAGCGGGACCGGCGCGGGCGGTGCGGAGGCCCGCAGTCCGGCGATCAGCTCCTCGTAGCGCCGGGCGATGTGCTCCGGCGCGTACCGCTCGGCGTTGCGCCGGGCGGCGGTGCCCATGGCGCGCCGCAGGTCCGCGTCCTCGATCAGCGTGATCAGGGCACGGGCGAAGGCCTTGCTGTCGCCCGGCGGGACGAGCAGCCCGTCCTCGCCGTCCCGGATGATCTCCCCGGGCCCGTGCGGGCAGTCGGTGGCGACCACGGGAGTGCCGCACTGCATGGCCTCCACGATGGTCATGCCGAACGACTCCTCGCGCGAGGAGACGGCGGCGATCGCGCCCTTGGCCCACTCGGTGGCGAGGCAGGGGTTGGCGCCCATCAGGAAGACGTGGTCGTTCAGGCCGCGTTCGTCGATGCGGGCGCGCAGCGCGGCCTGCTGGGGGCCCCGGCCGTAGATCCGCAGCCGCCACCCCGGATGCGCGGCGGCCACGGTGGCGAAGGCGTCCACGAGGAGGCCGTACCGCTTCACCGGGATCAGGCGCCCACCGGCGACGACGAGGCGTGAGCCGCCGTCCGAGGGCGCCGTGGCGGGCGGCGGCGAGGAGTTGGGGAGGTGCGCGATCGGGGTGCCCGTGGCCGCGAGGTGCCGGCGGTGGGTGACGGCGTCCGCCTCGGTGACGGTGGTGTGCGCGTCCAGCGCGGCGATGGCGGCGTCCTGGGCGGCGCGGATGCCGGGCTCGTGGGTGCCGTAGACCCGGTGCTCCTGGCCGATCCGCAGGTAGTGGCGGCGGCCGAACTCGGCCAGGTAGATCACCAGACCCGGCCGCGTGGCCACCACCACGTCGGCGTCGGTACGGGCGAGGAACCACGCCACCCGCCGGTCGGTGAGCCGGTCGAAGCCGGCCCCGCGCGCCTCCACCGCAGGGACCAGCGCGCTCGGCCCGCTCACCGGTCCGGGGCCCGGGCCGCCCCGGCGGGAGTGCGGACGCCTGTCGATGAGCGGCCGCAGCCGGACCTTTCCGCTGAGCGGGAAGCTGGGCCTGTCGTGCGTCCGCCAGACGCTGACGATCTCCACGTCATGGCGTTCGGCGAGGGCACCGGCGGAATTGAAAGTGGCGCGGACGGTGCCACCCATTCCGTATGCGTTCTGCAGCAGAAAGGAGATTTTCATCGGGCCTTGTCCGGATCGGCAAGTGGTCAGGGGGGTGCCACACTTCCACCTCACGGGTGCTCCTGAGGTGAGCACACGCTCCGGGGTACGAGGGGTACCCCGTCCGGTGAACGGCTGGTCGTGGAGTTGACTTCGGGCGTCAGGGAAAAGGGGGCGCCGGTGCGCAGTAATGCCCGGGAAAATTGCTCATCCGCCGCCCGGCATGAACGTGATAATGCTCGAAAAGGGCAGCCTTGTACGCTTCTTCGACGGCTCCGGGATTCGCTGGAGGCAGGGAATTCGCCCACCCTCCGTATCCCTTCGGCCCAGGTGTTCTAGAGGGCGGCCGCGCGCGCAGGACGGCCGACCGGAAAGAGCGGGCGGCGCCCCACGAGATCGCGCCCGGGGCGAAATGCGGTGCCGGGCACGCACCCGGAGCTGCGACCATGGACAGCGATCCGATCAACCGGGAGGGGCGCGATGCCTGAGTGCGGGCAGACAACGGAAGAGCACCGGATACCCGGGGCGGCGGAGCCCGGAAGGCTCGCCGCCCTCCGTCGCACCGGCGCCCTGGTCACCCTCGTCCTCGGCGGCCTCACCGCCGTACCGCCGCTTTCCATGGACATGTACCTGCCGGCCCTGCCGGAGGTCACCGACGCCCTGCACGCCCCCGCCGCGACCGTGCAGCTGACCCTGACCGCCTGCCTGCTGGGCATGGCCCTCGGCCAGCTCGTCGTCGGCCCGATGAGCGACAAGTGGGGCCGCCGCCGTCCCCTCCTGGTCGGCCTGCTCGTCTACATCGCCGCCACCGCGATCTGCGCCTTCGCGCCCACCGTCGAACTCCTCATCGGCTTCCGCCTCCTCCAGGGCCTCGCGGGCGCCGCCGGCATCGTCATCGCCCGCGCCGTCGTCCGCGACCTCTACGACGGCGTGGAGATGGCCCGGTTCTTCTCCACTCTGATGCTGATCTCCGGCGTCGCCCCGGTCGTCGCGCCCCTCATCGGCGGCCAGGTCCTGCGCGTCACCGACTGGCGCGGCGTCTTCGTCGTCCTCACGGGCGTCGGCACCGCGCTGACACTCCTGGTGTGGCGGCGCCTGCCCGAGACCCTCGACCCCGACAAGCGGCACAGCGGCGGCACCGTCGAGGCGCTGCGCACCATGCGCTCGCTCCTCGCCGACCGCGTCTTCACCGGCTACATGGTCGCGGGCGGCTTCGCGTTCGCCGCGCTCTTCGCGTACATCTCCGCCTCGCCCTTCGTGATCCAGGAGATCTACGGCGCCTCCCCGCAGACCTTCAGCCTCCTGTTCGGCGTCAACTCCGTCGGACTGATCGCCGCCGGCCAGCTCAACGGCAAGGTCCTCGTCGGCCGCGTCAGCCTGAACAAGGTCCTCGCCGTCGGCCTGGCCTCCCTCACCGTCGCCGCGACCGCGCTGCTGCTCATGACCACCGGCGTCTTCGGCGACGTCGGGCTGTTCCCCGTCGCGGCCGGGCTCTTCGTCCTGATGTCGACGATGGGCCTCGCCATGCCCAACACCCAGTCGCTCGCCCTCACCCGCACCCCGCACGCCGCCGGCTCCGCCTCCGCGCTCCTCGGCACCACCTCCTTCCTCATCGGCGCCGTCGCCTCGCCGCTCGTCGGCATCGCGGGCGAGGACACGGCCGTCCCCATGGCCGTCGTCCAACTGGTCTGCGCGCTGGCGGCCATCGCCTGCTTCGTGGGACTGTGCCGCCCCTGGCAGCACGCGACCACGCAGGAGGCGGACCACTGAGCGCACCCCGGCTCCTGCGCACCGGCACCCCCGACAGCGCGGGCCTCGACCCCGACGAGATCGGCCGCCTCCTCGCCGAGGTGCGCGAGCTGCCGCGCGGGCCCCGGCCCTGGTGCGCGGGGGCCGTGGTGCTCGCCGGCAGGGGCCCGGTGATCGCGGCCGAGGAGGCGGCGGGCCGGGCGGTGCGTTACTCCGCGTACGACCCGGTGACCGACACGGGCGTCGAGCTGCCGCCCGAGCGGCAGGTGCCGATGCGCGCCGACACGCCCTTCGACCTGGCCTCGCTCACCAAGCTCTTCACCACGGTCGCCGCCGTGCAGCAGCTGGAGCGCGGCACGCTGGGCATCGACGCGCGGGTCGGGGCGTACCTCCCCGAGTTCCGGGCCGCCGCCGCACACGGCATCACGGTGCGCCGGCTCCTCACCCACACCTCCGGACTGCGGCCCGAACTCCCGCTCTACGACTGTCCGGACGACGCCGCCCGGCGCGTACGTCTACTCCGACCTGAACATGCTGCTGCTCCAGCACGTCCTGGAGCGCCTCACCGGCCGCTCCCTCGACGTCCTCGTGCGCGAGGGCATCACCCGCCCGCTCGGCATGGCCGCCACCGGCTTCGGACCCCGGCCGGACGCCGCCGCCACGGAGGACCAGCGCAGGCCCTGGGCCAAGGCGGACCGGGGGATGCTGCGGGGCGTCGTCCACGACGAGAACGCCTGGGCGCTCGGCGGCGTCGCCGGACACGCGGGGCTCTTCTCCACCGCCAGGGACCTCGCCGTGTTCTGCCGCACCCTGCTGTGCGGTGGCGCCTACGGCAGGGCCCGCATCCTCGGCCCCGACTTCGTCGAGCTGCTGTTCACCGGCTCCGGCCTCGGCTTCGGCGTCGACCAGCCGTGGTTCATGGGCGAGCTGGCGGGTCGCGGCGCGGCGGGCCACACGGGCTTCACCGGCACGTCCCTGGTCCTCGACCGGGCCACGGACACGTTCCTGGTGTTGCTGGCCAACACCGTCCACCCCCGGCGGCGGCCCGCCGACAACACCCCCCGAGCGACGGCGGCCACGCGCCTCGCTCGCGCGGCGCGAACGTAGCGGCCTCGGGCCGGTTCCCTCAGGGGCGCGCCCAGCCCCGGACAACCCGCGCACGCGTCTGCCCGATGCCGCGGCAACCGCGTGCGCGGCGCGTCTGCGGCCGCTCGCGCAGTTCCCCGCGCCCCTAACGGGGCTCGCCCTGGGCCGATAGATAAGGGGCGGAGGCGACATCCCCTCAGGGGCGCGGGGAACTGCGCGAGCAACCACGACGCAGCCGCACGTGCGATTGGTGGGTGGGGCGGGCGTGCCGGCCCCGCGTCTCGGCGGGGCCCGTAGAATCGCTGGGTGAACGACCTGAACCTAGCGGCGCCGACCTCCCCGGCAGAGATCCTGAGCGGCGCCCTCGCGAGGGCGCTGGACGGGCTGGCGCCCACGCAGGCCTCGCAGGCCGTCACGCGGCTGATCGAGAACTACCGGGGAAGCACCCCGACCGACGCCCCGATCCTGCGGGACCGCGCCGACGTCACCGCCTACGCGGCCTACCGCATGCCCGCCACCTTCGAGGCGGTGCGCTCCGCGCTGGCGGCCCTCGCGGACGCGGCCCCCGAGGGGTGGGCGCCGGCCAGCCAGGTGGACGTCGGCGGCGGGACCGGCGCGGCGGTCTGGGCGGCCGCGGCGACCTGGGAGGGCGAGCGTGCCGTCACGGTCCTCGACTGGGCCGAGCCCGCCCTCGCGCTCGGCCGGGAACTGGCGCGAAGCGCCCCGCAACTGCGCGGCACCCGCTGGCAGCGCGCCCGTATCGGCGCCGCGCCCGCGCTCGACGCCGCCGACCTCGTCACCGTCTCGTACGTCCTGAAGGAGCTGACGCAGGCCGACCGGCGCTCGGTCGTCGACGCGGCGGCAGCGGCGGCCACCGAGGCCGTCGTCATCGTGGAGCCCGGCACCCCCGACGGCTACACGCGCGTCCTGGAGGCCCGGGACCAGCTGCTGGCCGCGGGCTTCCGGATCGCGGCGCCCTGTCCGCACAGCGCGGCGTGCCCCATCGAGCCGGGCACGGACTGGTGCCACTTCTCGGCGCGGGTCAGCAGGACGTCCCTGCACCGCCAGGTCAAGGGCGGCTCACTGGCGTACGAGGACGAGAAGTTCAGCTACGTCGCGGCGACCCGCTTCGAGCCGCGCCCGCCGCGGGACCGGATCGTGCGCCGGCCCCAGATCCGCAAGGGCCAGGTGCTCCTCGACCTGTGCGGGGCCGAGGAGCAGCTGCGCCGGCAGACCGTGACCAAGCGGCACGGCGCCCTCTACCGTGCGGCCCGGGACGCGGACTGGGGCGACGCGTGGCCGCCCCCGCCCGCGTCACAGGGGTGACTCAGGCGCCCCAGGTGCCCTGGTCGACGGCGCAGTTCCAGCCGTTGCCGCGCACGTTGAACTTCACCTTGTAGCTGCGGGTGTTCAGCAGGTGCGTGCGCACCTTGACGCCGAGCTTGGCCTTGCCCGCGAGGCTCTTGTCGTAGACGGTGACGGTCTTCGACGTCTTGTGGGTGACCTTGCCGCCCTTGGGAGTGGCACTCCCGAAGCGGATGTTCTTGACGTTGGTCACCGTGAAGCTGACCTTCTTGAAGGTCTTGGTGCTCTTGTTCTTCAGCCCGAAGTACAGGCCGCCGTTGGTCACCCAGCCGTTCCGGTCGATCTGGAAACGGGAGGTGTAGACGATGTCGATCGGGCAGCCGGTGGTCCGCGGGGCGACGCTCGGCGTGGCCGACGCGGCGCGCGGCGTCGGCTTCGTCGCCGCGGACGCGGCCCCCGCCATGCCGAGCTGACCGGCGGTGAGTGCTCCAGCGGTGGCCAGGACCGCGACGGACGTGCGCATGCGATTCACTGCGCTGATACCTCTTCTTCCCCCAGGGCCCCGGTGGGCCCACTGTTCGGTTCTCGTGGTGCGACGCGAAAAAGCCGTCTGTGGTTCCCGCGCGCCCGTATTGGTACCACGACGATCTCTGGCAAGGGCAGTCGCCCCGTTTCTCACAAGCCTCTTAGAAGCGGTGACTATCCACATCCCCATGACGACCGACACCAGTTCCCCCGGCCGCGACTACGGCCATAACCCCAGCCACGCCCGCAGGCGGCCGGGGAGCCGACTCCTCGCCTCCTCCGTCGCCCTGGCCCTCGCCGCGGCCGCGGCGACCTCCTCCGCCCACGCCGCCGGCGCCGGACCCGCGCACGGCCGCCGGGTCGAACTCGCCGTCCACGGCGGCACCGCCGTCGTGGACACCGCGTCCCTCGCCGTACGCGCCCACACCCGCGACGGCCGTGACCTGACGCTCTCCGCCCCCGCCGGCACCGACCTCGGCCACCCGGGCCCGGTCACGCGCACCGGCGCCGCACAGGCCCGCTGGAGCTACCCCGAACGCGGCATCGACGTCACCGCCCGCACCGACCACGGCCGCCTCTCGCTGCGCCTGAAGGCCCACCGCGACACCTCCGTGAGCTGGCCCGTCACCGGCACCGACGCCGCCGCCTCGGCGCTGCAACTGCCGCGCGGCGAGGGCCTGGACATCCCCGCCGGGGACCCCTTCTGGACCACCGGCGAAGGAGCGCTCACGGGCAGCACCGTCGACGTCGGCGCCGAGCTGACCCTGCCGCTGTGGGGGTACTCCCTCGGCAGGGGCGCCGGCGTCAGCTACCTCACGCCCACCGACATCGGCACCACCCTCGGCTTCACCGCGCCCGGCGGCCGCCTGCGCGCCACCGCACGGCACGCCTTCGACGCCGGCGAGGGCACCCGCGACTACACGGTCACCTTCGCGCTGACCGACGGCGACCCGGTCGCGCCCGCCGCCGACTACCGCTCCTACCTCGCCGAGCGCGGCCAACTCGGCAGCCTGCGCCGGAAGATCACCAAAAACCCCGCGATCGGCCGCCTCCTCGGCGCCTTCCACGCCTACACCTGGGGCGAGGCCCGCGAGGCCACGGGCATCGAGCGGCTCAGGAAGCTCGGCGTCGACCGGATGTGGCTCGGCTACGACGGCAAGCCCTACCCGGGCAAGGCGGCGGTGCGCGCCGCGCGGAAGGCCGGATACCTCATCGGCCCCTACGACTCCTTCGCCAACGGCCAGGACCCGAGGACGGCCGACGCCCCGAACGCGATCTGGCCGGGCACCGTCTACCCCGACTTCTGCGTCCGCGACGCGCAGGGCGAGCCGCGGACCGGTTTCGGCGGGCGCGGCTGCTACCTCAGCTCACGCGCCTTCGCGCGGGCGGAGAAGGCGCACCACTACCTCGCCGACCGCACCCGCTCGATGGTCGCCAACGGTGCCGACAGCTACTTCCTCGACGTCGACGCCACCGGCGAACTCTTCCGCGACCACGGCGAGGGCCACCGCATGACGAAGGCCGAGGACCGTGAACACCGCCTCGCCCGGATGCGGCGCATCGCGGACCGGGGCCTGGTCCTCGGCTCGGAGAGCGCGCAGGCGTGGGCCAACAAGGCGCTGGCCTTCGACCACGGCGGCGCGACGCCGGTCGCCGACGGCATGTGGCGGCTCCAGAAGGACCGCGAGAAGTGGGGCGGCTACTACCCCGAGAACGCCCCCGGCGTCTTCTTCAAGCCGGTCGACCTCCCCGCCGGTCTCACGAAGGCGATGTACGACCCCCGCTACCGCGTCCCGCTCTACGAGACCGCCCTGCACGGCTCGCTCGTCAACACCGAGCGCTGGGAACTGTCGTACGAGAAGCTGCCCGCGCAGAAAACCACGCGCGCGCTGCTCGCGATGCTCTACAACACCCCCCTCAACTACGTCCTGGACGGCCCCTCGCTGAACAAGCACGGCGTGGAACTGGCCGCACTCCAGCAGTACTTCTCGCCCCTGCACAAGGCGGCCGGCACCGAACAGCTCACCGACTTCCGGCAGTTGACGGCCGACCGCACCGTCCAGCGCACCGTCTTCGGCAAGGGCACGCTGACGGTGACGGCCAACTTCGGGACCACGGCGTACCGGGGGCTGCCGGGCGGCTGTGTCGACGCCCGCCTCAAGGGCGACGACGCACCGCGCCGGCTCTGCCCGGCGAAGCTCCCCAGGGGTTAGGTCCGCAGCTCCTGCGTGCAGCACTTCACGCTGCCGCCGCCCTTGAGCAGTTCGCCCAGGTCCATCCCGATGGGTTCGAAGCCGCGTGCCCGCAAGGGTTCGTAGAGCCCCAACGCGGCCTGGGGGAGCAGCACGTGGAGTCCGTCGGAGACGGCGTTGAGGCCGAGCGCCTCGGCGTCGGCCTCCTCGGCGATCACCGCGTCGGGGAACAGGCTCCGCAGGACCGCCCGGCTGCCGGGGGAGAAGGCGGGCGGGTAGTACATGACCTCGTCCGCCGCGTCGTCCAGGACGGCGAGCGCGGTGTCCAGGTGGTAGTAGCGCGGGTCGATGAGGTCCAGCCCGATCACCGGGCGGCCGAAGAACTCCTGCGCCTCGCCGTGTGAGAGGGGGCTGGCCCTAAAGCCGCGCCCGGCCAGCACGTAGGAGGAGGTGACGGCGAAGTCGCCCTCGCCCTCGTTGATGTGGGTGGGTTCGTGGATCTCGGTGAAGCCGTGCGCGCGGAACCACTCCAGGTGGGCCGCCGCCTCCTTCTCCCGCTCCGGGTAGGCGAAGCGCGCGCCGAGCACCCGCCCCTCCACGACGGTCGCGCCGTTCGCGGCGAAGACCATGTCGGGCAGGCCGGGGCGCGGGACCAGCTCCTCGACGGTGTGGCCGAGCGAGCGGTACCGGTCGCGCAGGTCCTCCCACTGGGCGACGGCGAGCGGGACGTCGACCGGCTTGGCGGGGTCCATCCAGGGGTTGATGGAGTAGGTGACCTTGAAGTGTGCCGGTGGGCACATCAGATAGCGCCGGGGTGTGGCGCGCCGAGGAGAGCGAGGAAAACGGGACAACGAAGGCTCCTCACGTACCGCAGGGTCAGGTGCCGTCCACGCGGGGGCGGCTGCTGCCCATGGTGCGGCAGCCGCCGCCCGCCGTAGGGCAGTTGCTGCCCATAGTGCGGTGTGAGGAGCCTCCGCGCTGTGCACCGAACGGGTGGTTGCCATCCTCGGCCCACCGTGCTCCACGGCCCGGCGCGGTCCGGTCCGGGGCGGCAGGTCCGGCATGGTCTGGCCCGGCACGGTCTGGCCGGCACGGTCCGACACGGCGCGTGGCGGCCCGCGCCCCTGCCCTCAAGACCGGCCGTGCCTCTCGCGGCCCTCCATCAGCCTGCGCAGCAGTTCGCGCTTCTGTTCCTGGGCGCTGAGCCCGCCGCCGACGCGTCCGCCCCGGCCCGCGCCCCGCAGGGCCTGGCGGGGGAGATTGCTGCGGGTGCCGCCGACGCCCAGCATGCCTCCGGATCCACCTCGGGCCATGGTGCCCACCTCCATCGAGTAGACGAGACGCTCCGTCTCGCTTCGGAGTCCACTTTGAACGAGACGCTGCGTCTTGTCAAGACGGTACGTATCGTTCGGCCGCTGGTACCTTCGAGGGCATGGCCCAGAAGACCGCCCCTGACTCCACGCGCCGCAGCGAACGTTCGCGCCGCGCGATCTACGACGCCGCCCTGGCCCTCGTCGGCGAGGTCGGCTACGCCAAGCTGACGATCGAGGCCATCGCGGCCCGCGCCGGCGTCGGCAAGCAGACGATCTACCGCTGGTGGTCGTCCAAGGGAGCCGTGCTGCTCGACGCCTTCCTCGACCTCGGCGCGCAGGCCGCCGAGGCCGCGAGCCGGCAGGCCGGCGAGGGCGTGACCCAGACCGAGATCACGAACTCCGGGGACCTGGAGGCCGACCTCAAGTTCGTCATGCGGGCCACCGTCGACGAGTTCAACGACCCCAAGTACGACGCCCCCTACCGCGCGCTCGCCGCCGAGGGCCTGCTCAACCCCGAACTGGGCGCCGAGTTCGTGGAGAAACTCCTCGAACCGCAGCTCCAGCTCTTCGTGAAGCGCCTGCGCCAGGCCCAGGACGCGGGCCACGTCCTGCCCGACGTCGACCCCCGCATCGCCCTGGAACTGTGGTCGAGCCCGCTGGCCCAGCGCTGGCTGATGCGCTCGGGCCCCCTCACCCACGCCTACGCGGACAAGCTCGTCGAATACGCCCTGTACGGCATCGCCACCCGCCCCGCGACCTCCTGACCGGCCCGGCCGGCGACCCGGCTACGCCCGCCGGGCGGGCCGCGCCGGCTCGATCGGCGTGCGCGACAGCAGCCCGGGGGCGTCCGTGATGACGCCGTTGCAGCCGAGCCGCAGCACGCGGTCGCGCTGCTTCGGCGTGGTCACCGTGTGCGCCCACACCCGCGGGACGCCCGACTTCACCGCGCGCACCAGATCCCTGTCCCGCGCCTTGTGGTCCACGTCCAGGACGTCCACGTACGCGGCCCAGCGCTCGGGCCGGTCGGTGCGCAGCTGCGCCTTGGAGCGCCACAGCTGCGCCAGCAGGCCGAGATCGTGGGCGCGCCGCGCCACCGCGGGGCTGTTGGAGTTGACGAAGACCGAGCGGGCCAGGCCCCGGGAGCGGATCAGCCGGGCCAGCTCGTCGAGGCCGTGCGGGTCCTTGGCCTCCAGCATCAGCATGATCCGCCCGCCGAACCGGTCCAGGACCTCCTCGACCGTCGGCGCCCGCTCCGGACGCCACCGGCCCGGCAGCGAGGCGTCGGGCCGCAGCACGACGCCGTGCCAGGTGTACCGGTCGAACATCCGCACCGGGCCCACCGCGTAGGTGGTGCGGTCCAGGGTCCTGTCGTGCATGACCACCGGCGTGCCGTCCCGCAGTATCCGGGTGTCGAAGTCGATGACCTGCGCGGTGCCCCGCTCGTACGCCGCGAGCAGCCCCGCCATGCTGTTCTCCGGCACCTCCAGGGCGCCGCCGCGGTGCGCGGTGTAGACGACGCGGGGCAGCGCGTCCACGGTCAGGGGTCCCCTGCCCCACTCGATCGGGGCGAGGAAGCCGCTCGGTGCCGTGAGGGCCAGCGCCGTGAGGCCTGTCAGCGCAGTCCTAATGACCATGGCGACACCGTAGGGGGGTCCAGGGCAAATCACCACTTAGTAGGCGATGAGGGGGGATGGCAGGGGGCGCCTGGCATCCCCCCGGCCACCCCGGATGCGGGCTCCGCCCCCCGGAGGCGCAGGATGGTGGGACCATGGGTCAAGCTTTCGGCACAACGGCGAGGTGAGGGGCTAGATGGGCGCGGAGTTCGGCAGCCGGTCCGGCGGGCAGGGCAGGATTTCCCAGTGGCTTCGCCGTCGTCCCAAGGACACGACGGCCGACGACCGGGCCCGCGAGGACCTGCTGCGCGCCGCCGCGGCCGCCGGGCTGCCCCTCGCCCCGGCCGCACACCCCTCGGGCTACCGATGTTCCTGCGACCGCGTCGGCTGCCCCACGCCCGCCCGCCACCCCGTCTCCTTCGCCTGGCAGACGCAGTCCACGACCGACCCCGGCCAGATCGAGCGCTGGGCCCGCGACCAGCCGCAGGCGAACTTCATCACCGCCACCGGCATGGTCCACGACGTCCTCGACGTGCCGCTGGACGCCGGCCGCGAGGCGCTGCGCCGCCTCCTCGAAGCGGGCATCGACGTCGGCCCCGTGGCCGAGTCGGGCGACGACCGGATGCTCTTCTACACCGCCACCCGCGGCACCCCCGAGGACGAGGACGAGTGGTGGCCCTGCGAGCTGGACTGCCACCCCGAGACGATGGACGAGCACCCGGGCCTGCGCTGGCACTGCCGCGGCTCCTACGTCCTGGTGCCGCCCGCCCGGCTCCCCGGTGACCTGGACGTGCGCTGGGTGCGCGGCCCCGAACACCCGCTGCCGGACCCGCTGACGCTCCTGGAGACCCTCACCGACGAGTGCGCGCGGTTCGCGGACGGCCCCCGGCAGGAGACGGCCGCCTGGCCGCTGGGCGGCTGAGGACGCGCGCGCCGAGCTACTGGTCGCCCTTCGCGCCCGTGAGCCCCTGGATGCGGCCGAGGAACGCGACCTTGTCGCCGCCGGACCTCGCCGGGTCCAGGACCACCTGGTTCGCGACGCGCTCCAGCGTCACCGACTGGCGCACCTCGCCCTTCAAAAGCGCCTTGACGTCCGGGTCGAGACGCAGGTCGATGCCCTTGGCGGCCGTCTGCCTCTCGTAGTGGTGCGTGGCGAAGAAGACCAGCGCCCCGCCGTCCTTCGTGCGCAGCCCCACGGGGGCGAAGTCACCGGAGTCCATGGGGTAGTCCAGGTACTGCACGCCCACCCCGAGCCGCTTGGTGTTCCGGTCGCGCAGCGCCTTCCACTTCGACGTGTGGTCGCCCGGCGCGAACGTGTCGCCGCCCGACTTCAGATACGCCGTGTACGCCTTGCCCAGCTTCCGCGGCGCCACCGCCAGGTCCGCCGCGCCGGCCCGCACGGGCACCGCCCACCCGTCCTCGTCCTTCTTCAGGCGGGGCACCTTGGCGGGCGCCACGAGGTTCAGATAGGACGCCTCCCACCGCTGCTCGGGGCCGCCCTTGGTGAAGATCCACAGCCAGCGCGTGTCCCCGCGGCCGCCGACCTTGCGGTTGGCCTCGGCATCGGCGAGGAACCAGCGCGGCCAACCGGCCTTCTTCGGGATCGCGTACGACACGTCCGTCAGCCTCAGCGGTGTCGCCCCGGGGTTGCCCCCCGGGTGCTGGACGCGCCGCGACCGCAGGCCCGCCTGGTTGATGGCGCCCAGCGGACCGGTGATCCGGGCGGCGTCCGCGGCCGGGTCGTACGTCCTCTCCGCCTTGTTGTAGGCGGCCAGGAAGGACTTGAGGGCCTTGGCGGCCTCGGCCTTCGTCGCCGCGGGGACGACCTCCCGCTCGCCGTGCACCGTCACGCAACCGGTCGCCGCCACCGACAGGGCACCCGCCGCGGCCACCGCCGCGAGCGGCCTGCGGACACCGCGAAACCTGCGCACCTTGCTCATGGAGGTCCCCTCACCTACGCCCTTCTCCCGGGCCCGAACCCTACCGGGGCGGCGCAGCCGCCTCGGCGGCGGCCGGGGGCCTGCTCGCCGTCCGGGCCGGGGCGAAGAAGAACACCAGTGTGGGGACCAGATACAGCAGCCAAACCACGACCTGAAGCACCGTCGGATCGGGCTGGAAGTTGAAGACGCCCTTCAGAAGCGTGCCGTACCAGCTGTCCGGCGGGATCGTCGTGCTGATGTCGAACGCCTTGTCCCGCAGCCCGCCGACGAACTCCGCCTCCTGGAGGTCGTGCACGCCGTACGCGAGCACGCCCGCCGCCACCACGACCAGCATGGCGCCGGTCCAGGTGAAGAACTTCGCGAGGTTGATGCGGACCGCACCCTTGTAGAACAGCCAGCCGAGCACGACCGCCGTCAGCAGCCCGAGGAGCACGCCGAGCAGCGGCCCGTGCGAACCGTCACTGGAGGCCCGCACCGACGCCCACACGAACAGGGCCGTCTCCAGGCCCTCCCGGCCCACCGCCAGGAACGCGGTCGCCACCAGCGCGGCCGTGCCCATCTGGAGGGCCGAGTCCAGCTTGCCGTGCAGTTCGGCCTTCAGGTGCCGCGCCGTGCGCCGCATCCAGAAGACCATCCACGTCACCAGCGCCACCGCGACGATCGACAGCGAACCGCCGAGGGCCTCCTGGGCCTGGAACGTCAGCTCCTGCGAGCCGAAGGTCAGCGCGCAGCCGAAGCCGAGCGCGAGCGCCACCGCGACGCCGATGCCGGTCCAGATCGGTGCCAGCGCGTCCCGCCGCCCGGTCTTCACCAGGTAGGCGATGAGGATGCAGACGACCAGGCTGGCCTCCAGACCCTCGCGCAGACCGATCAGATAGTTGCCGAACATCGGCTACGCCTCCCCGGTGAACAGGCCCCTGCCCCACCAGTCGTCCTTGTCGCGGACGCCCGGCGGGACCGCGAAGAGCGCGGAACCCACGTGCTGGATGTACTCGTTGAGCGCGTCGGAGCGCGCCAGGTTGCGCTGGACCGGGATGAAACCGGTGCGCACGTCCCGCTGGTAGGCGAGGAAGAAGAGCCCCGCGTCCAGCCGGCCGAGGCCGTCGGTGCCGTCCGTGAAGGAGTAGCCGCGGCGCAGGATCGTCGCCCCGTCGTTGGCGTCGGGGTGCGCGAGCCGCACATGCGCGTCGGGCTTCATCGCCTTCAGGAACGGCTCGTCGTGCTCCTTGGCCTTGCCGACCGGGGCGCCCTCGCCCTTGTCGCGCCCGAACACGTCCTCCTGTTCACCGAGCGAGGTGCGGTCCCACGTCTCGATGTTCATCCGGATGCGGCGCGCCACGAGGTAGGAGCCGCCCGCCAGCCAGTCGGGTCCGTCCTTCTCGCCGACCCACACGTGCTTGGCCAGCGCCGCCGTGTCCTGCCCGGAGACGTTGCGCGTGCCGTCCTTGAAACCGAAGAGGTTGCGGGGCGTGTGCGCGTCCGGCGTCGTCGAGGACGTCTTGCCGAAGCCGAGCTGCGACCAGCGCACGGCGACCTTGCCGAAGCCGATGCGGGCGAGGTTGCGGATGGCGTGCACCGCCACCTGCGGGTCGTCCGCGCAGGCCTGCACGCACAGGTCGCCGCCGCTGCGGGCCTTGTCGAGGTTGTCGCCGGGGAACTTGGGCAGCTCGACCAGGGCCTTCGGCCGTCGCTCGGCCAGGTCGAACTTCTCGAACAGGGAGGGTCCGAAGCCGATCGTCAGCGTCAGCCGGGACGGCTTGAGGCCGAGCGCCTCACCGGTGTCGTCCGGCGGCGCCTCGGCGAGCCCGCCGTGCGCGCCCTCGCCGACGGTGTGGCCGGCGGTCATCCGCGCGGCGGCCCTCGTCCAGTCCTTGAGGAGCTGGACGAACTCCGCGCGGTCGTCCGTCTTCACGTCGAACGCCGCGAAGTGCAGCCGGTCCTGCACGGGCGTGGCGATGCCGGCCTGGTGCGCGCCGTGGAAGGGGACGGCGCCGCCCGTCTCCCCGGCGGGAGCCACCTCGTCGCCGGAGCGGGTCACCGCCACCGCGCCGCCGGCCGCGGCGGCGCCGAGCGCGAGCCCGGCGCCGCCCCAGCCGAGCAGCGAACGCCGGGACGGCACGCGGGTGTCGTGGGTGTTGTCGTCAGGCATCGGGTCCCCCAGCCGCTACTTGGTCTTCGCGACGGCCGCGGCCAGCTTGGACAGCGGCTCGGCGAGCGCGTTGACCCCGTCGGACAGCTCCTTGCGGTCCGCCTTGGCGACCTTGTCGTAGGAGGTGAAGCCGTAGGAGTCCGGGCCGCCCTCGCGGTACTTCTCCAGGAGCTTGTCCAGGGCCGCGAACTGCTTGTCGAGTTCCTTCGTGAGCTTCGGGTCGTTCTCGGCGGCGACGGGCTTCAGCAGCTCGTAGGACTTCTCGGCGCCCTCGACATTGGCCTTGAAGTCGACCAGGTCGGTGTGGGAGTAGCGCTCCTCCTCGCCGGTGACCTTGCCGGTGGCGACCTCGTCCAGCAGCTCCTTGGCGCCGTTGGCCATGGAGGTCGGGGTGATCACGGCCTTACCGACGCGCTGCTGCCAGTCCTTGAGGTCCTTGTCGAGAAGGGTGGCCAGCTCCTTCTCGCGCTTGCCGATCTTCTTGTCCTTCCACAGGGCCCGCTCCAGACGGTGCCAGCCCGTCCAGTCCTTCTCGGGGTCCTGGCCGTCCTCCAGGCCGTCCTCGCGGAAGTCGACCTTCGGGTCGATGTCACCGAAGGACTCGGCGACCGGCTCGGTGCGCTCCCAGCCGATGCGGGAGTCGGCGTACGCCTTCTTCGCGGCCGCCAGATCGCCCTCGCGCACGGCGTCGGTGAAGACCTTCGTCTTCGGCAGCGTCTCGTCGGCCTGGGACTGGGCGTAGGCGCGGTAGGCGGCGACGGCCCTGTCCAGGCGCGGGTCGCGCGCGGCCGTCTTCCCGCCGCCGGTGACGGTGACCTTCTGGCGGATGCCGTCGCCCTTCATGCCGGGCTTGCAGGCGATCTCGTACGCGCCGGCCTTCACCTCGGCGGTGAGCTTCTGCTTGGTGCCGGGGCCGATGTTCTCGCGCTCGCTCACGATGCGGTCGTCGGGGAAGAGGAGGTAGACCTCGGTGACCTTCGAGCCCTTGTTCTCGATGGCCAGCTCGACGTGCCCGGCGGTCAGCTTCTTCTTGGAGACCTCGCACTTGTCGTCGGTGGCGGTCACCTGCACGCTGTGCGCGCCACCGCCCTTGGCGTCGCTCTTCTCCGTGCAGCCCGTGACGGCGGTCAGGGCGGCCGCGGTGGCGACAGCGGTGACGACGGACAGGCGGACAGGTCGCACGGGTCGCATAGAGGGCTCCAAGACGGGTCACTGACGAACGCGAACCCCACCGCGGCCGGTGAGGCGGACCTAACTTAACCGACCCTTACCATGCTGATACCCGCCCGGTCAGTGATTCAGCTCTCAAGCGGCCCCGCCGCTCACGGGCCGATCACGGGCGGGCGATGGAGCACCCATGACGGGGTAAAGCAATGGTCAAGTCGACCGGGGGGCGGGAGCGGCGCGTCCAAGAGGGGCCGCCAGGGCATGCCCGAGCCCACCGGGCGCGGTTCCCGACGCTGTGTCGGTAAAGGCGGCCCTTTGACTGACCAGGGAATCGGCCCGGACGGCCCGGACGGCTCGGCGCGAGGGCTCAGGGCAGCGTGAGGATCTCCGCCCCGGTGTCCGTCACCACCAGCGTGTGCTCGAACTGCGCGGTGCGCTTCCTGTCCTTCGTGACGACGGTCCAGCCGTCGTCCCACATGTCGTACTCGTGGGTGCCGAGCGTCAGCATCGGCTCGATCGTGAACGTCATGCCGGGCTGGATGGTGGTCGTCGCGTGCGGGCTGTCGTAGTGCGGGACGATCAGGCCGGAGTGGAAGGACGTGTTGATGCCGTGACCGGTGAAGTCACGCACGACGCCGTAGCCGAAGCGCTTCGCGTACGACTCGATGACACGGCCGATGATGTTGATCTGGCGGCCGGGCTTGACGGCCTTGATGGCGCGGTCGAGGGACTCGCGGGTCCGCTCCACCAGCAGCTTCGACTCCTCGTCGACGTCGCCGACGAGGTAGGTGGCGTTGTTGTCGCCGTGCACGCCGCCGATGTACGCCGTGACGTCGAGGTTGATGATGTCGCCGTCCTTCAGGACGGTGGAGTCGGGGATGCCGTGGCAGATGACCTCGTTGATCGAACTGCACAGCGATTTCGGGAAGCCGCGGTAGCCGAGCGTGGAGGGGTAGGCGCCGTGGTCGCACATGTACTCGTGCGCGACGCGGTCCAGCTCATCGGTGGTCACCCCCGGCGCGATGTGCTGCGCGGCCTCCGCCATCGCCCGCGCGGCGATGCGGCCCGCGGTGCGCATCAGCTCGATGGTCTCGGGGGTCTGCACCTCGGGCCCCGTATACGGGGTGGGGGCGGGCTTGCCCACATACTCCGGGCGCCTGATGTTGCCGGGAACGGAACGGACGGGAGAGAGCTCCCCTGGGACGAGCAGTGACTGGCCAGACATGCCGGCGAGTCTAGCCAGCCGTCTCGGGGCACGATGGCGTCAGGAACGAGAGGAGCGGGACATGGCGCTGTTCAAGAAGCGGACGGTCGGCAAGCCGGGGGAGTGGTACTACTGCCTGGAGCACCAGAAGGTGGAGGAGGGCCCCGACTGCCCCGGCAAGGACCGGATGGGGCCGTACGCCTCGCGGCCGGAGGCGGAAGCGGCGATGCGGACGGCCGCGGAGCGGAATCTCCAGTGGGAGAACGATCCTCGGTGGCATGACAAGGCGGGCGGCGAGGGCTGAGTCCGGGGCCTCGCCGGTTCTCCCGCGTGCGCGGGCGCTGGCCGGGGGCCTCCTGGGGGCCGGGTTTCCCACCCACCCGCCCGATGCTCGGCGTTGAGCCGCGGGGTCCCCTCGCCGGGGCTTGGGGCGGTGCCCGGTGTGGTGGTGGGCCTTTTCGCCGCTGCGCGGCGGGTTTCCCACCCACCCGCCCGGTGCTCGGCGTCGAGCCGCGGGGTCCCCTCGCCGGGGCTTGGGGTGGTGCCCGGTGTGGTGGTGGGCCTTTTCGCCGCTGCGCGGCGGGCTTTCCCATCCACCCGCTCGGTCGTCGCCGGTGCCGCGCGGGGCGTGACGCGGGGTGCCGGGTGGGTGGGTGGGAGAAACGCCGCGAAGCGGCGGGGGCCGAGCCGGGAAGGGCCGAGCCGTAAGGGCCTGCCGGTACGGCGGTCGGTCCGGTCACCACCGGGTGGGTGGCGGTGCCGTCAGATGGTCGGTGAGGCGGGAGAGCCGGTCCCGGAAGCGGCGGCGGCCCCGCGTCGCGGGCAGCGCGTTCTCCCCGGCCGCCGCGCTCACCAGATGCTGCACCGTATCCAGGTCGAGATCGTCCCCCGTGTCACCCCCCGGCCCCGGCACGGTCAGCGCCTCGTGTGCCAGCGCCCCCAGATCGCGGTCCCCCGCGTCCAGCGCGAGCACGGTCGCCCCGGCCCGCCGCGCGTCGTGCACGCGCGTGAGCAGCTCCGCGTCCGGCGCGTCCGGCGCGACCACCAGCAGCGTCTCGCCGCGCCGCGCGGCCTCGATCCGGCCGAGGCCGGTCGACAGGTGCGCGGGGTCGGCGGCGAGGACCCGGTGGCGTACGAGCGTAGGGGTCAGCTCCGGCGTGCCCGACCAGGCTGCCTCGTCCACCAGGTGCGCGGCCAGGTGCCAGGGCTCGTACGCCCGCGTGCCCACCAGGAGCAGCCCGCCGCCGTGCGGCACGACGGACGAACGCAGGGCGCCCGCGAAGCGGCGTGTGGCCCCGAGCCACTCGGTCCCTGCGAGCACTTCGCGCAGCAGCGCGACCCGTACGGCGTCCATGGCGCCGCATCCTCCACCGACGGGGCACTCGTGACCCGGAGTTCACCGGGAATTCCCCCGGAGTGGGGAAGCCCGCACCATGACTTATGAGACGTCTGTTCCCTTCCGGGCGGGCCGCGAGGGCTACGCGAGCTTCCGCATACCGGCCGTCGTCACCACCGCCACCACCCCCGACCCCGGCACAGGAACCGGCCCCGGCACAGGAACCGGCCCCGGCACAGGAACCGGCTCCGGCACAGGAACCGGCCCCGGCCCCCGTACCGTCCTCGCCTTCTGCGAGGGCCGCGTGGGATCCCAGGAGGACTTCGGCGACATCGACATCGTCCTCAAGCGCTCCGTCGACGGCGGCCGCACCTGGGGCCCGCTCCAGGTCGTCGGCAAGAACGGCGCCGACCTCGCGGGCAACCCCGCCCCCGTCGTCCTCGCCGACGGCCGCGTCCTGCTCGTCCAGGTCAGGAACGCCGCCGCGGCCACCGAGGACGCCATCCGGCGCGGCAAGGTCTCCGCGGCCGCCGGCCGGCGTGTGTGGGTGCAGCACAGCGACGACGACGGCCGCACCTGGTCCGCCCCGCGCGAGATCACCGCCTCGGTGAAGAAGCCCGGCTGGCGGTGGTACGCGACCGGGCCCGGGCACGCCCTCCAGCTCACCACCGGCCGCGTCGTCGTCCCCGCCAACCACTCCCTGCCGCCGTCCGGCTCGGACACCGGCACCGAGGGCAGGTACAACGGCGGCCACTGCCTCCTCAGCGACGACGCCGGCGCCACCTGGCGCATCGGCTACATCGACGACAACACCGACGGCTACATCAACGTGAACGAGACCACCGCCGCCGAACTCCCCGACGGACGCCTTTACGTCAACACCCGCAACGACTCCCCGGCACCCGGCAGCCGCGCCGACGCCCACTCCCGCGACGGCGGCCGCAGCCTCGTCAGGCCCTTCCGCCCGCAGGCCTGCCTCACCGGCCCCGTGGTCGAGGGCAGCGTCCTGCAGGTGCGCGACCCCGACCTGCTCCTCTTCTCCGGCCCCGCCGACCCCGGCTTCCGCGCCCTGATGACCGTGCGCCGCTCCTCCGACGGCGGCACCACCTGGCAGCCCGTACACACCGTCGACGGGCTGCCCGCCGCGTACTCCGACCTCGTACGCCTCGACGAGGAGACCATCGGCCTGCTCTACGAGACGGGGGACTTCGGCGCGTACGAGACGATCACCTTCCGGCGCATCCCGCTGGCCGAACTGGTGAACTGACGTGACCACCTGTGACCGCTGAGTAAGGTCACCCCATGACCTCTACAGACAGTGCCGCAGACCGTGCTCAGAACGCGCCCGCCAAGGCCCCGGCCAAGGATCCCTGGGAGCTGCCCGACGTGTCGGGGCTCGTCGTCGGTGTCCTCGGCGGCACCGGCGACCAGGGGCGGGGCCTGGCCTACCGCCTGGCCCGCGCCGGACAGAAGGTGATCATCGGCTCCCGTGCCGCCGAGCGCGCCCGGGCCGCCGCCGACGAGCTGGGCCTCGGCGTCGAGGGCGCCGAGAACGCGGAGTGCGCGCGGCGCAGCGACATCGTGATCGTCGCCGTGCCGTGGGACGGCCACGGCAAGACCCTCGACGCCCTGCGCGAGGACCTGCGCGGCAAGCTCGTCATCGACTGCGTCAACCCCCTCGGCTTCGACAAGAAGGGCGCCTACGCCCTCAAGCCCGAGGAGGGCAGCGCCGCCGAGCAGGCCGCCGCCCTGCTGCCGGACTCCCGCGTCACCGCCGCCTTCCACCACCTGTCGGCCGTCCTGCTCCAGGACGCCGACGTCGAGGAGATCGACACCGACGTCATGGTCCTCGGCGAGAGCCGCGCCGACACGGACCTCGTGCAGGCGCTGGCCGCCCGCATCCCCGGCATGCGGGGCGTCTTCGCCGGCCGGCTGCGCAACGCCCACCAGGTGGAGTCGCTGGTCGCCAACCTGATCTCCGTCAACCGCCGCTACAAGGCGCACGCGGGGCTGCGCGTCACCGACGTATAGGGCGCGGGCGGGCATGGGGGACACTGGACGCGTACGACCGCACGCCCCCGGGCGTCCCCCGCCGCACCCGACAGGAGCCGACCCCCATGCCCCGCCTCGCTCTGTACGCCCTCGTGGTCTGCGCCCTCGCCGTCGCCGCCGCCGTGCTCTCCTTCGCGCGGGGCAGCTGGCTCGGCGTCGTGTGGGTGCTGCTCGCGGGCCTCGCGTCGAACATGGCGTGGTTCTACCTGCGGCGGGCGAAGCTGCGGCGGGACGCGGCCGCGCCTACGAGCTGAGCGCCCGCGGCACCTCCTGCGAGCCTGCCCAGAAGCGGTACAGGTCCCGGCCCCAGGACGTGTCCCGCTCGCTGACGCCGAGGCCGCGCAAGAGCGCGTGGACCGCGTCGAAGAACGCCTCGTTGGCCTGCGGGATCCACAGCACGGCGAAGACCGCGAGCAGTCCGAACGGCGCGAACGGCTCCACCTGGCGGCGGAACGCGGGCGAGAGCCAGGGCTCGAGCACGCCGTAGCCGTCCAGGCCGGGGACGGGCAGGAAGTTCAGGATCGCCGCCGTCACCTGGAGCAGGGCGAGGAAGGCGAGCGCGTAGCGGAACACGGCCGGCACGCCGTCCAGGGCGTGCAGCCAGAACGGCGCCGTGCAGACCAGCGCGAACAGCGCGTTCGTCAGCGGGCCCGCCGCCGAGATCAGGCTGTGCCGCCAGCGCCCCCGGATCCGGCCCCGCTCGATGAAGACCGCGCCGCCCGGCAGCCCGATGCCACCCGCGATCACGAACAGCACCGGCAGCACGATGCTCAGCAGGGCGTGCGTGTACTTCAGCGGGTTCAGCGTCAGATAGCCCTTCGCGCCGATCGAGACGTCCCCGCTGTGCAGGGCCGTACGCGCGTGGGCGTACTCGTGCAGGCACAGCGAGACGATCCAGGCGGCCGTCACGAAGAGGAACACGGCCGGCCCGGGGGACTTCCCGAAACCGGTCCAGGCGGCCCAGCCGGAGACCGCGGTGACGGCGGCGATCCCGAGAAAGACGGGACTGATCCGCCGGTCACTGCCGCGGAGAGGGGCGGTGGTCATGGGGTGGGGCTCCTGAGATCCTCGGGCCACACGGACGCGCGGCGCGTGGTGACGATATCGGGCACACGCCGAAAACGCTTCGCACCCACCGCGGGGTTCCGGGGAAGCTGGGCCCATGGCGCTGTGGAAAGTCTTGTACGAGGACTGGCAGATGGAGTGCTGCGGGGAGCCGTTCGCCGTGGGCGACGAGGTGGCGTGGCCGCTGCTGCTCGCCGAAACGCACCCGGACGAGGCGTGGACGGCGGACCTCAGCGAGATCGAGGGCCCGGTGGTCGCGCTGGCCGAGATCGAGGGGGACTGGTCCGACGACGACGGGGACGACGGGGACGACGGGGCGCATACGGGGTCGGGGACGCAGAGGCCGACGGCGAGGACGACCTCGGGGACGAGGACGAAGAGGTCGAAGAGGTCGAAGAGGACGACGAGGGGGATGAGGGTGATGAGGGTGATGAGGGCTGCTTCGAGGAGTCGGTGGAGCGCTCGGTCGTGCGCGCCCACGGCCTGACCGTCCCGTGGAACCACCCGCCCCCGTGGCCCGAACGGGCCCGCCTCGCCGGGCTGCTCACCGTCGCACGGCACGGCGACCGTTGGCCGGACACGGTCGGCCGGGTCCGCGCCCTCCACGTCGTGACACAGGACTTCGCCGAGACCGCCGAGGGCTCACGGACGTACGAGGTGGTACCCGGGAAACGCCGGCTGCGCCCCGTCGACCGGTGCCCGAAGTGGTTCCGGACGGAGGAGCTGCCCCGTGCGGCGCGGGGTCCCGGACATCAGCGCTCGGAGACCGGCGTCCTGGTGGACCTGGAGGTCTTCGAGCCCTAGTGGCCCCGGCGGATGGGGAGTTCGGTGCCGATGGGGGAGCGGGGGAAGGGACAATGGGGTGGTGCGTTATCGCGTTCTCGGGTCGGCCCGGGCTGTTCGTGTCGACGGGAGCCCCGTTCCCGTCGGCGGGGCGCGCCTGCGTGCCCTGTTGACGGCGCTCGCCCTGCGGGCGGGGCGTGCCGTGACCGTGGGGGCCCTCGTCGACGACGTATGGGCCGCCGAGCCGCCCGCCGACCCGGCCGGGGCCCTCCAGGCACTCGTCGGCAGGCTCCGCAAGGCCCTCGGCACCGACGCCGTCGCCTCCGTGGCGGGCGGCTACCGGCTGTGCGCGGGCCCCGACGACGTGGACGTGTTCCGCTTCGACCGGCTGACCGGCGAAGGCGGCCGCGCCCTCGCCGACGGCGACCCGGTGCGGGCCGCCGCCCTGCTGGACGACGCGCTCGCCCTGTGG
Organism: Streptomyces sp. NPDC031466; assembly: GCF_055581265.1. NCBI lineage: Bacteria > Bacillati > Actinomycetota > Actinomycetes > Kitasatosporales > Streptomycetaceae > Streptomyces > Streptomyces sp. NPDC031466. Next base: position 249,057 of record NZ_JBVIJT010000002.1, read on the forward strand.
AGCGGCCAGCCCCTCGCCGACCTGCCGCACCGCACGGCGGACGCCGCCCGCTGGCAGACCCGCCGCCGCGACGCCCGCCGCGCGCGGCTGACCGCCGCCCTGGCCCTCGGGCAGGCCGACCGGGCCCTGCCCGAACTCGCCGCGCTCTGCGCCGCCCACCCCCTCGACGAACCGCTCCAGCTCCTGCGGCTGCGCGCGCTGCGGGACGCCGGACGCCCGGCGGAGGCGCTCGCCGCGTACGAGGACGTACGACGCGACCTCGCGGAGCGGCTCGGCGCCGACCCCGGGGCGGAACTGCGGCACCTGCACGAGGAGTTGCTGCGCGTGCCGCCGCCGGCCGAGCGCCCGCCCCGCGTGCCCGGCAACCTCCGCGCCCGCCTCACCTCCTTCGTCGGACGCGAGGCCGACATCCAGGCACTGCGCGGCGACCTCGCGCGGGCCCGCCTCGTCACGCTGCTCGGACCCGGCGGCGCCGGAAAGACGAGACTCTCGCAAGAGGCCGCCGAAAGCGTCGGTGCGGGCTTCCCCGACGGGGTGTGGTTCGCCGAACTCGCGCCCGTCGAAGACCCCGACGACGTGCCCGAGGCCGTACTCACCGCGCTCGGCGCCCGCGAGACCGTGCTGCGCGGCGCGGGCGCCGAGGAGATGCGGGTCATATCGGAACGGCACGGCGAGGACCCCCTCGTCCGCCTCGTCGAACACTGCGCCGCCCGCCGCATGCTGGTCGTCCTCGACAACTGCGAACACGTCGTGGCGGGCGCGGCCCGCCTCGCGGACGAACTGCTCGCCCGCTGCCCCGGCCTCACGGTCCTCACCACCAGCCGCGAACCCCTCGGCGTACTCGGCGAGTCGCTGCACTGCGTCGAGCCGCTGCCCGAACCCGTCGCCGTGCGGCTGCTGGCCGAGCGCGGCGCCGCGGCGAAACCGGGGTTCGCCGTCGAGGAGGACCCGGACGCGGCGGCCGAGATCTGCCGGCGCCTCGACGGACTGCCGCTCGCCATCGAACTCGCCGCCGCCCGCCTGCGCCTGCTCACCCCGCGCCAGATCGCCGACCGCCTGGACGACCGTTTCCGGCTGCTCACCAGCGGCGCCCGCACGGTCCTGCCCCGCCAGCAGACCCTGCGGGCCGTCGTCGACTGGTCCTGGGACCTGCTCGACGCACCCGAACGCGCCGTCCTGCGGCGCCTGTCCGTCTTCGCCGGCGGCTGCGACCTCGCGGCGGCCGAGGCCGTCTGCGCGGACAGCGACAGTGACAGTGGCAGTGGCAGCGCGTACGACGTCGCCCATCTGCTCGGCTCCCTCGTCGACAAGTCCCTCGTCGTCGCCGCCCCCTCACCCGTGCCCGGCGCGGGCATGCGCTACCGGCTCCTCGAAACCGTCGCCGAGTACGCGGGCGAACGGCTCGACGAGGCGGGGGACCGGGCCGGGGCGGAGCGCGCCCACCTCGTGCACTACCGCGAGGTCGCGAGGACCACCGACCCCGAACTGCGCGGCCACGGCCAGCTCGCCGCCGTGGCCCGCCTGGAGGCCGAGCACGAGAACCTGCGCACCGCCCTGCGGCACGCCCTCGCCGCACGCGACGAACACGAAGCGCTTTGCCTGGTGCTGTCCCTGTGCTGGTTCTGGGAGCTGCGCGGCCTGCGCCCGGAGGCCCGCGCCTGGTCCCGCGACGTCATGGCCCTCGGCCCCGACCCCTTCGCCCGGCCCGTCACCCCCGCGCGGCCGCTGTACGAGGCGTGCACGGCCGCGCCCCCGCCCATGCGGCCCGAGGTCCTCCAGGAGGCGCGCCGCGGCGTGCACCTGCTCGACCTCGCCTGCATGGACATGGACATGAAGGCATGGCGGACGCGGGAGGCCCAGGAGCGGCTGCGCGGCATCAGGAACACCTACCGCCCGGGCCTGCCCCAGACGTGCCGCATGCCGGGCAGCCTCTGGTTCTACGCCGTCCTGCTCGGCGGCGACGCGGACCTGCTGCGCGCCACCCTGGACGAGACCGTCCGCACCTGCCGGGAACTGGGCCACGCCTGGGAGCTGGCCGCCGCCCTGCAACTGCGCGCCAACATCCTCGCCAACCACACCGGTTGGGCGGGCGCCGCCGACGGCGACGCGGACGAGGCACTGCGGGGCTTCGAGCGGCTCGGTGACGCGTGGGGCATCGCCGAGACACTGGCCACCCGCGCCGAATCACGGGAGCGCAGAGGGGAGTTCGCCCGCGCCGCGAAGGATTTCGAGGCGGCCATCGCCTGCGCCGAACGGGTCGGCGCCCAGAGCCAGGTGGCCGTGCTCAAGGCCCGCCTCGGCTCGGTCCTGATGGAATCGCCGGACGACTTCGCCCGGGGCGAGGCGATCCTGCGGGACGTCCTCGACGGCAGCGGCCGCGCGCACACCGGCGAGGCCATGCCCGCCGCCCGGCTCTTCCTCATCGGCGCGCTCGGCCGCACCGGCCGCCTCGACGAGGCGGACCGGCAGCTGCGCCGGCTGCGCGAGGAGTTCACCGAGGCGGGCTACGCCGTCTTCGACAGCTTCGTGCTCGGCCTCCAGGCCTGGCTCGACACCCTGGGCGGCCGGTGTGCCGAGGGCCTGGCCGCGGCCCGCGCCGCCGTCGAGGAGGCCCGCTCCCCGCTGTCGCTGATGATCGCGCCGCAGTGCGTCGCCACCCAGCTGCGGACGGCGGCCCGCGCACTGGTGGGGCTCGACGGCGGCGGCCGCGCCGGGGACGCCGCCCGGCTGCTCGCGGTCGCCGCACGCGAACAGCCCGCGGGCCACTTCCCGAACGCGAGGGAGCGGGAGATCCACGACGAGGCCGTCCGGCTCGCCCGCGCCGCGCTCGGCGGCGCCGCGTACGAGGCCGCGTACGCCGAGGGCGGCGGCCTCACACTCGATGAGGCCGCCGCCCTGTGCGCCGTATGAACCCGGCCCTCGCGCGCTGCACCAGGTCTTCCCTCGGGAGCCCGGCGGTCAGTGCTTGGTGCGGAACTTGTGGATCGCGATCGGCGCCATCACCAGCGTGAGCGCCGCCGACCAGCCGACCGTGACCCACACGTCGTGCGCCACGGGGCCGCCGATCATCAGGCCGCGCGCGGAGTCCGCGAGCGAGGACAGCGGGTTGTAGTCGGTGAAGGCCTGCAGCCAGCCCGGCATGGACTGGGTCGGCGCGAAGATCGACGAGCCGAACTGCAGCGGCATCAGGACCAGAAAGCCCATCGCCTGCACGGACTGGGCGCTCTTCATCGAGACGCCGAGGACCAGGAAGATCCACATGATGGCCGTGCCGAAGAGCGCGGACAGACCCACGGCGGCGAACAGGCCGCCCCAGTTCGTGATGTCGAAGCCCACCAGGACACCGACGATCATCATGACCGTCGTCGCGATGAGCAGCCGCATCAGCTCCACCACGATCTTGGCGAAGAGCACCGAGCCCTGACCGATCGGCAGGGTGCGGAAACGGTCCATGATGCCGTTCTGGAAGTCCTGGTTGAAGCCGGTGCCGACGGCCATGGCGATGTTCATGCTCATCATCGCCATCATGCCCGGCACCACGTACTGCACGTACTGGTCCTGACCGCCGCCGAGCGCCTGCCCGATGGAACCGCCGAAGACATACACGAACAGCAGCGTGAAGACGATCGGCATCAGCACCGCGTCGAACATCGACTCGGGGTCCTGGCGGATCCACAGCAGGTTGCGGCGGACCAGCGCGCTGGTGTGCCGCACGTGGCCGCGCAGGCCGATGCGGGCGTCGTCCCCCGTCTGGCCCTTGGTGAGGGGCGGCGCGAGAGTGGTGGTGCTCATACGGCAACCTCCTCGAGTTCGGGGCGGGCGTCCTGCGGGGCGCTGGCCTTCTGGCCCGTGATGGAGAGGAACACCTCGTCCAGGCTGGGCAGTTCGGTGGCTATCGAGCCGATCGTGATGCCGCGCGCGGTGACCGCGCCGACCACGGCGGTCAGCTGCTCGTCGCTGAGGATCGGCACCAGGACCGTGCCGGACTCGACGTCCACCGTGGAGGTGGCGAGGCCGGTCAGGCCCAGGTCGTCCAGGGCGTTGGCCAACGGGCGCAGCTCCAGCGGGTCGGCCGGGCGGACGCGCAGGGTGCGGCCGCCGACCTTCGCCTTCAGCTCGTCGATGCCGCCGCTGGCGATCACCTCGCCGCGGTCGATGACCGTCAGCCGCGAGGCCAACTGCTCGGCCTCCTCCATGTACTGCGTGGTGAGCAACACGGTGACGCCGTCGGCGACCATCCGCTTGACCTCGGCCCACACCTCGTTGCGCGTGCGGGGGTCGAGGCCCGTCGTCGGCTCGTCCAGATACAGGACGGCGGGACTGCCGATCATCGAGGCGGCCAGGTCGAGCCGGCGACGCATACCGCCGGAGTACGTGTTCGCCGGGCGCTTGGCGGCCTCCGTGAGGGAGAACCGCTCCAGTAGGCCGTCGGCCCGGGACCGCGCCTCCTTGCGGGACAGGTCCAGCAGGCGCCCGATCATGTACAGGTTCTCGCGGCCCGAGAGCTTCTCGTCCACCGAGGCGTACTGGCCGGTGAGGCCGATCACGCGGCGGAGCTGGCGGGGCTGGCGGACCACGTCGTAACCGGCGACGTGGGCGGTGCCGGCGTCCGGGACGACCAGGGTGGACAGGCAGCGGACGAGGGTGGTCTTGCCGGCGCCGTTCGGGCCGAGCACGCCGAGGACGGTGCCCTCGCGTACGTCCAGGTCCACGCCGTTCAGTGCCTTGGTCTCGCCGTAGTGCTTGACCAGTCCCCTTACGGTGACCGCGCTCCCTGCGCCGTCGGGGTTCTTGTCGATTCGTGTCATGGCCCAGACGGTGTCATGCCCCACCGACAAACCACCGACATCCCGCCGACAGCGCTCCCGCCCCCGACCGCGCCCTTCCCTTTCCGCTGGGCCCTACCTCGCCTGCTTGCCCGCCCGGCGCCCGGCGTCATCTCCTGTCCCGCCGCTGCCGCGGCGGATGTCTCCCACCCACCCGCCCGTTGCCCGGCGTCATCTCCTAGCCCGCCGCTTCGCGGCGGATGTTTCCCACCCACCCGCCCGTTGCCCGGCGTCATCCCCTGCCCCGCCGCTTCGCGGCGGATGTTTCCCACCCACCCGCCCGTTGCCCGGCGTCATCCCCTGCCCCGCCGCTTCGCGGCGGAGTTCCTACGGTTCCGCTCTGTGCGGGGTAAACGGGTGGGTGGGTGGGAGACATCGCCGCGAAGCGGCGGGACAGGTCAGCCGCCCAGGGGCGAGGAAGGGCGGACGGCCGACGGGGGGACTCAGCGGACCGCCCCGGCACCGGGGGACAGCCCCACCGCCCAGGGGCGAGGAAGGGCGGCCCGCCGACGGGGGAAGATCGGCGGACCGCCCTGGCACCGCGGTGGCCCGGCCCCGGCGGCAAGGCCAGGCACCGTCCAGCCAAAGCACCGCACGGCATACGCACCGCACGGCACACGCGCCGCACGGCACACGCGCCGCACGGCTAATGCACCGCATGCTCCTCCGAGGGGAACGCCGAGCCCACCACGTCCTGCGCGAACGCCTTCGCCGCGTCGGTCATGACGCCCCGCAGGTCCGCGTACTGCTTGACGAAGCGCGGCATCTTGCCGCCGGTGAGGCCGAGCATGTCCGTCCAGACGAGGACCTGCGCGTCGCACTCGGCGCCCGCTCCGATGCCGACGGTCGGGATGTGCAGGGAGCGGGTGACCTCCGCGGCCAGTTCCGCGGGGACCAGTTCGAGGACGACGGCGAACGCGCCCGCGTCCTGCGCCGCCTTGGCGTCCCGCACCAGCCGGTGCGCCGCTTCCTCGCCGCGGCCCTGTACGCGGTAGCCCATGGTGTTCACGGACTGCGGGGTCAGCCCGAGGTGGGACATGACGGGGATGCCGGACTGGACGAGGAGTTCGGTCTGGGCCAGGGAGCGTTCGCCGCCCTCCAGCTTGACCGCGCCGACGCCCGCCTCCTTCACCAGCCGGGTCGCCGAGCGGAGGGCCTGGACGGGGCCCTCCTGGTACGAGCCGAACGGCAGGTCGCCGACGATCAGGGCGCGCGAGGTGCCCCGTACGACCGCGGCCGACAGCATGGTCATCTCATCGAGGGTGACGGGCACGGTGGTCTCGTACCCGAGGTGGCAATTGCCCGCCGAGTCGCCGACGAGCATGACGGGGATGCCCGCCTCGTCGAAGACGGACGCGGTCATCGCGTCGTAGGCGGTGAGCATGGGCCACTTCTCGCCGCGCTCCTTGGCGGCGCTGATGTCCCGCACAGTGATGCGTCGCGTGCCCTTGCCGCCGTACAGCGCCTTGCTGCTGTCGGGGCCTCGCTGGGCGTCGGCGCTCTTGTGGGCAGCCGAAAGCTGCGTCATCGCAACGGCTCCTTCTGTCATCTCGAGGCGCCCTGACGGCGTCCCCGGATCACTCCCATGGTGGCACCGGACACCGCCCGGAGGCTAGTGGGCCCCCGCAACGGACGGGCGGCGCACCTCGGACGTGCCTCGGTAAAGACTTTCCAATACGAGACGGTCTCGTATTGAAATGGCCTTAGGCTGGCTCACATGTCATCTCCTTCGACCCCTGCCGCACCCGCGCCGCCCCGCATACCGGAGGCAGTGCACCGACGCCGCTGGGCGATCCTCGGCGTGCTGATGCTGAGCCTGCTGATCGTCGTACTCGACAACTCGATCCTGAACGTCGCCATCAAGACGATCTCCACCCCGGAACCGACCGGCCTCGGCGCGACCCAGGGCGAGCTGGAGTGGGCGATCAACTCCTACACCCTCGTCTTCGCCGGCCTGCTCTTCACCGCCGGCCTGCTCGGCGACCGGCTCGGCCGCAAGAAGGTCCTGCTCGCCGGGCTCGTCGTGTTCGGCATCGGATCGGCGCTCGCCGCCGAGTCCGGCTCGCCCGTCCAACTCATCGCGTTCCGCGCGGTGATGGGCCTCGGCGCGGCCTTCGTGATGCCCGCGACCCTCGCCGTCCTGATGAACGTCTTCGAGCGCGAGGAGCAGCCCAAGGCGATCGGCATCTGGGCGGGCGGTGTCGGCCTCGCCATCGCGATCGGCCCGATCACCGGCGGCGTGCTGCTCGACCACTTCTGGTGGGGCTCGGTCTTCCTCATCAACGTGCCGATCGTGCTCGTCGCGGTCGCCCTCATGGTGTGGCTGGTGCCGGACTCGCGCGACCCGAAGCCGGGGCGCATCGACCTCGTCGGCGTCGCGCTCTCCGTCGTCGGCCTCGTCCTGCTCGTCTACGGCATCATCAAGGGCGGCCAGCTCGCCGACTTCACCGACCCCGCCGTCCTCGGCACCTCCCTCGCGGGCCTCGCCGTCCTCGTCGCCTTCGTGCTGTACGAGAAGCGGTGCGACCACCCGTCCGTCGACATCTCGTACTTCAAGAACCGTGTCTTCTCGGCGGCGATCAGCGCCATCGCGCTCGTCTTCTTCGCGCTGATGGGCGTGACCTTCTTCTCCGTCTTCTACACCCAGAGCGTGCGGGGCTACTCGCCGCTGCAGACCGGCCTGCTGATGCTGCCGCTGGCCGCCGCCCAGCTCATCTTCGCGCCGCGCGCCCGCCTGGTCGTCGACCGCTTCGGCGTCCGGGCCGTGTGCACCGGCGGCCTGCTCCTGGTGATGGCCACGCTGGCGTCGTTCACGATCCTCGACGCCGATACGCCGATCTGGATCCTGGAGGTCATCTTCTTCCTGATGGGCACCGGCATGGCGCACATCATGACGCCCACCAGCGTCGTGATCATGCAGGCCCTGCCGCGCGAGAAGGCCGGCTCCGCCTCCGCGCTCAGCAACACCTTCCGGCAGGTCGGCGGCGCCCTCGGCATCGCGGTCCTCGGATCGGTGCTGTCCACCGCGTACCGCAACGGCGTCGAGGACAAGCTGACCCTGCTGCCCGAGGGCGCCCGGCACACCGCCGGTGAGTCCATCGAGGCCACCCTGGGCTTCGCCGCGAAGCTCGGCCCCCGGGGTGAGCCGCTGGTGACCGCGGCCAACGACTCGTTCCTGCACGCCATGCACATCACGGCGCTGTGGGGCGCGGGCGTCGCCGCGATCGGCACCGTCGTCGTCTTCCTGTTCCTGCCGGGCCGGATGCCCGCGGCGCCCGGAGCCGAGGAGAAGAAGACCGAGGCGGTGGGCGCCGCGGGGCACTGAGGGAGAATCGCCCCGGCAGCCGGCGCGTCACAGATACGGAGATGAAGTGGTCCACATCGCCAAGGGCAAGGGCGGCGGTCCGGGGCGCCCCCGGAGCGAGGCCGTGGAGCAGGCGATCATCGAGGGCGTGGTGCGGCTCCTGGAGGACGGCGTACCGCTCGCGGACCTGTCCATCGAGCGGATCGCCAGGACCGCGGGCGTCGGCAAGGCCACCATCTACCGGCGCTGGGACGGCAAGGAGGCCCTCTTCGTCGATGTCCTGCGCGTCTTCGAGGAGCCCGACCCGGCGCTGCCCGGCACCTCGATGCGCGACGACCTCGTGTGCCTCCTGGAGGGCCTGCGCAGGCGCGGCCTGTCCATGCGGTCCTCGGCCCTGCTGCACAACGTCTTCGCGCAGATGAAGGCGCTGCCCAAGCTGTGGGACGCCTACCACCGCACGGTCGTCGACCCCCGCCGCCGCGCCACCTGCGACGTGCTGCGGCGGGGCGTCGCGGACGGCGAGCTGCGCGCGGACATCGACATCGAGATGGCCAACGACCTGCTCGTCGGGCCGATGCTGCTGCGCACGGTCATGCGGCCCGAGGCACCGCTCGACGACGACCTCGCCGAGCGGATCGTGGACACCGCGCTGGAGGGACTGCGTCCGGCGGCCTGAGCGTCGGGCGGCCTGAGTGTCGGGCGGCCTGGGCGTCGGCGGCGCCCGGCGGTCGTCGCGGGCCCCGTGCGCATATGCGCGTTTCGTCACAGCCGGCGTTACCGGCCGCTGTTCAGGAACCCGCCGCGCCGCCCTGATCGTCCCAGTGCCTGTACGGCCGTCGCGGACGGCAGGGAAGACACCGATCATCCCCTAGGGTTTCAGGGGCGGACCGACGGTGTGCACGGCAGGCAGTGAGGCGACGAGAGTATGGCGCAGACGTATATGACGGAGACGGGCAGCGGCGGCTCGGAGCCCGAGCGTCCGGGGTCCCGGTTCCGACGTCTGCTCGACGGCTGGCGGGGCGACAAGGACATCTGGCGGCGCGGGCTCGTCACCGCGGGCGCCGCGGTCCTCATCGCCCTGGTGATGCTCTTCCACGCGCAGATCCCGAACGACGTCGGCAACCTCGGCAGCCTGATCGAGACGTTCCTGCCGTGGCTCGGCGTCCTCATCCCCGTGCTGGCCGTCGTCGGCGTGGTCCGCAAGTCCGCGACCGCGCTGATCGCCCTGCTCCTGCCGCTGATCATCTGGATCAACTCGTTCGGCGGCCTGCTCGGCGACAAGTCGGGCAGCGGCGGCGACCTCACCGTCGCCACGCACAACGTCAACGCGGACAACGCCGACCCGACCGGCACCGCACGCGACGTCGCCGCGTCCGGCGCCGACGTGATCGCCCTGGAGGAACTGACCGCGGACGCCGTCCCCACGTACGAGAAGGCCCTGGCGGGCCAGTACAAGTACCACGCGGTGGAGGGCACCGTCGGACTGTGGAGCAAGTACCCGCTCTCCGGCACCGGCCCCGTCGACATCAAGCTGGGCTGGACCCGCGCGATGCGTTCGACGGTCAACACCCCCAAGGGCGACGTCGCCGTCTATGTCGCGCACCTGCCGTCCGTCCGCGTCAAGCTCAACGCGGGCTTCACGGCCAGCCAGCGCGACAACAGCGCCGACGCGCTCGGCGAGGCCATCGCCGACGAGCCGATCGGCAAGGTCGTCCTGCTCGGCGACCTCAACGGCACGATGAACGACCGCGCGCTGAACGCGGTCACCTCCCAGATGCGCTCCACGCAGGGCGCGGTGGGCAACGGCTTCGGCTTCAGCTGGCCCGCGTCGTTCCCGATGGCGCGGATCGACCAGATCATGGTCAAGGGCGTCGAGCCGGTCTCCTCCTGGACGCTGCCGGAGACGAGCAGCGACCATCTGCCGATCGCGGCGCGGGTGGATCTCTCCTCCTGACGCCGTCGGATTCCGACGCTGTCGGCCGTACGAGCGTCGCCTCGCACCGCGGGATGCCTCACACCACGGAATACGGGGTGCGGGGGAGTTTGTTCCGGAAGTAAACTTACGGATTCCCCTCGCCCGCACCCCCTGCTTCCGTGGAAGGTACCTCTTCATGCCCCTGGCCCTGCTCGCCCTCGCCGTGGGCGCCTTCGGCATCGGCACGACCGAGTTCGTGATGATGGGCCTGCTGCCCGACGTCGCCGACGACCTGCACATATCCATCCCCGCCGCCGGACACCTCGTCTCCGCGTACGCGCTGGGCGTCGTCATCGGCGCCCCGCTGCTGGCCGCCCTCACGGCGAAACTGCCGCGCCGGCGCGTCCTCGTCGGCCTCATGGTGCTCTTCGTCATCGGCAACGCGCTCTCCGCCGTCGCCCCCGACAACACCTCCCTGCTGGCCGCCCGCTTCCTCAGCGGCCTGCCGCACGGCGCCTTCTTCGGCGTCGGCGCGGTCGTCGCCACCGGGCTCGTCGCGCCCGAGCGCAAGGCCCGCTCCGTCTCCCTGATGTTCCTCGGACTGACCGTCGCCAACATCGTCGGCGTACCCGTCGCCACCGCCATGGGCCAGCAGCTCGGCTGGCGCGCCACCTTCCTCGGCGTCAGCGCGATCGGCCTCGCCGCCATCGCCGCGCTCGCCCTGCTCGTCCCCGCCGACCACGGCCACGGCGACGCGGTCGGCCTGCGCGGCGAGCTGCGGGCGCTGCGCGGCGGCCCGGTATGGCTGTCACTCGGTACGACCGTCGCGGGCTTCGGCGCGCTCTTCGCGGCGTACAGCTACATCACGCCGATGCTCACGGACGCCGCCGGGTACGCCGAGTCCAGCGTCACGGTGCTCCTGGCGCTGTTCGGCGTCGGCGCCACCGCCGGCAACCTCCTCGGCGGCCGCCTCGCGGACCACTCCCTGCGCGGCACCCTCTTCGGCGGGCTCATCGCGCTGGCCGTCGTCCTCGCCCTCTTCCCGCTCCTCATGAGCGCCGGCTGGAGTGCGGCGCTCGCGGTCGCGCTGCTCGGCATGGCGGCGTTCACCACGGGGTCGCCGTTGCAGCTGATGGTCATGGAGAAGGCGTCGGCGGCTCCGTCGCTGGCCTCCTCCGCCAATCAGGCGGCGTTCAACCTCGCCAACGCGGGCGGGGCCTGGGTCGGGGGGCTCGCTCTCGCGGCGGGGTTCGGGGTGACGTCTCCGGCGGGGGCCGGGGCGGTGCTTGCCGTTCTGGGGATCGTGGTGGCGGGGGTGGCGTATGTGGTGGACCGGCGGCAGCCGGTAGCGGGCCCGGAGCGGATCGTCGCCTCCGGCGCCGTGCGGCGCCGGGAGCGGTCCTCCCACTGACCTCGCACCTGCGTGGGCCGGCCTCTCGTTCAGGGGCGTCCCTGTGTCGCAGCGGACGTCAGGCGCGCGTGTACCCGGGGTCGTCTCCTGTCCCGCGGTGGGCGCCTCGCGCTCGTGTGCGCGGGGCCTCCCCCTGCTCGCAGGGGACCTCTCCCGCCGGTTTGGCTGGGGACGCCGCCTGTCCGGGGGACATCTCTGTCCCGCCGCTGACGCGGCGGTTGTCTCCCACCCACCCGCCCGTTGCCCGGGGTCATCCCCTGGTCCGCCGCTTCGCGGCGGATGTTTCCCACCCACCCGCCCGTTCCCCGGCGTTTTCCCCTGGCCCGCCGCTGTCGCGGCGGATGTTTCCCGCCCACCCGCCCGTTTGCCCGGGGTCATCCCCTGGTCCGCCGCTGTCGCGGCGGTTGTCTCCCACCCACCCGCCCGTTACCCGGGTCATCCCCTGCCCCACGCTCCTACGGTTCCGCACGATGCGGGGTAAACGGGTGGGTGGGTGGGAGACATCGCCGCGAAGCGGCGGACAGTCCGTGGTGACGCCCGACCCCGGGGGCCGGACGGACGATCCGTTGCGGGGCTCGGTTCTGGTGAACCCGCGGGTGGTCGGTGGTGCGGCCGAGGTGGGAAACGGGCGGGCAGGCGGGAGCGGTCCCCGAGGGGGGAGAGGTGGTGGCCCCCTCAGCCGGAGGCGGTTTCGCGCCAGCGGTTGGTGATGGGGAGTCGGCGATCCTTGCCGAACCCCTTCGCGGAGATCTTCGTACCCGGCGGATACTGCCGCCGCTTGTACTCCGCCGTATCCACCATCCGCAGCGTCTTCGTGACCAACTCCCGATCGAAGCCGGCGGCCACGATCGCGTCGGCCCCCTGGTCCCGGTCGATGTACAGCTCCAGGATCCCGTCGAGGACGGGATAGTCGGGGAGCGAGTCCGTGTCGACCTGGTCGGGCCGCAGCTCCGCGCTCGGCGGCTTGCTGATGGAGTTCTCCGGGATCGGCGGCGTCTGCCCCCGCTCCAGCGCCGCCCGGTTGCGCCACCGGGCGAGCCGGAAGATCGAGGTCTTGTAGACGTCCTTGATGGGGCCATAGGCGCCGACGGAGTCGCCGTAGAGCGTGGAGTAGCCCACCGCGAGCTCGGACTTGTTGCCCGGCGCGAGCACGATGTGCCCCTCCTGGTTGGAGAGCGCCATCAGCATCGTGCCGCGCAGCCGCGACTGGAGGTTCTCCTCGGCGAGCCCGGTCAGCCCGAGCGACCCCATGTACGCGTCGAACATCGGCGCGATCGGCACGGTACGGAAGTTGAGCCCGGTGCGCCGCGCCAGGTCCTCCGCGTCGCCGATGGAGTGGTCGGAGGAGTAGCGGGAGGGCATGGCGACGCCGTACACGTTCCGGGCGCCCAGCGCGTCGCAGGCGATGGCGGCGGTGACCGCCGAGTCGATGCCGCCGGAGAGCCCGATCAGGACGCTGCTGAAGCCGTTCTTCGCGGCGTACGCGCGCAGGCCCACGACCAGCGCCGAGTACACCTCCTCGTCGTCGTCGAGCCGCTCGGCGTACCCACCGGTCAACTCCGCCTCGTACGCGGGCACCGGCTCCTCGGAGACCGTGACGTGCTCGACGCGCAGCCCGTCGTCCACGACGCCGGACGGCGCGACGGGCGCGGCGGCGGGCAGGTCGAGGTCCAGGACCACGCAGCCCTCCGCGAACTGCGGCGCCCGCGCGATGACTTCGCCGTTCTTGTCGACGACGATCGAGTCGCCGTCGAAGACCAACTCGTCCTGCCCGCCGATCATCGCTAGGTAGGCGGTGGTGCAGCCGGCCTCCTGGGCGCGCTTGCGGACCAGTTCGAGCCGCTGGTCGTCCTTGTTCTGCTCGTACGGCGAGGCGTTGATGGACAGCAGCAGGCCGGCCCCGGCGCTGCGGGCGGCCGGCACGCGGCCGCCGTCCTGCCAGAGGTCCTCGCAGATGGCGAGGGCGACATCGACGCCGTGCACGCGTACGACCGGCAGCGTCTCGCCCGGCACGAAGTAGCGGAACTCGTCGAAGACGCCGTAGTTGGGCAGGTGGTGCTTGGAGAAGGTCAGCACGACCTCGCCGCGGTGCAGCACGGCGGCGGCGTTGCGCGGCGCGCCGGCGGGCTGGCCGTAGCGCGGCTTGGCCTCCTCGGTGCGGTCGAGGTAGCCGACCACGACCGGCAGCTCCCCGAACCCCTCGTCGCGCAGCCGGGCGGCGAGCGCGTGCAGCGCGTCCCGCGAGGCCTGGACGAAGGACGAGCGCAGGGCGAGGTCCTCGACGGGATACCCGGTCAGCGCCATTTCGGGGAACGCGACGAGATGCGCCCCCTGCTCGGCGGAGTGCCGGGTCCAGTGGACGATCGCCTCGGCGTTCCCGGCGAGATCGCCGACGGTCGAGTCGATCTGGTTCAGGGCGAGACGTAGTTGAGGCACCCGCCCAGTGTAATCGTCAGAGCGACGCGATGCCTGACGGCCCGGGGGCCACCCCCGGTGGGTGCCCTCGCCATGAGGTGCGGCCTACCCCCGGCCGGGTGTCCGGCGACGTGCGGGCTCCCGTCCCTGCGTCGATCATGAGCGCATGATGATTACGGACGAAACGGGGCATATCGGGGTCGGTCGCCGTGTCGACACCCTTCCGGAGCCGGAAAGCGCAGCCCCGCCTGCCGCGCGGAGCCGTCGTCCCGGCGGCGATCCTCCTCGCGGGCCTCGGCTCCGCGCCGCCCGACCGGCTCGGCCGACCGGTTCGGCCAGGGCGGCTGTGGCACGGTCCACCGAACGTCGGCGGCGGTCTTTCCTGCTTCGGCGCACTGGCCCCTGCGGCCTTCCTCAGGTTCCGCGCACCGGGGTAGGGCCACCCCGGACGCCGACTCCCGCGAGCGGCGGCCCGACATGAGCCCCGCGAACTCCCCCGCCACCACCGCGGCCGCCCGCATGCCCCCGCAGCGGACCGGGCCGCCGCACGACGGCACCCGGCGACCCGCCGTCGCCCACGCCGCCTGCTCGGCGCTGCTGCTGCTCGGCGCGCTCCTCTACACCACCTGGACGGTGGAGACGTTCCTGCCCACCGGCCTCTCGCCCCTCCGGACGTACGTCAGTGAACTCGCCGCCACCGACCAGCCGTACGGGACGTTCTTCCGCTCCTTCGACCTGCTGGCCGGGCTCCTCGTCCTCGCCGGCGCGGTGGGCGCGCTCGGGTGGCTGCGGTACCGGGGACGGGCCGCGGCGGGCTGGGCCGGGATCGCCCTGTTCGGGGCGGCCACGGCGGTCGACTCGCGACTGCCGCTGAGCTGCGCGCCCACCATCGACGCCGGGTGCGTCGCGCGGCAGGCGGCGGGCGACGTCCCCTGGACGCACTCCGCGCACACCGTCAGCAGCAGCCTGGCCGTCGCCGGGGCACTGGCGGGCATGGTGCTGCTCACCGTCGTCGCGCGGCGCGACGCCGCCGCGTGGCCCGCCCTCGCGCGGAGCGGGCCCGTCCTCGTCGTCCTCGAACTGGCCGCTACCGGGTGGACGCTGGCGTCCGTCGCCGCGTTCGAGTCGGGGCACGGGACCTGGGGGCTCGGCGTCGGGCAGCGGCTACAGGTGCTGTTCATCGCGGTCTGGATCGCCGTCCTCGCGTGGTCCCTCGCCGCCGCCGCGGCCTCGGCCGCCCGACGGGGATGACCTTCGTACGCGTCGACGGAGTGCCGCTGCACGTCGAGGTGACGGGCAGCGGCCCGGTGTGCGTGCTGAGCGCCGGGCTCGGGCTCGGCTGGTTCGACTGGGACCCGGTGGTGCCGCTGCTCGCGCCGCACCGGACCGTCGTCCGCTTCGACCGCCCCGGGCTCGGACTGAGCGGGCACGCGCGCGTGGCGCCCACGTTGCGCGGGGAGGCGGAACGGATGCTGCGGGTACTCGAGGAGGTCGGCCTCGGCGGGGAGCGGGTCACGGTGGTCGGGCACTCGCTCGCCGGATTCCACGCGGAGGCGTTCGCACGGCTGCATCCGCAGCGCACGGCGGGCCTCGTCCTCGTCGACTCCAGCGTCGAGGAACGGCCCCGGGTGCGGGTGCCGCGCCGGCTGCGGGTGGCGCTCGCGCGGGTGGGCGGGGCGGTCCTGTGCGGGGCGGGGGTGCCGCGGGCGGTGGGGCCCGCGCTGCGCAGGCTGGTGGCGCCCACGCCGTGGGCGGGACTCTACGGGTCGGGGCGGGTGTGGCGGGCGATGCTCATGGAGTACGTGACCTACGGCGACGTCGCGGTGGAGCTGGCGGAGCTGCGGCGGGCCGCGCCGTTGCCCGGCGGGGCGCCTGTGACGGTGCTGGCCGCTTGGGCGGGGGGTGCGGGGGAGTGGGTCGGGCGCCAGCGGGGGCTGGCCGCGGGCCTTGGCGGGGGGTTTCGGCCGGCGTGGCCTTCCGGGCATCTGGTGATGCGGGATCTGCCGGGGGGTGTGGCGGAGGCGGTTCTCGCGGGGGCGCGGGGGTAGCGGGGGCTTCCCGAGGGGCCTGGGCCCCTCGGGGCGCCGGCTCGCCGCTTGCCTGCTGGCGGCCCTCCTGTCCCGCCGCTTCGCGGCGGATGTCTCCCACCCACCCGCCCGTTGCTCGGCGTGGACCGGGTGCTGTAGGGGCGACGCTTCTGTTCCCCGCTTGCCGGGTGGCGGCCCTCCTGTCCCGCCGCTTCGCGGCGGATGTCTCCCACCCACCCGCCCGTTGCCCGGCGTAGGCCGGGAGCTGTAGGGGCGGTGCTTCTGTTTTACGTTTGCCGGGTGGTGGGTGTTCTGTGCCGCCGCTTCGCGGCGGGTGTTTCCCGGCCGCCCGCCCGTTGCTCGGCGTAGGCCGGGTGTGTAGGGCGACCTCCGGGGACGCGGTGGTCGGTGGGGGCCGTTCCGGCCTGTCCCCGCCCGCCTGCCCGTTACTCGGTGCCCGCCGGGCGGCACCCACCCGACCCCCACCGCTACCGGCCGCCCCTACGGCTCCCGCCCGACGCGGGGTAAACGGGTGGGTGGGTGGGAGACATCGCCGCGAAGCGGCGGCCTGGAGGGGGCCGTCCACCCACCGCCCCCTACCCGCCCCGAACCCCCTTGACGCTGTCGCGGACGACGATGTGCGTGCCCAGGAGATGACGTTCCTGGGCCGTGCGGGGGAGATCCCCGGCGAGGGCGCGGCGGACCGCCGTGCGGCCCATCTCCTCCGCGGGGATGTGGACCGTCGTCAGGCCGGGCGTGATGTCCGCGGCCACGGGGTCGTCGTTGTAGCCCACGACCGACATGTCCCGGGGGACGTCCAGCCCGTACTCCCGCAACGCGACGATCGCCGCCGCCGCGGCCCGGTCGTCCCCGGCGAAGACCGCCGTGAAGTCCGGTTTCCCGTCCGCCGCCGCCAGCAGCTCCCGCATCGCCCGGTAGCCGTGGTTGCGCCCGAACCCGACGCCGTGGAGCAGCGCTTCGTCACGCGGCACCCCGTGGTCGGCGAGCGCCCGGAGGTAGCCGGCGAGACGCGCCTCGCCGGTGGTGTTCCCCGGCTGGTAGCCGAGCAGCGCGATCCGCCGGTGTCCGGCGCCCAGGAGGTGGCTGGTCACGGCATGGGCGCCGGCCTCGTTGTCGTACTCGACGACGAGCGCGGGCACGTCGGACGCCGGCGCCGGCCGCCCGCACAGGACGAGCCGGGAGCCCGCCGCCGCGAGGACCTGCGCGTAGCGGGCCATCCGCTGCCGGTACTCGTCGTCCTGCGTGACCCCGCCCACCAGCACCACGGCCTCCGCGGCCTGCTCACGCATCATCTGGACCAGCGCCAGCTCGCGCGCGGGATCGCTGCCGGTGGAGGCGACGAGGGTGAGGCGGCCGTGCTGGGCGGCCTCCATCTCCACGCCCTGCGCGACCTGCGCGTAGAACGCGCCGACCACGTCCAGCATCAGCACCGCGATCGTCTTGCGCCCGGCGCCCGCCAACGCGCGCGCGTGCGCGTTGGCGACGTAGTCGAGATCCTTGACCGCCCGCAGCACCTTGGCGCGTGATGCCGTCGACGTCGGGTAGTTGCCCGCGAGGACCCGCGAGACGGTCGCCACCGACACCCCCGCCCGCGCGGCCACATCGCGGATGGTGACCCGATCCCCCAC
Source organism: Streptomyces sp. NPDC031466 (assembly GCF_055581265.1). Lineage (NCBI taxonomy): Bacteria > Bacillati > Actinomycetota > Actinomycetes > Kitasatosporales > Streptomycetaceae > Streptomyces > Streptomyces sp. NPDC031466. The sequence goes on from NZ_JBVIJT010000002.1 coordinate 266,604, forward strand.
TGTCTCTCCCTTGCCTCACACCCGCCCCGCGTCCACCGACGCACCCGGCACACCCGGCGTCCACCGGCGCACCCGGGCCCATCATCCCGCGCCCGGAGCCCGGTTCAGTGTGCGGCCTCGTACTCCTCCAGGAACTCCTCGGCGGACCGCTCGCCGCCCTGGGCGCGCCACTTCTTGTAGATGCCGTCCCAGTCGGAGAGCTTCTTGCGGCCGGCGACGATCGCCGTGACGCCGTCGGTGATGATCTGGTCCATCGTGGCGGACTGCCGGTTGTACGTGTCCGACATCAGGCCCCAGTGGTCGTCGGGCGCCAGCAGCGGCACGACCTTCTTCTGCCAGGCGTGCAACCGCTCGGTGAGGTCCGGGAAGCCGGGGAGGTACAGCGGCTGCGGGGCGTCCATCAGGTAGGGGAAGGGCAGGTTGGTGCGCGAGTCGACGAGGCCGAGTTCGGTGGCGACCGGATCACCCGTCTCGTCGTACCTGAAGTGGGTGCCCTCGACGCCGTAGTGCGTCAGCTCGTACTCCTTCGAACCGAACGGCGAGGCCAGCCAGTTCAGGACGCGCAGCATCAGCCGGACGCGGTCCTTGGCGGCCTTCTTGACGACGGTGTAGCCGAAGCAGCCCCGGCTCTGCTGGTAGACGGGGGTGACGCCGTCGACCGCGTAGGGCTCGGCGACGTCGAGGGTGAACCGGTCCTTGATGCCTTGGGCGTTGGACATCACGGCACCCCAGCCGTCGGTCATCGAGCGGACGGTGCCGTTGTGGAACTGCGTCTTCAGGTCCACCTGGGAGACCGAGGTGGCGTCGGAGTTGTACGAGCCGTCCCGGCGCAGCCGTGCCATGTACTCCAGGGCGGCCTTGAACGCGTCGGTCCCGTACATGTCGACGGCCTTGCCGTCCTTGACGCGCCACTGGTTGGGCGCCCCGTGCCACATCGCGTGGTAGAGGTAGCCGAAGAAGCCGACGGTGGACGCGCCGAGGGCCGACTTCCCACCCCGCGACGCCTCTTGGGCCATGGCCCGGAAGTCGGGGGCGGGCATGCCGGGCCGGTACCCGGCCCGGTCGAAGGCCTCGCGGTCGATGAACATCGCGCCCTGCACCTTGGCGCGTTCGACGGGCAGGCCGTAGATGCGCCCGGCGATGCGGCCCATGCCCTCCCAGGCGTACGGGGGAATGGCGGCGAGGTTCGGGTAATCCTCGACCGCGTCGCCCGACAGGTGCTCGCTCAGGTCGGCGCACCGCGACCGCACGAACTGCGACTCGCGCGGCAGGACGTACCCGCCACCGAAGTTGATCATGTCGGGCAGATCGTCGCCCGACATCAGTGTCGCCATCTTGGCGCGGAAGTCCGCGTCGGGCACGACGGTGAACTCGACCTCCACGCCCAGCGCCTCGTTCACCGCCCGCCAGTACGCGTTCCGGCCGGCCGGCCTCGGCGGGGTGCCGTAGGTGATGGTCATGACCTTGATCTTCTGCTTGCCGGTGCCCGGCTTCTCCGCGACCGCCCGGACCAGTTTCCCGGGGTACTTCGTGTATCCGGCCTGCACGCCGGCGGTGGTCGGCGCCAGGTCGGGGGCGGGGCCCCGGGCGGACGTGAAGGTGGGCCAGGGGACCGCCTTCTTGCCGGTGTTGGAGACGCCGGCGCCGGTGGAGCCGGTCGAGCAGGCGGTGAGGGCGGACGGGGCGGCCAGGGCGGCGCCGCCGACGGCCATGGAGCGGAGCAGGGTGCGCCGCGACATCGAGGAACCGGACACGGGGATGAGCCCTTCTGTACGGCGGGCGGGGAAAGATCCGGGAGGGGGCGGGGGACTGGTCAGCTCTTGATGGCGCCGGTGAGCACGCCTTTGGTGAAGTACCGCTGGAGGAAGGGGTAGACGAGCAGGATCGGCACGGTGGCGATCACCAGGACGGCCATCCGCGTCGTCTGCGGGGCGGAGACCTGGCCGGCCTCGCTCAGCCCCGTGTCGGCGATCTGCGAGCCCCCGATGACGTACGTACGCAGCACCTGGGAGAGCGGCCAGTGGTCCGACTCCAGGTAGATCGAGGCATGGAACCAGGCGTTCCAGTAGCTCACCGCGTAGAAGAGGGACACCACGGCGAGGGCCGCCTTCGACAGCGGGAGCACCACCCGCCACAGGATGTGCCAGTCGCCCGCGCCGTCCAGCCGGGCCGCCTCGTACAACTCCTCCGGTATCCCCTGGAAGAAGCCGCGCAGCACGATCAGATTGAAGACGTTGATCAGTACGGGCGCGATGAGCGCCGCGTAGGTGTCCCTCATCCCCAAGCCGTTGACCAGCAGGAACGCCGGAATCATGCCGGGCGGGAAGAGGAAGGTGAACAGGATCAGCAGGAGCACGGGCCGGGCGCCGTAGACCCCGGGGCGGGCCAGGGCGTACGCGAGGAAGGTGGTGCAGGCCAGTGAGAGCAGGGTGCCGACGGCGGTGAGGGTGACGCTCACGCCGAGCGCCTTGGTGACGATGCCGCCGCTGAGGACGGCCCGGTAGGCGCGCAGGGTCGGATCGCTCGGCCAGAGGACCCAGCCGCCGTTGTCCACGACCTCCTGGTGGGAGGCCAGCGAGGTGGAGACGATGACGAGGAAGGGGATCAGGACGAGGCCGAGCACGATCGCGAGCGCCACCGCCTTGGCGGCCTTCGTCGCGAACCTCGGCTTCTCCGTCCAGGCGGGCCTGGTGACCTGGGCGGTACTCACTTGTAGACCCCCTGCTCGCCCAGCCGGTGGGCGATCCGGTTGGCGGTGAAGACGAGCGCCGCGCCCACGACGCCCTTGAAGAGACCGGCGGCCGCCGCGTATCCCGTGTCGCCGCCGACGATGCCCTGCCAGAAGACGAAGGTGTCCAGGACCTCGCCGACCTCCGGGCCGACCGCCTGCCGTTGCAGCAGCATCTGTTCGAAGCCGACGGAGAGGATGTCGCCGAGTCGCATGATGAGCAGCAGGACGATGATCGGCCGGATGCCGGGCAGCGTGATGTGCCAGAAGCGTCGCCAGGGTCCGGCCCCGTCGATCGCCGACGCCTCGTACAGCTGCTCGTCGACCTGCATCAGCGCGGCGAGGAAGATGATCGTCCCCCAGCCGGCGTCCTTCCAGACCACCTCGATCACGACGAGCGGTCGGTACGCGTCCGGGTTGCCGATGATGTCGACGGTGTGCAGCCCGGCGTCACCGAGCGTGGTGTTCAAAAGGCCTGTGTCACCGAGGACTTGCTGGAAGAGGGCGACCACGACGACCCACGACAGGAAGTGCGGCAGGTAGATCACGGACTGCGTGAAGCGGCGCAGCAGGTCCGAGGTCAGGCTGTGCAGGAGCAGGGCGAGGGCGAGCGGCGCGGGGAAAAAGAAGACGAGCTGGAGCACGGCGATGAACAGGGTGTTCCACGTGGCGCGCCAGAAGTCCGGGTCGCCGAACATCCGCTCGAAGTTCGCGCCGCCGACCCAGGGGCTGGCCCACAGGCCGTCGAAGGGGACGTACTCCTTGAAGGCCACCGCGTTGGCGATGAAGGCGCCGTAGTGGAAGACCAGGAAGTACGCCACTCCCGGCACCATGAGCAGCACCAGGAAACGGGTGCGCTGAAACCGCTTACGCGGTGTGTCCTGGCCGAATTTCGCGCCTCTTGCCCCATTATCATGCCTGTCGGGCGGCGTCACCGCCTCGGATTCCGCCCGGCCCTTCGTCACCGTCGGCACGGCAACCCCTCCGTCGTCGGAATAAGGTGCCCGGAATCTAAAGCGGTTACTGTCCACGGTCAACCCCCTTTGCCATGCGGTCCCTTGACCGGATTCACTGATGGGTCCTAGCCTCCGAGCACTGCTTGGTAACCGGTTACTACGAGGGACGGTCGCGCGTGACGGAGCAGGCGGAGCAGGTGGAGGGGGCAGAGGAGGGGGAGCGGGCCGATGGCCGGCCGGTCGCGGCGCTGGCGATGGGCGCCGAGGTCGCGGACCGGGTCTTCGCGCCGGATCTGCGGCAACGGCTCGCGGCGCGCGCTCGGTTGGAGCCCGAGGTGCTGTCCGGAGCGCTCACCGGCGAGGCGGCGCGGGCGGTCCTCGCCCGGGTGGAGATCCTGGTCACCGGCTGGGAGTGCCCGCCGCTGACCCCCGAGGTCCTGGCGCACGCGCCCCGCCTGCGGGCGGTCGTCCACGCGGCGGGTTCGGTCAAGCCCCTGGTGACGGACGCGGTGTGGGAGCGGGGCATCGTCGTCTCCTCGGCGGCGGACGCCAACGCGGGCCCCGTGGCGGCGTTCACGCTGGCGGCCATCACGTTCGCGGCGAAAGGGGCGCTGCGGACCGCCGCCGGGTACGCGGCCGGGCGGCCGTCGTTCGCCGAGCGCACCGGCGCGGACGCGCGCACCATCGGCGTCATCGGGGCGTCCCGCATCGGGCGCCGGGTGATCGCGGCGCTACGGGCCTCCGACGCGGGGTACCGCATCCTGCTCACGGACCCGTACGTGACGCCCGCCGGGGCGCGGGCGCTCGGCGTCGAGCCGGTGGCGCTTCCCGAACTGTGCGCGCGCAGCAGCATCATCACGGTCCACGCGCCACAACTGCCTGCGACACAGGGCATGTTGAGCGGGGCCATGCTCGGGCTGATCCCGGACGGCGGCGTCGTCATCAACACGGCGCGGGGGGCGCTCATCGACACGGAGGCGCTGGCGCGTGAGTGCGGCTCGGGGCGCCTCGACGCGTTCCTCGACGTCACGGACCCCGAGCCGCTCCCGCCGGGGCACGCGCTCCTCTCCCTGCCCAACGTGCTCGTCACCCCGCACATCGCGGGGGCGCAGGGGAGCGAGGTGCGGCGGCTCGGCGCATACGCGGTCGCCGAGGTCGAACGCCACCTCACCGGCGAGCCCCTCCACGGCCGCCTCGATCCCCGGGACCTGCCGCGCCTGGCGTGAGCGTCGAAGGCCCCGGGGGCCGGGCCCTCGATGTCCGGCCTCGGGCTTCAGGGGGCCCGGCGGCCAGGCCCGGGGCGCGGGCGGTGGTCGACCGGTCCCCGCTGCGGGGGACTTCGCGTCTTGGCGTTCAGGGCTCTCGACGGTCCTGTGCCCGGGTGAGGGGAGCGGTCGGACGGGTCCGGGCTGCGGGGACCTCGCGTCTTGGCGCTCCTGGTGCTCAGCGGCCCTGCGCGCAGGCGTCAACAGCGGTCAGCCAGCCCCGCCCTGGGGTGCCCCCGCCCCGGCGCCCGGACGACCCCCGGCGCCCGGACGACCCCCGGCGCCCGGACGACCCCCGCGTCCTGGGCGGCCGGCTTTCTCAGCGGGCGGGCGGCTCCGCGCCCCGCGCCCTCAGCATGTCAGCCAGGAGCGTGATCTCCGACGTCTGCGACTCCACCATCCCCCGGGCGAGGCGCCGCTCGGCAGGCACCTCGCACCGCTTCACACAGCCCTTCGCCATGTGCACCCCGCCCCGGTGGTGCCGCGTCATCAGCCGCAGATACCGGACCTCCGCCTCCTTGCCCCGCAGCTTCTCCAGCCGGGACAGTTCCGTGTTCGTCGCCATCCCCGGCATCAGCGCCCCGTCCTCACCGGGCGGCGCGTCACCCATACCCATCCACTCCATCGGCGCCCGGTCCGGCACCTTCGGCAGTTCCCACAGGTCCAGCCAACCGAGCAGCATGCCGCGCTGGTTGGCCTGCGTCTGGGCGATGTCGTAGGCGAGGCGGCGCACCTCCTCGTCGTCGGTGCGGTCCCGCACGATGTACGACATCTCGACGGCCTGCTGGTGGTGGACGGCCATGTCCCGCGCGAACCCCGCGTCGGCCGACGCGCTGTCCGGCGCGCTGTCCGGCGCGCCGGCGGCGTCGGACGCGCCGGGGCCGGACGTGGTGGCGACGGCCGCCGTGAGGCCGCCCGCGAGGACGGCGGCCGCCGCGAGCGAACCGATGATCCAGTGGGTGCGGCGGCGCCCGGCGGGGGCCCTCACCGATCCAGCCCGCGGGTGCACGCGGCGCCCGGCTCGGGGGTCTGCCTGCCCTGCACGTACCGGGAGAAGAACTCCTTGACCTTCGGGTCGTCCGCGCCGCTCACCGTCCGCTGGTGCGCCCACGCGGTCAGCATGACGGGGTCCTTCTGGTCCTCGACGGGGCTCATCAGCGAGTACGGCGTCGCCTTGACCTTGGCCGCGAGCTTCTTCACGTCGGCCGGGTCCGCCTTGTCGTTGTACGTGACCCACACGGCGCCGTGCTCCAGGGAGTGCACGGCGTTGACCTCCGGCAGCTCCTTGTCGTAGACGTCGCCGTTGCAGTTCATCCAGGCCGCGTCGTGGTCGCCGCCCACCGGCGGGGTCATGGGGTAGTCGACCTGCTTGGTGACGTGCTTGCGTCCGAGCTTGCCCCAGACCTTCTCGCCGTCCTCGGTGACCTTGTACGCGGGCCAGGGCTTCGAGTCCGCCTTGTCGGCCGAGCCGTCCGACGTGTGGGAGAAGAGGAGGAAGCCGCCCACACCGAGCGCCGCGACGGCGACCGCGCCGTCGACGACGGCCAGGACCCGGTTCCGCCGCTCCCGGGCACGGTCGGCCTGGCGCATCTCCGCTATCCGGTCCTTGCGGGAGGGGGTGCTCGTGTTCTTGGCGGAACCCATGGTGTGTCCTTCTGCGCGGGGGAGGGACAGGACGACGAACGAGTCCGCTGATCGTAAGGCGAGGAAGCCCCGGCTCACAGGGCTTGTTCCCGCCTGTCCGACCCGCGGGCTTCCCTGTCGACCCCGCGGGCCACCCCGACCCGGGCGAGCGGGCCGCCCGCCCGGACGTGCGGGCCGCCCCACCGGGCACGCGGGCTCCCGCGGGCCCACAGGCCCCGCGCCGCCGCCGAGGCGGCCGGGATTTGGAGCGGGCACCCGCCTTGCCTACGCTCGACGGCATGCGGCTCATGCGATCCACCGACCTGGCGCTGCGCACGCTCATGCGCCTCGCCGTGGCGGGGACGGCGGCCCCCACGACGCGCGAGGTGGCCGCCGACGTGGCGGTGCCCTACACCCACGCCACGAAGGTCGTCGCCGAGCTGCAGAAGATGGGCCTGCTGGAGGCCCGCAGGGGCCGGGGCGGTGGGCTCTCGCTGACGGAGGCGGGCCGCTCGGCGTCGGTCGGCGCGCTGGTGCGGTCCTTCGAGGGCGCGGGGGACGTGGTGGACTGCGAGGGGACCACGCCGTGCCCGCTGAGCCCCGCCTGCCGGCTGCGCGGCGCCCTGCGCGACGCGCAGGAGGCCTTCTACTCCGCGCTGGACCCGCTGACCGTGGCGGACATGGTCCAGGCCCCCACCGGCCCGCTGCTGCTGGGCATCACGGCCCGCCCCGACGCCCCCGTGAGCGGCGCTCACCCCCGCGCGGAGGCCAGCCACAGGTCGGGCCCGAACACCTCGTAGCGGATGTCGGCGGCGGCGAGCCCGCTGCCGAGGAGCTGGGCGCGTACCGCCCGCATGAACGGCAGCGGACCGCACAGGTACGCGCGCGTGCCCTGCGGCAGCGCCGGGAGCACCGCCAGGTCGGCGCGGCCCGAGAGGCTCGCCGGGTGCCCGGCGTCCGGCCGCTCGTAGAAGAAGTACGCGGCGCAGTCCGGGAGTTCGCCGGTGAGCGCGGTCTGGGCGGCCCGCAGGGCGTGTTCGGCGGGGGAGCGGTCGGCGTGCACGATGGTGACCGGGCCCCGGTGGCCCACATGGGCCAGCCGGCCGAGGAGGGCGACCATCGGGGTGACGCCGATGCCGGCCGAGGCGAGCAGCAGGGGACGGTCGGGGTCGGTCTCGTCGAGCACGAGGTCTCCGTGGGCGGGGGACAGCCGCAGGACGGAGCCCTTGCGTACGCACGCGTGCAGATGGTTCGAGACCTCCCCGTCGGGCATGCGGGCCTCCCCGTCGGGCACCCCGGCCTCCTCGCCGGACATCCCGCCCGCCCCGCGCACCCCGCCCCGCACCCGCTTCACGCTGATCCGCCGCACCGGCGAGCCGGGCGTCGTCCCCCACACGCTGTACTGCCGTATCTGCCGCGCCCCGTCGGGCAGTTCGACCTGGACGGAGACGTACTGCCCCGCCTTGTGGTCCGGCACGGGCGCCCCGTCGAGAGGGCGCAGGCAGAACGTGGCGACGTCCGCCGTCTCCTCGACGCGGTCGACGACCTCCCACGCGCGCCAGGTGTCGCCCGCCGTGACGTTCCGCTCGGCGTACAGCCGGTCCTCGATGGCGGTGAGGGCGCCGGCCATCAGCCAGTAGACCTCGTCCCAGGCGGCGGCGACCTCGGGGGTGACGGCGTCGCCGAGCACCTCGCCGATGGCCGCGAGGAGATGCCGGCACACCGTCTCGTACTGGTCGCGGGCCACGCCCAGCGAGGCGTGCTTGTGCGCGATGCGGCCGAGCATCACCTCGGGACGCCGGTCGGGGTGGTCCACGAGGTGGGCGGCGAACGCGACGACGGAGCCGGCCAGGGCCTGCCGCTGGGTCCCGGCGGCCTGGTTGCCCCGGTTGAAGAGGTCCCGGAGGAGTTCCGGGTGGGCGGTGAAGAGCCGGTCGTAGAACCGCTCGGCGATGTCGCCGATGGCCGCCCGGACGACGGGAAGGGTGGCGCGGACGGTCGCGGCGGACTGCTCGGTCAGCAACGGAACTCCTCAAGGGCAGGGAGATCACGGGGGGTTGCGCCCTCGTTGTCTGTTTCGGAGCCTAGAAAACTTGCATATGAGATGCAAATTAAAGTGCCGGGTGCGGAGACGCGGGCGGGACCTCGCGGCGGCCCGCCGTTACGAAGGAGCCGATCAGCAGGCACTATGGGCACAGAGCGGCACGCGACACGGCCCGGACCCCGACGGCTCGGGGTGCGCAACGCGTTGGAAACCCGGCAGTGGGATGCTCGTGTGCCCGAGGTGTCCCGTGGTGCGGGAGCAGGCGGCCTGACCAGCAACGATGGGTGGAAGCGGAAGATGGACAAGCAGCAGGAATTCGTGCTCCGTACGTTGGAGGAGCGCGACATCCGGTTCGTACGCCTGTGGTTCACGGATGTCCTCGGCTTCCTGAAGTCGGTGGCCGTGGCCCCCGCCGAGCTGGAGCAGGCCTTCGACGAGGGCATCGGCTTCGACGGCTCGGCCATCGAGGGATTCGCCCGGGTGTACGAGTCGGACATGATCGCCAAGCCGGACCCGTCGACGTTCCAGGTGCTGCCCTGGCGCGCCGAGGCCCCCGGCACCGCCCGCATGTTCTGCGACATCCTGATGCCGGACGGCTCCCCGTCCTTCGCGGACCCGCGCTACGTCCTCAAGCGGGCCCTCGCCAAGACCTCCGACCTCGGCTTCACCTTCTACACCCACCCCGAGATCGAGTTCTTCCTGCTGAAGGACAAGCCGCTGGACGGCTCGCGGCCCACGCCCGCCGACAACAGCGGCTACTTCGACCACACCCCGCAGAACGTGGGCATGGACTTCCGCCGCCAGGCGATCACGATGCTCGAATCCATGGGCATCTCGGTCGAGTTCAGCCACCACGAGGGCGCGCCGGGCCAGCAGGAGATCGACCTCAGGTACGCGGACGCCCTCTCCACGGCCGACAACATCATGACGTTCCGTCTGGTCATGAAGCAGGTCGCGCTCGAACAGGGCGTCCAGGCCACCTTCATGCCGAAGCCCTTCTCCGAGCACCCCGGCTCCGGCATGCACACCCACCTCTCCCTCTTCGAGGGCGACCGCAACGCCTTCTACGAGTCGGGCGCCGAGTACCAGCTCTCCAAGGTCGGCCGCTCCTTCATCGCGGGCCTGCTGCGGCACGCGGCGGAGATCTCGGCGGTCACCAACCAGTGGGTGAACTCCTACAAGCGCATCTGGGGCGGCTCCGAGCGCACGGCCGGCGCGGGCGGCGAGGCACCCTCGTACATCTGCTGGGGCCACAACAACCGCTCGGCCCTGATCCGCGTGCCGATGTACAAGCCGGGCAAGACCGGCTCGGCCCGCGTCGAGGTCCGCTCCATCGACTCGGGCGCCAACCCCTACCTGACGTACGCGGTGCTCCTCGCCGCCGGACTCAAGGGCATCGAGGAGGGCTACGAACTCCCGCCGGGCGCCGACGACGACGTGTGGGCGCTCTCCGACGCCGAGCGCCGCGCCATGGGCATCGAGCCGCTGCCGCAGAACCTCGGCGAGGCGATCGCGCTCATGGAGAAGTCGGAACTGGTCGCCGAGACGCTCGGCGAGCACGTCTACGACTTCTTCCTGCGGAACAAGAAGCAGGAGTGGGAGGAGTACCGCTCCGAGGTCACCGCCTTCGAGCTGCGGAAGAACCTGCCGGTCCTCTGATCCCGCCGATACCGCGCGCACGGGCCCGGGTGTTCCCGAGCGGGGTACCAGATTTTCTGGTCAGGATGGGCGCGGCTGCATCAACCGGCCTCCCCACCCGGTACAAACGTTCGGGACGCCCCGTCCGCGCAGGTGGGACACCGCCCGCGCGGGACGGCGATCGCGACCGGCCCCCACCGCGCTCGCGCGGGTGGGGCGGGGGCGCATCAACCTCGTGAAGGCCCCGGGATCCGGTGCCACCATGGGCCGACCGGGCGCTGTTCGGCGCCCGGTCGGCACGGCATCCGTGCCCGAGCCGGGCACGGTGCCCGGGCACTTCGAGACCCAGAGGTCCCTCATGCACTCACATCTGCGTCCCGCCTGCGTCGCGTCCAAGCCCTGCCGCCAGCTGGACGGCCGGCAGACCGTCCTCGTCATCGTGGTCCTGGTGGCGGGGATCGCGCTGGCGCTCACCGGCATGCCCGTCGTCGTCATCGCCGAGGTCCTGGCGACCTGCGGGCTGATCGGCACCCAGGTGGCCCGCCGCGCCCCCGCCGCGCCCGAAGGACTGTGACCGGGGATCGGCCGTGGCACGCCCGGAGCAGCCGATCCGCGCCCCCGACCCGGAGCTGCGCGGTCTCGCGGAGTGGCTGCGCACCCAGCGCCGGACGGCGGGCCTGACCCACCGGCAGCTGGCGGACGAGTCCCGGCACGCCTTCTCCGCCACCACCTTCTCCCGCGCCGCGAGCGGGAACCGCGTTCCCCGGCTGCCGGTGGTGGAGGCCTACGCCCGGGCCTGCGGGGCGCCGGTCGGTGAAGCGCGGCGACTGTGGCGCGCCGCCCGCTACGCCGCACACCGGCGACGCAATCCCCGGGCCGAAGTGCCCGCCCCGGACCGGGTGCACGACCGGGCCGAACTGAACCACGCCCTGCGCGCGCTCTACCACCGGGCGGGGGCGATGCCCCTCGGCGAGATGGAACGCCGGGCCGGCCGGCACGGGGAGCTGCCGCACAGCACCGTGCTGCGGATGCTGGCGGGCAGCTCCACGCTGGCGGTCGACCAGCTCATGGCCTTCCTGGAGGTCTGCGGCGTGACGGACGGCGCCGAGCGGATCCGCTGGCGCGACGCCTGGCGGCGGGCCCGGCGCCATCAGGAGCGGGCGCGGATGGGGAGCCGCCTGGCCCGCGCGCACGAGGCGCTGGCGCACGGCCGCCGAAGCGGCCAGGGCGAGCAGGGGCCCGTGGCCGGACCCGGCCCCGCGATCCGCTGGCCGGCCCCTTTCCCGCCCGTAGGGCTCGCCATGTCGCGAGACCAACGGGAGGAGCCGGTGCCGTGAACCCCTACGGGGCGCTGACGATCGCGTCCCGCAGCGGCGTCGACGCCCGCACCCGGTACTCCTGGATCGCCCAGCCGTTGCCGTCCGGGTCCTTGAAGTACATGAACGTGCCACCGTCCTGCGGCGCGTGCTCGACCGGCTCGGTGACGTCCAGGCCGCGCGCGGTCAGCTCGGCGTGGGCGGCCTTCGCGTCGGCGACGCACAGCTGCAGCCCCTGGTAGGAGCCCGCGGCCGGCGCCGGCCCGCCCATCGTCTCCCAGAGGCGGGGGGCGGCCAGGGCGACGGAACAGCCCGAGCCGGGCGGGGTCAGCTGGACGATGCGCATGCCCGGCAGGACCTCCGTGTCGATGTCGACGTGGAAGCCGAGCCTGTCGCGGTAGAACTCCTTGGATCTGTCGATGTCGCTCACCGGCAGCGGGATCACTTCAAGCGTGTATTCCATGCGCGGCAGTACATCAGCCGCGCAGGGGCCGCGGGGGCGGAACGCGGCGGACAGGCCGTAGGCTCTGGCCCAGAAGTGATCGAACGGAGGCGCGAGACCATGACGCTGCCGCAGGAAGGGGACAGCGCCAGGCGCCCGCTGCAAGGGGGCTGGCGCGGGACCGGAGGGCGCAGGAGCAGCACGTTCACCCGGCTGCTGCGGCACGGCTTCACCGACCCGTCGGCGGCGGAGCGGCTCCTGGACGCCCCGGAGCTGAGCGCCGTCCGCTCCGACCCGCTGCTCCTGGACGCCCTCGGCGCCACCGCCGACCCGGACCTGGCGCTGCTCGGCCTGGTGCGGCTCGTGGAGGCGCAGGAGGACGCGACCGGCCGGCGCGAACTGCTGGACACCCTGGTCACCGCCAAGCCGTTGCGCGACCGGCTGCTCGGCGTGCTCGGCGCCTCCGAGGCCCTCGCCGACCACCTCGCCCGGCACCCCCGCGACTGGCGGGCCCTCGCCACCTACGAGTCGGCCGACCTGCACCCCGGCGTGACGGACTTCGAACGCGGCCTCGCCGAGGCCACCGACCCGGTGTCGCTGCGCGTCGCCTACCGCCGCTGCCTGCTGGCCATCGCCGCCCGGGACGTGTGCGGCACCACCGACGTCGCCCAGGCGGCGGCCGAACTGGCCGACCTCGCCACGGCGACCCTGCGCGCGGCCCTCGCCATGGCCTGCGCGGCCGCGCCCGACGACGCCGCCCGGTGCCGCCTCGCGGTCGTCGCGATGGGCAAGTGCGGCGGCCACGAACTGAACTACGTCTCCGACGTCGACGTCATCTTCGTCGCCGAACCCACTGACGGCGGGGCGGGCGCCGACGAGGGCGAGGCACTGCGGGCCGCCACCCGGCTCGCCTCGCACATGATGCGCATCTGCTCCGAGACGAACATCGAGGGCACCATCTGGCCCGTCGACGCCAACCTCCGCCCCGAGGGCAGGAACGGCCCGCTGGTGCGCACCCTCTCCAGCCACCTCGCCTACTACCAGCGGTGGGCCAAGACCTGGGAGTTCCAGGCGCTGCTCAAGGCCCGCCCGGTCGCGGGCGACCACGCCCTCGGCGAGGAGTACGTCGCCACGCTCACCCCGCTCGTCTGGCGCGCCGCGGAACGCGAGAACTTCGTGCCCGACGTGCAGAAGATGCGCCGCAGGGTCGTCGAGAACATCCCCGCGGGGGAGATCGACCGGGAGCTGAAGCTCGGTCCCGGCGGCCTGCGGGACGTCGAGTTCGCCGTCCAGATGCTCCAGTTGGTGCACGGGCGCAGCGACGCCTCGATCCGCAGCGGGTCGACGCTCGTCGCCCTGCACGCGCTCGGCGCGGGCGGCTACGTGGGCCGGGTGGACGCCGCCCAGCTCGACGACGCGTACCGCTTCCTGCGCTCCCTGGAACACCGCATCCAGCTGTACAAACTGCGCCGCACCCATCTGGTGCCCAAGGACGACGCGGACCTGCGGCGCATCGGCCGCTCCCTGGGGATGCGCACGGAGCCGATCACCGAGCTGAGCCGCGCCTGGAAGCGGCACACCTCCGTCGTACGCCGGCTGCACGAGAAGCTCTTCTACCGCCCGCTGCTCGACGCCGTCGCCCAACTCGCCCCCGTCGAGGCCCGCCTGAGCACCGAGGCGGCCCGCGAGCGGCTCGTCGCACTCGGCTACGCGGACCCGAGCGGCGCCCTGCGCCACCTGGAGGCACTCGCCTCCGGGGTGTCCCGCAAGGCGGCCATCCAGCGCACGCTGCTGCCCGTCCTGCTCGGCTGGTTCGCCGACTCCGCCGACCCGGACGCGGGCCTGCTGAACTTCCGCCAGGTCTCCGACGCGCTCGGCAAGACCCCGTGGTACCTGCGGCTGCTGCGCGACGAGGGGGCCGCCGCGGAGAACCTCGCCCGGGTCCTTTCCGCGGGCCGTCTCGCGCCCGACCTGCTGCTGCGCGCCCCCGAGGCGGTCGCGCTGCTCGGCGACGAGCGGGGCCTGGTACCGCGCGGCCGCGCCCACCTGGAGCAGGAGATCCTGGCCGCGGTGCGCCGCGCGGACGGCGCGGAACAGGGCGTGACGGCGGCCCGTGGGGTGCGCCGCCGCGAGCTCTTCCGCACGGCCGCGGGCGACATCATCGGCTCGTACGGCACGGAGGACAGCCCCGCCGAGGCCGATCCGGGCGCGCTCGTGGACCGGGTGGGCGACGCGATCTCCGACCTGACGGCCGCCACCATCGCGGGTACCCTCCGCGCGGTCGTCCGCGACGGCTGGGGCGACACGCTGCCGACCCGCTTCGCGGTCATCGGCATGGGCCGCTTCGGCGGCCACGAACTGGGCTACGGCTCCGACGCGGACGTCCTCTTCGTCCACGAGCCCCGGGACGGCGCCGACGAGCAGGAGGCCGCGCAGGCGGCCGCCAAGGTCGTCGCCGAGATGCGCAGGCTGCTGCAGCTGCCCTCCGCGGACCCGCCGCTGGCCATAGACGCCGATCTGCGCCCGGAGGGCAGGAGCGGCCCGCTGGTGCGCACCCTGAAGTCGTACGAGGCGTACTACCGCCGCTGGTCCCTCGGCTGGGAGTCCCAGGCGCTGCTGCGGGCCGAGCCGGTGGCCGGGGACGAGGAGCTGGGCCGCGCCTTCATCGAGCTGGCCGACCCCCTGCGCTATCCGGAGCGGGGGCTCAGCGAGGAGGCGGTGCGGGAGATCCGCCGGCTGAAGGCCCGCATGGAGGCGGAGCGGATGCCGCGCGGCGCCGACCCGACCCTGCACGCCAAGCTGGGGCGCGGCGGCCTCTCCGACGTCGAATGGACCGTGCAGCTCCTCCAGCTGGAGCACGGCGGCAGGGTACCGGGTCTGCGCACGACCCGCACCCGCGCGGCACTGGCGGCGGCCCGCGAGGCGGAGCTGATCCCGGCCGACGAGGCGGCGGTCCTCGACGAGGCGTGGGTCCTCGCGACGCGCGTGCGCAACGCGGTGATGCTGGTGCGCGGCCGCGCGGGCGACACGTTCCCCGCCGGAGGACGGGAGCTGGCCGCCGT
Source organism: Streptomyces sp. NPDC031466 (assembly GCF_055581265.1). NCBI lineage: Bacteria > Bacillati > Actinomycetota > Actinomycetes > Kitasatosporales > Streptomycetaceae > Streptomyces > Streptomyces sp. NPDC031466. Next base: position 281,678 of record NZ_JBVIJT010000002.1, read on the forward strand.
CGGGCGCTACCTGGGGTACGACGCCGGGCACGTCGGGGACATGCTGGACGACTACCGGCGGATCACGCGCCGGGCACGGGCGGTCGTGGACGAACGGTTCTACGGGGGCTAGCGGGGTTCAGGGCCGCGCGGGGGACCGCTTCGAGCGGCCCCTACAGCCTGACCGGCAGGGGCGGTGTCTCGGCGTCCCGTACCGCCACCTCGCGCGGCAGCCGGTGGGGCGGCCGCCCGTACCAGAGGCGGGCCACCAGGAGGCCGAAGGCCAGGCACATCATGCCGCCGACCGCGTCCAGCCAGAAGTGGTTGGCGGTCGCCACGATCACCATCAGCGTCGTCACGGGGTAGAGCAGGCCGAGCACCTTGGCCCACGGCGCCGAGGCCAGGGCGAAGATCGTCAGCCCGCACCACAGGGACCAGCCGATGTGCATGGACGGCATCGCCGCGTACTGGTTCGACATGGTCTTCAGGTCGCCCGAGGCCATCGAGCCCCAGGTGTGGTGCACCAGGACCGTGTCGATGAAGGTGGTGCCGTTCATCAGGCGCGGGGGCGCCAGTGGATACAGGTAGTAGCCGACGAGGGCCACCGCCGTCGTGGCGAACAGGACCAGGCGCGTGGCCGCGTACCGCCCCGGATGGCTGCGGAAGAGCCAGACGAGGACACCGAGCGTCACCACGAAGTGCAGCGTCGCGTAGTAGTAGTTCATGCCGACGATGAGCCATGTCACCGAGTCGACGGCGTGGTTGACGCTTCTCTCGACGGCGATCCCCAGATCGCCCTCGACGCGCCAGATCCAGTCGGCGTTGCGCAGGGCCTGCGCCTTCTGCTCCGGGACGGCGTTGCGGATCAGCGAGTACGTCCAGTAACTCACCGCGATCAGCACGATCTCGAACCACAGCCGGGGGCGGCGGGGAGCACGCAGACGACGCAGCAGGGCCTGCCCGTCGCGGCGCTCATCGTCACCCGCGATGGGTGGATCAGCGGGCGCCTGCCGGCCCTCAAGTGTCGTCACGATCGTCTCACCCATAGGCCTGAGTCTGCCAGATGCCCGCCCCCCGACCGATCATCCCCCGGTCGGGTTCGGACCGCATTCGCTACGCCACAGGTACCAGTCCGCGATCCGGGCATTCCCTAGGGGCGCCCGGGCACCGAGGCGGTTGAACCGCGAACCACCAGGTCCGGCGGGGGTTCGACCCGCTCCGTCTCGTCGGGGGCGCGGCCGCGCGCCGACGCCGATGCGACGGCCCGGTAGGCCTCAGGCCGCCCACCAGGCCGTCGCGTCGGCGGGCAGGACGCTCTCCCCGCACCCCGGCGCGACCTGCGCGCTCGCCAGCAGCAGCGTGCCCGGCGTGGGCAGGGCGACGGGCCGGGAGGTGAGGTTCACCGTGCAGACGAACGCCGCCCCGGCGCGCGTGCGGCGGAAGGCGAGCACACCCGCCGGGGACTGAAGCCACTCGATGCCCCGGCCCGCGCCGAGCGCCGGGTGCTCGCGGCGCACGGCGAGCGCGGCGCGGTAGAACTCCAGCGTCGACGCCGGATCACCGGTCTGCGCCGCCACCGACAGGTCCTTCCAGGACCCCGGCTGCGGCAGCCAGCTCGGGCCGCCCTCGACGGGGCCGAACCCGAACGGCGCGCGCTCCCCGCACCAGGGCAGCGGCACCCGGCAGCCGTCGCGCGTGCCCTCCTGCCCGGTGGAGCGGAAGAACGCCGGGTCCTGGCGCACCTCGTCGGGCAGCTCGGTGACCTCGGGCAGACCCAGCTCCTCGCCCTGGTAGAGGTACGCGGAGCCGGGCAGCGCCAGCATCAGCAGCGTGGCCGCCCGCGCCCGGCGCAGCCCGCGGGCCGCGTCGCCGTCGGCGAAGCGCGTGGCGTGGCGTACGACGTCGTGGTTGGAGAGCACCCAGGTGGCGGGGGCGTCCACGGCGTTCATCGCGGCCAGTGAGCGGTCGATGACGGCGCGCAGGGCGGCGGCGTCCCAGCCGGTGGTCAGATACTCGAAGTTGAAGGCCTGGTGCAGCTCGTCGGGGCGCAGGTACCGCGCGCTGCGCTCGACGGTGGGCGTCCACGCCTCGGCGACGGCGATGCGCTCCGTGCCCTCCTCGCGCGTGTACTCCGCGAGGATCCTGCGCCAGTCGCGGTAGATCTCGTGCACGCCGTCCTGGTCGAAGTACGGCACGGCCTGCCCGCCGAGCAGCTTGACCTGCTCCTCGTGGCCGATGTCGGGCAGGCCCGCCGCCTTGACCAGGCCGTGCGCCACGTCGATGCGGAAGCCGTCGATGCCGAGGTCCAGCCAGAAGCGCAGCACGGAGCGGAACTCGTCCCTGACGGCCGGGTGGTCCCAGTTGAAGTCGGGCTGCTGGGGCGCGAAGAGGTGCAGGTACCAGGAGCCGTCCTCGACACGGGTCCAGGCGGGGCCGCCGAAGACGGACTCCCAGTCGTTGGGCGGCAGTTCGCCGTCAACGCCCTTGCCGGGGCGGAAGTGGAAGCGGTCGCGCAGCGGCGACGCGGGGCCCTCGCGCAGCGCCTGCCGGAACCACTCGTGCTGATCCGAGCAGTGGTTGGGCACGATGTCGACGATGACGCGCAGCCCCAGCGCATGCGCTTCGCGCACGAGGTCGCCGGCGTCGCCGAGCGTGCCGAACACCGGGTCGACGGCGCGGTAGTCGGCCACGTCGTAGCCGGCGTCGGCCTGCGGCGAGACGTAGAAGGGGGAGAGCCAGACGGCGTCCACGCCCAGATCGCGCAGGTACGGCAGCCGGGCCGTGATGCCGGGCAGATCCCCCATGCCGTCGCCGTTGCCGTCGGCGAAGCTGCGCGGGTAGACCTGGTAGATGACCGCGTCGCGCCACCACTCCCGGCACGGCATGGAGTCGGTGAGGGCGGGCGCGGTGGTGACGTGCTGGGTCATGAGGCCCCTTAGGAGTGCGGACACTCCGGTGAACGCCCCGCGGAAGGCGAAGGTCACGACTCCGCCCGCCGGAGGGGCCCTTCCGCCGTCGCCGCCCGCAAGGACGCCGGGACGAGGGCAACCACCCCACCCGGGGACAGTTCACGCGAAGGGCGCAGATCATATCGGTAAGGGCACCCTCCATGAGAGCGCTTCCGGGGATCTTCACCGTTCCCGGTGGGGCCGTCGCGGTCTTCTCCCGCAGCGCGTACCGGAGCGCTAACTTGGTCGGGCAGGCCCGAGGGGGGCCTGCCCCGCCGCCCTGCCCCAAAGGGGCCAGCTTGAGTGTCAACGGCAAGGCAGACACCACGATCCTGGTGGTCGACGACGTCGCCGCCAGTCGATACGCGCTGGGCGCTGTCCTGCGCCGGGACGGCCACCGCGTCGTCCTCGCCGCGACCGCGGGCGAGGCCCTCGCCGAACTGGAGGCGCGGCACCGCGCCGGCGAGCTGCCCGACGTGGCCCTCATCGACGTCGGCCTGCCCGACATGAGCGGCTTCGAGCTGTGCCGCCGCCTCAAGGAGTCCCCGCACACCGCCGCCCTGCCCGTCGTGCACTTCTCGGCCGCCCGCGTCTCGCCCCTCGACCGGTGCCACGGTCTCGACGCGGGCGGCGAGGCCTATCTGACCGTGCCCGCCGAGCCGGAGGAGATCCAGGCCGTCGTCCGCGCCGTGGCCCGCGGCGCCCGCCACCGTAGCGACGCCGAGGCCGAGGCCGGGCACCTGACGCGGCTCGCCGAGACCATCCTCGACGTGCAGTCCGCCCGCTGCCCGCGCGAACTGGCCGACGCCGCGGCAGCGGGCACCGACCGCCTCACCCGCAGCCCCGCCGCCGCGTTCATCCTCGGCCACGACGGCGCGATGCACCGGGGCCTGTCCCGGCGCAGGGCCGCCGCCTCACTGCCCGACGACGGCGCCCACGACGCGGTCGCCCGCCTCATCCTGCGCATCATGTCCGGCCACGTCGGCGTGCGCAGCACCATCGCGCCCTCCCCGCTGTGGCCGCCCGGCTTCTTCCAGGCGGAGGCCCCCGGCGCCGCCGGATGCCCCGACGGGGCCCGGCTCGCCCTGGCCCGCAGCCGGGAGGGCAGCGCCCCCGTGTGCCTGGCCACCCCCGCGTACGCGCAAGGGCCGCTCCCCGACACCGGGCGCCTGGTGGGCCGGCTCGCCCACGCCACCGCGCTCGCCGCCGAGCGGCTGCTCATGTACGAGATGGAGCGGCACATCGCGCTGACCCTCCAGCGCAGCTTCCTGCCCGCGCTCGTGCCCCAGGTCCCCGGCGCGGAAATCGTCGTGCGCTACGAACCCGCCTCCAGCGACACGGAGATCGGCGGTGACTTCTACGCCGCGCTGCCCACCCCGCAGGGCGTCCTCACCGCCATCGGCGACGTCGTCGGGCACTCCCTGGACGCCGCCACCGTGATGGTCGAGATCCGGCACGCCCTGCGCGCCTACTGCGTCGACGAATCCGACCCGAGGACACTCGCCCACCGCCTCGACAGAATGCTCCAGCGCTACCACCCCGAGGTCACGGCCACGCTCTGCCTCGCCCTCGTCGACCCCGCGACCGGACGCACCCGCGTCTCCAACGCCGGGCACATCCCGCCGCTCGTCGTCGGCGAGGACGGCAGCGCCGCCTACCTCGATGCGTGCGGCCCGCTGCTCGGCCTCGGCCTGGAGCGGCCCGCGCCCACCGAGACACTGCTGCGCCCCAGCGACCGGCTCCTCATGGTCACCGACGGCCTCATCGAGACCCGCGGCATCGACCTCGCGGTCTCCATGGAGCACCTGCGGGCCGCCGCCGCCGACGCGCCGCACGGGGTCGCGGCCCTGTGCGACACCCTGCTCGCCTGCTTCGGCCACGACAGGGACGACGACATCGCGCTCCTGGTCCTCGGCCTGACCGGCCCTAACGCCCGGTGAGTCGTTTCTCCAGCAACGTCACGCCGTACGTGCTGCCGTCGGCGGCGACCTTGTCCGGCAACTCGCCGACGACCGTGTACCCGGCGTCCTCGTAGTACGCGCGCAGCCGGGGACTGGCCGTCACGCAGTCCAGCCGGCACAGCGCGCGCCCGGCCGCGGCGATCCGCCGCTCGGCCCGCGCGAGCATCGCCCGCCCGGTCCCGGGCCGCGCCCCGCGCCGCACCATGAGCCGGTGCACATAGCCGGCGTCCGGCGCCCGCACACCCCATGCGGCCTCGTCCCGCCACCACACCTCGAACGCCCCGACGACCTCCTCGCCGTCGTGGGCGAGCCACACCTCATCGACGCCCGAGGTGATCAGTCGGCGGAAGTGCCGCTCGTCCTTGTCGCCCGGCTGCCACTGCTCGATGCCGCGCTCCCGCATCCAGCGGGCCGCGCCGTCGTAGAGGCCCGCGAGGGTGGCCGTGTCACTCTCCCGTGCCGCGCGCACGCTCAGCGGGACGCTCACGGCGCCAGCGCGACCAGGCGGCCGATCAGCTCGGCGAACGGGCCGTCGGCCGGCTCCTCGGCGAGGATCTCGCGCAGCAACGCCGCCATCTCCTCGTCGTGCGCGGCGCTCACGGCGGTCAGCGCCACGAAGTCGTGCACCAGTTGCCGCTCCAGCTCCGCGCGCGGGATGCGCCGGCCGTCCAGCCAGAGCAGCGCCGTGGACTCGGCCAGCGAGATCCAGGAGCGCACGACCAGTTCGAGCCGGGCGGACGGCGCGGTGACCTTCAGGTGCGCGAGGATCTGGTCGTACGCCGCCTGCCGCACGGAGTCGATCAGGGCGTTCGTCGTCGACGCCGTGCCCACCGCGCAGCCACCGCCCGCCGAGACCGCCGGGCCGCCCCGCATCAGCGCGGAGAAGCCGGGCCCGTGCTCGTCCACGAAGGACAGGAAGCGGCCCATCACCCGCAGCAGCCGGGCCCCGAGCGGGCCCTCGGGCGGTTCCACGAACCGCTCGGCCAGGTCCTCGGCCGCCCGCCGCAACGCCGCCTCGTACAGGCTGAGTTTGCCGGGGAAGTAGTGGTAGACGAGCGGGCGCGAGATGCCCGCGGCCGCCGCTATCTCGTCGATGGAGACGTCGTCGGGCGAGCGGTGGCTGAACAGGTCGAGCGCGACGCCGATCAGTTGCTGCCGCCGCTCCTCGACACCCATCCTGCGGCGTACCCCGGTTGTCATACGAACACCTTACCGAGCGGATCCGGCCTTTCGGGGGCTGGATCCGCCCCGGGGCTCACAGGTCGAGCACCAGCCGTCCGCCGTGCGCCCGCGAGACGCAGATGAGCATGGCGGACGCCCGCTCGCCGTCCGTGAGCAGCTCGTCGCGGTGGTCGATCTCCCCGGCCAGCACGCGCTGTCGGCACGTACCGCAAAACCCCTGCTCGCAGGAGTACGCCGTGTCCGGCAGTGCGGTGCGGACCGCGGCGAGCACCGTGCTGTCGGCGGCGACCGCCACCGTGCGCCCGCTGCGCCGCAGTTCGACCTCGAAGGCCGTGTCGCCGCCGGGCCGGGCGCCGGCCGAGAACCGCTCCGTCCGCAGCGCGCACCCCTGCGGCAGCGCGTCCGTCACCGCGTCGAGCAGCGCAGGCGGCCCGCACACGTGCACGGCGGCGCCCTCGGGCGTCCCGCTCAGGAAGGCGGCCACCTCCGGCAGCCCGTCCTCGTCCTCGGCGACGACGGTCACCCGCCCCGCGCGCTCCCCGGCGAGCTTGCCGACCTCTTCGAGGAACGGCATGGAGCGGCGCGAACGCCCCCCGTACAGCAGCCGCCACGGCGCCCCCGAGGCCTCCACGACTCGCAGCATCGGCAGGATCGGCGTGATCCCGATGCCGCCGGCGACGAAGACGTACGCGGGGGCGTCCGCCAGCGGGAAGCGGTTGCGCGGCCCGCGCACCTCGACCTCGTCGCCCTCCCGCAACCGCTCGTGCACCTCGCGCGAACCGCCCCTGCCCCCGTCCTCGGCGGCGATCAGCCTGGTGGCGACGGTGTACGAGGAGCTGTCCTCGGGGTCGCCGCACAGCGAGTACTGCCGCACGCGTCCCGACGGGAGCACCAGGTCGAGATGGGCGCCCGGCCGCCAGCGCGGCAAGTCCCGACCCGCCAGGCGGAGTTGCACCACGCCGTCGGCCACCCGCTCATGGCGTGCCACGCGCAGCCGCAGCGCCCGGGAGCGCGGCTGTCCGGAAACCGGCTCCTCCAGGGCGGGCAGCGGCCACAGCGGGGAGGCGGCGATGCGGCGGCGCATGGCCCGCCGCGCGAGCAGGGCGCCGCCCGCGACGAGGGCGAGCGTGGGGATGCGGGGCATGTCAGACGCTTCCGTTCGACCGCTGGGCGGCGGCCTGCTCGGCGGCGGTGGCGGCCGGCGAGGACGCCAGATAGGCCACGGCCTGGGCCGTGCTGCCCTCCTGCGACGGGTGGTAGTCCCGGCTCAGATAGCGGGGGATGGAGCGCAGCATGGCGCCGGTCGACGGCAGGGTGCCCGCGCGCCCGCCGCGGTGGAAGGCCCGGAAGCTCGCCCGGCCGCCGACGAGCGTCGGATCGTTCGCCATGAAGAACCGCGCCCCGCGCTGCCAGAGGAAGACCAGCGCGGTGAAGGCGGTCGCCCAGGTCCGCACCCGGCGCCGGTAGCCGCCGTCGACGTGCTGGAACAGGTCGAAGGCCACCGACCGGTGCTCGACCTCCTCGGCGCCGTGCCAGCGCAGCAGGTCCAGCATGGTCGGATCCGCGCCCCTGCGGTCCAGCTCCTCGGCGTTGAGCACCCAGTCGCCGAGGAAGGCGGTGTAGTGCTCGATGGCCGCGATCATCGCGACGCGCTCCATCAGCCACCAGTGGCGCGCCCTGCCCGGCGGCAGGGTGCGGTCCCCGAGGAGCTTCTCGAAGAGCCAGTCGACCTGGGCGGTGTAGGGCGTCGGGTCCAGTCCCTGCTCCTTGAGGTGCGGCAGCACCTCGTCGTGGGCCTGCGCGTGCATCGCCTCCTGGCCGATGAACCCGATGACGTCCGCGCGCAGCCGCTCGTCCCGGATGTGGGGCAGGACCTGCTTGTACACGTGCACGAACCAGCGCTCCCCGGCCGGCAGCAGCAGGTGCAGGACGTTGATGGTGTGCGCGGTGAACGGGTCGCCCGGGAGCCAGTGCAGCGGGGTGTCCGCCCAGGAGAAGGAGACGTCGCGCGCCTTGAGCGGTATGTGCTCGGAGGCGACGGGGACGGGCACCCGGCTCTGCTTGTGAGACATGGCGTCAATGTACTGACGGGTAGGCCGGGTGGTACAGGGGGTGGCGCGGGGGAAATTCCCGGGCCACCCACCGGAGCGTCGCCGCCTCGCGCTAGCCGAGCGTCGTCACCTTCGTGCCGTCCGCGAGGGTGCCGGTCAGCCGGACGCGGGCGGTGCGCGCCGTCCTGACCGCGATGACGTTGTCCTGGACGCGGTCGCCGCCGGACGAGGACAGGGACGCCACGTCCTTGCTGCCCGCGCCCAGGAGGTACCAGTTGCCGGCCCGGGACTTCCACAGCACGCCGGCGAGGACCTTCGGGTCGCGCACCCCGCACGCCGGGGAGTCCTCCGCCTTGGCGGCCACCGCGCCCGCCGGGACATCGGCCGGCTGGATCTCCGCGAAGCTCCGGCTGCCCGCGCCCCGCCAGGTCTCGGCCCGGTTGCAGACCCACTGGGCGGCGCCGTTGGCCTCGGGCAGCGTCTGCCGGGCGTACGCCCAGGAGTTCACCGTCCGTACGCCGTTGGAGCGCACCGTGGCCAGGGAGCAGGCGGACTTGACCCAGTCCGCGGGCGTGGCCTCGCGCGGCGCCTCGGGGCGGCCCGCGGTCAGCCGGGCGGGGACCAGCTCGCCGAGGTCGGTGGACATCCGCTCCGTACCGGAGTCGTCGCGCATCCGCAGTGCGTTCCAGGACGTGCACCGGCCGCTCGGCGCGGGGCCGGAGAAGGGGTCGGTGACACCGTCCTCGTCGCGGCGCAGGGGCACGGCCTGCCCGGCGGGCTTCAGGAGGTCGCGGACCTCGGTGGCGCGGACCCAGGGGGCCGTCAGATAGCGGATGTTGCCGTCCGCGCGGCTGACGACGACGGCGCTCGCCTCGGGGCCGCTCGCCCCGTCCACGCGCGCGAAGTCCAGCGCGGCGCCGCTCGTGCCCTCCTTCGGCTCGGCGTAGCGCACGATGCGCAGACCGTCGTGGAACAGCACCACGCGCGCGGCGTCGACCTCGCCGGCGAAGAGGAGCTGGGCGGGGCCCGGGGGCGCCCCGGAGGGCGTGCCCGGGGTGGCCGAGACCTGGACGGTCCCGCCGGGCCGGGCCCAGACGGCGAGGGCGCGGCGCAGGAGGTCCTTGTCGCCGACGAGGCCGCCGCGGGCGGGCCACACCGAGAAGTCGGCGCGGGCGGAACGTTTCCACGCCCCCGCCGTGGCCACCGTCAACCGGCCCGGGTCGAGGGCCGCTTGCCCGGCCGGGTTCTGCGCGTACGGGGGAGCGGCGGCGCCGTCGGGCCCCCAGCCCTCGCCCGGCAGGCCGAGCAGGGCCCCGCACACCAGCAGGGCGACGGCCGCGACGCCCGCGGCCTTCATGTGCTGCCTGCGCCGCATCAGGTCCGTCGGCCGGGCCTGCAGGGAGCAGGGGTCGAACTCGGGGGAGGCCAGCAGGGCGTAGCGCGCCTCGACCTCGTCCGCCTCGGCGAGGGCGTCGTCCGGGTCGTCGCACCCGGCGGCCGCGAGCACCGTGCGCACACCGGCGTCGTCGAGCGCCTCCAGGCCCCGCAGCACGTAGGCGGCGCGGGCCGCGCCGGACAGCTCGGCCAGGTGCTGGTCCAGGGCCAGTTCGTCGGCGCCGCCCGCGTGCGGGAAGAGCCGGAGCCCCAGGACCTGCGGCAGCAGCGGGGGCAGTTGCGCCCGCCGGGGCCGGGCCCGCCACGTCAGGGGGAGCCCGGCGTCGAGCGCGCCGCGCAGGACCCGCAGGCGCACGTACGCGTAGCCGGGGTCCCGCTGGTGGCCGCCCCCGCCGCCGTACTGGGCGGGGACGACGACCGCCGTGCCCGGGGTGCGGCCGCGCGGCAGGGCGCGCTGCGTCAGGGCGTGGGCGGTCAGGACGCGGCGGTTGCGCCCGAGGCTCGGCGGCAGCACCAGATAGGCGAGCCGGACGAGCCGGGGGTAGTGCTCGACGAGGGCGGCCTCGGCCTGCTCCACGTCGACGACGGGAGCGGGGCCGCTGGCGCTCGCGGACTGCGGCTGCTTGGACTGCACATTCGACGACACGTTCAGCAAAACGAGCGAATCGTCGGTTGGTCACCTCAGGCTTCGGCGGGCTCCACGAGAGCGCGGGCGTAGGCGCCCATGGACCGCTGGTAGCGCGGCAGATGGGGGGCGAGGGCGCCGAGCACCAGGGCGAGGCCCTCGCGTTCCCGGCCGAGGTTCGCCAGGCACAGCGCGAGGACGGCGCGCACGGCGTCATCCAACTCGTCCGGCGCCGCGTCCAGTTCCGGGGTGAGGAGCGCGACGCCCTCCGCCGCCCGGCCCACGTTCCGCAGCGAACTGGCGAGTTGGATCAGCGCGCGCCGCCTGCGGCCACCGTCCAGGCCGCGCTCCAGTGCCTCCTGGTACAGCGGCACGGCCCGGTCGGAGTGCCCGGTCGAGTCGAAGGCGCAGGCCCGCTCGAAGAGGCCGGCGGGGTCGCCCTCGGGCAGCTCCGCGGCCAGTTGGCCGATCAGCGCGCGGAACTCCCCGGCGCGGTCCTCTTCGTAGGTGTCGAAGGTGTCCCAGGCCTTCGCCACGCGCTCTTCCCAGTTCGCGTTCACGGTCCCACCCTCGCACACACGTGCCCCACGCGGCACGGCTTTACGGTGTCACCGCCCAGTCGCTGAACTCGACCGTCCCGCGCCCCTCGTCACCACCGTTCGTCGCGCTCATGAACATCCCCACGTCCTGCGCCGCGGCGGCGCCCGGCACGCGCACCGTCGCCACCGTGCGCCAGGAGGCGCCGCCGTCGGTGGAGCAGGCGCCCGTGACGGAGCCCTCGGCACGCGTGAGGCGCAACAGCACCGGAGCCTTGACGCCCGTGATCCGCTGATAGGCGTCCAGCGTGCCGTCGCCGTTGGTGTCGTACGACAGGACGACGCCGTTGGCCGGGGTGACGGCGAGGTTCACGATGCCGCGGGAGCCCGGCGTCGCCATGGTGTCGCGGGCGATGAGGCCGGCGCGCGCCCAGGGCCCCGTGACCGCCTGCGTGTCGACGCGCACCGTCACCGACACCCCGTCCCGCAACGCCTGCCGCCGGTACAGCGTGCCGAACTCGGCGGTGCCCTTCCACAGGTCGGCGCCGCCCCCGTCGATCGCGTACCGCTCTTCCAGCTCCCCGAAGACGGCGGCGTTGGCGCTGTACGTCCGCCACGCGTCGCTCACCGGTCCTGCCTCGAACAGGGTCCCCTCGTGGACGTGCCGCACCCGCCGCTCGCCCGCCGGGCCGTACCGCACGGTGATCTCGTAGGGCATCGGCCGCAGCGGCCGGTCCAGGGGCGTGTCCGGCGCACTGGCCCGCCACGTCACCTTTCCCGTCGCCCCGGGCCCGACCCTCGGCAGGGACACCGGGCCGGTCGGCCGGGCCTCGATGCCGGTCAACGCGAAGTCCACGCGGCCGGTGGCGCGCAGCCCGTTGACGTTGCGGAAGACGGCGCTCACCAGCGCGTGACCGCCCGGCGGGAAGGCGGGCGGTTCAGCGGTCACCTCGACGGTCCCCTGGTAGGGCGCCCGCGCGAGGACGCCGCGCACCCGTGCGGCGGTGCGGTGGGCGTCGCCGGCCGGGCGCAGCGGATAGTCCTCGCGCTCCCGCGTCCAGGAGTCCTCCACGGCGAACCAGTCGACCGGCGCCGGCGCGCGCCCGGCGGCCAGGGCGTCCGCCAGCTCGTCGAGCCACCGCTGCCAGCGGGGGAGGTAGAAGTCGCTCAGCAGGCCGTGCCACTCGCGGTTGCCGTACTCGTGGAGCTTGCCGCCGTCGGCCGTGGCACGCCCGCCCCACGTGGTGATCAGCACCTTGGCGGTCCGCTCGAACTCGGCGCGCTCGGCCTCGCTCGTGCCCATGCGCCGGGCCGCCTCGATCCAGGGCCCGAGCAGGAAGGCGGAGTGGGTGCCCGTCACCTCGTCCGAGAGCCGCATCAGCCGCAGCCACAGCGTGGAAAGGGCGCGGAAGGCCTCCTGGTCCTTGCGCCGGTACGCGGCCCGCAGCTGCGGCAGGAGCTGGCGGCTTCGGTGGGCGAGGGCCTGGCGGGCCACGTCCACCAGGTCGTACCGGTAGGCGGCGCTGCCCCGCAGGGCGCCCGGCACCGCGAGCAGCCCGGCGAGCGCGGCGTCGAAGCGGGCCGGGTCGTAGGTGAGGGCGCGCGGCGCGTACTCGGCGGCGCGGGCCGCCGCCAGGTCGGGGCGGGCGGCGAACAGGGAGTCGTGGGCGTCGCTGCGCTCCACGGCGGTGTGCCGGTAGGCGGTGTCGTGCAGCGCCCGCCAGGCCGAGCGCGCGGCGCGGTCCCGCCCGCCGTAGCGGAAGTCGGCGTACGAGGAGAACCACGCGGCGCGGTCCAACGGGGCCTTGGTCCAGGCGAGTTCGGAGAACAGCTCGAAGGCGGCGGGGTCGCGGTCGGCGGCCTCGGGCATGAAGGCGGTGCCCGCCAGCGCACTGCCCGGCTTGTCGCGCCAGGCGAAGAACTTCTCGTTCCACAGGTGGGTGCGGGCGCCGATCGTCGTGCGGCCGCCGAAGTTGGGGATGGTGCCGAAGGCGTAGGGCGTGCCGCCCCAGTCCTTCTCCCGGTCGGTGACGCTCGCGTACCGGTCCGAGACGCCGTCGACGATCAGCATCCGCTTCTTGTCGACGGCGTCGAGCAGCGCGGGCAGCGGGTTGGCCTCCCAGCCCAGAATCACCCAGACGGCCCCGGGTCTCGCGACGCGCAGGGCTCTCTCCACCCCTCTCGCCGCGTCCGGCACGGGCACGTCACCGGGCGTCCCGCCCTCGTGCAGCAGGTCCATCTTGAACAGGTCGGCGGCGCCGAACAGCTCCCGCTGGTGGCGGTAGAAGGAGGCGGCGACCCGGGCGAAGGCGTCCGTGCGCGGGTCGAGCCAGTCGGGCCGGGGGAAGCCGTGCCAGACGCCCTGCGGGACGACCCGCGCGTCCCCGCCGTTGCGCGCCACGAAGCCGTCGGGCACGTGCCCGTAGTAGCCGGGCAGCACGGGAGCGATGCCGAGCGAGCGCAGCCGGTCGGCGATCCTGCGCCCCAGCGCGGCGCGGTCCGCGATGAGCCGCGCGGTGAGGGGACCGCCGTACCCCGACAGGTTCTGGAGCAGCCACCACGGCTGGTGCGAGGGCGCCGGCAGCCAGGCCCGCGCCTCGGCGTCGGAGTAGCCGAACTCCGTGAGGACCCGGTGGTAGACGGCCTCGGCGCCCGCCACCACCAGCACTTCGTTGCAGCCGTGCAGGGCGAGTACGTCGATCATCCGCTCCCAGTACGCCCAGTCGGCGTACGGCGCGGTGTAGCCGTCGTTGGTGTCGTTCAGGGCGAACCGGTGGGGCAGCGAGGTGGACCGCTCCAGCGGCTTCACCGGGGCGGGCAGCCTGCGCGGCAGGTCGAGCTGGTCGCCGTTCCAGGTGATGTGGGCGCCGCACACGTACTTCAGGTACCAGTGGACGCCGGTGAGGAGCACGGCGGGCGTCGTGCCGGTGACCGTGATCCGGCCGGTGGTGCCGGTGACCCGGAAGCGGTCCTCGCGCCCTCGGGCGGGCACGAGGGTGAGCCGGAACTGTTCCGCGTGCCGCGGCAGGAGTCTGTTGAGCGCCGCGCGCGCGGCATCCGTATCGAAGGCGGGGGCCTTCGCGGACCCTTCGGCGGCGTGCGCCGGCAGCGGCACCCCGCCGACGGCGGCGCCGAGGCCGAGGGCGCCGGCGGTGCCGAGCAGGGAACGTCGGGACGGTGCGGACATGTGTACCCCCTGAGGTGAGGCTGCGGCGCACGGTATCCGTGCGGCGGGCCTTCCACACAGGCGCATACGAGACAGGCGAGTCGCACTCGCCGGAAGAGGCTGGTGGGGCGATGCGGGCAGCACGGATGGCGCGTGCGGGCAGGGGCGTGGGCCTTCTGCTCGCGCTGGTGGGATGCGGTGCGGTGGGCGTGGGGTGCGGCTCGGGGGGCGGCGACGCACCGGACACGGCGCGGGGCAGCCTGGAGCAGCTGGCGGCCAGGGCGGGGTGCACGGCCGACATCCAGACGGACGCCGCCGACCTGCGTCAGGCCACCTGTGACAACGGTGCCCGGCGCTACGTCCTCGTAACCTTCACAAACGCCCGCGGCCAGGCCGAATGGCTCGACGAGGCGAACGACTACGGGGGCACGTACCTCGTCGGCGGCAGCTGGGTCGCGGTCGGCGGCCCCGCCGACATCGCGGCGCTGCGCGAGCGGCTCGGCGGGACCGTGGTGGACGCCGCGCACGGGCACGGCGGGGGCCACCGCGGTCACCGCATGGGCTGACGCGAAGGGGCCGGCCCGGGGGTGGCGGGCCGGCCCCGAGGGGTGTGACCGGCCTCAGGAGCAGCGCTGCCCGGAGTTGACGCACCCCGCGACGCGCCGCATCAGGCGCTCGTCGAAGACGTTGATGAAGTCGCCGTGGTCGGTGACGGGTTTGTGCAGCTGCTCGGGGAAGGAGTCGACGGCGAACCCCGGGCCCGGCGGCACGTCGTAGACGATGCGCTGCACCAGCTGCGGGATGGCCCGGAAGCCCTGCGGGCAGGCGCCGGTGCGCCGGTCGGCGAAGGCGACGTGGGTGCGGTGGTTGGCGCTGTCGGTGTTCCGCCCGTCCCAGCAGCTCTGGAAGGCGAACCTGCGCACGACCTTGCTGCCCTCGGGGCAGATCGGGTACTTGTCCTTGAGCTGCCGGTTCTCGAAACCGGTGCAGCTCCACGAGGCGTTGGCGTTCGCGTCGCCGTTCGTGAACGCCTTGGCGTCGCCGGTGATGATCCGCAGGAACCGCGGCATCGCGACGACCTTGCTCCGCGGATTGCCGACGAAATTCAGCGTGACCGAGGCCGGGGTCTGGATCTCGCCGACGTTCTGGTCCTTGCCGCCGCCGTCCGCCCGGGCGTCGTCCTCGTCCCGCCCGTTCTGGAGCCGCAGCACGGGCCAGTAGTACGTCGACTTGTCGCCCTGGTTGCGGCAGCTGGTCCCACCGCCGGCGAGGTCGTCGTCGTCGGAGAACGCGTCCGTCTCCTGGTTGCCCACGTAGTCGTGCATGTGGTGGGCGCCGTTGCTCACCCCGGGGGCGACGATGACGTTGTCCGGGTTGAACTTGCCGTTCTCGTTCCGCCCGCACTTCGTGGTGAAGGTGCCTCGGGAGGCGCCCCGCTGCTCACGGGGCCGGTTCACGTTGGGCCGGACGGACTCGATCGCGACGAAGTCCTCGGCGGCGGGCCCGTTCTCGCTGCGGCCACCGGATGGCGATCCGTCTCCGGTGGAGGCGCGCAACGTACAGGGCGCCATGCCGTCGAGCCCCTCGGGGCGTCCGCCCGCCCGGTCCATGGCGTCCGCGATCTCGCCGAGGGTGGCACGCCGCCGCTCCGCCAGCGGGTCGAGCACGGACTCCTTGTCCCGCGCGGCGGTGAACTGGTCGTAGGCCCGGGTGATCTGGCTGTCCAGCTCGGCGAGTTCGCGGTCCACCACCTCGCGGGCCGGCGGGGGCACCTCGGACAGTTCCGTGGCCACGTCCGGGCAGCTGATGGTCGACACCCGCTGCCCGGCGCTCCGCGGAGGGGGCCGGTCGCCGGTCTCGTCGGCGTTCGCGTGGACATTCACCGCGACCAGGCCGCCGCCGCCCAGGAGCAGGGCCGCCGACGCGCCGATCATCCGTCCCGCCAGCTTGGATCGTTTTCGTGATGTGCGTCCCATGGGACTACATACGCATCAACTGCCCCGCGCGTTCAGCGCCCTTGGTCCAGATAGGCCAGCACCGCGAGCACCCGCCGGTTGTCGTCGTCCGACACCGGCAGGCCGAGCTTTCCGAAGATGTTCGACGTGTGCTTGGCGATCGCCCGCTCGGTGACGACGAGCTGCGAGGCGATCGCCGTGTTCGAGCGGCCCTGCGCCATGAGTTCGAGCACCTCGCGCTCGCGCGGGGTGAGCGCCCCGAGCGGCTGGTCGCGCGAGCGCCGGGACAGGAGCTGCTGGATCACCTGCGGGTCCATGGCGGTGCCGCCGGCCGCGACCCTGCGCACGGCGTCGATGAACTGCGCCGCGTCGAAGACCCGGTCCTTCAGGAGGTAGCCGACGCCGCCCGTGCCGTCGGCCAACAGCTCACGCGCGTACAACTGCTCGACGTGCTGCGAGAGGACGAGGACGGGCAGTCCGGGCCGGGCGCGGCGGGCGGCCAGCGCGCACTGGAGGCCCTCGTCCGTGTGGGACGGCGGGAGCCGGACATCGACGACGGCGACGTCCGGCTCCAACTCGGCCAGGGCCTTGGTGAGTTCGGGCCCGCTCTCCACGGCGGCCGCGATCTCGAAGCCGAATGCCTCCAGCATCCGCACCAGACCGTCGCGCAGCAGGAAGAGGTCTTCGGCTAGGACAACGCGCAAGGGATCTCCATGGTGACCATGGTGGGACCGCCCGCGGGGCTGCTGACGGCCAGGACGCCGTCGAATGTACCGAGTCGGCGTTCGATCCCGCTCAGCCCGGAGCCCGCCCCGGGGTCCGCGCCGCCCTCGCCGTTGTCGGTGACGGCGACGCGGAGCATGCCGTCGGCGTGGTGGACGTCCACCCAGACGCGGTCGGCGCCCGAGTGCTTGATCGCGTTCGTCAGCGCCTCGCTCACCGCGAAGTACGCCGCCGACTCGACCGGGGCCCCGGCCCGCCCCGGCAGCTCCACGTCGACCTCGGTGGCCACCGGCAGGCGCAGCGCGAGGGCCTTCACCGCGTCCCCGAGGCCGCGTTCGGCGAGGACCGGCGGGTGGATGCCGCGGACCAGGTCGCGCAGTTCGCCCAGCGCCTCGCCGGAGTTCCGCCGGGCCTCGGCGAGCAGCTGCTTGGCCTTGGCCGGGTCCGTCTCGACGAGCGCCTCGATGGTGCCGAGGTCCATGCCCATGGCGACCAGGCGGGCCTGCGCGCCGTCGTGCAGGTCGCGCTCGATGCGGCGCAGTTCGGCGGCGGAGTTGTCCACGGCGTCGTGCCGGGTCTCGGTCAACCGGTCGACGCGGTCGGCCAGTTGCCGCTCCCGCATGGCGGCCGTGGGCGCGAGCAGCGTACGGGCGAGGAGGAAGTGGGCGCGTATGAGCGAGGTGTTGACCGCGACGCCCAGCAGGAAGATGCCCACGCCGAGCACGGCCGCCTGGTTGGCGGTGGACTGCGAGGTCACATGGATGAAGGCGAACCACTCGCCGCCGCCTGCGTCGTGGATCGGCTCCCACACGCCGAGCGCGAGGACCCAGCCGTACACCATGTAGAGCAGCAGCACCGGGGGCAGGAGCGCCACGACGGCACCCGCGGACATGTTCACCAGGAGCCACTGGAGGTCGCGCCAGGTCGCGGGGTCCTTCAGCATCAGCGAGCAGCGCTCCACCTGCCCGGCGAGGCCGGACCGCCGCCCGGCGGGGAAGGGGCGGTAGGGCACCGGGATCCGCACCCCGGACCACTCGGCAGCCCGTACGCGGTGCGCGTCGGCGTACTTGCGCACCCCCATGAGGATGGCCGGGGTGGTGAGGAAGCCGATGCCGAGCGGGAGGAACGCGATCGAGACGACCGAGAACACGAAGAGGATGTTCGACCCCACCAGCGAGACGATCGCCAGATAGAGGCCCCGGGCCCCCGCGATCACTGCGTCCTTCAGCCTCGTCATGGCATCCATCCCTCTCGGCGTCTACGGCGTCACCCAGTCTCGCCCGCCGCACGCGCCCAGGACACGGGGCCCGCCCCCCGGCCCGGGGGTGTACCTGACGACACCCCCGGGGCCCCCGCGCCCTAGAGCCCGAGCACCTCGGCCTCCTTGGCGGGATCCAGGCCGACCGTCGGGCGGTCCGGGCGCTGCGGCGGGGTGCCGCCGAGGGAGCGCAGCCACTCCCACGTGTCGCGCACCGTCTCCGCGACGGGCCTCGCCCAGAGTCCCGCGGAGACCGCCTTCCGCGAGGAGGTGCGGTGCATGGTGTCGTGCAGTTCGCCGGGCGCCAGCCACACCGGCAGCTCCGACCACGGCTCGACGCCCGCCTCCAGCACCGCCTCCGGCGCCGTCCACCGCAGCGACACGTCCGGGGCGCCCGCCACCTCGGCGCACGCGTCGAGCAGCTCGCCCATCGTGAACCGGCCCATGGGGCTGACCAGGTTGTACGGGCCGTGCAGGGCCGCCGCCGAGGCGTCCAGGATCCACTGGGCGAGGTCCCGCACGTCGACGTACTGGATCTCCAGGTCCCGGGGCCCGGGAGCCAGCACGGGGCCGCCCCGCGCCATCCGGTTCAGCCACCACGGCAGCCGGCCGATGTTCTCGTACGGGCCGAGGATCAGTCCCGCCCGGGCGAGGATCGTCCGCTCCGGTCCGAACGCGTCGACCGCGGCCAGCTCACCGCCCCGCTTGTCCTGCGCGTACGCCGTCGCCGCCGCGTCCGGGTCACCGTCCACCACGGGGAAGTTCTCGTCGGAGCCGGCCTCGCCCGGGTAGCGGTACACGGAACCGCTCGACACGTACACATACCGTCCGGCCCGCCCGGCGAGCAGCCGCGCCGCGTCCCGTACGACGTGCGGCGCCGCCGACCAGGTGTCGACCACCACGTCCCACTCGCCGCCGGCCAGCGCGGCGAGGCCACCTTCCGCCGTACGGTCGCCGTGCACGGCCCGGGCGCCCCGCGGCGCGGCGTGCCGGCCGCGGTGGAAGACGGTCACCTCCCAGCCACGGGCCAGCGCCGCCTCGGTGACGGCGCGGCCCACGAACTCGGTCCCACCCAGCATCAGAAGTCTCATGCGGGTGACTCTGCCCTGGTGGCGGCGGTCAGGGAACGCCTTCTGCTGCCGGCAGAGGGCGGGCGCTCAGCGGGGCGCCGGCGGCACGTACTTGTAGCCCACCCGCCGCACCGTCTGGATCGTCGCCCGGTGCTCGGTGCCGAGCTTGCGCCGCAGCCGCGCCACGTGGACGTCCACGGTGCGTCCGTCGCCGACGTGGCCGTACCCCCACACCGTGGTCACCAACTGGTCGCGGGTGTGCACCCGGTGGGGGTGCGCGACGAGGTGTGCGAGGAGTTCGAACTCCAGGTACGTGAGGTCCAGGGGCCGCCCCTCCACGGCGGCTGACCGCTGGCCGGCGTCGATCGTGATCGGCCCCGTGGCCGGTGCCTGCGGCGGGGCGCTCTCCTGCGCGGCGGCCGGCACGAGGACGAGGTAGCCGACCATCGGCGGCTGCCCCGGCAGGGTCGGCAGGGTGTGCTGCGGCGCGGGCAGCCAGGTGGCGCCGGGCGGCAGGAAGTCGGGGACGCGCACCACCTCGTCCGGGTCGACGGCGCGCAGGCGCCCCCGGGCGGAGGAGGGGGCGGTGGCGGTGGCAGTGGCAGTGGCAGTGAAGGTACGGGAGTTCGCCATGGGAGGTCAGCTCTTTCGCGCGAGATAAGGAGTCGTCGAGAACGAGACGTACGTCGTTACGTCGTGCGCGTCAGGCGAAGGCCGGGGTGAACGGCTTTAGAGGGCCCGCGCGTTCGTCGCGCGGCAACACACCCGGTCGAAGTCGTGGTGCTGACGGGAGGGCCAGAAAGGCTCGAGGTCGTCACGACCCGTCGAGGTGTTCTGGTGGCTGCCCATGCTCCCCATTGAATCAGATGACGACGGGGGCGCCCACCCGTATCGGTGGGCGCCCCCGTCGGCGGTGTGCACGGCGGGTCAGACCTGGCCGGCCTTCTCCAGCGCGGAGCAGCAGGTGTCGACGAGCAGGCGCGTCACCACGTACGGGTCGACGTTGGCGTTCGGACGGCGGTCCTCGATGTAGCCCTTGCGGTCCACCTCGACCTGCCAGGGGATGCGGACCGAGGCGCCGCGGTCGGAGACGCCGTAGCTGTACTCGTTCCACGGGGCGGTCTCGTGCAGGCCGGTGAGCCGGTCGTCGATGCCGGCGCCGTAGTTCTTGACGTGGTCCATCGGCTTGGAGCCCTCGCCGAGGGACTCACAGGCGGTGATGATCGCGTCGTAACCCTCGCGCATCGCCCTGGTGGAGAAGTTGGTGTGCGCGCCCGCGCCGTTCCAGTCGCCCTTGACCGGCTTCGGGTCGAGGGTCGCGGAGACCTTGAAGTCCTCGGCGGTGCGGTAGAGCAGCCAGCGGGCGATCCACAGCTGGTCGGAGACCTCCAGCGGGGCGAGCGGGCCGACCTGGAACTCCCACTGGCCGGGCATGACCTCGGCGTTGATGCCGGAGATGCCGAGGCCCGCCTTGAGGCAGTTCTCCAGGTGGGCCTCGACGACGTCACGGCCGAAGATCTCGTCCGAGCCGACGCCGCAGTAGTAGCCGCCCTGCGCGGCGGGGAAGCCGCCGACGGGGAAGCCGAGCGGGCGGTCGCCCTCGAAGAAGGTGTACTCCTGCTCGATGCCGAAGATCGGCTCCTGCGCGGCGAACCGGGCCTCGACCTCGGCCAGTTCGGCGCGGGTGTTGGACTCGTGCGGGGTCATGTCCGTGTTGAGGACCTCGCACAGGACGAGTACGTCATCGCCACCGCGGATCGGGTCCGGGCAGGTGAAGACGGGCCGCAGCACCCGGTCCGAGGCGTGCCCCTTGGCCTGGTTCGTGCTGGATCCGTCGAAGCCCCACAGCGGCAGCTCCGCGCCCTTCGCGTCGTCCCCGAGGATCTTCGTCTTCGAACGGAGCTTGGCGGTCGGTTCGGTGCCGTCGATCCAGATGTACTCAGCCTTGAAGGTCACGGGGGCCCCATCCTTGAAACGTTCGGTACGGCGCAGAACGTGCGGGTGCTGCGGTGCCGTGGTGATGTGCGGCAGCCTGGCAATCCGCGATTTCCCGGCCGTTGCCCTCATGTGAACCCCGTGTTACCTGCTCCGGGTGTGGCCCACGTCACTCGCCGACCGCGTCGGCGGCGGCGGTCCCGGGTGCGGCGCCGCGGCCCGCGCACTCGTGAGGGCGTTCCGTATACGCTCCCGACCGGTTTCCGGAGGCTCGGGGGCGGCGGCGCTCGCTCCGGGGCGTCAGCGGGAGAGGGCGTCCCGCACGGCCTCCTCGGTCCGGGCGACCACCGCCGTGCCGTCGTCGGCGGTGATGATGGGCCGCTGGATCAGCTTCGGGTGCTCGGCGAGGGCCTTGATCCAGCGGACGCGGGCCGAGGCGTCACGGGGCCAGGCCTCGCGGTCCGTGAGGTTCAGGTCCTTGGCGGCCTGCTCCTGGGTCCGCGTGATGTCCCAGGGCTCCAGGCCCAGACGTTCGAGGACGGCGCGGATCTCGTCCTCGCTCGGCACGTCGTCGAGGTAGCGGCGCACGGTGTAGTCGGCACCCTCCGCGTCGAGCAGCGTCAGGGCGCTCCGGCACTTCGAACAGGCGGGGTTGATCCAGATCTCCATGCCCACACGCTACCCCCGGACCACCCGCCCCAGGCCCGTGCGGCACGGCCTTGTTCGAATACCTCAAAGCCCGTCTGGCCAGCGGCGATTGTCAGTGCCGGGCGGTAGAATCAACGTAGTGTTCGAGGGCGCCCGACGGGGGGTCCCGACCGCGACAGGAGGATGCCCGTGCCCGCTGCCGCACCGACGAAGAAGCGTGTTTCCCGACCCGTACTGATCGACCTGCCGTACGCGCCACTGGAGAAGAAGGCGCTGCCCGCCGGCCGCCCCCGCGAGTGGTACGTCAACCACAACCGCCGCCTCAAGGCCATGCGCCTGGCGATCGCCCTGCTCGACTCGGGCGTCCATCTGCCGAACCAGGCGAAGAACAGCACGATAAGGAGCATGGCGGAGCAGGTCGGGATCCACCCGCCCTCCGACATCACCTGCCACATGGTGCGCGCATTGATGCGCTACAGCCGCTGAGCGAGCGGCTGCGCCGCGCCGGTCGAGCAAGTGCGGGGCGCGCGGCGGGAGTTGCCCGCCGCGCGCCCCGTCCTGTCGTGGCCCGTCCCGTCGTGCCCCGTTTCGGCGTGGGCCCGTGCGGTCATGTGTGCGATGGGACATGCTGGGCCCATGACCCAGCCGGAACCCGTCGGCGCGCTGCCGCTCGTGACGACCGCCGAACTGCCGGACGGCACCCGCCTTCCGGTGTGCGGCCTGCGCGCCCCCGCGCCCGAACGCTTCCTGCCGTCCGGCTCGGGGCCGGCGCCGGGGCCGCCCCCGGCTCCCGTGGTGCTCGTCCTGCCGGCCATGGGCGCCCCCGCCCGCTTCTACCGCCGCTTCGCGCGTCAGCTGCACGACGAGGGGCTGACCGCGCTCACCGCCGACCTGCGCGGCCAGGGCGAGGCGACCCCGCGCGCCACCGGCCGCGCGGCGGGCGACCACGGCTACCGCGCGATCGTCGAGGAGGACCTGCCGGCGGTTCTCGCCGCGATCCGAGCCGAGCTGGGCCCCGAGCCGCCCCTGTACCTCCTCGGCCACAGCCTCGGCGGTCAACTCGCCTTGGTGTACGCGTCATTGGCGAGAAAAGCCGTCGGCGTCGGGGACTCGGACTTCAGGGGCTCGGGTGTCGGGGGCTCGGGCTTCAGTGGCTCCGGTGTCGGAGGCCCCGGCGTCGGGGGCCCCGGCGTCGGGGGCCCCGGCGTCGGGGGCCCCGGCGTGGCGGGCCCCGGCGTCGACGGAGTGGTGATCGTCGCCACCGGCTCGGTCTGGTTCCGCGCGTTCGGCCCCCTGCGCGGCCCCGGCCTGCTCCTGACCCAACTGCTGATCACCGCCACGGCGGCCGTGCTCGGCCGCTGGCCCGGCACCCGGCTCGGCTTCGGCGGCGACCAGCCGAGGGGCGTCATGCGCGACTGGGCGCGCCAGGTGCGCACGGGCCGCTACAGCGCCAGAGGGTCCGCGCTCGACTACGAAACGGCGCTCGGCACCCTGGACCTGCCCGTGCTCGCCGTCTCCGTCGAGCGCGACGCCTACGCCCCCGCCGGCGCCCTCGACCACCTGCTCGCCAAGACCCCGCGGGCGCGCCTCACCCGCCACCACCTGACCGCGCGGGAGGCGGGCACCCGGCTCGACCACTTCGCCTGGGCCCGTGCGGGCGGCGCGCTCGCCAAGCTGGTGGCGGCCTGGGCGACCGCCGACGAGCACCGGGCGGGGGTATACCGGGCCGGGAAGTCATGACTCGTACGCCCGTGACTCGTACGCCCGTGAGCCGTACGCTCATGAGCCGTACGCCCGTGACCCTGACGCCCATGAGCCGTACGCCCTCGGCCGACGCGGGCCGTCGGCGTGTCAGCCGATCTGCTCCGGAGTGACCGTCAGCCACCGCTTGTCCGCGGTCACCTCCTGGCCCAACTCCCGCTGGCGCCGCGCGTTCTCCTCCTTCATGCCGTCGAGCTGCTTCATGTACGCGTTCTTGCGGTTGACCCACACCCGTACGCCGCCGTGCTCCACGTCCGCGGAGTGGAACAGCATCGGGCCGTCGCTGACCGGGGTGTCCCCGGCCACCAGGATCGGCTTCCGCCACTCGTCGATGTAGGTGTTGATCGCCGCGGGCTTGCCCTCGAACCAGGTCAGCGGCGCCCACAGGTGCGGCGTCAGCTCGCGCCCGGCGAGCCGCGCCCGCTCCTTCTCGCCGAAGCGGCCCTCGGCGATCTCCTTGCGGGAGGTGGTGACGTCACCGGTCCCGCGGTCCTTGAGCTGGAGCGAGACGCCGATGACGTTCTGCGGCCGCACGCCGTAGCCGTACTTCGGGTCCGCGAGGACCATGCGCACCAGGTCCTCGGCGGCCGCGCTGACCACGTACACCTCGATGCCGTGCGCCCGCAGCGTCCGGTACAGCTGCCGCATGCCCGGCGAGAACTCCGGCGGCTTCACCTCGGTCCTCGTCGGCTTCCCGTCCTCGTAGTACTCGGCCGGGATCGGCTTGCCGTACGCCAGCAACTCATCGACGTACTTCTTGAGTTCCCTCAGCGTGAACCCGGAGAAGATCTGCGCGGCCCAGGGGTAGCAGACCTGGTCGTCCACCTCGCACAGCCGGTTGTAGTAGCTGTAGAGGCTCTCCTTGTGCCCGGCCTTGTCCTTGAAGGGGATGACCTTCAGGGACGGGTCCATGGTCTTGCGGGTCAGGACACCCTTCATCTCCAGGAAGGGCAGCAGCGACTCCTCCAGGTCGTTGCGGTACGTCGTGTTGTCCGCGTCGAAGACGGCGTACGCGCCCTTGTGGTCGTTCGCGGCGATGACCTCGCCGAGCCGCTTCGCGACGGGCTTCGGCCAGTGCGACAGCTCGCGGGCGGTGGCCGCCGAGGTGTCGGCGGCGGACGCCTCGTTCGTCGGCCACAGCGCGCTGCCCGCGAGGACGGCGGCGGCCAGCGCGCCCACGGTGGCGATGAGGGCCGGCCTGCTCTTCACCCGTACTGCTGCCATGTCTCTGTGTCCCTGCCGTTCCCTGCGAGCGGAGTGCGCCCCGTTCGGAGCGGCGCGCAACTCTATGGGCCCCCGGGGGCCGATTCCCATGATCGACGTCACCGTGCGGCGGCGGCATGGGGGGAGGCGGAGGCGGGTAGCGGAGAGGGACGCCGGGCCCGGGAGAGCGGCGGGCAAGGGCGGGGGCGGCGGGTGCCGGGAGGGGCCCGCAGCGGACGGCGATCACATCGCCCATACTGGCCGCATGGGCTCCCGTGAGTTCGTCAGAGCCGTCCCCCGGCTCGACGGCATGGTCGTCTCCGCGGTCGGCTACCGCACCGCGGGACAGCGCCCCGCCCTGCACCGGGGCCTGCCCTCGCCCCACCTGACGGTGATCTTCTCGCTGGACGGCACCATCGCCGGCGGCGACACCCCCGACCAGGCGAGCGGCGCGGACGCCGCCCGCACCGACATCGTCGTGGGCGGCCTGCACCAGAGCCCCGTGTACGTCGTCCAGCCCGAGCACGAGGCGGGCATCCAGCTCGCCGTGCACCCGCTGGCGGCCCGCGCCCTCCTCGGCCTGCCCGCCGGAGCGCTGACCGGACAGCCCGTCGTCGCCGGCACCGACGTGTTCGGCGAGCGCGCCGCCGACCTCCGCGAGCGGCTGTGCGAGCTGGACCACTGGGAGGACCGCTTCGCCGCCCTGTCCGCCTACCTGCGGCGGCGCGCGGCCACCGAACGGACCGCCGGGTCCGTACGCCCCGAGGTCGCCGAGGCCTGGGCCTGGCTGGCCCGGCACCGCGGCGCGGGCACGCTGGGCGCCCTGTCCCGGCACGTCGCGCTCAGCGAACGCCGCCTGACCGCGCTCTTCCGCGCCGAGACCGGGCTGAGCCCCAAGCAGGCCGCCCGCCTGATGCGCTTCCAGCACGCGAAGGACGCCGTGGTCCGCGCCGTCGCGGCGGGCGGCCCGCCGAACCTCGCCCGGGTCGCGGCCGACACCGGCTACTGCGACCACTCCCACCTCGTACGCGACTTCCGCCAGTACACGGGGACGAGCCCGACCGGCTGGCTCGCCGAAGAGTGCCGGAACATCCAAGCCGGGGCACACGGCGAGGGCGAAGAGTGAAGGACATGAACACCACACCGAACCCCACACCCAACCCCACACCGCCCCCCGCCCCCGCCGCGCCGGCCCCCACCATCTGGCCGGGCCTCCAGGCCGAGGACGCCCCCGCGCTGATCGACTTCCTCGTCGGCACCGTCGGCTTCCTGCGCACGGCCGTCTACGAGGACGGCGGCCGCGTCGTCCACGCCCAGCTCGACTGGCCCGAGGGCGGCGGCGTCATGCTCGGCTCCCACGACCCCGCCACCGAGGGCACCTGCGGCACACCCGGCACCGCGAGCGCCTACGTCGTCACCGACCGGGTGGAGGACCTGTACCGCCGCCTCACCGAGGCGGGCGTGCGGGTCATCGCCGAGATCGAGGACAAACCGTACGGCGGCCGCGAGTTCGCCGTCGCGGACCCAGAGGGAAACCACTGGTCCTTCGGCTCCTACCGGGGCGAGCCGAGGCCCGGACCGACCCCGTGAGCACGCGTGATAACTTGCGCAAGCCAGTCAAACCCACACCTGGGCCAGGGAATCCGGTGCGAATCCGGAACTGACGCGCAGCGGTGAGGGGGACGGGCGGGGCCACGGCCACTGGGCGTCTCACGACGCCCGGGAAGGCGCCCCGCCCGGTCGATCCCGAGTCCGAAGACCTGCTGGCGCCTTCGCCCGCACACCGGGCGGCGAAGGTCGTGACGCAGACCAGGCTCCGCGTATGAGCCGTGACACCCAAGGGATCGCGTGTCCTCGAAAGCCCGTACACCCGTCCTGCGCTGTGCCGGACTCCTCACGGCCGGCACGCTCGCGCTCAGCGCCTGCGGCGGCGGCTCGGCACCGGAGCCCGCGGGCAAAGGCGCCGACGGCTACCCCGTCACCGTCGCCTCCTGCGGCAAAAACGTGCAGGTCACGGCCCCGCCCCAGCGCGCCGTCTCGCTCGACCAGGGCTCCACGGAGATCCTGCTCTCCCTCGGGCTCGCCGACCGCATGGCCGGCACCGGCACCTGGACCGACCCGGTCGCGAAGAACCTGGAGAAGGACAACGCGAAGGTGGAGCGGCTCGCCGACCGCTACCCCTCCCTGGAGAAGGTCCTTGCCAAGGAACCGGACTTCGTCAGCGCCTCCTTCCTCTACACCGTCGGCAAGGGCGGCGTCGCCGACCGCGCGAAGTTCACCGACCTCGGCGTGCCCGTCTACGTCTCGCCCACCGACTGCGCGGGCAAGGACAACGACGGCGGCGGCGACGGCAAACGCGTGCGGACCCTCACCATGGACACCGTCTACGGCGAGATCCGCGACCTGGCGAAGGTGTTCGGCGTGCGACAGCGCGGCGAGCGGCTGATCGCCGACCTGAAGGGCCGCGTCGCGAAGGCCACGAAGGACATCAAGGCGTCCGACGCGACGATCCTGTACTGGTTCGCCAACTCCGACGCCCCGTACATGGCGGGCTGCTGCGGCGCCCCCGGCATCATCACCCGCGAACTCGGCGCGAAGAACGTCTTCGACGACACCCGCGAGGAGTGGCCCCAGATCAACTGGGAGACCGTCGCCGACCGCGACCCCGACGTCCTCGTCATCGGCGACCTCACCCGCAGGTCGCAGTCCGCCGAGAGCGCCGAGGCGAAGATCAGGTTCCTGGAGACCAACCCGGCGACCAAGAACCTGACCGCCGTAAAGAAGAAGTGGTACGTCCGGCTCAGCGGCCAGGCCATGAACCCCACGATCCGTACCGTCGACGGCATCGAGCAAGTGGCGGCCGGGCTGCGGAAGTTCGGGCTCACCACATGAGCGTGGCCGCACCCGCCCGGCAGGGGCTGCTGTGGCTGGCCGCGTGCGCGGCGCTCGCGCTGTCCGTGGCGGTCGCCGTCACCATCGGCCCCGCCGAGATCTCCGTCCCCGACGTGTGGTCGGTGCTCGCCGCGCACCTCGGCTGGGGCGAGTCGCGCCTCACCCCCCTCAGGGACGGCATCGTCTGGAACCTGCGGATGCCCCGCACCCTGCTCGCCGCCGTCTGCGGCGCGGGTCTCGCGGTGTGCGGGGCGGTCATGCAGTCCCTGCTCCGCAACCCCCTCGCGGACCCCTTCGTGCTCGGGGTGTCGTCCGGGGCGTCCACGGGGGCCGTCGCGGTCGTCGTCCTCGGGGTGGGCGGGGGAGCGGTGTCCATCTCGGCGGGCGCCTTCGTGGGCGCGCTCCTGTCCTTCGCGCTCGTCCTGCTCCTGAGCCACACGCTGGGCGGGACGACGGACCGGGTGGTGCTGTCCGGCGTGGCCGCGCTGCAGCTCTTCTCCGCGCTGACGTCGTTCGTCATCCTCACGGCGGGTGACGCGGAGACCACCAGGGGCGTGCTGTTCTGGCTGCTGGGCTCGCTCAGCGGGGCGGGCTGGACGGACGTGTGGCTGTGCGCCGCCGTCCTCGCCGTGGCGCTGGCCGTCTGCCTCGGCCACGCCCGTACGCTCGACGCGTTTGCGTTCGGCCAGGAGGCGGCGGCGACACTGGGCGTGCACGTGGCGCGCACCCGGCTCGTGCTGCTCTGCGTGACGGCGCTGCTGACCGCCGCGCTGGTCAGCTCGGCGGGCGCCATCGGTTTCGTGGGCCTGGTCCTGCCGCACGCGGCCCGCGCCTTCGCCGGCTCGGGCCACGCCCGCCTGCTGCCGGTCACGGCACTGGCCGGGGCGCTCTTCCTGGTCTGGGTGGACACTTTGGCCCGTACGGCCCTGGATCCCCAGGAGGTCCCGGTGGGCGTGGTGACGTCACTCATCGGCGTACCGGCGTTCGTGCTGGTGCTGTACCGGACGCGGGGGGCGACGACGTGAGGCCCGAGAGGTCGTATGACGTGACGCCCGAGACGACGCCCGACGGGACGCCCGAGGCGGCGCACGGGCTCGGGTGCCGGGAGATGCCGCCTGGGCCCGGGGTTCGGGAAGCGCCGGTCGGGTCCGGAGGTCGGGAAGGGCCGGCCGGGAGCAGGCGCGGCCTGCGCGCGGATCGCGTCGCCCGCGAGGCCGGTGGCCGGCTCGTGGTGGACGGCGTCAGCCTCGCCCCGCCGTCCGGCGCCACCGTGGGCCTCCTCGGCCCCAACGGCTCCGGAAAGTCCACGCTGCTGCGCCTCCTCGCGGGAGTCCTCGCGCCCGCCGCCGGGGTGGTCACCCTGGACGGCCGTCCGCTCGCCGACACGCCCCGCCGGGCGGTGGCGCGCCGCATCGCCGTGGTCGAGCAACACGCGTCCACGCAGGTGGAGTTGACGGTACGGGATGTCGTACGCCTGGGTCGCGTCCCGCACCGTCGGGCATGGTCGGCCCCCACGCCCGACGACGAGCGGGCGGTGCGGGAGGCGCTGGAGCACACGGGCCTCACCGAGCGGGCGGCCCAGTCCTGGCACACGCTCTCCGGCGGCGAACGCCAGCGGGTGCAGATCGCCCGCGCGCTGGCCCAGGAACCCCGCGAACTCCTCCTGGACGAACCGACCAACCACCTGGACGTCCAGCACCAACTGGAGCTGCTCGCGCTGGTCGCCGAGCTCCCCCTCACCAGCGTGATCGCGCTGCACGACCTCAATCTGGCGGCGATGTACTGCGACCACGTGCTGATCCTGAAGGAGGGCACGGCGTACGCGGCGGGCACCCCGGCGGAGGTGATCACGGAGCAGCTGATCGCCGAGGTCTACGGGGTGCGCGCGGTGGTGACACCGGGGGAGCCGCCCCAGGACGGCCGCCCACCGGCCCCATCGATCCGCTTCCTGCGAAGCCGCGCACCCGGACCAGGCCAGGCGCGTACGACCGGCCCTTGAAAGGGACGCCCTACCGTCCGGTCCCGCCGTCCTGGCGGAAGCGGCGCGACCAGCCGCGCCCGAGGCGCGTCGGAAAGGGCCACGCCCACCGTACGGTCTGCGCGTCTTCGCCCCTGGCCTGCTCGTTCGGCTCCCTGCCCTCCGGTGAGCCGAACGACTCGGTCCGCGCGGCCCCGACAGGTGCCGGAACCGCCGGCTCGGGGCTGGGGGCCGGGTGGATCTCGTCGATGTGGGACAGCTGGAAAAGCGGGCCGTCGGACACGTCGGCCACGATCGAGGTACGGAGCCTCACCGGGACGTAGGTGCCGTCACGCCGGGCCAGCCGGACTTCTCCGTACCCGCCCTGCGGCGACGTGCGCAGCAGAGTCCCGATGTCCTCCGGGTGGACGAGATCGGCCAAGGAGTACCGCCGCATCGCCGAGGCGGGGCGGCCGAGCATGATGCACAACGCGTCGTTCGTCCTGAGCAGCCTGCCGTCACGGTCACCGCCCAGTTCGGCGATGGCGATGCCGGAAGGGGCGTACTCGAATGCCTGGCGGAAGGACTCCTCGCTGGCGCGCAGGGCTTGCTGTTCGCGTTCCAGGCGGACCAGCGCGCGTTGCATGTTGGCCCGCAACCGGGCATTGCCGATGGCGGTGCCGCAGTGGTAGGCGTAGCGGCGCAGATGGCCGCGTGTCTGGGGGCCGGGGCGCAGTCCGTTGCGCGGCATATCAACTGAGATGACACCGAGCAGTTCGTTGCGGAAGCCGGCCGTGTACATCGGGGCGTAGAGGCGGTCCTCCGGATGCCACTCCTGTTCCCGCTGGGGCAAGGGGCCGTCCGTGCGCAACTGGGGGACGTCGTCGTCGTCGAGCACCCAGCCCTCGGTGTGGGGGATGAAGCGCAGCAGGTCCCAGTCCTCGCCCATCGCCAGCCGTCGTTCCCAGGACTCACGGGAGCCGACGCGGCCCGTCATCACGGCCTCGGCCCCAGGATCGCCGGCGAGCGCGGCCACGACCAGATCACCGTCGGGCCGCACCAGGTTGACGGCGGCGAGCCCGTACCCGAGATGCGTCACGATGCCGTCCGCGGCGGCTTGCAGGGTGTCCGCCAGGCTGCGGCTGGTGTAGAGGTCGGCGATGGCCTGGTCCGCCAGGAGGGAGTCGGCGCTCTCCGGGCCCGCCTCCGCACCCTCGGGTGTGTCGCGCGGCGCCGTGTAGGCGGCGTTGCGGATGAAAGGCGCCTGCCCGAGCTGATTGCGGCACAGGCGCTGGGGCTCCGGACGCTCTCTCATGACGAGCCGGGTGCGCAGCCGCGTGAAGATCGCGTCAAGGGTGAGCAGGTGGGTCTCGCCCGGGATTCCCTCCTGGAGGATGGAGGCCCATTCACCGGTGAAAGCCGTGACCGGCTCGCCGGGTGGCGCGAGCGCGACCGCCGTCTCCGCGGCGGCGGCCAGGAGGTAGGTGCCGTCCAGCTCCAGAGCGGGCGTGTTCGACTGCACGCCGAAGGCGCGGGCGCTGTAGCAGCAGTCGAGGACGACGATGCGGCGCTGGGCCCGGCTCCCCTCCACGTCCATCCGGATCCAGTGGTAAGGAACGGCCGAGTCGTGCACGGAACGTGGATCGCTGCTTTCGATGGCGAGGTGCAGAAGACCGGTCCTGGGCTCGATCAACCCGTGGCCCGCGTAGTAGATCAGCAGCGTGTCGGAGGCTTCCCTGGCGGCCTTGCCGACAGCGCGGGAGACATCCCGCGGAAGCGGCGGATCGGCGAGAACCGTGCAGTGATCGGCGGGCAGCTGCCATTTGTCCCGGAACAGGTTCCGCAGGATCGTGAGGTTTCCGCGCACCGCCGGCAAGGAGTCCAGCGCGGAGAAAGCGCTCGCGCCGACGAGGACGACGCGGGTGCCGTCGGGGTCGGGCAGCTTCGCCGACTCTGGCGCAGCCACGTCATTCCCCCAGGACGCGGCGGAGCAGACGCTCGGCTTCCTCCTCCGACTCACCACTGATGTGCACCACGGTGCCGTCCGGCCGCTCGACCGTGAGAGTGGGACGCCGGGGGCGGGTGGAGCGCCAGCTCGCGATGGAGGTGGCCAGGGAGGCGGCACTGAATCCGCTGCCGAGCACGAGGGCCAGGATGTCGATGCCGTTGCCCTGGTGACCCGGCTCCGCGGGGGAGCCGCTGCCCAACTCGGCCCGCAGGGACCGACGGACCACCCTGTCGGAGTCGAGCCAGGCGGCGAGCGACCGAAGCTGCTCCTCGGCACCGCCGGACGAGCAGCGTACGAGAATGTTCAAGGGCCCCCCAGAAAACGACTCTCCCAAAATCACCCCAGCATGCCACACCACCACCGGGCAGAAGCCCGTGGCGAGCCCACGCCTGGTTAGTGCCAGCACATCACGAGCCGGTCCAGGCCTCCGCGGTGGACGGTGACTTCTTCATCGTCTCCATTCCATCGACTTCATCATCGGCCGGGGGATTCACATGGACCACGACCACACCGGCCCTGCGCGCTCGGTACCGTCTGGAGTGGCGGTTCAGGGCACGGCCCGAACGGGACTCGGATTAAGGGGAGTTCAGGTGAGCGACGTGCGGCCCAGCCGGCAGATGCGTGACCTCGGAGTCGTCCAGCACGGCACCGGCGTCCTCGCCGAACCGGCCCGCGCCTTCGACCTGCCCGCCGAGCGCGACGAGGCCGAGCGCATCACCGACGAGCTGTTCGCCGCCATGGAGCGGATCGGCCAGGTCCACCCCTTCACCAAGGGCATGGGCATCGCCGCCCCTCAGATCGGCATCGGCCGTGCCGTCGCCGTCGTCCAGCCGCCCGGCGACGCACCCGCCGTCATCCTGCTCAACCCCCGGATCACCACTCGCTCCGAGGAGATGGATGAGCAGTACGAGGGCTGTCTGAGCTTCTTCGACGTGCGCGGCCTCGTGCCCCGCCCCCTGAAGATCACGGTGGAGGCCAGGGCTCTGACCGGCGAGCCGGTGACCACCGCGCACGAGCGCGGCCTCGCCCGCCTCGTCCACCACGAGATCGACCACCTCGACGGACTGCTCTACCCCGCCCGCATGCGAACAGGCGTCGAACCGATCCCCGTAGAGGAGTACCGCCAGACCGGCCGCGCCTGGACATACGACTAGGCCACTGGCACCAAGGGGCTGACCACCTTCCAGGTGTACCGCTGCGGCGGGGCTTGGGCATTTGCCCGGCGAACCAGCTGAGGCAGATCGCGTACCGCACGGGGGTCTACCAGGCATCCAAGGAACTCGGCGGCGGTGTGGCGCAGGTGCAAAAGACGGCCAGCAAGGCCCAACAGCTCATCTCCAGCCAGTTCCTCACCCGGATCTACGAGGAAGACGGCACCCCGAAAGGCACCGAACTGTCCACCACCCGCCCGCGACAGGTCGTGGTGATCGGGAGCCTGCGCGAGTTCACTCACAACGTGCCGCTACCCGTGACGGGGTGTTACCGGCGCATGGGGGCTCATCCCGGCTTCACGGAAATCTTGTCAGGGCCACGTTCCGAGTGGCACGTCCCCCTCCACGAGGAGGGGGCGGCTCGTTCAGGCTGCCGTCTGGAGCCAGTCGCGGTGGGCCGGGAGAGCCCGGAGGTGGGCTGCCACGGCGTCCGGGCCCAGGATGGCCAAGGCCCACAGGGCACTGAGGCGGCGGCCGGAGGACCAGATGCCGGTGGTCGGCGGCCGAAACGAGGCCACGGCGATGTTCTGAACCGTGAACGGGGCGGGGTCGAGATAGGTCATGCCACCGGTCCCGCACAGATACGCGCGGGCGCCGGTCGCCGCGGAAAGGTCCGCGAGCCGGACGGAGCGGCCCGGCCGGGTTGGCAGACGGCTGCTGGTGACGACCTGGCCCTTCCAGCCCAGCAGGTCCAGCAGGACGCGGGTGGAGGTCTCGGCAACCTTCGCGGTCTTGCCGGTGTCGAAGGCATCCAGCACCGGTTCCAGGGCCTCGGTGAGGGCGGGCCAGTGAGGGCTGGCCCCATAGTGTTGCCGCAGCATTCCCGCGGTCCTGCGGCGGGCCAGGTCCAAGTCGTCGATCACGGCGTCGCGGATGAGGGTGGGCCGTCCGCTCGGCAGGCGGGTGGGGATGGTAAGCCACTGCTGACCGGCGGGGTCGTGGAGGTTCGCGAGGCGGGCTCGGTGCTGGTAGTCGCGGCGGGTGAACTGCACGTTGTCCAGGACGATCCAGTAGTCCGCCGCGAACAGCTTGGCCAGCGTGGTCAGCCGGGGCAGGAAATTCGGCTGGTGGATGGCACACCACCCGCCTGGCTCGGGCAGGTCAGGGGTTGATGAGGCGGCTGGTGAAGCCGCCGCGGATGAGGGACTCGTACGCTGCATGCACGTCCTCCGGGACCTCCTGCTCGATGGCGAATCCGAGCTTTGGATACTCGATGACCCGCTGGAGGTCGCCGACGAGCATGTCCAGGACGAGTTTCTCGTCGCCGATGGACTTCAGATAGTCGTCGAACTCCAGCGGCTCCGACGCGCAGCGGATCTCGACGTCGGGCCACAGCTCGCGGGCGGTCGCGAACGACCGCCTTTCCATATAGGGCTTGGAGACCAGCAGCACCGACGCCGGGGTGATGCCTGCGGCGACGAGGACCTCACGCGAGAGGGTGATGTTCTGCCCGGTGTTGCCCGCGTTCGGTTCCAGCAGGATCGCCTCGGCGGGGACGCCGAGATCGATGGCGTGCTCGCGGAAGTGGACGGCCTCACCACGCGGGAAGACCTTGGCGGTGGTGGGGCTGTTGCCGCCGGTGAAGACCAGGGTCGGGAAGAGCCCGGAGCGGTACAGCTCGGCGGCATGGGCTGCGACGCCGAGGTCGTGGCTGTCCAACCCGATCGCCACGTCGACGGGCCGCAGCTCGTGCTGCATCTGGTGGTAGTTCCAGATCAGCTTGGCCTGGCGCCACTGGTCAGCGGTGATGCCCTGCTGGTCGTTGCTCACGCGTTTCTCCCTGGTCACCGTTGCCGGGGGCCGGTCGGCCCCTCGCCCATGGCCTTGATGCCCTCGATACTGCGCAGTTGGTGCACAAGTCCGAACTGCGCGGCCACCTTGGCGGCCTGGTCGAGGACGAGGTGTCCATCATCCCGGGTCGCCGCATCGGAGAGCAGGATGTGGCCATGAGCGGTGTCCAGTCGCACGCGTTGCATCGGTGAGTCGGGCGTCCCGCTGCTGCGGGCGATGTCGATGAAGTGCAAGGCCTGGGTAAGGTCGCCGGCGCCGCGGCGGGCGAGGGCAAGTTTTTGGTGGGCCACCGACCAGTCGTCCGGTTCGGTGAGGTCCTCGAAGTCGCGGGTCGCCACCCGCATGACGCGGGTCGCATAGTCGTGCTGGCCGTCCTTGCTCAGCGCGGTCCCCACCCACAGCCTCGCGCGGGCCCGGTCGCGGCGGGAGGCCGGTCATCGACGGCGAGGGTCTCGTAGTTGCGGGCGGCGATCTCCAGCTCCCCGGACATCTCGGTGACGACCGCGAGGGACAGGTCGAGCTGGGCGACGCGGAGGGGGATGTCGAGCTGGGTGAAGACCGCGCGAGCGCCGGCATAGGAGTGCTGGGCGGACAGCGCGACCAGGACAACGCCCTGGTCGCGCTTGAGGTCGCCGAGCAGGGCGGTGGAGCGGGCGAAGAGATACAGACCCTTCTCGTCCAGCTCGGCGGCCTTGAACCGGCCCAGCCACCGGGTGAGGAGGCTGTCGGCGAAGGCGAAGTTCTGCCGGGACAGGGCGACCACGACCCGGTCGAGGTCATCGGCCCAGGACTCGTATTCCCAGGTTCTGGGGCCGGAGGCGGTTACGCGGCGTCGGCCAGCGTTCTGCACCGGGCTGGTCATATCGGACAGGAGCGTTTCGAACCGCAGGTGGACAGCGGCGTCCGCGCGGCCGAGGGCGGTGTCGAGGATGGCCTGAGTGTCGGGTCTGGGCTCGGTGTCGGCGAGCTTGCTCTCCCACTTGGACACGGTCGCGACGGCCAGGCCGAGCTGCTGGGCGAAGGCCCGCACGCTCAGTCGCAGGGCGAGCCGCAGGGCCCTGGCCTCCAGGCCGGTCCAGTGGTGCACGGTCGCCACGCGTCACTCCCTTCCACCGGTCATCGCAGCAGATCCGTGCGGTCGGCGGGACGGAAGTGGAACGGCCGGTGATTGGCCGCGAGTTGGCCGGACGCCGCGCTCAGAGCGTCACCATTTGTCGAGCCTTTGGGACGGTCCTGAGCATGGAACCCCTCACGGAGCATCGCCCGGTCAGCGGCCCGGTCGTTTACGGCTTCCTGCGGCTGGTGCGGGTCTCCCAAGCGCGGCAGGACGCGCTGGCCGCCTCGCTCACCGAGTACTGCCGCAACCACGAACTGCAGTTGTCCGGCGTCTTCACCGACCGCGACGCGTCCGCCGGACCCGCCTCAGCGGCGTTCACCGGGCTACTGGACGTGCTCGCGCTGCCGGACGTCTACGGCGTCATCGCCCCGGCCGTGTCGCACCTGGGGCCGAAGGCCATAGCCGCTGAACGCGGGCGGCGGATCGAGGCGGTCGGCTCGCGGCTGCTGCTGGTCCGCAAGCCCCGCACGGCCCACCACTCCATCTCTCGCAGCGGTCCCGTCCGCCGCCGTCACCCCGGCACCACCCGCGTCCTGGACGCCGAGTCATGAGGACCACCGTGATGAACAAGACGACCCAGCAGTTCTTCGACGCACGGCCCGAGTCGGTCGGCCAGGCACGGTCCTTCACCTCTGAGGCCCTGGCCGGCTGGGGTCCGCCGGACCGCGCCGAGGACGTCCGGCTCTGCGTCTCCGAACTCGCCACCAACGCCCTGGTCCACGGGACTGCCCCCGGACACGGCTTCCTGGTCGAGCTCGACGCCGACGAGGATGTCGTACACCTGGAAGTGCACGACAGCCGCCGCCAGCACCCGGAAGCTCGGCAGGCCGCCGGCACGGACACCTCCGCACGCGGGCTGATCCTGGTGAACGCGCTCGCCGACGGCTGGGGAGTCGAGGACCGCACTCCGGTCGGGAAGATCGTCTGGTCCTGCTTCAAGGCCACGGGAGGCACGACAGCATGAGCGTTCTGCTCACTCCGCCCGGCCCTGAGCTGCGGCTGCTGGTGTCGCTCGCAGCCTGGACCTGGCCGCACCCGCCCGGACGTCCGCGAGATCGCGCACATCCTGATCACCCACACCCCGGCCCTGACCGGCTCGGGCACCGCTGAGACGGCCGAGGCCAGGATGCAGCGGCTGTCCGCCAGCCTGGGTGGCCTGGTCGGCGCCCGGGAGGTCGTTCCGGTGCTGGAGCGCTGCCTGCAGATCGTCGGCGACCAGGTGCTGGTGTGCTTCCCCGGCGCCTCCCGGCGGCTGCGGCTGCCCACCCGTCGGTCCTGGACCGAACAGGTCGCCCGCAGCGGTGAGGCAATCCTCCTACTCGGGCTGGACCCCCTGCCGCAGTCCGCTGACGCCGCCAAGGTCGACGCCTACCTGGATGCAGCGCTCGTAGCCGACCGGCTGCTGCTCGGATGCGCCCGCACCCGTTGAACCCGCATCTCCTCGCACGGCCCCCGGACGGAACGGATGAGAGGGAACTGCCATGGAAACCTTCGAACGCGCCCGGCTGGACGCCTACTTCGCCCGGATCGCCGCCCAGTTCGCCCCGGGTGAGCAGACGGCGTCGTTCCTCATCACGCACCTGCTGGCCGAGCGTCCCGCGTTCGTCCGCGCGGTCGCCGCGATGACCCGGCTCACTGCGGTGCTGCCCAAGCCGAAGTCCGTCCACCCGGCCGCGAAGCGCGAGGTCGAGCAGACGCACATGGTCGACACCCTCACCCGCGAAATGTTCGCCCAGGCCGACGACGCTCTGGACTACCTCGAATCCCGTGCCGCCGACCAGACGGTCACCCTGCTGGACGTCGGCGGCTACTTCGCCCCCAGCCTCGCCGACGTCCACAACCGCTTTACCGGCCGGCTCGCCGGGGTGATCGAGGACACCGAGAACGGGCACCACCGCTACGAGGACCTCGACAAACTGCCCTGCCCCGTCATCTCCGTCGCCCGCTCACCACTGAAGGACCCCGAAGACTTCCTCGTCGGCCAGTCCGTAGTCTTCTCCACCGAGGCCGTCATGCGCGATCGCGGTGACATCCTCCACGGCCGCCCCGCCCTGGTGATCGGCTTCGGCAAGCTCGGCAGCTCGATCGCCCGCCTCCTGCATGCCAAGGGCGTCCATGTCACCGTCTTCGACATCGACCCCGTCCGCCGCACCCAGGCACTCTCCCAGGGCTTTACCGTTGCCCGCGACCGTGAAGCCCTGACCGGGGCCGGCCTGGTGCTCTGCGCGACCGGCGCCGTCTCCCTGTGCGGCGAGGACTTCTCCCACCTGCGCAACGGCGCCTACGTCGCCACCGTCACCAGCAGCGAGGACGAACTCGACCTCGCCGGACTCCCTGACGTCTACACCCGCACCCAGGTCGGCGACCACGTCACCCGCTACCAGACCACCGGCCACTACTTCTATCTGGCGAACGGCGGCAACGCCGTCAACTTCATCCACGGCGCCAGCGTTGGGCCGTTCATCTTCCTGGTCCAGGCCGAGATCCTCGCCGCGATCAGGATGCTCACCCGCGGCGACCTCGCCCCCGGCATCCATGAGGTCCCCGCACCCGACCGCGAAGCCATCGCGGCGACCTGGCTCTCCTACTTCAACAGGTGATCACCATGACCATCACGGCCCACCACATCCGCACCACCATCGCCGCCTACCTCGACGAACACCCCGAGGACAAGCGCGAACTCGGCGTCGTCCTCGGCCTCCTGGACGACGGCGACGACCTCACCAGCCGTAAGACCCTGCCCGGCCACGTCACCGCAGGGGCCATCCTCGTCGGCCCCGACGGCCGCATCCTGCACATTCTCCACAACGTGACCCAGAAATGGCTTCTGCCCGGCGGTCATCTGGAGCCCTCGGACGAGACGCTCCTGCAGTCCGCCGGCCGCGAACTCGCCGAGGAGACCGGCCTCACGGTGAAGCCCGAGTCTCTCAAGGTCGCCCACGTCATCCACGGAGCTTGGGGCGTGGAGGCCCCCAACGGCTTCCTCACCGTCGTCTTCGCAGCCCACGAATGGACCGGCGAACCCGAGAACCGCGAACCCCGCAAGCACGCCCAGGTCTGCTGGGTCGACGTCGGCGCCATCCCCGAGAACTTCGTGGATACCACCTCAAGCGCCCTCCACCGGTACCTCGAGGGAGGCCCGGAAGTCTCGCTCGACGGCTGGCAGTAGAGCGCCGGCCTTGTTCCTTGAGAACGGGAGGCAGGCCACGGGTGGGATCCCTTCGTGCCCCGCCATCGGGATTGAGCGCGGGGCGCCTGACCGATTCCCGCTCTTACAAGGTCGGAACCACGACGTCATCCTCGATCGGAACGGCAACGCCCATCGAAGCCGCCCCGGCGGCACCACTCAGGAGGGGATGCGGTGACCAGTTCAGTTCGCTGGACGGATCGTCTGTCCACCGGCACGGAAGCGACCCAGGACGACGTGGTGCGCTGGTACCAGAGCACGCGCGAGGGCAAGGCATACGTGCCCACGATGATCTGGGGCACGCTCCAGACCGAGGCATACGCCACCGTGATCCTCGGCCAGGTCGTCGACTTCCTCGGCATCCCGAACGACGTCCCGGCCGGCGTCGCCAAGCGCATGCAGCGACAACAAGTGCTGTACGACGGCAAGCACCACTACGACGTCGTCCTCGGGGAGCAGGCTCTCTACACGAACATCGGCGGGCCCAAGGTCATGCGAGAACAGATCGAGCGCCTCCTACGAGAGCGCGGCCTGCCCTCTCTCACCCTCGGGGTCCTTCCCTCCACCGCACCGGTGGGCCTCTTCCCCGTCCACGCGTTCAACATCTACGGCGATGGCGACCGGGCCCACGTCGAGCTTGTCTCATCCTCCGTGGACATCACGGAACAGGGCGAGCTCGACCTCTACAGCAAAGCCTTCAGCGCACTGAGCAGTGCGGCATCCTACGGCGACGCCGCCGAGGAGCTTCTGCGGAAGGCCCACGCCTTCTGGGCCGGCGCTCCGCTCCAGGACTAGGCGAGGGGCCGCTACCCCGACATGGGTAGCGGCCCCTCGCAGTGTTCCGGCATCAGGTCAGAGCATTGACCCTGTTGTGGGGGTTTCCGGTCAGGTCGCCTGACCGGGCCTCTTAGATGTCGAAGTACAGCTCGAACTCGTGCGGGTGCGGCCGCAGCTGGATCGGGGCGATCTCGTTCGTCCGCTTGTAGTCGATCCACGTCTCGATCAGGTCGGACGTGAAGACGCCGCCCGCCTGGAGGTACTCGTTGTCCGCCTCGAGGGCGTCGAGGACCGCGGGGAGGGACGTCGGGACCTGGGGGACGCCCGCGTGCTCCTCGGGGGCCAGCTCGTAGAGGTCCTTGTCGATCGGCTCGGCCGGCTCGATCTTGTTCTTGACGCCGTCGAGGCCCGCCAGGAGCAGCGCCGAGAAGGCGAGGTACGGGTTCGAGGACGGGTCCGGCGCGCGGAACTCGACCCGCTTGGCCTTCGGGTTCGAACCCGTGATCGGGATACGCATCGCCGCGGAGCGGTTGCGCTGCGAGTAGACGAGGTTGACCGGGGCCTCGAAGCCGGGGACCAGGCGGTGGTAGGAGTTCACCGTCGGGTTGGTGAACGCCAGCAGCGACGGCGCGTGCTTGAGGATGCCGCCGATGTAGTAGCGCGCGACGTCCGACAGACCCGCGTAACCCTGCTCGTCGTAGAAGAGCGGGGTGCCGCCCGTCCACAGCGACTGGTGGACGTGCATGCCCGAGCCGTTGTCGCCGAAGATCGGCTTCGGCATGAAGGTCGCGGTCTTGCCGTTGCGCCAGGCGACGTTCTTCACGATGTACTTGAAGAGCATCAGGTCGTCGGCTGCGGCCAGCAGCGTGTTGAACTTGTAGTTGATCTCGGCCTGGCCCGCCGTGCCCACCTCGTGGTGCTGGCGCTCGACCTGGAGGCCGTTCTTGTCCAGCTCCAGGGAGATCTCGGCGCGGAGGTCGGCGAAGTGGTCGACCGGCGGAGCCGGGAAGTAACCGCCCTTGTAGCGGACCTTGTAGCCGCGGTTGTTCTCGACCGCACCGGTGTTCCAGGCGCCGGCCTCGGAGTCGATGTGGTAGAAGCTCTCGTTCGCCGACGTCTGGAAGCGGACGTTGTCGAAGACGTAGAACTCGGCCTCGGGGCCGAAGTACGCGGTGTCGGCGATGCCGGTCGAGGCCAGGTACGCCTCGGCCTTCTTCGCGACGTTGCGCGGGTCACGGCTGTACTGCTCGCCCGTGATCGGGTCGTGGATGAAGAAGTTGATGTTGACGGTCTTGTCGCGGCGGAAGGGGTCCACGCGGGCCGTCGACAGGTCGGCGCGCAACGCCATGTCGGACTCGTGGATGGCCTGGAAGCCACGGATCGACGATCCGTCGAAGGCCAGCTCCTCCTCCGGGTCGAACGCCGCCGCCGGAATCGTGAAGTGCTGCATGACACCGGGCAGGTCGCAGAACCGGACGTCGATGAACTTGACGTCCTCGTCCGCGATGTACTTCTTCGCGTCGTCGGCGTTCTGGAACAACATCCAACTCCTCCTACTCCCGCCCGGGGCGGGACGGGGTTGCAGCTCGTGGTGCGGCCGGTGGGGTGGCACACGCTGGGACCCGACCTTAGGGACGGGGGATTTCTCAAGCATGACCCATTTGTTTCGCCGAAGTTAACCGGCGCGCTTGCGTGTACCTCCGGTACCCCGCTCCCCGGCCCTTGCACACCCGACCTCGCCCCCACCTGCCGTCACCCACGCACACCCGACCACGCACACCCGACCCGCCCGTGTCCGCCCGAATCCGGGCGCAGTACCGTGGACGGGTGGACAACAGGCAAGCAATCGGATCGTGGCTCTCGGGCCCGCGCGCGGCCGCGGAGGACGCCGGTGTCGACTTCGGGTACCGGGGTGAGCAGCTCGGTCTGCCCGAGGAGGGGCCGGGGTCGATCGCGCGTCCGGGCCGCCGCATCGGGGCCATCGCCGTGGACTGGGGCCTGTGCATGGTGATCGCATACGGTCTGTTCGCCCGCGGTGACCAGCAGGCGATGGGCAACTGGGCGCTCGGCATCTTCTTCGTCCTCGGCGTGCTCACCGTCGGCACGGTCGGCTGCACGCCCGGCAAGGCCCTCTTCCGGCTCCGTGTCGTCGCCGAGGGCGGCGGCCGGCTCGGCTTCGGCCGGGGGCTGCTCCGCACTCTCCTGCTCTGCGTCGCCATCCCGGCCCTGATCTGGGACCGCGACGGCCGCGGCCTCCACGACCGCCTCGCCCGCGCCGTGCAGGTGCGGATCTAGCGGATCCATCCGGTCAGGACGACCACGAGGGCGCCTACGACGATGAGGGCCCCGGAACCGATCGGTTCCGGGGCCCTCATCGTCGTAGGGAAGCGGGTGGAAGGGGCGGTCCGGGACTACCTGCCCTTCGACCCGCGCGGCATGCGCATGCCCTTGGGCATCGGACCCTTGGGCAGCGGCATGTTCGACATCAGGTCGCCCATCGCGCGCAGCCGGTCGTTCGTCGCCGTGACCTGC
This sequence comes from Streptomyces sp. NPDC031466, assembly GCF_055581265.1. Classification (NCBI taxonomy): domain Bacteria; kingdom Bacillati; phylum Actinomycetota; class Actinomycetes; order Kitasatosporales; family Streptomycetaceae; genus Streptomyces; species Streptomyces sp. NPDC031466. The sequence goes on from NZ_JBVIJT010000002.1 coordinate 323,546, forward strand.
GGGCCGGTCAGCACGCGCGGCAGCTTCAGCAGCGTCGTGCGCAGCTTCTTGAGGGAGACCGTGCCCTCGGTCGTGCCGACGATGACGACGTGCACCGGCACGTCCGACACGATGCGCGCCATCTTCCGCTTCTCGGCGGCCAGCAGGCCCTTCACGCGGTTCGGGTTGCCCTCCGCCACCAGGACGATGCCGGCCTTGCCGACGGTGCGGTGCACCACGTCCTGGCTGCGGTTCATCGCGACCGCGGGGGTCGTCGTCCAACCGCGGCCGATCTTGTCGAGCACCGCGGCCGCCGCACCGGGCTGGCCCTCCATCTGTCCGAAGGCGGCACGCTCGGCCCTGCGTCCGAAGACGATCGCCATCGCGAGGAAGGCGAGCAGGAAGCCGAGAATGCCCAGATAGACCGGGTGACCGATCAAGAAGCCGATCGCGAGGAAGACACCAAAGGTGACGATTCCCACGGCCGCGATGATGAGCCCGATTTTTGAGTCGGCCCGTCGGGTCATCTTGTAGGTCAGAGCGATCTGCTTGAGTCGCCCTGGCTCCGCGGCCGCATCCGCCGCGGTGGTTTCCTTCCTCGCCATGCCCTGAAGTCTACGTGGCCCCGGACGCGACTACGACGTGCGGGTTGCCACCGTCTCCTCGAAGACACGCAGCGCCTCGACCCGGTCCTTGGCACGGCGCCGGTCCTCGAGGACGGAAGTCCAGGCGTTGCGGCGTGCGGTGCGCTGGCCGCCGCTCAGCAGCAGTGACTCGACGACGCGCAGGGCGTCGGTGACGGACGGGATGGCGGTGGCGCGTACGGGCGCGGCCTGCATGATGGGGCCCTCCTGAGGACCAGCTCGATGGCTCGGGGGAAAGCTGTACGTCTGGCGGTGGAGCTGTACGTGCGGTGATACCAGGGTCACTGATTGGTGTTACCAGGGCGTGACCGACCGGTCAAACGCCGATGAAACCCTGATACGGGCCCCGAAACGCCGACGCGGCCCGCACGGCCCCGTCACCTGCGGGATCACGCGGGCCGCGGCGTCGCGGCTCGTACCGGTCAGTAGAGGCTTGTGCGCGGATTCACACGGCCTGGGAGGCGACGTACGCCCCGCGCTTCTCGATCGCCATCTGGTAGAGGCGGCCGGCGCGGTAGGAGGAGCGGACCAGCGGGCCCGACATGACGCCGGAGAAACCGATCTCCTCGGCCTCCTCCTTCAGCTCCACGAACTCCGCCGGCTTGGCCCAGCGCTCCACGGGGTGGTGGCGCGGCGTGGGACGCAGGTACTGCGTGATCGTGATCAGCTCGCAGCCCGCCTCGTGCAGCGCGTGCAGCGCCTCGCTGATCTCCGCGCGCTCCTCGCCCATGCCGAGGATGAGGTTCGACTTGGTGACCAGGCCGGCCTCGCGTGCCCGCGTGATGACCTCCAGCGAGCGCTCGAAGCGGAAGCCGGGGCGGATCCGCTTGAAGATGCGCGGCACCGTCTCCACGTTGTGCCCGAGGACCTCGGGGCGCGAGGAGAAGACCTCGGCCAGCTGGTCGGGGTCGGCGTTGAAGTCGGGGATGAGCAGCTCGACCTTGGTCTGCCCCTCGGCGCGCTCCGCGGTCATCGCGTGGATCTGGCGCACGGTCTCCGCGTACAGCCAGGCGCCGCCGTCGTCCAGGTCGTCGCGGGCGACGCCGGTGATCGTGGCGTAGTTGAGGTCCATCGTCACGACGGACTCGCCGACGCGGCGCGGCTCGTCGCGGTCGAGGGCCTGCGGCTTGCCGGTGTCGATCTGGCAGAAGTCGCAGCGCCGCGTGCACTGGTCGCCGCCGATGAGGAACGTCGCCTCGCGGTCTTCCCAGCATTCGTAGATGTTCGGACAGCCCGCCTCCTGGCAGACCGTGTGCAGGCCCTCGCTCTTCACGAGTTTCTGCAGGGCGTTGTACTCGGGGCCCATCTTCGCCCGGGTCTTGATCCACTCGGGCTTGCGCTCGATGGGGGTCTGGCTGTTCCGGACCTCCAGGCGCAGCATCTTGCGTCCGTCGGGTGCGACTGCGGACACATCGGCTCCCTGCTAGCTGGCGTATCTTCGATTCATCGGCGCACACCAGGGTACGCCCGTGATGTCGTCGGACTTACTTCCGGCCAACCTCTGGCCAACGGGGTGCATTCCCCCCGGGTCCGACGGGCCCGCCCTAGACGGCGGCCTTCTCCACCAGGCGCGGCTTCAGCTCCGCGTTCTCCAGCACGTCCCGCAGGTGCCGCTCGGCCACGGGCAGCACCTCGGAGATCGTGATCTCGCGGTCCAGCTCGTACGAGAGCGACGTCACGCCCGCGTCACGGATGCCGCACGGGATGATCCGGTCGAACCAGGTGTTGTCCGGGTTCACGTTCAGCGCGAAGCCGTGCATCGTCACGCCCTTGGCCACGCGGATGCCGATCGCGGCGATCTTGCGGTCCTCGCGGCGCTGGCCCGCGTTGGACGGGGCGTACTCCGGACCGTTGAACCGCGCGTCGAACTCCTCGTCCGTCAGGCGCGGGTCGAAGTCCAGGGAGAGGCCGCCGAGCGCGGGGCGCTGCTCCACCGGGTCGCCGAGCACCCAGACCCCGCTGCGGCCCTCGACGCGCGAGGTCTGGAGACCGAACTCCGCACACGTACGGATAAGAGCCTCTTCCAGGCGCCGCACATGTGCTACGACGTCCACCGGACGCGGCAGCTTCTGGATCGGGTACCCCACGAGCTGGCCCGGGCCGTGCCAGGTGATCTTGCCGCCCCGGTCCACGTCCACGACGGGCGTGCCGTCCAGCGGCCGCTCGCTGTCCTGGGTCCTGCGTCCTGCGGTGTACACCGGCGGGTGCTCCACGAGCAGGCAGGTGTCCGGGATCTCGTCGGCGAAGCGGGCGGCGTGCACCCGGCGCTGCTCGTCCCACGCCTCCTGGTACTCCACGGCGTCCGGGCCGAAGCCCAGTCGGACGAACCGAAACTCATTCACGGCAGGTGCCTCCCTGAACGTTCACCATGCACATATCGCGCCCCGGCCACTGTACGGGCCCCCCGGGCAGGCAACCTCGGCCCGGGTTCCTCACACGATCGGATGAACGAGGGGCGAAGGTGCCTGCGCGGACTGTGATGGCCGTTACATTCGCGCCGTTCACGAGGCCATAAGGGCTGCTCAAGGCAGGTCCGGAAGGCAGGAGACCGCACAGCCGATGACGGAACGACCCCCGCAGCGCACTCCCAACCGCCAGCTAGCCGCGCTCATCTCGGAAGCCGGGTTCTCCCATGCGGGCCTCGCGCGCCGCGTCGATCAGCTCGGGCTCGAACACGGTCTCGACCTGCGGTACGACAAGACGTCCGTGACCCGCTGGCTGCGTGGCCAGCAGCCCAGAGGCACCACACCCGCGCTGATCGCCGAGGTCTTCACCAGACGTCTCGGGCGGCGCCTGTCCGCCCAGGACCTCGGGCTGGACGCGTGCGCGCCGGTGTACGCCGGGCTCGAATTCGCGGCCACCCCGGAAGAGGCCGTCGACATCGTCGGCGGACTGTGGCGCAAGGACTCCGGCAGCCACGCCGAGCTGCGGAAGATCGCGTTCACCCCGGCCGGGCTCGTCGTGCCCAGCCGGGACTGGCTGATCGGCCGGGCCGACGAACGCGTCGGCCGCGGCGAGCCCGACCCCGCCCACCGTGTGCCCGCCCAGGGCCGCCCCGGGGTGCCCCGCCAGCGCAGGGAGCCCGACCGCGGCCCCGGACAGCGCGTCACCAACGGCGACATCGCGGCCCTGCGCTCGGTCGGCGAGCTGTTCCGCGCCCTCGACCACACCTACGGCGGCGGCCACGCCCGCCAGGCCCTCGTCCGCTACCTGGAACACGAGGCGGAGCCGATGCTGCGCGGCACCTACGGCGAGCAGGCCGGGCGGCGGCTCTTCGGCGCCGCCGCCGACCTGACCCGCCTCGCGGGCTGGACGTCGTACGACATCGCCGCCCACGGACTGGCCCAGCGGTACTACGTCCAGGCGCTGCGCCTCTCGCAGGCGGCGGGCGACCGGGCGTACGGCTCCTACGTCCTGGTCACGATGAGCCGCCAGGCCGTCTACCTCGGGCACGGGCGGGAGGCCGTGCAGCTCGCGCGGGTGGCCCAGCAGGGCGTCGGCTCCGCCGCGCCGCCCGTCGTGCAGTCCCTGCTGTACGCCGCCGAGGCGCGCGGCCACGGCGTGCTCGGCGAGGCGCGGGCCTGCACGGCCTCCCTGGTGCGGGCCGAGCGCTCGCTGGAGGCGTCCCGGCCGGGCGACGAGGTGCCGTACTGGGCCCGCTTCTTCGACGAGGCGCAGCTGGCCGACGAGCAGGGGCACTGCTACCGCGACCTCCAGCAGTACCGCGTCGCGGCCCAGCACGCCGAGCGCTCCCTGCAACTGCGCGCCCCCGGCTTCGCGCGCAGCCGCCTGTTCTGCCGGGTGGTGCTCGCCACGGCCCGGCTCGGCCTCGGCGAACTGGAGCAGGCGTGCCTGCTGGGTGCCGAGGCGGCCCAGGCGGCCGGCGAGATGCGGTCGGCACGGGCCCATGAGTACGTACGCGATTTCGAGCGCCGCCTTGAGCCGTACCGGGACGCGGCGCCCGTGCGGGGGTACCGCGACAAGGTGGCGGCACTGGGCTGAGCCGCACGCCCCCCACGTTCGAGCGCTGGGTGCGCCCGGGGCTCAGGCCGCGGCCGGGAGGGAGGCGTCCTGGGCGTGCGCCGGAGCGAGGCCGAAGTCCATGAGCACGGCGTGCGCCGCGCGCCGGCCGGAGTGCAGCGCGCCCTGCACGGTGCTGGTGTCCCGGTGGTCCCCGCAGACGTAGAGCCCCGAGAGCAGCCGGACCGGGCGGCGCGGGTCGTGCGGCGGTGGCATCGCGGGCACCGCCTCGCGCGTGTGGTGGACGGCGAGCAGTTCCCAGCGGTCGGTCGGGGTGCCGTACAGGGCGGCGAGATGCGCGCGGACCGTCCGCTCGTCGGGCGGTGGGCCGAGCACCGTCGAGGAGACGAGGACGCGGTCGGCGGGCGCCCGTGAGGGGTCCACGCGGCTGATGACGGCCGTGTGCGCGACGGGGCCCGCGCGGTCGGCGTCCAGGAGGAGCGCGGGCCCGTCCAGCGGCGGCTCCGGGGCGGTGTGGTGCACCACCGTCAGCTCGTGGAACGGCGGGACGCGCAGGCCCGGCAGCAGCTCGGCGGCCGCGCGGGCGTCGGTGGCGAGCAGCACGGCACGGCAGGCGACCTCGCCGTGCTCGGCGGTGGTGACGGACGTGGTGGAGACCGCCGTGACACGGACGCCGGTGCGGACCGTGCCCGGCGGCAGCGTGGCGGCGAGCCGTTCGGGCAGGACCTCCGCGCCACCCTCCGGCACACAGAGTCGGCCGCGCGCGAAGGCGTGCAGGGCGAGGTCGGCGCACCGGCTGGAGGTGGTCAGACCGGGGTCGCAGAGCAGCGCGGAGAGCAGTGGGCGCAGAAACCCGTTGATGGTGCGCGAGGGCAGGCCGCGCGCGGAGAGGGCCTGGGCGGCGGGGAGCTCGGGGCGGGACAGGAGCCGCTCGACGGGGGTCGCCGCCAGGCGGGCGAGCGCGGCCCCGAGCCGGGCCTGGTCGAGCGGACCGCCGAGGGGAGCGGTGCCACGGGATGTGATGCCACGGGACGCGGTGCCTCGGGATGTGATGCCACGGGACGCGGTGCCTCGTGCCGGGGTGCTTCCGCGCGATGCCGTGCGGGGGGCGCTCGCCAGGGCGCGCGCTGCGGTGAGTGCGCCCCTCGCGCTCCGTCCGGGCAGGGGCTCCGCCACGCGGTGGTGGCGGCCGTCGCTGTGCACCAGCAGGCCCGGCGCGAAGGGCCGCAGGACGAGGGAGTCGAGCCCCGGGGTGCGGCGCAGTTCGGAGTAGGAGGTGATGAGCAACTGTCCGATCCGGTCGAGCCGGAACCCGTCGACCTTGTCGGTCGACATCCGGCCGCCCACGCAAGGGGCGGCCTCCAGGACGAGGGTCGGCACACCGGCGCTGGTCAGCCGGTGCGCGGCCGCGAGCCCCGCGGCCCCGGCCCCCACGATGACGACATCCGCATGGTGCGCAGGCTCAAGCACGTGCCCTCCCAGAGGTCGCGCGGCTGGTGGGGAGCTGATGCCCTCGGCGGGGCCCAGGAATCCCCGACTTCGGCACGAGGGTAGGAGCGGCACCGTCCGGGGGCAGTCGCGCACGGACCGGGCACGGTCGCACGCGGGTCGCACACCGGGTGCCCCTCTGCGGAGTACGGCCGACTACCGCAGCGCCGCCCGGATCGCGTCCTCGATGTCGGGGAACGCGAAGACGAAGCCGGACTCCAGCAGGCGCCTCGGCAGCACCCGCTGGCTGCCGAGGACGTCCCCGGCCATCTCGCCCAGCACCAGGCGCAGCGCGGGCGAGGGGGCCGTGAGGAGCGTGGGGCGCTTCAGTACCCGCCCCATGGCGGCCGTCACCTCGCGGTTGGTGCGCGGGTGGGGCGCGGTGAGGTTGACGGGGCCGGACAGCGTCCCGGTGTCCAGGAGGTGGCGCAGCGCCGCCACCTCGTCGTGCAGGGAGATGTGGCTCCAGTACTGCCTGCCGTCCCCGAGGCGCCCGCCGAGCCCCGCCTTGAAGAGCGGGAAGAGCCGCCCCCAGGCGCCGCCCTCGCGGCCCACCACCAGGCCGTTGCGGGCCAGGACGGTGCGGATGCCCGCCTCCTGGGCGGCGGCGGTCGCGGCCTCCCACTCGACGCACAGCGCCGGCAGGAAGCCCTCCCCGGCGGGCGCGCTCTCGTCCACCGCGCGCTGACCGGTGTCTCCGTAGTAGCCGATCGCGCTCGCGTTCAGGAACACCCGGGGCGGCTCGTCGAGCGAGGCCACCGCGGCGGCCAGCGCGGCCGTGCCGAGGACCCGGCTGTCGCGCAGCTCCCGCTTGTAGGCGTCCGTCCAACGGTGGTCGCCGATCCCCGCGCCCGCGAGGTTGACGACCGCGGAGCAGCCTACGAGCCCGGCCGTGTCGACGTACCCCTCCTTGGGGTCCCAGCGCACCTCGTCCGGGGTGCGGGGCGCTCTGCGCACGAGCCGGACCACCTCGTGCCCGTCCGCGGCGAGGGAGCGCGTGAGCGCCGTGCCGATGAGCCCGGAGGCGCCGGCGACGGCCACCCGGGACGGCTGCGGGGAACGCGTCGGCTGTGTGGGTTCCATGGGTCCCATCCTGCCCCCGAACCCCGGGAAGAGGCCTGCGGACGCCCGGCCGGGACGCCGGGTCGGGACGCAGGGAAGGGGCACGGCGGGGACTGGCCGGAACGCCACGAGGGCGCGGGATGATCGCCGTACAGTGGCGCCATGACGGCCCCGCACATACGCATCGCGCTGCCCGAGGACGACGACGCCCTCGCCCGTCTGGACCGCGCCGCCTGGTCCACGCTGCACGCGGTCCAGCCCCGCCCCGAGCCTCCCTACGAGCCCTTCTTCGACGACCGCTCCGGCCCCGGCGACCACCTCGTCGCCGAACTGGACGGGCGGCTCGTCGGCTATGTGAAGCTCGGCTTCCCCACCCCGCTCCTCGTCAACGCGCACGTACGCCAGATCCAGGGCTTCGTGGTCGCCGAGGAGGCACGCGGCAAAGGGGTCGGCAGTCGGCTGATACGGGCGGCCATGGACGAGGCGCGCCGCCAGGGCGCGGTCCGCATCACCCTGCGGGTGCTCGGGCACAACACCCCGGCCCGACGGCTGTACGAGGCGGAGGGCTTTGTGACCGAGGGCGTGCTGCCCGGCGAGTTCCTGCTGGACGGCGGGTACGTGGACGACGTCCTCATGGGCCGCTCCCTGTGACTGCCCCCGGGGAATCCCGGCCCGCCGCCACACGGGTCCGGGCACCCGAAGGACCGGCCCGGCGTGCGGTGGCCCCTCGCGCGTAGGAGCGTGAGGTAATGATCAGGGCTGCGGCGAGACGTCGTGACGCGGAGGAGCGCGACTGGCTGCTGCGCGGCACGCCGCCCCCGCCCTGGGTGCGCTGGCCGCCGCCGCTGCTCCTCGTCGCGATCATCCTGGTCCAGCTGATCACGCCGAAGACGGTGGAGCTGAGCTTCCTGGTCGCGGCCGTCCCGCCGCTGGCCGCCCTGTCGTACGGGCCCGCCGCCACCGCGCTGCTCGGCGGCGTCGTGGTCGCGCTGCTCACCCTGCCGGGCTTCGGGCTCGGCCGTCCCGGCAACAGCGACGCGCTGACGATCACCTTCATCGCGCTGCTCAGCATCCTCTTCGCGTGGGTGCGCAGCCGCCGCGAGGCCCAGCTCGTCACGGTCCGCACCGTCGCCGAGGCGGCCCAGTTCGCGGTCCTGCCGCCGCTGCCGGAACGGGTCGGCCGGGTGCGGTGTGCCGGCCTCTACCAGGCCGCCGAGCACGAGTCCCTCGTCGGCGGCGACTTCTTCGACGTACGCAGGGGCCCGGGAGCCGTCCGGGCCCTGATCGGCGATGTGCAGGGCCACGGGCTCACGGCCGTCGGCACGGTCGCCGCGCTGCTCGGCGCCTTCCGCGAGGCGGTCCTCGACCAGCCCGACCTCCAGGGCGTCGCCGGGCGCCTGGACCGCAGGCTCGTCGTGGACTCGGCGGACGACGAGCACGCCGAGCTGTTCGCCACGGCGGTACTCCTGGAGTTCCCGGACGACTCCTCGTGCGTACGCGTCGTCTCCTGCGGCCACCCGGCGCCGCTGCTGCTGCGCGGGCCCGAGGTCACCGAGCTCGCCGTGGCGGCCGGCCCCCCGCTCGGCCTCGGCATCGCGGGCCTGGCCCCGCCCGAGCAGCTGACGGTGCCACTGCTCGCCGGGGACCGGCTGCTCGGTCTGACCGACGGGGTGAGCGAGGCGCGGGACGCGTCCGGCGCGTTCTACCCGCTGGCCGAGCGCCTCAGCGAGCTGATCAAGTCCGACCCCGGGATCCTGGACGACCCGGCGGAGCTGACCGAGCGGATGTGGGCGGACGTGGTGCGGTACGCCGGGACGGTACGGGACGACGTGACGATGATGGTGTTCGCGCCGGAGGCGGACGGCCAGGAGGTCTGCGAGCCGAGCCGTGGGGCCGATCCGGAATGATCAGGCCGCAGTGATCAGCCTGCCTGGTCACTCCGCCATGAAGCGGGCCCACAGCTTCGGATAGCGCTCCGCCAGCACCGCGTCGTCCTCGAGGTCGAGCGGTGTGCCCGCCGGTTCCGGCGGGGCCGGCAGGATGCCGAGGTCCGGGGCGACGACACCGGTGAGCTGCTCGTACGCCTCGTCGGCGGCGTAACCCAGCTCCTCGCCGTCGCCGTCCAGCTCCTCGTCGAACTCGTCCAGGAGCTCGGCGAGCGCGTCGGGGTCGTGCACCGCGCCCTCGAAGACCTCCCGGCCCTGGCCGATCAGCCAGCACCGGAAGTAGTCGAACGCGTCGTCGCTCGCGCCGCCGAGCAGCACCCAGGCCGCGCCCCACAGATCCCAGCGGTAGGCGCGGTTGTAACGGGCCTCGAAGTGGCGTGCGAAGTCGAGGACGGACTCCGGGTCGTACCGCAGCAGTCTCTCGACCAGCAGCTCGGCGTGGTCCTCGGGGTCGCCGCCGGCGGCCTCGCGGGTGCTGTCCACGATCTCCCAGAACTCCGTCTCGTCCATCACGGGTCCAGCATCGGTCCTGGAGAGGGGGGACGCACGCGGAGTACGCCGGAATGCGGCTGTCTCGTTATCGCGCACATGCCGATGGAAAAACCGACAGGAGTTGTCGCCTTTTGGTGGAAGCCTCAAAGACATGGACATCACACGGCCAACGACCGACAGCACGCACCCCCTGACCGGGAAGATCGCCCTCGTCGCGGGCGCCACGCGCGGCGCGGGCCGCGCCATGGCCGTCGAACTGGGCCGCGCCGGCGCCACCGTGTACGTGACCGGGCGGACCACGCGCGAGCACCTCAGCGAGACCGGCCGCGGCACCGAGACCATCGAGGGGACCGCCGAGCTGGTCCGGGCCGCGGGCGGCACGGGCATCGCCGTACCCACCGACCACCTGGAACCCGACCAGGTCGAGGCGCTCGTCGAGCGGATCGACCGCGAGCAGGGCCGCCTGGACATCCTCGTCAACGACATCTGGGGCGGCGACCTCCACGTCGAATGGGACAAGAAGATGTGGGAGCACGACCTCGGCAAAGGGCTGCGCGTCCTGCGCCTCGGCGTCGAGACCCACATCGTCACCAGCCGGTACGCGCTGCCGCTCCTCGTCAGGAACCCCGGCGGCCTGATCGTCGAGGTCACCGACGGCACCGCCGAGTACAACGGCCCCCGCTACCGCAAGCCCTTCTACTACGACCTCGCCAAGGCCGCCCCGCTGCGCATGGCCCGCGACCTCGCCGAGGAGGTCGCCGATTACGGCTGCACGGCGCTCTGCCTCACCCCCGGCTGGCTCCGCTCGGAGGCCATGCTCGACACCCACTTCAAGGTGACCGAGGACGACTGGCGCGCGGGCTGCACGCAGAACCCGCACTTCGCGATCTCCGAGACGCCCGCCTTCGTGGGCCGCGCCCTCGTCGCGCTCGCCGCCGACCCCGGCGTGGCACGGCACAACGGCGCCTCGCTCTCCAGCGGCGGCCTCGCCAAGGAGTACGGCTTCACGGACGTGGACGGCTCGGCGCCCGACGCCTGGCGCTACCTCACCGAGGTCGACCAGGAGAGCGACACCGCGGACGTCACCGGCTACCGGTAGCCGAGCACCGGTGGCCGGCTACCGGTAGAGCGCCGCCGAGCGTGCCGCCGCCTGTGCGAACCGCTCGCGCAGGGGGGCGGGTTCGAGCACTTCCGCCTCCGGGCCGAGCGCCATGAGCTGGGCGTACGCCACGTCGTCGTTCTCGACGGGCAGGGTGACCGTCACCCGGCCCGCCGCGTCGGGGGCGCCCGCCGACTTCATGGCCTCGGCCGCCACCACCCGGTCGGTCGCGTACGGGAGCTGCCGTACGCCCGCCTCGGTGAGCCGCACCACGACCTCGGACCGCAGGATCGCCCGCGCGAACTGCGCCGCCCGCTCCTCCCAGAAGCCCGGCAGGTCGAACCCCTCGTCCCGTACGAAGCGTTCGTCGCCGACGGTGACCTCGGTGAACCTGTCGATGCGGTACACGCGGTGCGTGCCGTCGTCGGGGACGCGGGCGCACACGTACCAGACGCCCGCCTTGAGCACGAGCCCGTACGGTTCGAGCTCCCGCTCCACCTCCGACTCCTGGCGGCGGTAGCGGGCGGTGACCCGGCGGTCGTCCCACACCGCCTCCGCGACGGCGGGCAGCAGCTCGGGGGCGGGCGTCTCCTTGAACCAGCCCGGCGCGTCCAGGTGGAAGCGTTGGGCCGCGTTCTGCGGGGCGTCCCTGAGGGAGGGCATGAGCGCGGCCGAGACCTTCAGGCGGGCCGCCGAGGCGGCGTCCGCCAGGCCCATCTCCCGCAGGGCACCCGGCACTCCGGACAGGAACAGGGCCTCCGCCTCGTCGCGGCCGAGGCCCGTCAGACGGGTGCGGTAGCCGCCGATCAGGCGGTAGCCGCCGGTGCGGCCGCGGTCGGCGTAGACGGGGACACCCGCCTCTGACAGGGCCTGCGCGTCCCTGGTGATGGTCCGCTCGGAGACCTCCAGCTCGGCGGCCAGTTCCGCGGCGGTCATGGAGGGGCGGGACTGGAGCAGGAGCACCATCTTGATGAGGCGGGCAGCGCGCATGGGTCCATCATGCGGGGCGCTGCGCTGCGCTGGGCGGGGGTGTCTCCTGGGCCGCCGCTTCGCGGCGGATGTTTTCCCGCCCACCCGCCCGATTGCCCGGCGATACCGGGTGAACGGGTGGGTGGGCGGGAGACGTCGGGAGGGCTACAGGCCGTACTTGGCCCGTGCCTCCTTCACCGCCGACGCCGGCACCTCGCCCCGCCGGGCAAGCTGCGCCAGCGCCGCGACGACGATCGACTCCGCGTCGACGCCGAAGTGGCGGCGGGCCGCGTCCCGGGTGTCGGAGAGGCCGAAGCCGTCCGCGCCGAGCGAGGAGTAGTCCTGCTCGACCCACTGGGCGATCTGGTCGGGGACCTGACGCATGTAGTCGGAGACGGCGAGGACAGGGCCCTGCGCGCCTTCGAGCGCCGTACGGAGGTACGGGGTGCGCTCCTCGCCCCGCAGCAGCGCCTCGTCCGCCTCCAGGGCGTCCCGGCGCAGCTCCGTCCAGGAGGTGGCGGACCATACGTCCGCGGCCACGCTCCACTCCTCGGCCAGCATCTTCTGCGCGGCGAGCGTCCAGTGGATGGCCGTACCGGAGCCGAGCAGCTGGATGCGCGGGGCGTCGGAGGCGGGGGAGAGGCCGGCCGACTCCGCCGTGTTGAAGCGGTAGAGGCCGCGCACGATGCCCTCGTCGACGCCCGCGGGCTTCGCGGGCTGCGGCATCGGCTCGTTGTAGACGGTGAGGTAGTAGAAGACGTTCTGGTCCTCGCCGGGCAGCGCCTCGCCGTACATGCGGCGCAGACCGTCCTTGACGATCGCGGCGACCTCGTAGGCGAACGCCGGGTCGTAGGTCAGGGCGGCCGGGTTGGTGGCCGCGATGACCGGCGAGTGGCCGTCCGCGTGCTGGAGGCCCTCACCCGTCAGCGTCGTACGACCGGCCGTGGCGCCGACGAGGAAGCCGCGGCCGAGCTGGTCGCCGAGCTGCCACATCTGGTCGGCGGTGCGCTGCCAGCCGAACATGGAGTAGAAGATGTAGAAGGGGATCATCGCCTCGCCGTGAGTGGCGTACGACGACGACGCGGCGATGAAGTCCGCCATCGAACCGGCCTCGGTGATCCCCTCGTTGAGGATCTGGCCGTCCTTGGCCTCCTTGTAGTACATCAGCTGGTCGCGGTCGACCGGCTCGTACGTCTGGCCCTTGGGCGAGTAGATGCCGAGGGAGGGGAAGAGCGACTCCATGCCGAAGGTGCGCGCCTCGTCGGGGACGATCGGCACCCAGCGCTTGCCGGTCTCCTTGTCGCGTACGAGGTCCTTGACCAGGCGTACGAAGGCCATGGTCGTCGCCACCGACTGCGAGCCGGAGCCCTTGTCGAACGCGGCGAACGCCTTGTCGGCGGGGGCGGGCAGCGGGGCGAGCGGCTGCGTGCGGCGGGCCGGGGCGGGGCCGCCGAGGGCCGCGCGGCGCTCCTGGAGGTAGCGGACCTCGGGGGAGTCGGCGCCGGGGTGGCCGTAGGGCACCTGGCCGTCGACGAACGCGCTGTCCGGGATCGGCAGGTCGAGCCGGTCCCGCATGTCCTTGAACTCGTCCACCGTCAGCTTCTTCATCTGGTGGTTGGCGTTCTTGGACTCGAAGCCCTTGCCGAGGGTGAAGCCCTTGACCGTCTGCGCGAGGATCACGGTCGGCGCGCCCTTGTGGGTGAGCGCCGCGCGGTAGGCCGCGTACACCTTGCGGGCCTCGTGGCCGCCGCGCGAGAGGTGGAAGCACTCGCTGATCTTGTCGTCGCTCAGCAGCCTGCCCAGCTCCACGAGCGCCGGCTCGGAGCCGAAGAAGTGCTCGCGTATGTAGGCGGCGTCGCGCGTGGCGTACGTCTGGAACTGCGCGTCCGGCACTTCGCGCAGGCGACGGACCAGGGCGCCCGTGGTGTCGAGTTGGAACAGCTCGTCCCAGGCGTTGCCCCACAGGACCTTGACGACGTTCCAGCCGGCGCCGCGGAACTGGGCCTCCAGCTCCTGCACCACGCGGAAGTTGGCGCGGACCGGGCCGTCGAGGCGCTGGAGGTTGCAGTTGATGACGTAGGTGAGGTTGTCGAGGCCCTCGCGGGCGGCCAGGGCGAGGGCCGCCGTCGACTCGGGCTCGTCCATCTCGCCGTCACCGAGGAACGCCCACACGTGCGAGGCGGAGACGTCCTTGATGCCGCGGTTGGTGAGGTAGCGGTTGAAGCGCGCCTGGTAGATGGCGGAGAGCGGGCCGAGGCCCATCGACACCGTCGGGAACTCCCACAGCCAGGGCAGGCGGCGCGGGTGCGGGTAGGAGGGCAGGCCGTCGCCGCCGGACTCGCGCCGGAAGTTGTCGAGCTGCGCCTCGTTCAGGCGGCCGTCGAGGAAGGCGCGGGCGTAGATACCGGGGGAGGCGTGGCCCTGGATGTACAGCTGGTCACCGGAACCGTCGCCCTCCTTGCCCTTGAAGAAGTGGTTGAAGCCGGTCTCGTACAGCCAGGCCGCCGACGCGAAGGTCGCGATGTGGCCGCCGACGCCGTGCTTGGCACCGCGGGTGACCATCGCGGCCGCGTTCCAGCGGTTCCACGCGGTGATCTTCCGCTCCATCTCCTCGTCGCCGTCGATCGCCGGCTCGGCGGAGGTGGGGATGGTGTTGACGTAATCGGTCTCGAGGAGCTTGGGCAGCGCCAGGCCCGCGCCCTCGGCGCGCTCCAGCGTGCGGCGCATCAGGTACGCGGCACGGTGCGGCCCGGCCGCCTGGGTAACGGCGTCCAGGGAGGCCTGCCATTCGGCGGTCTCCTCCGGGTCGCGGTCCGGGAGCTGGTCGAGCTCGCTCGGCTGGATTGCGGAGGGGTCGGTCATTGCGCCGCCTTCCTGAGTCGGAGGGGGTCCCCTGTTTCGGTAAGGGGTGGGGGTGCCTTGTCTGGCAGGACAGGGCGTGCGGCGCTGATGCGGAACATTGGTGTGGGTCCGCCTCAGGGCCACCGCCGACTGTAAGCCCGTGATCGATGATCGATCAAAGCGTTCGACGAAAAACTTTCCCGGAACGCGAAAGTCGGCATCCGGTGCCAGCGAAAAGGGCACCGGGTGCCTTCGATTTGAAGGAAATCGAGGGGAGTCCGCGCAGGTGGGAGCACGTTTGCGGCCCCCGCCTCACGCATGAGCGCGTCGGTCAGGCGCGCGGCGCGCAGCCGAGGACGTGCGCCTTGACCAGCTCCGCGATCGCGGGGTCCCGGCGCCGGAAGGCCGTGACGAGGGCCTCGTGCTCCTCCGCGTACGACTGCTGGACCGTGCCGAGCCACCGGATGGACAGCGCCGTGAAGACCTCGATGCCGAGGCCCTCCCAGGTGTGCAGGAGCACCGAGTTGTCCGCGGCCCGCACCAGCTCCCGGTGGAAGGCGACCGTGTGCCGCACCTGCCCGGTGCCGTCGGCGGCGCGGTCCGCCTCGTAGAGGGCCGCGACATGGGGTTCCAGGGCCGAGCAGTCCTCGGCCAGCCGCTCCGCCGCCAGCTCCGCGGCGATCGCCTCCAGGCCCGCCCTGACCGGGTAGCTCTCCTCCAGGTCGGCGGCCGTCAAGTTCCGTACGCGCACACCCTTGTTGGGCGCCGACTCGATGAGCCGCAACGTCTCCAGCTCGCGCAGCGCCTCCCGCACCGGGGTCTGCGAGACCTCCAGCTCCACGGCGATCCGCCGCTCCACGATGCGCTCGCCCGGCTTCCAGCGCCCGCTGACGATCCCCTCCACGATGTGCTCGCGGATCTGTTCGCGCAGCGAGTGAACGACGGGCGCGGTCATGAGAGCTCCTCCGGCGGGGGCTGCGGGCCCCAAGGGCGTGTGACCCCTAGACAATACGGCGACGCCCCCGTCCGGAGTCCTCCGGACGGGGGCGTACGCGCTGATGAGACGAGTGTTACAGCCTCACCTTCGACCTGACTACAGGCCGAGCTCGACCTCGAACTCGCCGGCTTCCAGGATCGCCTTGACGGCGGTCAGGTAGCGGGCGGCGTCGGCGCCGTCGACCAGGCGGTGGTCGTAGGACAGCGACAGGTACGTCATGTCCCGCACGGCGATGGTCTCGCCGAGGTCGGGGTGGTTGATGACGACCGGACGCTTGACGGTGGCGCCGATGCCGAGGATGGCGGCCTGGTTCGGCGGCACGATGACCGTGTCGAACAGGGCGCCGCGCGAGCCGGTGTTGGAGATCGTGAAGGTGGCGCCGGACATGTCGTCCGGGGTGAGGCCACCACCACGGGCCTTGCCGGCCAGCTCGGCGGTCTTCTTGGAGATGCCGGCGATGTTCAGGTCGCCCGCACCCTTGATGACCGGCGTCATCAGACCCTTCTCGGCGTCCACGGCGATGCCGATGTTCTCCGAGTCGAAGTACGTGATGGTGCCTTCGTCGTCGTTGATCCGGGCGTTGATGACCGGGTGGGCCTTCAGCGCCTGGGCGGCGGCCTTGACGAAGAACGGCATCGGGGACAGCTTGACGCCCTCACGGGCGGCGAAGGCGTCCTTGGCCTTGGCGCGCAGCTTCATCAGCTTGGTGATGTCGACCTCGACGACCGAGGTCAGCTGGGCCTGCGAGTGCAGGGCCTTCATCATGTTGTCGCCGATGACCTTGCGCATGCGGGTCATCTTGACGGTCTGACCGCGCAGCGGGGACGTCTCCAGGGCCGGGGCCTTGGGGGCGCTCGGCGCGGCGGCGGCCGGGGCCGGGGCGGCCTGCTTGGCCTCGGCGGCGGCGATGACGTCCTGCTTGCGGATGCGGCCGCCGACGCCGGTGCCCTTGACCTCGGAGAGGTTCACGTCGTTCTCGGAGGCCAGCTTGCGGACCAGCGGGGTCACGTACGCGCCGTCGTCGGCCGGGGTGGGCCGGGCCGGGGCGGCGGGAGCCGACGGGGCCGGGGCCGCGGCCTTGGCCGGAGCCGGAGCGGCAGCGGCGGGCGCGGCCGGGGCGGCGGGCGCCTCGGCCTTGGCCGGAGCCTCCTGCTTCGGGGCCTCCTGCTGGGGAGCCTCCTGCTTCGGGGCTTCCTGCGCGGGGGCTTCCTGCTTGGGGGCCTCCTGCTGCGCGGGGGCGGCCGGGGCCTCCTCCTTGGCCGGAGCCGCGGCGGAACCGGGCGCGCCGACGACGGCGAGCTTGGCGCCGACCTCGGCGGTCTCGTCCTCGCCGACGACGATCTCCAGGAGCACGCCCGCGACGGGCGAGGGGATCTCGGTGTCGACCTTGTCCGTCGAGACCTCCAGGAGGGGCTCGTCGGCCGCGACCTCCTCGCCGACCTCCTTCAGCCAACGGGTGACGGTGCCCTCGGTGACGCTCTCGCCGAGCGCCGGCAGGGTGACCTCGGTGCCCTCGGCGGAACCGCCGGACTGCGCCGGGGCGGCGGGCGCCTCGGCCTGGGCGGGGGCCTCCTGCTGCTCGGGGGCGGCCGGAGCCTCCTCCTGGGCGGGGGCCGCCGGGGCCTCCTCCTGCGCCGGGGCGGCCGAGCCGCCCGCGTCGCCGGAGCCGTCGTCGATGACGGCCAGCTCGGCGCCGACCTCGACGGTCTCGTCCTCGGCGACCTTGATGGACGCCAGGATGCCGGCGGCCGGGGAGGGGATCTCGGTGTCGACCTTGTCGGTCGAGACCTCGAGCAGCGGCTCGTCGGCCTCGACGCGCTCACCCTCGGCCTTCAGCCAACGGGTGACAGTGCCCTCGGTGACGCTCTCGCCGAGCGCCGGAAGGGATACGGAAACCGCCATGGTTTCGGTTGCTCCTTACGGATGGGGACTCCCCTGCTCGAGCGAAGTCGAGAGCTTGGGGAAGCGGAAAGTCTGGTCGTCGCGCCCGGTGACTGACGTCAGTCGTGGGAGTGCAGCGGCTTGCCCGCGAGGGCCAGGTGGGCCTCGCCCAGCGCCTCGTTCTGCGTCGGGTGGGCGTGGATGAGCTGGGCGACCTCGGCCGGCAGCGCTTCCCAGTTGTAGATCAGCTGGGCCTCGCCGACCTGCTCGCCCATGCGGTCGCCCACCATGTGGACGCCCACGACGGCGCCGTCCTTGACCTGGACGAGCTTGATCTCGCCCGCGGTCTTCAGGATCTTGCTCTTGCCGTTGCCCGCGAGGTTGTACTTGAGGGCGACGACCTTGTCCGCGCCGTAGATCTCCTTGGCCTTGGCCTCGGTGATGCCCACGGAGGCGACCTCGGGGTGGCAGTACGTCACCCGGGGCACGCCGTCGTAGTCCACCGGGACGGGCTTGAGACCGGCCAGGCGCTCCGCGACCAGCATGCCCTCGGCGAAGCCGACGTGCGCGAGCTGGAGGGTCGGGAC
Source organism: Streptomyces sp. NPDC031466 (assembly GCF_055581265.1). Lineage (NCBI taxonomy): Bacteria > Bacillati > Actinomycetota > Actinomycetes > Kitasatosporales > Streptomycetaceae > Streptomyces > Streptomyces sp. NPDC031466. The sequence goes on from NZ_JBVIJT010000002.1 coordinate 341,512, forward strand.
GAGGTCGCCCACGGCCGAGATGGTCGGCACGTTGGTCTGCATGTACTCGTCGACCAGGACGTAGCCGCGGTCCATGGCGACGCCCTGCTCCTCGTAGCCGAGACCGGCCGAGACCGGGCCGCGGCCGATGGCGACCAGGAGGACCTCGGCCTCGAAGGTCTTGCCGTCGGCGAGGGTGACGCGCACGCCGTCCTCGGTGTACTCGGCCTTCTCGAAGAACGTGCCGAGGTTGAACTTGATGCCGCGCTTGCGGAACGCGCGCTCGAGAAGCTTGGAGCTGTTCTCGTCCTCGACCGGCACGAGGTGCTTGAGGCCCTCGATGACCGTGACGTCGGTGCCGAAGGACTTCCACGCCGAGGCGAACTCGACGCCGATGACGCCGCCGCCCAGGATGATCGCGGACTGCGGCACGCGGTCCAGGGTCAGCGCGTGGTCCGAGGAGATGACGCGGTTGCCGTCGATCTCCAGGCCCGGCAGCGACTTCGGCACGGAGCCGGTCGCGAGCAGGACGTGGCGACCCTGGACCCGCGAGCCGTTCACGTCGACGGAGGTCGGCGAGGAGAGCTTGCCCTCGCCCTCGATGTACGTCACCTTGCGGGAGGCGACGAGACCCTGCAGGCCCTTGTAGAGGCCGGAGATCACGTCGTCCTTGTACTTGTGGACGGCCGCGATGTCGATGCCCTCGAAGGTGGCCTTCACGCCGAACTGGTCGGCCTCGCGTGCCTGGTCGGCGATCTCACCGGCGTGCAGCAGCGCCTTCGTGGGGATGCAGCCGTTGTGCAGGCAGGTGCCGCCGAGCTTGTTCTTCTCGATCAGGGCGACGTCCAGGCCCAGCTGCGCTCCGCGCAGGGCCGCGGCGTAACCGCCGCTACCGCCGCCGAGGATCACTAGGTCGAAAACGGTGCTGGCGTCGTTCGCCACGTCACGTCCTCCATGCATGTGCGCCGTACGCCGGACCCCGTGCGTGGGGACGACCGGTCGGTCGGCTGGTATTCGGCCGCTCTTGTTTCGGCCCTTTGGTGGGGGCCCTGTCCTGCCGAGAACCCATCTTCGCACTTGTCGACGGGAGACGGGACGCCGGGCCAGGCTGTGAGACGTCCGATCAGCCGTCTCACAGCGGTTGCCCCGCGCGCGGACCCACGGATTTCGTCGAGGGCGAAATCGAACGGGGCTTCGCGCGCGGGAACGTGCGGGGCCCCGGACGCGGGAACGTCCGGAGCCCCGAGGCGTGCTGCCCGGCTCAGCCGAGGTCGCCCGCGGCGGTGCGCTCCGCCAGGCGGACCAGGGTGCGCACCGCGGTGCCGGTGCCGCCCTTGGGCGTGTAGCCGAACGGCGCGCCCTCGTGGTAGGCGGGGCCCGCGACGTCCAGGTGGGCCCAGATGATGCCCTCGCCCACGAACTCCTTCAGGAAGAGGCCGGCCACCAGGCCGCCGCCCATCCGGTCGCCGATGTTGGCCATGTCGGCGGTGGGGGAGTCCATGCCCTTGCGCAGCTCGGCGGGGAGCGGCATGGGCCAGGACGGCTCGCCGACCTCCTCGGCGATCTCGTGCACCGACGTACGGAAGGCGTCGTCGTTGGCCATGATGCCGAAGGTGCGGTTGCCGAGCGCCACCATCATGGCGCCGGTCAGGGTCGCCACGTCGACGATCGCGTCCGGCTTCTCCTCGGAGGCCTTGGCGATCGCGTCGGCGAGGACCAGACGGCCCTCGGCGTCGGTGTTCAGGACCTCGACGGTCTTGCCGCTGTACATGCGCAGGACGTCGCCGGGGCGGGTCGCGGAGCCGGAGGGCATGTTCTCGGCGAGCGCCAGCCAGCCGGTGACGTTCACCTCGAGGCCCAGGCGCGCGGCGGCGACGACGGCGGCGAAGACCGCCGCGGCACCGGCCATGTCGCACTTCATGGTCTCGTTGTGACCGGCGGGCTTCAGCGAGATGCCGCCCGAGTCGTACGTGATGCCCTTGCCGACGAAGGCGAGGTGCTTCTTGGCCTTGGAGTGCGTGTACGAGAGCTTCACCAGGCGCGGCGGGGCGTCCGAGCCGACGCCGACACCGAGGATGCCGCCGTAGCCGCCCTTGAGGAGCGCCTTCTCGTCGAGCACCTGGATCTTGATGCCGTGCTCCTTGGCGGCCGCGGTGGCGACCGCCGCGAAGGCCTCGGGGTCGAGGTCGTTCGGCGGGGTGTTGACGAGGTCGCGGGCGCGGTTCAGCTCCTCGGCGACGGCGGTGGCACGCTCCAGGGCGGCCTTGTACGCCTTGTCGCGGGGCTTGCCGCCGAGCAGGGCGATCTCGGCGAGCGGCGCCTTGGCGTCCTTGCCGTTCTTCTTCGCGTCCTTGGCGTCGCCCTGGTCCTTGTAGGCGACGAAGGAGTACGCGCCGAGCAGCGCGCCCTCGCCGATGGCGCAGAGGTCGTCGGCGTCCTCGACGGGCAGCGCGAACGCGGCCTTCTTCGAGCCGGTCAGGGCGCGCGCGGCGACACCGGCGGCGCGGCGCAGCGCCTCCGTGCCGTACGTCTCGTCCTTCTCCGGGACCCCGCCGAGGCCGACCGCGACGACGACCGGCGCCTTGAAGCCGGACGGTGCGGGCAGCTTCGTCACCTCGCCCTCGCCGCCCGAGGCGCCGAGAGTCTCCAGGACGGACGCGAGCTTGCCGTCGTACGCCTTGTCCACGGCCTCGGCGCCGGGCGCGACGACCAGAGTCCCCTTGGAGCCAGAGCCCTTCGCGACACCGACGACGATCGCGTCGGCACGCAGGCCGGACGCGGCGGCGGTGCTGAGAGTCAGAGCAGTCACGGTGGTGAGGTCCTCTTTCGGTTGAGTTTCGACGGGCTGTGGGGTGGTGAGCCCGTCGCGAGCCTACGCCCGTGAGTGCTGCGGTGCGCCTCACTGTGTGTGTTCGGTGCGGTGTCGCGCCCACCGGGGCCGTGCCGCGGCGGGGTCTCAGCCGAGCGCGAGCACCACCAGAGCGGTCGTCGCCGCCGTCTCCGCGAGGGCCCCGAACACGTCCCCGGTGACCCCGCCGAACCGCCGTACGCAGTGCCGGAGCAGCAGCTCGGCGGCGCCGACGGCGAGGAGGACGGCCCCCGCGCAGCGCACGGCGTCGTACGCCCCGAGCGGCGCGCCCGCTGTCGCCGCCCCGGCCAGGGCGAGGGCCGTGACGAGCAGCGCGCGGCCGCGCGGCACGACCCCGGCGACGGCCGCGCCGAGGCCCTCGGGGCGGGCCGGGGGCACCGAGGCGCGGGCGGCCAGGGTGAGCGCGAGCCGGGCGGCGGCGGCCGAGACGACGGCGGCGACGGCGCCCGCGGTCCAGGAGCGTTCGTAGAGCCGGTGGAACACGGCGACCTGGGCCAGCAGCACGAACAGCAGGGTGATGACGCCGAAGGGCCCGATGTCGGACTGCTTCATGATGCGCAGCGCGTCGTCGGCGGGCCGGGCGCTGCCCAGGCCGTCGGCGGTGTCCGCGAGGCCGTCCAGGTGCAGCCCGCGGGTGAGGGCGGCGGGGGTCGCGACGGTCGCCACCGCGGCGAGCAGCGGACCGCCGCCGAGCAGGCCCAGTGCGGCGCCGGTACCCGCGGCGGCCAGGCCGATCACCAGGCCGGCGAGGGGCGCCCACTGCATGCCGGCGCGCGCGGCCCCCCGGTCCCAGCGGGTGACGCGGACGGGGAGCGCGGTGAGGGTGCCGAAGGCGAAACGTATGCCGTCGGCGGGGGAGGAGGTGGACACCGCGGAAGGCTACCCCGACGGCACGCCCGCCCTGCGGATCACTCGTGCGGGGCAGAGGATGGCCGCATGAGCGACTGGTGGTACCGGAACATCGTCGAGCCGGGGAAACTGCCGCTGCTGCTCGCCCTGCTCTCCTTCGTGGGGTCGTTCCTGGTCACCCGGACGGTCACCCGGCTCATCCGGGCCGGCAAGGGGCCCTTCCGCGACATCAGCTCGGGCGAGGTGCACATCCACCACGTCGTACCGGGCATCCTCCTGATGCTCGTGGGCGGATTCTGGGCGGTGGCCGCCGGGCAGCAGGGCGCCGGGCCGCTGTACGCCGCCGTCGTCTTCGGGATCGGCGCGGGGCTGGTGCTCGACGAGTTCGCGCTGATCCTCCACCTCGACGACGTCTACTGGAGCGAGCAGGGCCGCAAGAGCGTGGAGGCCGTCATGCTCACGGCCGCCCTGGTGGTGCTGGTGCTCACCGGCTTCACGCCGTTCGGGGTCGACGACCTGACACCGGGGGAGCGGCAAGACCGTGGCCTGTTGGTCCTGAACATCGCTCTGAACTGCGCCTTCGCCCTGGTCGCACTCCTCAAGGGCAAGCTGCGCACGGCCCTGATCGGCATGGTGGTCCCGTTCGTCGCGCTGGTCGGCGCCGTCCGTCTGGCCCGGCCGGGCTCGGCGTGGGCACGACGGTTCTACCGCCACCGGCACCGGACACGCGCGCGTGCGGGACTGCGCGCCTTCCGGCACGACCGCCGCTGGGCCGGCCCCCGCCGCAGACTTCAGAACTGGATCGGCGGCTTCTCGCCCGACTCCGGGCGGTCCGGCGAGCGCGCTCCCGAGCGCACGCCGCCGCCCCGGTGACGCAGGGCGGTGACCGCGCAGAGCGCCAGCGCGGCCGCGATCGCCGCCAGGTGCTCCTTGCCCGCCAGGTTGTTCTTGATGATCACCTCGACGGCCATCAGGGCGGCCACCAGGGCGGCCGTGACGTACGCCCGGTACCGCCAGCACAGGTACACCGCGAGGCCCACGACGGCGGCGGAGGGGCCCGTGTCGACGACCCAGGCGTCGGAGGCCGGGAGCCCGAGGGGGTGGCCGGGGCCCAGCTCGATGCCCACGCGCGCGTAGAGCGTGCCGGCGAGGGTGGCCGCGTAGCCGATGAGGAGGGTGCGCCACCAGCCGAGGCAGATCTCCGCGATGCCGAAGACGAGCAGGATCTGGGCGAGCGCCCCCCACACCGGCAGGTCGAGTGCGGGCACGAAGAGGGAGAGCGGGGTGCGCGCCAGCGCGAGCCACAGCGGGTCCTCGGCGCGCACGGAGCCGACGTTCTGGACGAACTGGTAGCCCCAGGACTGGTTCTGGACGTACTGGAGGAGCGCGGTGAGGCAGACCGCCGCGGCCGTCATGGGCGCGGCCCGCCACCGGTGGGCGGCGAGCCCGTCCCGCACGGCGGAGGACAGCGGTCCCCACTCGGCGCGGGCACGGCGGGCCAGGGCGCTCATCGTCTCGACTCCAGATGTTTGCGGTGCAGCAGCTTCGGCAGGCCCGGCGCCTCGAGGAAGCCCTCCGCGCGCGCCGCCGCGATGGCGATGCGCGGCAGATCACCGCTCTTCTCGAAGAGGAGGAAGCGCGGTTCCCAGATGGGCCGGTACTTGGCGTTGGCGCGGTAGAGGGACTCGATCTGCCACCACCGCGAGAAGAAGCTGAGCAGCGACCGCCACAGGCGAAGGACCGGCCCCGCACCGAGCCGCGAGCCACGTTCGAAGACGGACCTGAACATCGCGAAGTTGAGGGAGACCTGCGTGATCTGGATCTCGGGGGCGCGCTGGAGGAGTTCGATGACCATGAACTCCATGAGGCCGTTCTCGGAGTCGCGGTCGCGCCGCATGAGGTCGAGGGAGAGCCCGCGCGGCCCCCACGGCACGAAGGAGAGCACCGCCCGCAGCCTGCCCTCCCCGTCGGTGCACTCCAGCATCACGCACCGCCCGTCCGCCGGGTCGCCGAGCCGCCCGAGGGCCATCGAGAACCCGCGCTCGGTGGCGCCGTCGCGCCAGTCGTCGGCGAGGCGCAGCAGCCGCGCCATCTCGTCCTGCGGAATGTCCTCGTGGCGGCGGACGCGGACGGTGTACCCGGCGCGCTTCACGCGGTTGTAGGCCTGGCGGACGGTGCGCATCGCCCGCCCCTCCAGCGAGAACTCCGCGGTCTCCACGATGGCCTCGTCGCCCAGTTCCAGGGCGTCCAGGCCGTGCCGGGCGTAGATGGTGCCGGCCTCCTCGCTCGCGCCCATCACGGCGGGGAGCCAGCCGTGCTCGCGGGCCTCGGTGAGCCAGGGCCCGATGGCGCCGGGCCAGGCCTCGGGGTCGCCGATGGGGTCACCGGAGGCCAGCGAGACGCCGCCGACGACGCGGTAGGCGACCGCCGCCTTGCCGGTCGGCGACCACACGACGCTCTTCTCGCGGCGCAGCGAGAAGTAGCCGAGCGAGTCGCGCTCGCCGTGCTGGTCGAGCAGCGCGCGCAGCCGCTCCTCGTCGTCCTCGGTGAGCGGGTCTACGGCCCGCCGGGAGCGGAACGCGGCGTACAGGACGGCGCAGAGCAGCAGTGTGCTCAGGACGTTGATGGTGACGTTGACCCAGCCGGGCGTGGCGATGCCCTCGAAGCGCCGGTCGTCGGCGGCCAGCGAGACCAGCCGCATGGTGCCGTAGCGCCAGCGGTCCAGGAACGTCGAGCGGTAGTCGTCGTCGGCGTGGTTGGTGACGGTGACCAGCAGCGCGGCGATCAGCGAGGTCACCAGGAGCCCGCCGGCGGCGACGGCGCAGGCCAGCTTCGGGTTGGAGCGGTCGCCCTTGGCGTAGAACTCGCGGCGCCCCACGATCAGCGCCGCGACGAACGCGGCGGTCAGGACCAGGGAGATCCAGTTCTGCGCGTACCGGCGCACCTCCGGGAAGAAGCCCACCACGAGGGCGAGGAGCAGCAGGAGGAGGCCGCTGAGCACCAGGTTGAGGATCCACGCGGCGCGCTTGCGGCGCCGCATGGTGATCGCCAGGAACAGCGTGAGTGCCCCCGAGGCGAAGCCGGCGGTCAGCAGGTACGGGGTGTAGTAGTCCTCCGTGTTGTGCTGGCGCACGTCCTGCCCGAGGGAGACCCAGACCGCGCTGAGGAAGTTGACGAACGTGACGGCGCGGAGGTACCAGACGGTGAAACCGGCGGCGCGGCGCTGTGTGACGGTGCGTGGCTTCTGTCGTCCGGCAACGACTTGCTCATCTCCCATGAAAAGGGATCATATGGGCAAGATCGAGGCCGCCGCCCCGGCCCTCAGGGGGCCTGCTCGACCGCCGGCCCCACAGGCCCCGCTCCGACCTCCGCCACGGTCTCCGCGCCGCTCCCGGCATCGGCCGCCGCTCCGGCCGCAGGGGCGGCCCCTGTCTCGGCATCGGGCTCGGCGGCCCGCTCCGGCAGCTCCGCCCAGAGCGCCGCGGCGGCCCGCACGAGCGGCAGCGCGAGCAGTGCTCCCGTTCCCTCCCCGACCCGCACCCCGTGCCCCAGGAGCGGCTCAAGCGCCATCCGGTCCAGCGCCTTGGCCTGCGCGGGCTCCCCGCTGTCGTGCCCCGCGAGCCACCAGTCCGGCGCCCGGAAGGCGACCCGCTGGGCCACCAGCGCCGCCGCCGACGCCACGACACCGTCGAGGATCACCGGCGTACGCCGCACGGCGCACTGGAGCAGGAACCCCGTCATCGCGGCCAGGTCGGCGCCGCCGACCGCGGCGAGCAGCTCCAACTGGTCGCCGAGCACGGGCCGCGCCCGCCGCAGGGCGTCGCGCACCGCCGCGCACTTGCGCATCCACGCCAGGTCGTCGATGGGCTCGCCGCCCCGGCCGGTCACCACGGACGCGTCGGTGCCGCAGAGCGCGGCGATCAGCGTCGCGGCGGGCGTCGTGCCGCCGACGCTGACATCCCCGAGCACGACCAGATCGGTGCCCGAGTCCGCCTCCTCGTCGGCGACGGCCATGCCCGCGCGCACCGCCCGCTCGGCCTCCTCGGCGCTCAGCGCGTCCTCGACGTCGATACGCCCCGACCCGCGCCGCACCCGATGTCCCGTCACCTCGGCGGGCAGCTCGGCCGGGTCGCAGTCCAGCGCCATGTCGATGACCCGGACCGGCACGTCGAGGCGGCGCGCGAGCACGGCGACGGGGCTCTCGCCGGCCAGGACGGCGCGCACGAGCGCGGTGGCGCCGCCCGCGGGCCGCGCCGAGACACCCAGCCCGGCGACCCCGTGGTCACCCGCGAAGAGGACCACGCGCGGCCGCTCGACGGGCCGGACCGGCCCCGCGGACTGCGCCGCCGACAGCCACTCGCCCAGCTCGTCGAGGCGGCCCAGGGCGCCGGGCGGCACGGTCTGCCGCTCCCTGCGTTCCTCGGCGTCGCGGCGCACCCCGCCGTCGGGCCGCTCGATCAGGTCGGTGAAGTCGTCGAGATTCAGCGAACTCATTCGCCGAACAGTACCGGCACGCGCGGCGCCCGTGTTCGAACGGGCCCGGCCCCGCGCCCCGTCGGAAGGGGGCGGGCGGCCCGGCCTGACGGGCGGTTACGAGCCCTTGCGTATGGGGCACATAACGTCATTGCCGGACCGATCACGTCAAAACCGACTTCAGGAGTACGACCTTGGACGTCGCCCAGCGTGTGGCCCAACGACGCCCCGCCTACCTCGCCGCACTCGCCGGGGGCACCGAACGGTTCCACGAGCCCCGCAGCGCGGACTGCCCGTGGTGCGGCTCGCCCCGGCTGCGGATCCGGCTGCGGACCGCCGACCTGATCCAGCACAAGCCGGGCGCCTTCACGCTCGACCGCTGCGCCAACTGCGCCCACCTGTTCCAAAACCCCCGCCTCACCCCCGAGGGCCAGGAGTTCTACCGCCGGGACTCCTCCCACCAGGACCTGCGCGCGGGGCTCGGCGCGCAGGCCGCGGCGGCGCTCGTCGGCGTCCGGCCCACCGACCGGCGCCACCTCGCCCGCGCCCGCGCGATGCGCGCCCTCGACGAGCCCGAGTGCTGGCTGGACGTCGGCACCGGCCGGGCCCGCTTCCCGGCCCTCGCCCGGCAGGTCCTGCCGTACACGTCCTTCGACGGGCTCGATCCGGGCCGGGGCGTGGAGCAGGCCGTACGCCGCGGCCGCGTCGAGGAGGGCCACCGCGGCACCCTCACCGGCCTCGCGGACGCCCTCGCCGGCCGCTACGACGCCCTGAGCCTGTTCCACCAGCTGGAGCGCGCACCCGATCCGCGCGCCGAGCTGAGAGCCGCGAAGGGTGCCCTGCGCCCCGGCGGGCACCTGATGATCGAGACCACCGACCCCGGCTGCCGGTACGCGAAGGTGCTCGGCAAGTGGTGGCCCTCGTACGCCCAGCCGCGGCACCTGCACCTCATCCCGCTCGCCAACCTCCGCCGGGAGCTGGAGGAGCTGGGCTTCACCGTCGTCGGTGTCGAGCGCCGAGCGGCGCACGTCCCGGCCGACCTGGGCGGGGCGCTCGCGCTCCTGCTCAACCGCTGCCTGCCCCAGGCCGACGTCCCCTGGCGCGCCAGACCCGCGCACCCCCTGAGGCTGCGGCTCCGCCGGGCCGCCTGGGGGGCCTGCCTGCCCCTGCTCGCCCTCGCCCTGCTGCTCGACGCCCTCCTGGCCCCCCTGCTCACCCGCACCGGCTTCTCCAACGCCTACCGCCTCCTCGCGCGCCGGGGCGAGGACGACTGACGTACGACGACCCGAGGCGTACGCCCGACGCGGCGGGCCGGGTCAGGCGCGCAGCGGGAGGGCCTGACCCGCCACCACGAGCAGGACGTGCTCGCACTCGGCGGCGAACGCGGCGTTCAGACGCCCCAGTTCGTCACGGTAGCGGCGGCCCGACGCGGTCGCCGGGACGATGCCGGAGCCGACCTCGTTCGACACGGCGACGACCGTGCGCCGGGTGGCGCGCACCGCGTCGGCCAGCTCGGCGATCCGCCCCCGCAGCGCCCGCTCGCCGCCGCCCGCCCACTGCGCGTCGTCCCACGCGCCCACCTCGTCCATGGCGTGGGTCAGCCACAGCGACAGGCAGTCGATCAGCAGCGGCGGCCCGTCCTGCGCCAGCAGCGGCACCAGGTCACAGGTCTCGGCGGTCCGCCACGAACCGGGGCGCCGCTCCCGGTGCAGGCTCACCCGGTCCGCCCACTCGGCGTCACCGCCGCGGGTCCCGCCCGTCGCCACGTACAGCACCTCGGGGAAGGCCGCCAGGCGCCGCTCGGCCTCCACGGACTTGCCCGAGCGGGCGCCGCCGAGGACGAGGGTGCGGCGCGGCACGTCCGGCACGTCCTCGTAGGCGCCGACCACCAGCGTCGTCCCGTCCGGCACCGCCCGCGCGCCCGCCGCCGCGAGCCGGCGCGCCAACTCGGCGCCCGGGGGCGCCTCGTGGCCGATGTGGACGGCGATCACATCCGTGGTCGGCCCGACGGCGCCGGCCGCGCGCAGCCGGGCGAGCCCGTCGGGGCGCCCGAGGACATCGGCGACGATCATCTCGTACGTCCCGCGCCCGCCGTCCGCCGCCGCCGAGCCGTTCCCCTCGCCGAGCCCCGCGGGAGCACCGCCCGGCGGCAGGTACAGCAGCCGCTCCCCGTCCGGCCCCGTCACCTCGTAACCGGAGCCGGGCGCGTCCAGCGCCACCGCGCGCACCCGGTGACCGGTCAGGAGCGTCAACTCCCGTCCGTCGGCGCCCCGTACGGGTTGCGGGAGGCCGGCCGGGACCTCCACGGCGGGTCCGTCGTGCGGATGGGAGAGCAGGACCTGGCGCACACCGCCGAGCGAGTGTCCCGCGCGGGCGGCCGCCAGGGCGGCTCCCGGGGTGAGGTCGAGCAGCAGGACGCCGTCCACGAGCAGCGCGGTGGCGGCACGCGCCGCGCCGCCCAGAGCGGTCGCGCAGGCCGCGCAGGGGCAGCCGGGGAGGGGCAGTCCTTCGGGGGCGCCGGTGCCGAGCAGAGTCAGTTCCACACGAAGATCCTCCCGCGTCGGGTCCCGGGCCGCGCGTCCGGCTAGGCTTCAGGCGGATTCAGGCGGTTCTCCGGACCGCCGCGGAACCCTCGGGAGGCTGACATGGCGGCATGGACGTGGCGGTTCGAGAAGGCGGACGGGACGGAGGTCCGGCCCGCGGTGCAGCCGGAGGAGTTCACCACCCAGGGCGACGCGGAGTCCTGGGTCGGCGAGTACTGGAAGGAACTGTCCGAGGGCGGCGCCGACCAGGTGTCCCTCTTCGAGGACACGACCAAGATCTACGGCCCGATGAGCCTGCACGCGCAGGACGCCGAGGACCCGCAGGCCTAGGCCTGCGGCCCGATCGGGGCGAGGCACCCGATGGGCGACGCACGGGAGGCGGCGACCGGACTCCGGCCGCCGCCTCCCACGCGCCTGCGTTCACGTGCCCGCGGCCATCGCCTCCGCGCCCTGGCGTCCGCGGTGCTCAATCCCGTACCCCGCACAGATGCAGCAGCGCGGCGACCCGCCGGTAGGGGTCGGTGCGCCCGGCCCGCTCCTCGGCGGCCAGCAGCGCCTCCAACTCCTCGTGCGGGGGCAGCGGTGCGCCGTCCTCGGCGGTGTCCGTGAAGACCCGCACGCCGTACCAGGTCTGCAGCGGCGCCGCGATCCCCGCGAGCGTCGACGACAGAGCGTCGAGGCGGTCGGCCCGCACGTCCAGGCCGAGCCGGTTGCGGTAGGCGACGGAGTCGAAGGCGCCCAGCGCGCCGCTCCAGTCACCGCCGAGCCCCGGCCGCATGGCCAGCGCGTCGGCGTTGCGCACGAGGAGCGAGAGCAGCCCGCCGGGAGCCAGCATCCTGGCCAGCCCGGCCAGCAGGGCGTCGGGCTCCTCCACGTACATCAGGACGCCGTGGCAGAGCACCACGTCGAAGCTGCCCGGCAGGAAGTGCGCCCCGGTCTGGTGGCCGTCGCTCTGCACGAGCCGCACCCGCCCCTGGATGCCCTCGGGCTCCGCGGCGAGCGCCGCGTGGGCGGCGGCGATCATCTCGGGGTCCCGCTCGACCCCCGTCACCTTGTGCCCGGCGCGGGCGAGCCGCAACGCCTGCGTGCCCTGGCCCATGCCGACGTCCAGCACCCGCAGCCGCTGCCCCACGGGGAAGCGGGCGGCTATCTGCTCGTCGAGCTGGCGGGCCACCAGCTCCTGGCGTACGGCATTGCGCAGACCGCCCAGCTTCGCCAGCCAGGCACCGGCCCCGCCGGTGAATGCGCTCAGGGCCGCTCTCCGCGCTTGACCTGCGGCTTCGGCAGCCTGAGCCGACGCATCTGGAGCGTGCGCATCAGGGCGTACATGACGGCGCCCTTCTTGTTCTCGCTCGGGAAGCGCTCGGCGAGACGCTTCTTCAGGCGGAACGCGGTCACCACGGAGTCCAGGACGATCAGCACGATCACGACGAGCCAGAGCAGCAGCGCGATGTTCTGCAGCTGGGGCACGCGGACCATGCTCAGGACGAGGATGATCACCGCGAGCGGCAGGAAGAACTCCGCGATGCAAAAGCGCGAGTCGACGAAGTCGCGCGCGAACTTGCGCACCGGGCCCTTGTCACGGGCGGGCAGGAACCGCTCGTCACCGCTGGCCAGGGCCTCGCGCTGCTTGGCCATCTGGGCACGGCGCTCGTCGCGCTGCCGCTTCGCCGCCTCCTTGCGCGACGTCGGCGTATTGGTCACGCCGCGGCGCTGCGACTGTGCCATGGAGCGCTTGGGGGTGGGGCGGCCCTTGGGGGCCTGCGGGTCACGGGGCTGCTTGGAGTCGGTCACCGGCGCCTGCGCGGCCGGGGCCTTCTCTTCCTTGGATCGGCTACGGAACACAAGACCCAAGGGTACGTGGTGCGCCGGGCATGGACCCCCGTCCCATGGGGAACGATCCGGCAACACCGGGCGTCTTCACAGGGGTACACCTACTCCTTACGCCGGAGCGGGGCCGTACGCAGTCGTCCTTGGGGATGAGCGCATCCGCACGCGAACAGTGCGGTAATGGATGCAGGGCCCGTACTGTGGGTTCTGAGCAGTACCTGGAGCTGGAAGTCCGTCAGAAGGGGGCGCGCGAAGCCCATGAGCGGTGTCATGAAGCGTATGGGGATGATCTTCCGCGCGAAGGCGAACAAGGCCCTTGACCGGGCCGAGGATCCGCGCGAAACCCTCGATTACTCCTACCAGAAGCAGCTGGAGCTGCTGCAGAAGGTCCGCCGCGGCGTGGCCGACGTGGCGACCTCCCGCAAGCGCCTGGAACTGCAGCTGAACCAGCTCCAGGGCCAGTCCGCCAAGCTGGAGGACCAGGGCCGCAAGGCCCTCGCCCTCGGCCGCGAGGACCTCGCCCGCGAGGCCCTCTCCCGGCGGGCCGCGCTCCAGCAGCAGGTCACCGACCTGGAGACGCAGCACCAGACGCTCCAGGGCGAGGAGGAGAAGCTCACCCTCGCGGCGCAGCGCCTCCAGGCCAAGGTCGACGCCTTCCGCACGAAGAAGGAGACGATCAAGGCGACGTACACCGCCGCGCAGGCGCAGACCCGCATCGGCGAGGCCTTCTCCGGCATCTCCGAGGAGATGGGCGACGTCGGCATGGCGATCCAGCGTGCCGAGGACAAGACCGCGCAGCTCCAGGCGCGGGCCGGCGCGATCGACGAACTGCTCGCCTCCGGCGCCCTCGACGACTCCTCCGGACTCGCCAAGGACGACATCCAGACCGAGCTGGACCGCCTCTCCGGTGGTACTGATGTGGAGCTGGAGCTGCAGCGCATGAAGGCGGAGCTGGCGGGCGGCTCCGGCGCCGGCCAGCAGGCCATCGAGGGCGGCCAGGGGCAGCCCCGGTCGCAGCAGCAGCCGCAGGACACTCCGCGCTTCGACAAGCAGTAGTCGGCGCGGCGGCACGGGTACCGCTCACGTCCGAGGAGGACGACATGATCGTACGGATCATGGGGGAGGGCCAGGTGAAGCTGGCCGACAGCCACTTCGCCGAGCTGAACAAGCTGGACGACGAACTGCTAGAGGAGCTGGAGGGCGGCGACCCCGTCGCCTTCCGCGGTACGCTCCACGCGCTCCTGGACAAGGTCCGGGAGCTCGGCGAACCCCTCCCGGACGACGCGCTGGAGCCCTCCGAGCTCATCCTGCCCGCGCCGGACGCGACGCTCGACGAGGTCCGGGCCATGCTGGGCGACGACGGCCTGATCCCGGGCTGAGCCCCCCGGCGCGGCCCCGCCGCGTGGGCGCGAGGCGGCCGACCGCGGGACCCGCGGCGAAGAACGCGACGGAAGAGCGGGGAAGTTGACCACGCTGGGCAGAGGCCGCTGCTGGGCCAAGGCGCACCCGCTGGCGGTGGACGCCGCGCTCGCCTGCGCCGTCCTCGTCTTCATGGTCGTCGGCTCCTTCGCCGAGCCCTACGGGGAGCACGGACCCACCTGGGGCACCCGCGCGCCCGACGCCCCCAGCCTGCTCCTGATGGCGTTCGGCGCCCTCGCCCTCGTCCTGCGCCGCCGCGCCCCCTGGGCGGTGCTCGCCGTGACCTGCGCCGCGTCCGTCACGGAGCTGCTCACGGGCGATCCCCGCGCGCCCGTCGTGATGTCCGCGGTCGTCGCCCTGTTCACCGTGGCCGCCACCACGGACCGCTCGACGACCTGGCGCGTCGGCCTGGTCACCATGACCGGCCTGACCGGCGTCGCCATGCTCTCGGGACCGCTGCCCTGGTACGCCCAGGAGAACCTCGGCATCTTCGCGTGGAGCGGCATGGCCGCCGCCGCGGGCGACGCGGTGCGCAGCAGGCGCGCCTTCGTGGACGCCATAAGGGAACGCGCCGAGCGGGCGGAGCGCACCCGGGAGGAGGAGGCCAGGCGGCGCGTCGCCGAGGAGCGGCTGCGCATCGCCCGTGACCTGCACGACGTGGTCGCCCACCACATCGCCCTGGTCAATGTGCAGGCGGGCGTCGCCGCGCACGTCATGGACAAGCGGCCCGACCAGGCGAAGGAGGCCCTCTCGCACGTACGCGACGCCAGCCGCTCCGCGCTCAACGAACTGCGCGCCACCGTCGGCCTGCTGCGCCAGAGCGGCGACCCCGAGGCGCCCACCGAGCCGGCCCCCGGCCTGCACCGGCTCGACGAGCTGGTCGAGACCTTCCGCAACGCGGGGCTGCCCGTGGAGGTCGCCCTCGGGCAGGTCGGCCTCGACCTTCCGGCGGCCGTCGACCTCGCCGCGTTCCGGATCATCCAGGAGGCGCTCACGAACGTGCGCAAGCACGCGGGGCGGGGCGCCAAAGCCGAGGTGAGCGTCGTGCGCGTGGGCCCGAACGTCGAGGTCACCGTCCTCGACGACGGCCCGGGGCCGGGCCGGGCCGGGGACGGCGAGGGGCAGCGGGACCCGGACGCGGGCCCCGGCGCCGACGGCGGCGGGCACGGCCTGCTCGGCATGCGCGAGCGCGTCACCGCCCTCGGCGGCAGCTGCTCCGCCGGCCCCCGCTACGGAGGCGGCTTCCGCGTCCATGCGATCCTGCCGGTCGTCCCCCTCACCCCGGCAAAGGAAGGGACCGTGTGACGATCCGCGTACTGCTCGCCGACGATCAGGCACTGCTGCGCAGCGCGTTCAAGGTGCTCGTCGACTCCGAGCCCGACATGGAGGTGGTCGGCGAGGCGTCCGACGGCGCCCAGGCGGTGCGGCTCGCCGCCTCGGAGCGGGCGGACGTGGTCCTGATGGACATCCGCATGCCCGGCACGGACGGCCTGGCCGCCACCCGCATGATCAGCGCCGATCCCGCCCTGACCCAGGTGCGGGTGGTGATGCTGACGACCTTCGAGGTCGACGAGTACGTCGTGCAGTCGCTGCGGGCGGGCGCCTCCGGCTTCCTCGGCAAGGGCGCGGAGCCCGAGGAGCTGCTCGGCGCCATCCGCATCGCGGCGGCGGGCGAGGCGCTGCTCTCCCCGGTGGCCACCAAGGGGCTGATCGCCAAGTTCCTGGCGCAGGGCGGCGACGGGGACGGCGAGGGCGCGGTGCGCGGAGAGCGCCTGGACGCGCTCACCACCCGTGAGCGGGAGGTCCTGGTGCAGGTCGCCGGGGGGCACTCGAACGACGAGATCGCCGAGCGCCTCCAGGTCAGTCCGCTCACCGTGAAGACCCATGTGAACCGCGCGATGGCCAAGCTCGGGGCGCGTGACCGCGCCCAACTCGTCGTCATCGCCTACGAGTCGGGCCTGGTGCGTCCACGGGTGGAGTGAGCGGGGAACGGCCGGCGACGACTGAGGACGGCGAGGGATGACGTAAGGGGCGCCCGCCATGGCGGACGCCCCTTACCGCTGACCGGCGTGACCCTACGGAAGCGCCAGCATCCGCTCCAGCGCCAGCTTCGCGAACTGCTCGGTCTCGCGGTCCACCGCGATCTGGTTGACGAGCTTGCCCTCGGCCAGCGACTCCAGCGTCCAGACCAGGTGCGGCAGGTCGATCCGGTTCATGGTCGAGCAGAAGCAGACCGTCTTGTCCAGGAAGACGACCTCCTTGTCCTGTGCGGCGAAACGGTTCGCCAGGCGGCGGACGAGGTTCAGCTCCGTGCCGATGGCCCACTTCGACCCGGCGGGCGCGGCCTCCAGGGTCTTGATGATGTGCTCGGTGGAACCCACGTGGTCGGCGGCGGCCACGACCTCGTGCTTGCACTCCGGGTGCACCAGGACGTTCACGCCCGGTATGCGCGCGCGCACGTCCGCGACCGACTCCAGCGAGAAGCGCCCGTGCACCGAGCAGTGCCCGCGCCACAGGATCATCTTCGCGCCGCGCAGCTGCTCGACGGTCAGGCCGCCGTTCGGCTTGTGCGGGTTGTAGACCACGCAGTCGTCCAGGGACATCCCCATGTCACGCACGGCGGTGTTGCGGCCCAGGTGCTGGTCGGGCAGGAACAGCACCTGCTCGCCCTGCTCGAAGGCCCACTCCAGGGCGCGCTTGGCGTTGGACGACGTACAGATCGTGCCGCCGTGCTTGCCGGTGAACGCCTTGATGTCGGCCGAGGAGTTCATGTACGAGACGGGGACGACCCGCTCGGCGATCCCGGCGTCGGTCAGCACGTCCCAGCACTCGGCGACCTGCTCGGCGGTGGCCATGTCGGCCATCGAGCAGCCGGCGGCCAGGTCGGGCAGCACGACCTTCTGGTCGTCCGTCGTCAGGATGTCCGCCGATTCGGCCATGAAGTGCACACCGCAGAAGACGATGTACTCCGCGTCGGGCCGCGCCGCGGCGTCGCGCGCCAGCTTGAAGGAGTCGCCGGTCACATCCGCGAACTGGATGACCTCGTCGCGCTGGTAGTGGTGGCCGAGGACGAAGACCTTGTCGCCGAGCTTCTCCTTGGCGGCCCGGGCGCGCTCCACCAGGTCCGGGTCGGAGGGGGACGGCAGGTCGCCGGGGCAGTCCACGCCCCGCTCGCTCTTGGGGTCGGCCTCGCGGCCGAGCAGGAGCAGGGCGAGCGGCGTGGGCTGCACATCGAGGTCCACGAGGTCCCCGGGGGACTGGGCGGTGGTCACGACGACACCTACCCTTTCTCTTCTGCAGACGAGTTTTCGTCTAATTGACGTTATCTATCATAACCGCTTCACGTCAGTTTGACGATGGCCATAGTGTCGATGTGACGCATTCGCCGTCGCCGGGACCGGTGCCCCGGGGGAGACCATGTGCGAGCATGAGGGGGTAAGACGTAAGCGCTCGGCCCGGAATGAATCCGCGGCCCCGCCGGTTGCAACCGTCGGCAAGCAGTCTCCGTACAACCCGGGAGAGAAGCAGATGTCCGTATCGGACGAGACCACCACCGTGAGCGACGGCATCCTCCTGTCGGACGCCGCCGCGGCCAAGGTGAAGGGCCTGCTGGAGCAGGAGGGCCGGGACGACCTGGCGCTGCGCGTCGCCGTACAGCCCGGCGGCTGCTCGGGCCTGCGCTACCAGCTGTTCTTCGACGAGCGCACGCTCGACGGCGACGTCGTCAAGGACTTCGACGGCGTGAAGGTCGTCACCGACCGGATGAGCGCTCCCTACCTGGGCGGCGCCTCCATCGACTTCGTCGACACCATCGAGAAGCAGGGCTTCACGATCGACAACCCCAACGCCACGGGCTCCTGCGCCTGCGGCGACTCCTTCAGCTAGAGCTGCGGGCGACAGACAGACGTACGAAGGCGGCGGCCCCCTGGACCCAGGGGGCCGCCGCCTTCGCGTCGTGCCTAGGCGCGGCGCACGCTCTTGCCCGAGGCGTCCACGACCTCGCGCTCACCGAGCGGCTTGTCCAGCGTGACGGTCTTCGAGAGCCTCTTGGCGATCATGACGCAGACCTGGTCCTTCTCCTTGGTCTCCGTGACCTCGACGCTCACCCGGTCGCCGTCCTCGCGCGCGGACGCCGAGTACCGGCCACACGCGCTGCCCCAGAAGTGCAGGGTCAGCGACCTGCCGTCGGCGTTGTAGGACTCGATGGCCGCCGAACGTCCGGTGCCGGGCTCCTCGGTGGGCCTCGGGCTGCCGGGCGAGGTCAGGTACTCGGGGGCGAGCGCCGGATGCGTCACCGTGAAGGTCTCCCGCGCGCCCTGCGGCTTCACCTCGAACAGCCACGACGGTACGAGTGTCTGGCGGCCGGCGACGTAGTGCGTGGCGAGCCCGAAGGTGGCGCCGGTCACGGCCACGGACCGCGGCTTCGGCTGCGCGGCCGACGGCTCGCACGGCGCCTGCTGCCCGCCGCCCTCCGTCTTCGTGCGGTCGTCGGCGTGCGGCACCGGGGTGGCGCAGCCGCCGACGCCCACGTGCCCGCCGCCCGTCGAGTTCAGCTGGTCCAGGGCCTGACGGGCGCCGATCACCGGGTACTTGGCGCCCTTGACGGGCGCCTTCAACTGGCCGCTGCCGCCCACCACTTGGCCGTCCGAGCCGACCTGGACGCCGGTCGACCAGCCGTAGGTGGGCAGGCCGTCCACCTTCGGGTCGGCGTTCACCACCCGCACCGCGCCCATGAGCTGGCGGGCGTCGAGCTTCGCGTCGTCCTGGCCGAGCGCCTTGAGCAGCGGTGCGGCGGCGTCCTTGGCCGCCTGCTCGCCCACCGCGTCGCCCGTATCGCCGTCCGGCGCGGTGGAGGTGCCCGAACACGGCTTGCCCTTGGGGCAGTTGTCCGTGCCGCCCACCCCGTGCCGGGCGTACGTCCAGGTGCCGGGCGCCTGCTTGTTCACCTGGAGGGAGGGGCCCGAACCGTCCTTGTCCTGCTCCACCCGCCAGGTGCCGTCCCTCGACGTCGGCGTCCCGGACAGACCGAGCGCCTCGGCCAGCGCGACCACCTCGCCACGGGTGACCTCGCCCCGGGCGTGGTAGACGGAGGCCGTGTCCGGGCCCTCGGGCAGCTTGCCGGTCGCCTTGTACGTGGCGCCGCTCGGGTCAGGCTCGCCCGGCGCGATCCCGCCGGTGCCGCCGGGCGTGCCGGAGCCGCCTTGCCGGTCGCCGGCCGGATAGCCGTCCAGCGCGAGCGGCGGCGGATTGCCGCCGTCCCCCGCGGGGGCCCCGTCACCGCCCCGGTCGCCACCGCCGGACGCGGTCGCGGCGAAGTATGCCCCACCGCCGCCGACCAGCAGGACCGTGGCCGCCACCGAGGTGACGGCGAGGCGGGCACGCCGACGCCGGGGCTCGGCCGTCTCTTGAACGGATCGCTCGGTGTTCACCGCATCGCTCCTTCGACTGCACTGCTGTCCCTGGAAACCCACGGGTGGGCTCCGTCGTATCCCGGTACCCCCTTCGCGGGGGTCGGCGATGGGACGCGCCGGGGGAGCGCGCGGTTCCCTTTCACGGGCGGGGTGCAGGCGCCGGGCCTCGCGGGCGGCCTCCCTCAGTCGCCGTATTCGGACATCCCGTCGATGAGCCGCGCGGAGGACGGCGGCACGGTGACACCGTGGATCAGGGACGGCGGCACGGGAGTGGCGGCGGCCCGGACGGGTACCGCCCAGTGCGGCGCCATGCGGGCGCAGTCGCCGCGCAGGGTCTCCATGCTCTCGGGGCTCTCCGCGGAGAGCCTGCGGGCACGCTTGGTGACGACATCCTTCGGGATAACGGTCATAACGGCACCGTAGGCATCTGGACGCCCAGGAAAAAAGCCCTACTATCGGGTAGTTTTGGCCTCTTCAGCGTGGGTGTTCGACCCGCTAACGTGAACTGTCAACCCCTCGCCTCTCCTCTACAGGAGCACCCAGCCGTGCGTATCGCAGTCACCGGCTCCATCGCCACCGACCATCTGATGACCTTCCCCGGCCGCTTCGCCGACCAGCTGGTCGCCGATCAGCTGCACACGGTCTCCCTCTCGTTCCTGGTCGACGCGCTCGACGTCCGCAGGGGAGGCGTGGCCGCCAACATCACCTTCGGCATGGGGCAGCTCGGCACCGACCCGATCCTGGTCGGCGCCGCGGGCTCCGACTTCGACGAGTACCGCGCCTGGCTCGACCGGCACGGCGTGGACACCGCCTCGGTCCGGATCTCCGAGACCCTGCACACCGCGCGCTTCGTCTGCACCACCGACGCCGACCACAACCAGATCGGCTCCTTCTACACGGGCGCGATGAGCGAGGCGCGCCTGATCGAGCTGAAGACGGTCGCCGACCGCGTCGGCGGACTCGACCTCGTCCTGATCGGCGCCGACGACCCCGAGGCGATGCTCCGGCACACCGAGGAGTGCCGCACCCGCCGCATCCCCTTCGCCGCCGACTTCTCCCAGCAGATCGCCCGCATGGGGGGCGAGGAGATCCGCACCCTCCTCGACGGCGCCACGTACCTCTTCTCCAACGAGTACGAGAAGGGGCTCATCGAGTCCAAGACCGGCTGGACCGACGCCGAGATCCTCTCCCGCGTCGGCCACCGCGTGACGACCCTCGGCGCGAACGGCGTGCGCATCGAGGCCGTCGGCCAGGACCCGATCGAGGTCGGCGTCCCCGAGGAGGAGGCCAAGGTCGAGCCGACCGGCGTCGGCGACGCGTTCCGCGCGGGCTTCCTGTCCGGCCTCGCCTGGGGCGTCTCCCACGAGCGCGCCGCCCAGGTGGGCTGCATGCTCGCCACCCTGGTCATCGAGACCGTCGGCACCCAGGAGTACGAGCTGCGGCGCAGCAACTTCATGGACCGCTTCACCAAGGCGTACGGCCACGAGGCCGCCGCCGAGGTCGGCGCCCACCTCGTCTGATCACGAGCGCCGGCGGACCACGTACGCGCTGCCCCGGTCCGCCGGCCGCTCACCCACGTACTCCTGCTCGCGCATCTCGCACCACGCCGGGATGTCGAGGCGCGCCGCCTCGTCGTCGGCGAGCACGGTCACCGTCCCGCCCACCGGGACGTCCCCGATGACCTTCGCCAGCTCGATGACGGGCAGCGGACACCGCTTGCCGAGCGCGTCGACGACCAGTGACGCCCCTTCCGTACGGGGCCGCGGCCCCACCGGCGCGCCCAGCTGCTCGCGCACCCCGGCGACGGCACCGGGCAGCACGTCGAGGAACCGCTCCACCTCGGCCGCCTCCGTGCCCAGCGGCAGCGAGACCCGGACGTTCCCCTCGCTCAGCACGCCCATCGCCTTGAGGACATGGCTCGGGGTCAGCGTGGAGCTGGTGCACGACGACCCGGACGACACGGAGAACCCGGCCCGGTCCAGCTCGTGCAGCAGGCTCTCCCCGTCGACATAGAGACAGGAGAAGGTGACGAGGTGCGGCAGCCGCCGTACGGGGTCGCCCACCACCTCCGTGTCCGGCACCAGGGCGGGCACCCGCGCCCTGATCCGCTCCGTCAGCTCCCGCAGCCGTACGCCCTCCGCCGCGGCCTCGGCGCGCACCGCCCGCAGCGAGGCCGCCGCCGCGACGACGGCCGGAATGTTCTCGAACCCGGCGGCGCGTCCCGACTCCCGCTCGTCCGCGGGACCTTGGCCCGCGAAGCGCACCCCCTTGCGCACGACGAGCAGCCCGACCCCCGCCGGGCCACCCCACTTGTGGGCACTGCCGGTCAGCAGCGACCAGTCGCCGCCCACCGGCCCCCAGGGCAGCGACTGCGCAGCGTCCACCAGGAGCGGCACGCCCGCCGCCCGGCAGGCCGCCGCCACCTCGGCCACCGGCTGCTCGGTGCCCACCTCGTGGTTGGCGGACTGCAGACAGGCGAGCGCGGTGTCCTCGCGCAGCGCGGCGGCGAACGCCTCGGGGTCGACCGCTCCGCCCCGGTCCACCGACACCTCGGTCACCGTCCCGCCGCCGGCCTCGTGGGCCGCGGCCGAATGGAGCACCGACGAGTGTTCGACCGCCGACACGATCAGGTGACGTCCGGCGCGGCGCCGCCCGGCCAGCGCGCCCGCGACCCCGGAGTGCACGGCACGGGTGCCGGAGGAGGTGAAGACCAGCTCGTCGGGCCTGCACCCCACGGCCTCGGCGGCCGCCTCCCGCGCCGCGTCGAGCAGCAGCCGGGCCCGCCGCCCCTCGCGGTAGAGCCGCGCCGGATCGGCCCACCCCTCATCGAGCGAGGCCACCAGGGCCTGCCGGGCAACGGGATGAAGAGGCGCGGAAGAAGCAACATCAAAGTAGGCCACCCCCCAACGCTAGACCGCACACCCCTGAGGGGCGCCCGCAGGGCGCATCCCTCAGGGGCGCGGGGAACTGCGCGCCCAGCCCCCACCAACCCGCACCTGCGGACCGAGAGATTCCACCGTGCCGGTGGGCGCTCCGACCCCCCGTCAGAAAGTGCCGGGGGACGCCCGCCCCACCCTTCGGAGTGACCCGCGGCGCGTTAGGCACCCTCCCCGCGCGACCCCAAAATGCGTCCAGTAGGGTTTGGTCCGCATAAACATCCAAACCCCTGCCCGTCGCAGGGCGGCGACCGACCAGCGAGAAGGCCGCAGCCGACAAGCGCGGGCGAGACTCTCGGGAAGGCGCTACGTGAGTCCCAACGGCTCCGACCGCTCGTCGCGGCGCCCGATGCGGCGGAAGCTGCCGCAGGTGCTGACTGCGGGCCTGATCCTGGCGACCGCCACCGGTTGCACATACAAGGATTTCCCCCGCCTTGGAATGCCCACCCCGGTAACGGAAGAGGCTCCGCGGATTCTCTCCCTCTGGCAGGGCTCGTGGGCGGCAGCGCTCGCCACGGGCGTGCTGGTCTGGGGCCTGATCCTGTGGAGCGTCATCTTCCACCGGCGAAGCCGCACCAAGGTGGAGGTTCCTCTTCAGACCCGTTACAACATGCCCATCGAGGCGCTGTACACGGTCGTCCCCCTCATCATCGTCTCCGTGCTGTTCTACTTCACGGCACGGGACGAGTCGAAGCTCCTCAAGCTCGAGGACAAGCCGGCCCACACCATCAACGTGGTCGGCTACCAGTGGAGCTGGGGCTTCAACTACGTCGAGAACGTTCCGGGCGCGGGCAAGGAGAACGCCAGGACCTCCAAGGACCTGGAGGCCATCCCGGACAAGTTCCGCGACGACTTCCCGGCCAAGGCCAACGGCGTCTACGAAGTCGGCACGCCCGGCGACCGGAACCCCCAGAACGGAAACCCCGGCCCGACCCTCTGGCTCCCCAAGGGCGAGAAGGTTCGTTTCGTCCTGACTTCGCGTGACGTCATCCACTCCTTCTGGGTGGTGCCGTTCCTCATGAAGCAGGACGTCATCCCGGGCCACACCAACGCCTTCGAGGTGACTCCGAACAAGGAGGGCACCTTCATGGGCAAGTGCGCCGAGCTGTGCGGCGTCGACCACTCCCGGATGCTCTTCAACGTCAAGGTCGTCTCTCCCGAGCGCTACAAGCAGCACCTCGAGGACCTGGCGAAGAAGAACCAGACCGGTTACATCCCGGCCGGCATCGAGCAGACGCCCCACGAGAAGAACCGGGAGACGAACAACCTGTGAGCATCCTCAACGAACCTCAGGGTGCCGCGGCAGCAGAAGACTCGTACGAGAACGAGCTGCCGGTCAGGCGCAAGCGGCCGGGTAACGTCGTCGTCAAGTGGATGACCACCACTGACCACAAGACCATCGGCACGCTCTATCTGGTCACCTCGTTCGCGTTCTTCTGCATCGGCGGAGTGATGGCGCTCTTCATGCGCGCCGAACTCGCCCGCCCGGGTTCGCAGCTCATGTCGAACGAGCAGTTCAACCAGGCGTTCACGATGCACGGCACGATCATGCTGCTGATGTTCGCGACGCCGCTGTTCGCCGGCTTCGCGAACTGGATCATGCCGCTGCAGATCGGCGCGCCCGACGTCGCCTTCCCGCGGCTGAACATGTTCGCCTACTGGCTCTACCTGTTCGGCTCGCTCATCGCGGTCGGCGGTTTCCTCACGCCGAACGGCGCGGCCGACTTCGGCTGGTTCGCCTACAGCCCGCTCTCGGACGCCGTCCGCTCCCCGGGCATCGGCGCCGACATGTGGATCATGGGTCTGGCCTTCTCCGGCTTCGGCACGATCCTCGGCTCGGTCAACTTCATCACCACGATCATCTGCATGCGCGCGCCCGGCATGACCATGTTCCGCATGCCGATCTTCGTGTGGAACGTGCTGCTGACGGCCGTCCTCGTGCTGCTGGCCTTCCCGGTCCTGGCCGCCGCGCTGTTCGCCCTGGAGGCGGACCGCAAATTCGGTGCCCATGTCTTCGACGCGGCCAATGGCGGCGCATTGCTCTGGCAACACCTCTTCTGGTTCTTCGGCCATCCAGAGGTGTACATCATCGCGCTGCCATTCTTCGGAATCATTTCCGAGGTCATCCCGGTCTTCTCCCGCAAGCCGATGTTCGGCTACATGGGCCTGATCGGCGCGACGATCGCGATCGCGGGTCTGTCGGTGACGGTGTGGGCGCACCACATGTACGTCACGGGCGGCGTGCTGTTGCCGTTCTTCTCCTTCATGACGTTCCTCATCGCCGTACCGACCGGCGTGAAGTTCTTCAACTGGATCGGCACCATGTGGAAGGGGTCACTGAGTTTCGAGACCCCGATGCTGTGGGCGGTCGGCTTCCTGATCACCTTCACCTTCGGTGGTCTGACGGGTGTCATCCTGGCCTCGCCGCCGATGGACTTCCACGTCTCGGACTCGTACTTCGTGGTGGCGCACTTCCACTACGTGGTCTTCGGCACCGTCGTCTTCGCGATGTTCTCCGGCTTCCACTTCTGGTGGCCGAAGTTCACCGGCAAGATGCTCGACGAGCGCCTCGGAAAGATCACCTTCTGGACGCTGTTCGTGGGCTTCCACGGCACGTTCCTGGTCCAGCACTGGCTGGGCGCCGAGGGCATGCCGCGTCGTTACGCGGACTACCTCGACGCCGACGGCTTCACCGCGCTGAACACGATCTCGACGATCAGCTCGTTCCTGCTCGGCCTGTCGATCCTGCCGTTCTTCTACAACATCTGGAAGACGGCCAAGTACGGCAAGAAGGTCGAGGTCGACGACCCGTGGGGCTACGGCCGCTCGCTGGAGTGGGCCACGTCCTGCCCGCCGCCGCGGCACAACTTCCTCACCCTGCCGCGCATCCGCAGTGAATCGCCGGCCTTCGACCTGCACCACCCCGACATCGCCGCGCTCGGCCAGATCGAGAACGCCGGGCAGAAGGACACCAAGATGTTCGGTGGCGACAAGGAGGCCGCGAAGTGAAGATCCAGGGCAAGATGTTCATCTGGCTGAGCGTCTTCGTCCTCGCCATGGCGATCGTCTATGGCGTGTGGTCGAAGGAGCCGGCCGGTACCACGGCGCTCTTCCTGGCCTTCGGCCTGTGCATCATGATCGGCTACTACCTGGCCTTCACGGCCCGGCGGGTCGACGCCTCCGCACAGGACAACAAGGAGGCCGACGTCGCGGACGAGGCCGGCGAGGTGGGCTTCTTCAGCCCGCACAGCTGGCAGCCGCTCTCGCTGGCCATCGGCGGCGCGCTCGCCTTCATGAGCATCGCCATCGGCTGGTGGCTGCTGTACTTCTCCGCCCCCCTCCTGCTCATCGGCCTGTGGGGCTGGGTCTTCGAGTACTACCGCGGCGAGAACCAGACCCAGTGAGTCTGTAGTTCCCGCCCGCGCCGAGGGCCCGGACGCTCCTGACGGAGTGTCCGGGCCCCTCGGCGTGTCGCGCTCGCCCCTCCAACGGGTCACTCACCGCGCCGGACCGGATGAACCTCCCTACCGTGAGTTCATGAGCCACTCACCGCGAATCCCCACGGTACTGAGCTGCACGATGCTGGTGGCCGCACTCGGTGCGGGGGCCACGGCATGCGGCGGCCCCGACGGCCACCCGCTCTCGGCGAAGCCGTACGACGCGGCCGGCCAGATCGCCTTCAACGGCCCGGTGGGCAGCAAGAAGGCGGACCCGGACAAGCCCCTGGAGGTCACCGCCCAGGGCGAGGACGGACGCATCACCGACGTCACGGCCACCGACGCCCTGGGGCGGTACGTGGCGGGCGAACTCTCCGCCGACGGCGCCCGCTGGCACAGCACCGGCCCGCTGGCGGCCGGCGCCCAGTACACCGTCCGGGTGAGCACCGAGGACGAGGAGGGCGCGCCGGGCCGCAAGGTCATGAACTTCGAGACCGAGGTGCCGCCCAAGAAGAAGCTGCTGGGCGTCACCTTCGGCCCCGAGGCGGGCACCTACGGCGTCGGACAGCCCGTGGTCGCCTCCCTCGACGCCGCGGTGAAGGGCAAGGAGGCCAGGGCGACCGTCGAGCGGGCCCTGAAGGTCCGCTCGGTGCCCGCGGTCGAGGGCGCCTGGTACTGGGTGGACGACAAGACGCTGCACTACCGCCCCAAGGAGTACTGGCCCGCCCGCGCGACGATCAGCGTGTCCAGCAACCTGGCGGGCATCAAGGTCGCCGACAAGCTGTGGGGCGGCGAGAGCAAGCCCCTGAAGTTCACCACCGGGGACCGGGTCGAGGCCGTGACGGACGCCGGATCCCACTGGATGACGGTCTACCGCAACGGCAAGGAGATCAACTCGATCCCGGTCACCACCGGCAAGCCCGGCTACTCCACCCGCAACGGCGTCAAGGTCGTGCTCGGCAAGGAGTACTCCGTACGCATGACCAGCGCCAGCATCGGCGCCTCGGACTTCTACGACAAGCAGGTCTACTACGCGACGCGGGTCACCGACTCCGGCGAGTACGTGCACGCCGCGCCCTGGTCGACCGGCTCCCAGGGCGTGGCGAACACCAGCCACGGCTGCACCGGCATGAGCACCGGCAACGCCGCCTGGTTCTACGAGAACGTGCGCCAGGGCGACCTGGTGAAGGTCGTCAACAGCTACGGCGAGGACATGCCGGCGTTCGGCAACGGCCTCGGCGACTGGAACATGAGCTGGACGAACTGGCGCAAGGGCAGCGCGCTGCTCTCCGGCACCAAGGAGGGCCCCACGGCAGCCGACGCGGCCCGACTGCGGCCGCAGGTCTAGCAAGGCCGCAGGAGACGGCTCACAGGGCCACACGCCGCGCCGTGAGACCCCGGCAGGGCCGCGGCGGCCCCACCTTCGCGCCTCAGGCCCGCACGGCCGCCCTGCCGCGCAGCAGGCCCGCCAGTGCGTCCGCGAACTCCACCGGCTCGACCGGAAGGGTCACCGCCGCTTCCGCGCGGCTCCAGGTGGCGAGCCAGGCGTCCTGGGGGCGCCCGATGAGCAGCAGGACCGGCGGTGCCTGGAAGACCTCGTCCTTGATCTGACGGCACACGCCCATGCCGCCCGCCGGTGTCGCCTCGCCGTCCAGCACACAGACGTCGACGCCGCCCTCGTCCAGCTGCTTGAGCACGGCGGGCAGGGTCGCGCACTCGATGAACTCGACCTCGGGAACGTCCGTCGCCGGCCTGCGCCCGGTGGCCGACCGGACCTGCTCGCGGGTGCTCGCGTTGTCGCTGTAGACCAGCACCGTGGCGGTCGGCTGCATTGTTCCTCCAGATCATCGAACTGAACAGGCTGTGCCGTCGTGGGATCGGGGACCGATGCGCGGATGCTACTCCTCCCGACACCCCGTCAACAGCGGTTCGGACAGGCCTCCGATGGGCCATACGGGCAGGACACACCCCGCAGACACTCCGAACGGCACCCCCCGGGGTGAGGGCGGGATAAGCGACCGACATAATGTCGGTCGTGGCGACAGCAACGACAGTAGATACCGGGCACGCGCACCCGCCGGTCAATCGACCGAACCTCACCAGCGTCGGAACCATCATCTGGCTGAGTTCCGAGCTGATGTTCTTCGCGGCCCTCTTCGCGATGTACTTCACCCTGCGATCGGTGACAGGTCCTGATCACTGGAAGGAAATGGCTTCGGCCCTGAACTTCCCGTTCTCGGCGACGAACACCACCATCCTGGTGCTCTCCTCTCTCACGTGTCAGCTCGGCGTGTTCGCCGCTGAGCGTGGCGACGTGAAGAAGCTCCGGATGTGGTTCATCGTCACCTTCATCATGGGTGCGATCTTCATCGGCGGTCAGGTGTTCGAGTACACCGAGCTGGTCAAGAAGGACGGGCTCTCGCTCTCCTCCGACCCGTACGGCTCGGTCTTCTACCTGACCACCGGCTTCCACGGACTGCATGTGACAGGCGGCCTGATCGCCTTCCTGCTGGTCCTCGGCCGCACCTACGCGGCCAGGAAGTTCACCCATGAACAGGCGACCGCAGCCATCGTCGTGTCCTACTACTGGCACTTCGTCGATGTGGTCTGGATCGGACTCTTCGCCACGATCTACATGATCAAGTAATCGGCGGGGTCGCTCACGCGACGTACCGACACATTCCAGCATCGACGCAGAAGATCCTGACACCGGGGTAATCCGTGAAAAAGCTCTCCGCACGACGACGCCATCCGCTGGCGGCGGTCGTCGTCCTACTCCTCGCGCTGGCGGCCACCGGGGGGCTGTACGCCGCGTTCGCGCCGGCGGACAAGGCGCAGGCCGACGACACCGCCCAGTCCCTCGCCATCGACGAGGGCAAGAAGCTCTACGCCGTGGGCTGCTCCAGCTGCCACGGAACCGGCGGTCAGGGGTCCTCCGACGGTCCGCCGCTGACGGGCGTGGGCGCCGCGGCGGTCGACTTCCAGGTCGGCACCGGGCGTATGCCGCTCCAGCAGCAGGGTGCCCAGGCGCCCAAGAAGAAGGTCATTTACAACCAGGCCCAGATCGACCAGCTCGCGGCGTACATCTCCTCGCTCGGCGCCGGTCCCTCGGTCCCCACCGAGAAGCAGTACAGCCCGGCCGGGGCGGACATCGCCAAGGGTGGTGAGCTGTTCCGCACCAACTGCGCGCAGTGCCACAACTTCACCGGTGAGGGTGGCGCGCTGACGCACGGCAAGTACGCGCCGTCACTCGAAGGTGTCTCCCCGAAGCACATCTACGAGGCCATGCAGACCGGCCCGCAGAACATGCCGTCCTTCCCCGACACCACGATGCCGGAGAAGGAGAAGAAGGAGATCATCGCGTACCTCGACGCGGTCAACGGCGAGAAGACCCAGAGCCCCGGCGGTCTCAAGCTGGGTGGGCTGGGCCCGGTCAGTGAAGGCCTCTTCGGCTGGATCTTCGGTCTCGGCTCGCTGATCGCGGTCGCCGTGTGGGTCGCCGCTCGGACCGCAAAGGCCAAGAAGTCATGAGTAGCCAAGAGATTCCAGAAGAGAACCTGCCCAGCAAGCAGGTGACCGAGCCCGAGCACGGTTCGGTGGCGGTCGCGGACGAGAACCCGTTCGCCGACCCGGGGCTCCCGCCCCACCAGCACCGCATCCAGGACATCGACGAGCGGGCCGCGAAGCGCTCCGAGCGTGCGATCGCGTTCCTGTTCACGCTGTCCATGCTGGCCACGGTCGGTTTCATCGCCGCGTTCGTGACCATCCCGGCCGACCGCAGCGTCTTCGTCTGGCCGATCGGACACATCAGCGGGCTCAACTTCGCCCTGGGTCTGACCCTCGGCCTCGCGCTCTTCTGCATCGGCGCGGGTGCGGTCCACTGGGCCCGCACCCTGATGTCCGATGTGGAGGTCGCCGACGAGCGTCACCCGATCGAGGCCGAGCCCGAGGTCAGGGCCAAGGTCATGGCCGACTTCAAGGCCGGTGCCGCGGAGTCGCAGTTCGGCCGGCGCAAGCTGATCCGCAACACGATGTTCGGCGCGCTGGCCCTGGTCCCGCTCTCCGGTGTCGTCCTCCTGCGCGACCTCGGTCCGCTGCCCGAGGACAAGCTCCGGCACACCAAGTGGGCCAAGGGCAAGAAGCTCGTCAACATGAACACGAACGAGCCGCTGCGCCCCTCGGACGTGCAGGTCGGTTCGCTGACGTTCGCCATGCCCGAGGGCATGTCGGAGCACGACCACGACTTCCAGACCCAGATCGCCAAGGCCGCCCTGATGATCGTCCGGATCCAGCCGGAGAACATCAAGGACAAGCGCGAGCTCGAGTGGTCGCACGAGGGCGTCGTGGCGTACTCCAAGATCTGCACCCACGTGGGCTGCCCGATCTCCCTGTACGAGCAGCAGACGCACCACGTCCTGTGCCCGTGCCACCAGTCCACCTTCGACCTCTCCGACGGTGCCCGAGTGATCTTCGGCCCCGCTGGTCACGCCCTGCCGCAGCTGCGCATCGGTGTGAACGAGGAGGGCTACCTCGAGGCGCTCGGCGACTTCGAAGAGCCCGTCGGTCCTGCCTTCTTCGAGAGGGGCTGACCTGATGAGCAGCGACAACAAGAAGAAGGCACCCGCCGGCGAGCGGGTGGCCGACTGGGCCGACGGCCGTCTTGGGATCTACTCCCTGGCCAAGGCCAACATGCGCAAGATCTTCCCGGACCACTGGTCCTTCATGCTCGGCGAGATCTGCATGTACAGCTTCATCATCATCATCCTCACGGGTGTGTATCTGACGCTGTTCTTCCACCCGTCGATGAACGAGGTGGAGTACCACGGCAGCTACGTCCCGCTGCAGGGACAGCTGATGTCCGAGGCGTTCAACTCGACCATGCACATCTCCTTCGATGTGCGCGGTGGTCTGCTGATCCGGCAGATCCACCACTGGGCGGCGCTGATCTTCCTCGCCGGCATGTTCGTGCACATGATGCGCGTGTTCTTCACGGGCGCCTTCCGCAAGCCGCGTGAGGTCAACTGGCTGTTCGGCTTCCTGCTGTTCGTCCTCGGCATGTTCACCGGTTTCACCGGTTACTCGCTCCCGGACGACCTGCTCTCCGGCACCGGTGTGCGCTTCATGCAGGGCGCGATCCTGTCCGTCCCGGTCGTCGGCACGTATCTGTCGATGTTCCTGTTCGGCGGGGAGTTCCCGGGCGGCGACTTCGTGGCGCGGTTCTACTCGGTGCACATCCTGCTGCTGCCGGGCATCATGCTGGGCCTGATGGTGGCGCACCTGATCCTGGTCTTCTACCACAAGCACACGCAGTTCGCGGGCCCCGGCAAGAGCAACAAGAACGTCGTCGGCATGCCGCTGCTGCCCGTGTACATGGCCAAGGCCGGAGGCTTCTTCTTCCTGGTCTTCGGTGTCATCGCGGCCATCGCGGCCATCGCCTCGATCAACCCGATCTGGGCGATGGGCCCCTACCGTCCGGACCACGTGTCCACCGGCGCCCAGCCCGACTGGTACATGGGCTTCGCCGAGGGCCTGATCCGTGTCATGCCGGGCTGGGAGATCAACCTCTGGGGCCACACGCTGGTCCTCGGTGTGTTCATCCCGCTGGTGATCTTCCCGTTGGTCCTCGCGGCCATCGCGGTCTACCCGTTCATCGAGTCCTGGGTCACCGGGGACAAGCGCGAGCACCACATCCTGGACCGCCCGCGCAACGTCCCGACCCGTACGGCCTTCGGTGTCGCGTGGATCACCGCGTACATGATCATGCTCGTCGGTGGCGGCAACGACCTGTGGGCCACGCACTTCCACCTGTCGCTGAACGCGATCACCTGGTTCGTCCGGATCTTCTTCTTCGTCGGACCGGTCATCGCCTTCATCGTCACCAAGCGGATCTGCCTGGGCCTCCAGCGCCGGGACAAGGACAAGGTGCTGCACGGCCGCGAGTCGGGCATCATCAAGCGCCTGCCGCACGGTGAGTTCATCGAGGTCCACGAGCCGCTCGACCAGGGGCAGCTGCACACGCTCACCGCGCACGAGCAGTACGCGCCGGCCGAGATCGGCCCGTCGGTCGACGAGAACGGCGTCGAGCGCAAGGTGTCCGGTTCGCAGAAGCTCCGGGCCAAGCTCTCCCAGGGCTACTACGGGCAGGACAACCAGATCCCCAAGCCCACCGTCGAGGAGTACAAGGAGATCACCAGCGGCCACGGCCACCACTGATCACCTGAAGCTCCACGAGCTCTGACCTCCCCCACTCCCGGCTCCGCCGGAGCGGGGGACCCACATGGTCGCCACGGCGAGAGCCCCGTCCGGTTCATGGACGGGGCTCTTTGCCGTCCCGGCGGCTGGATAGGGTGGACACCGAGGACCCGACCCGGTCGACGCGTCGGGCTCCTCCTTCCCCGACAGACGAACACCAGGAGCGGCCATGAGCGCTGTGACCCCCGCAGGAGGCACGACCGCGGCGGGCCGTTCCTGGCCCGACGTGCTGAACGGCCTGCTCGACGGGCGCGACCAGAGCGCCGACGACACGGCCTGGGCCATGGACCGCATCATGCGCGGCGAGGCCACCGACGCCCAGATTGCGGGATTCGTCGTGGCGCTGCGGGCCAAGGGCGAGACCGTGCAGGAGATCTCCGGCCTGGTCCGCACCATGTACGACCACGCCAACGTGATCGAGGTGCCGGGGCGGACCGTCGACATCGTCGGCACCGGCGGTGACGGCGCCAAGACCGTCAACATCTCCACCATGTCCGCCATCGTCGTGGCCGGCACCGGCGCGAAGGTCGTCAAGCACGGCAACCGCGCCGCGTCCTCGGCCAGCGGTGCCTCCGACGTGCTGGAGAGGCTCGGCGTCAACCTCCAGCTGACCCCCGAGCGGGTCGTGGAGGTCGCCGAGGAGGCGGGGATCACCTTCTGCTTCGCGGTGAAGTTCCACCCGGCGCTGCGACACGCCGGCGCCGCGCGCGGCCAGCTGGGCATCCGGACCGTCTTCAACCTGCTGGGCCCGCTCACCAATCCGGCCCGGGTGCGCGCCCAGGCCGTCGGGGTCGCCGACGCGCGGATGGCGCCGGTCGTCGCCGGTGTCTTCGCCGAGCGCGGCAACTCCTCGCTGGTCTTCCGCGGCGACGACGGACTGGACGAGCTGACGACGACGGCGACCTCCCGGGTCTGGACGGTGCGCGACGGCGCCGTGCGCGAGGAGGCCTTCGACCCGCGCGACGTGGGGATCGACCTGGTGCCCGTCGAGGCGCTGCGCGGCGCCGACGCCGCGTACAACGCCGAGGTGGCGCTGCGGCTGCTCGACGGCGAGAAGGGGCCGGTGCGCGACGCGGTCCTGCTGAACTCGGCGGCGGCCCTGGTGGCCCTCGCGCAGGAGCCGGGGACCCTCACCGAACAGATCCGCACGGGCATGGACCGGGCGGCCGAGTCGATCGACTCCGGGGCCGCCAAGCAGGCCCTGGAGCGCTGGGTGGCGGCCAGCAACCGCTGACCTCCCCGCACCCGTGTGACGCGAGGCGCGGTCCGGATTCTGGACCGCGCCTTGCGCGTCGAAGATCGTGTGGCAAGATGCTGCACAGGTCATGAGTGACAGCGACTACGGCCCCGGCCCGCTGTCCGGCAACCCTCCGTCCGTGGCGGGGTGCCCCGGGTGAAGACCAGGTCGTACGCAGCAAGGCGTATGGCAAGCGCGGACCCCTGGACATCGGTGGATGTCACAGCCCTGGGGTCCTGGTCCTCAAGGGAGCAGTCTCGTGAGCAAGCGAATGTGTTAGGGCCTCGTCGCCCCTTTTCCGCACACCTTCTTCTTTTCGTCACTGCACCGCCGTACCTCTGCCGTACGCGCGTCGACGCAGTGAACTCACTTGTCTCTTACGGGAGTTCGCCATGTCTGTTTCCGCCGTTGCCGCCGACTCGTCCGTCTGCGCCCCGCTGGCCGTCCTCGGCCGGGACGTCACCGTGCCGCTCGTCACCGGCGGGGAGGTGACGTACGCCGCCCTCGACTACGCGGCGAGCGCGCCGGCGCTCCAGCGGGTGTGGGACGACGTGGCCGCGTACGCGCCGTACTACGGCAGCGTGCACCGCGGCGCCGGGTACCTCTCGCAGCTGTCCACCGACCTCTTCGAGAACTCCCGTACGGCCGTCGCGGAGTTCCTCGACTGCCGCGCGGACGACCAGGTCGTCTTCACCCGGTCCACCACCGACTCGCTGAACCTGCTCGCCGCCGCGCTGCCCGCCGGCTGCGAGGTCTTCGTCTTCGAGACCGAGCACCACGCCTCGCTGCTGCCCTGGCGGGACGCCCGCGTCACCTACCTCGACGCGCCGCGCACCCACGCCGAGGCCGTGCGGACCCTGGAGCGGGCACTGGCCGACCGCGAACCTTACGGGCCCGCCCTGGTGTGCGTGACCGGCGCCTCGAACGTCACCGGCGAGCTGTGGCCGGTGCGGGAGCTGGCCGCCGCCGCGCACGCCCACGGCGCCCGCATCGTCCTGGACGCCGCGCAGCTCGCCCCCCACCACCCGGTCTCCGTACGGGAGTTGGACGTCGACTGGGTGGCCTTCTCCGGGCACAAGCTGTACGCGCCGTTCGGCTCGGGCGTGCTCGCGGGACGCTCCGACTGGCTGCGGCAGGCCGAGCCCTACCTCGCGGGCGGCGGCGCCTCGCGGAAGGTGGCGCGACGCCCCAAGGAGGCAGGCGGCGGCGTGGACGTCGAGTGGCACGAGAGCGCCGCCCGCCACGAGGCCGGCTCGCCGAACGTGATCGGCGTCTACTCCATCGCCTCCGCCTGCAAGGCGCTCATCGAGGCCGGCTTCGAGGAGCTGGTCGCCCGCGAGCAGCACTTGATCGCGAAGGTGCGCGAGGGGCTCGCCGAGGTGCCCGCCGTGCGGATCCTCTCGCTCTTCGGTGACGACGCGCCGCGCGTGGGCGTCATCTCCTTCGTGGTGGACGGCTGGAACAGCTCGCACTTCGCCGCCGCGCTCTCCGCCGAGTACGGCATCGGCGTACGCGACGGCCTGTTCTGCGCCCACCCGCTGGTGCGCACCCTGCTCGGCGCCGGGGGCGAGGAGCCCGGCGAGTGCGGCGCTCCCGAGGCCGCACCCGGCGAGAAGTCCCTGAACGCGATCCGCGTGAGCTTCGGCGCGGGCACCCCGGACGAGCACGTCGAGCGGTTCGTGGGCGCCGTCAAGGAACTGGTGGCCGACGGCGCGCGCTGGAGCTACCGCACGCAGGACGGCCGTTGCGTGCCGGACACCGGCGCCGCCTGAGAGGCCCCGGCCACACCGCGGGCTAGGAGTCGAGGCCGATCGCGAACGCCGCCTCCAGGTCGTGCTGCGAGTACGTGCGGAACGCCACGTGGGTGTCCGTCGCCTCCACGCCGGGGATCTTGCTGATCCGTCCGGGGATGACGTCCGCGAGGTCGTCGTGGCGCGGCACCCGCACCATCGCGATCAGGTCGTAGGTGCCGGTCACGGAGAAGACCTCGCTGACCGAGTCGAGCGCGGCGATCGACTCGGCGATCTCCGGAATCCGGTCCACGCTGGTCTTGATGAGCACGATCGCGGTGATCACGGCTGGCTGTCTCCCTCGGTGGCCGGTACTGCTGTGCCTGTCACCTTAGCCTTCCGCGCGGACCACCCCCAGGCGTAGAGAAAGCCCAGCGAGAAGCCGACGAGGTGGGCCAGATAGGCCACTCCGGTGCCCTTGCCGGCCTGCCCCGCCGCCAGCCACTGGAGCGTCACCCAGAACGGCAGCACGAGCCAGGCGGGAAAGCGCAGGGGCAGGAAGAACAGGAACGGGAAGAGGCTGGTGACGCGCGCCTTCGGGAAGAGGCGCAGGAAGGCGCCGAGGACCGCGGAGATCGCCCCGGAGGCGCCGACGAGGGTCTGGTCGGAGCCCGCGTGCGCCGCCGCGTAGGCGAGCAGGGCCAGATAGCCGCAGATGACGTAGAAGAGCGCGTAGGGCAGGTGCCCCATGCGCTGTTCGACCATGGCCCCGAAGACGTACAGGAACAGCATGTTCCCGAGCAGGTGCACCCAGCTGCCGTGCACGAACAGCGCGGTGAACGGGCCCAGGGCGGCCCGTGGGACGCCGCTGAACAGCTCGGCGGGGACCACGCCCCAGCGCTCGAAGTAGGCCTGTTGCGCGGCGAGCAGCTGGTCGCCGGTGCCGTGGGCGGGATTGAACCCGGAGACCGGGGAGATCACGAAGATCAGGCAGCAGGCGGCGATCAGGCCATGGGTCATCGGGGCCGACCGGCCCCCCAGCAGCCGGACCGCCTTCGGGCTCCATGCTTTGATCATGGGCAGAGCATGACGTAACGGGAGCTACCGGCATAGACCGCCATGCCGGGCCGGACACCGCCGCACGGCGACCCTTACAGGCCTTAGGGTTACGGGCGATGCGCCTCGCGGAGCACCGCGGGCGGGCACGCCACCGAGGAAAGCGAACAGCCACGATGACGGTTCCCCTGCCGACCGCCACCACCCGGTGGCGCTGCACGCTCTGCGGCAATCTCACGCGTTTCGACGTGACCCGCACCTCCAAGGTCGTCGAGTATGTGCATCTCGACCTGGCCGGTGAGTCGAACGTCGAGGAACGCGAGGTGGTCAGTGAGACCATCGAGTCGGTGCGCTGCCGCTGGTGCAACGCGGTGGATCAGGTGGAACTCGTGGACAGGCCGGGCACCGACTCCTGAGGGAGCGGGCCCGCACGGCTAGTGGGGTGACGGATGGTGGAGAGCGCGGGCGGGGAGCCGGACGACGGCACCGCTGAGGTGCTCGACCGTCCGCTGCCCGACGGGGTGCGCCGACGGGTCGTGCAGATCGTCTCGGACGGCTTCGGCGGGCTGACCATGGCGGAACTGCCCGCCCAGCTGAGGCAGTACGCCCGCTTCACGCCCACCCGGCGCGCCAAGTTCGCGGCCAACGCCATGGCGGCGGCCCTGGAGGGCGACACCCTCTTCCGCCAGCGCATCGGTGAGCGCCTCAGGGAGGCGCAGGCCGAGCTGGCCGCCGCCCTCGACGCGGGCACCCCGCCGCCGGCCGCCGACCCCCTGGACGTGGCCGCCGCGGCCTTCGTGCTGCGCCCGACCGGCTGGGTGAAGCTGGTGACCGCCGCGGGCGAGGAGGCCCAGCGGGCGGACGCCGAGCGCGTGCAGGAGGAGACCAGGGCCGAGCTGGAGCGGCTGCGCGAGGAGCTGGCCGCCGCCCGCGGCCAGACCAGGGCGGAGACGGAGCGGCTGCGCGCGGAGCTGGAAGCGGCGCGCAGGGAAGCCGAATCGATGCACCGCAAGCTGCGCGGGGCGCTCAGTGACGTCAAGCGCGGCGAGGCGGCGCTGCGCAAGGCGACCGCCGAGACCGAGGCGGTCCGCGCCGAGCAGCAGGCGCTCCTGTCCGCCGCCGAGAGCGAGACGCGGCGGCTCAAGGCACGGCTCGGCGAGACCGAGGCCGCCCTGGAGGCCAGCCGCAGGGCCGTCCGCGAGGGGCGCAGCGTGGAGGACATGCGGGTGCGCCTGCTGCTCGACACGGTCCTGGAGTCGGCCCAGGGGCTGCGGCGCGAGCTGGCCCTGCCGCCGGTCTCCGTGCGCCCCGCCGAGACCGTGGACGCCGTGGAGCCCGGCCGGATGTCCCCCAAGGACATCGCCGCCCGCGCCCTCTCCGAGAACGATCCGGCGATCTTGGACCAGCTGCTCGCGCTGCCCCAGGCGCATCTGGTCGTCGACGGCTACAACGTCACCAAGACGGGCTATCCGACCATGCCGCTGGAGAAGCAGCGGCTGCGCCTGCTCGGCTCGCTCTCGCAGCTCGCCCTCCAGTCGGGCGCCGAGGTCACCTGCGTCTTCGACGGCGCGGAACTGGCCGCTCCGGTGCTGCTGGCGCCGCCGCGCGGGGTGCGGGTGCTGTTCTCCAAACCCGGTGTCACGGCGGACGAGTTGATCCGCCAGCTGGTGCGCGCGGAGCCGTCCGGCAGGCCCGTGGTCGTCGTGTCGACCGACCGTGAGGTGGCCGACGGGATCGCGAAGGCGGGCGCGCGGCCGGTGGCTTCGGCGGTCCTGCTGAAGAGGCTTTCGCGGGGCTAAAGGGCCTGGTGCAACTCCTGAGCCGTATGCCCGAATTGGGCGTCGGCCGGAGTGGCGTAGCGTCAGAAGGACATCACCGGCTGTGCGTTATCGGTAAAGAATGCGCTTCGCGACCGATTTTTTGCCGACGTGATTTGAACTGATCACAAGAAGGTCACTAGGGTCACCCTTCGAACCCCCGCTCGGTTGATCACCCATCCGGGGTGGCGGCGGTGGTACCCGCCCGCCGCGTCTCGGTAGGCGGCCGGAGGAAGAAGGAGCCGCCCGAGTGGCGTCCCACCGTCGACCCAAGCAGCCGAGCCGCACTCGCGTGACCGTGCTCACCGCGACCGCCGCCGCTGCCGTGGCCCTCACCTCGCAGGGTGCCGCCCAGGCCGCGCCGAAGCCGGGCAAGGACGAGGTCAAGTCCAAGGTCGACAAGCTCTACGAGGACGCGGAGCGGGCCACCGACAAGTACAACGGGGCCAAGGAGAAGCAGGAGAAGCTGGAGAAGCAGATCGACGCTCTCCAGGACAAGGTCGCCAAGGGCCAGGAGCAGCTCAACGACCTGCGCGACGGCCTCGGCACGATGGCCAGTGCCCAGTACCGCTCCGGTGGCATCGACCCCTCCCTCCAGCTGTTCCTCTCCTCCGACCCGGACGACTACCTCGACAAGGCGTCCACCCTGGACCAGTTGAGCAGCCAGCAGGTCGAGGCGCTCAAGAAGATCCAGAAGAAGCAGCGGGACCTCGCGCAGCAGCGCAAGGAGGCCGCCGGCAAGCTGGACGACCTCGCCGACACCCGTACGGAACTGGGCAAGAAGAAGCGCGAGGTCCAGGGCAAGCTCGGCGAGGCGCAGAAACTCCTCAACACCCTGACGGCCAAGGAGAAGTCGGACCTGGCCGCCAAGGAGAAGCAGCGCGCGAGCCGTGCCGCCGACCGCGCCGCCGACAAGCCCGTGGACCTCGGCAAGGAGGCCCCCGCCTCCGGCCGCGGCGCCGCCGCCCTGAACGCCGCCGCCACCCAGCTCGGCAAGCCGTACGTCTCCGGCGGCACCGGCCCCAACTCCTTCGACTGCTCCGGGCTGACCCAGTGGTCGTACGCCCAGGCCGACGTCTCCATCACCCGGACCACGTACACGCAGCAGAACGACGGCACCAAGATCGGCCGCGGTGAACTGAAGCCCGGCGACCTCGTGTTCTTCAACAACCTCGCGCACGTCGGCCTCTACGCCGGCAACGGCCAGGTGCTGCACGCCCCCAAGCCGGGCGCCGTGGTGCGCTACGAGGCGATGGAGTACCTCGGCGACTTCCAGTTCGGCGTCCGCGTCGCCTGACGTCAACACGCCTGCCGCACCGTCCGAACGGGCGAATTACGGCACCTCCCGCTGACCCCCGCGCCCCGCTGATGACCTGCGTCTGAGGCGGGGCGTCGCGCTGTCCGCACCCATCCGGGTCGTTGGCCGCCGGGTATCCGCACGGCTACTGTCGGCGCGCATTCCCCCGGGCCGGCCGGGGGTCCTCCAGCGGAAGGGAGAGCGGCTACCCGTGGTGTCCCATCGCCGTCCCGCCCGTCCCGGCATCGACCGGAGCACGCGCGCCACCGTCCTCACGGCCGCCGCCGCCACCGCGGCCGTCGCTCTCGGCGGCGTGCCCGCGGGCGCGGCACCGCGGGACAAGCCGTCCGACACCCGCTCCATGGTGGACCGGCTGTACGAACAGGCCGAGCAGGCGACCGAGGCCTACAACAAGGCCGACGAGCGCGCGGACAGGCTGCGCGCGCAGGTCGAGCGGGCCAGGGACAGCATCGCGCGCGGCCAGCAGCGGATCAACGAGATGCGCGGTTCGCTCGGCGCGCTCGCCGGGGCGCAGTACCGCGAGGGCGGCATCGACCCCACGCTCCAGCTGATGCTCTCCTCCGACCCGGAGGGCTACCTCGACAAGGCCACGACCCTGGACCGCGTCAGCACCCGGCACGCGGGCCGGCTCGCCGATCTGCGCCGGGCGCAGCGCGGCCTCGCCCAGCAGCGCACCGAGGCGGGTCACAAACTCGTCGAGCTGGAGAGGAGCCGCGCCGTCGTCGCCCGCCACAAGCGCACCGTCGAGCACAAGCTCGCCCAGGCCAGGCGGCTGCTCAACGCGCTGCCGAGCAAGGAGCGCGAGGCCCGCGAGAGATCCTCGCGCACCAGCGGCCGCGAGGACCTGCCACAGCCCGGCGCCGCTCCCTCCGCCCGGGCCGCCGCCGCCCTCGCCGCCGTCCGGTCCGCCATCGGCCGCCCCTACGTGTGGGGCGGCAACGGACCCTCCGGTTTCGACTGCTCGGGCCTCATGCAGTGGTCCTACGCCCAGGCCGGCGTCGGCCTGCCGCGCACCTCGCAGGCCCAGCGGTACGCCGGACGGCAGGTGCCACTGGCCCAGGCGCGGCCCGGTGACCTCGTCGCCTACCGCGACGACGCCAGTCACATCGGGATGTACGTGGGCAACGGCCAGGTGGTGCACGCCCCCCACCCCGGCGCACCGGTCCGCTACGACCCCGTCGGCATGATGCCGGTCTCCTCCGTGACCCGGATCTGACCGCGGGGCGCCCGCCGCCGCCCCGTACGATCGGGAAGATGGCCGGTGGCGGGCGTGGGTCGTGGGCGGTGGCGCTGTGCGCCGCGCTCTGCCTCGCCCTGCTGTCCGGCTGCGGAGCCGACCCCGTACCGGACGCCGCCGCCGGGGACGTCCGCAGACTCCTGGAGCGGCGCGCGCACGCGGTCCTGGACCGGGACGAGCAGGCCTACGACCGCACCGAGCGGCGGGCGGCCGGCGCGCCCCGTCCGCCGGATCTCCTGGCCCGCGTGCGCGCCCTGCCGCTGGACTCCTGGGACTACCGCCTCAAGAGCCTGCACCGCACCGGTTCCCGGGCCACCGCGAGCGCCGAACTGCGCTACCGCCTCAAGGACCACGACCGCGCCCCGCGCACCGCCGCGCGCACGTTCACGCTGGAACGGCACGGCGGGCAGTGGTACGTCACCTCCGAGCGGCCCGCACGGCAGGCGGGCGAGCAGCTCTGGGACCAGGGGCGCGTCGCGGTCGTGCGGGGCCGGCACAGCCTCGTCCTCGGGGTCGGGCACAGCGCCGAGGAGCTGCGCGGCCTCGCCGGTCCCGCCGACCGGGCGGTGCCCGCCGTGCGGGACGCCTGGCCGGGCGCGTGGGCGGGGAAGGTCGTCGTCATCGTGCCCCGCTCCCTGAAGGACATGGCGGACCTCCTCGGCGCGCCGGTGTCCGGCTACCGGGGGATAGCGGCGGTCACCACCGGCGAGGCGGGCGGCTCGGGGCGCGCCCCGGCGGACCGGATCCTCGTCAACCCCGAGGCGTACGGCATCCTCGGGGACCTCGGCAAACAGGTCGTCCTGACCCACGAGACGGCCCACGTGGCGACCCGCGCGCACACCTCCGGGGCCACCCCGCTCTGGCTCTCCGAGGGCTTCGCGGACTGGGTCGGCTACCGCGGCACG
The DNA here is from genome assembly GCF_055581265.1 of Streptomyces sp. NPDC031466. Taxonomy (NCBI): domain Bacteria; kingdom Bacillati; phylum Actinomycetota; class Actinomycetes; order Kitasatosporales; family Streptomycetaceae; genus Streptomyces; species Streptomyces sp. NPDC031466. The sequence continues at coordinate 382,810 of NZ_JBVIJT010000002.1, forward strand.
GACCGCACCGCGCGGCAGGCCGCGCCCGAGCTGCGGCGGGCGGTGCGCGGCGGCCGGCTGCCCGGCGCGCTGCCCGAGGACGAGGACTTCGGGTTCGACGACGACACCGGCCGGCTGGCCCAGTCGTACGAGGGCGCGTGGCTGGCCTGCCGGATGATCGCGGACGGGTGGGGCGAGCGGAAACTGACGGACTTCTACCGGGCCGTCGGGGAGCACGACCGGCGGGCGGGCGCGGTCCGGGACGCGCTGCGGGACGTCCTGCGCACCACCCCGCGCGACTTCACGGCGCGCTGGCGCACGTATCTGCGCTCGGAGCTGGGCTGACCCGCCCCGGCGCGGTCCCGCCCGCCCGCTCGCGTGGCTCGGACAGGCTCTGGCGCCACAGGGTGCGGCAGGCCAGCAGCGTCGCCGCCACCAGCAGGCCGTTGCGTACGCACATCAGGGCGACGCCCAGCAGGTCGCCGGCCACGACGTGCGAGAACCACACCGGAAACTCCAGGAACGTCACGAACGTGGCCACCAGCACCAGGCGGACCGGCAGCTCCATGCGGCTCGTGCGGAACGCCAGACACACGGCGGCCGCGCCGACCAGCCACAGCATGTACTGCGGGCTGATCACCCGGCTCGTCACGGTGAAGAGCAGCACGGCCACGAAGGCCGCGTCCGCGAGGGTGTTCGCCGCCCGGGCCCGGGCGTACCGCCGCCACGCGACGAGCCAGCTCAGGGCCGCCGCCGACAGGAGCTGCGCCGCCGCGCTCACCAGGGGGACATACGGGCCGAGGAACTCCACCGAGCCGTAGTTGAGCCGGACCTCGCCCCGCCAGCCGAGGTGGCGCCCGACGTGGAAGACGAGGGCCCCGAGGGACTCCACCTCGGTGCCGCGGTCACGCTGGAAGGTGAGGAACGCGAGCGCCCCCGGCATCGCCACGAGGAACACCAGCGCGGCGCCGAGCGCGGTGCCCGCCGCGGCGGACCAGGACCGTCGCGTCACCCGCCCGCGCGGGGTGCCGACGAGCAGCAGCACCGGCCACCCCTTGAGCAGTGCCCCGAACCCGGCGAGGGCCCCCGCGACCCGGGGCCGGCCGGCCCCCGCGAGCAGCGCGGCGACCGCGACGGCGGTCACCATCACGTCGTAGCGGGCGTACACGGTCGGGCCGAGCAGGGGCACGCCCACGACCCACACCCACAGGCCGCGCGGCGACTTGTCGGGCCGCCGTCCCGCGTACAGGAGCAGCCCGCAGACCGCCGTGTCCGCGAGGAAGGCGAGGACGAAGAAAGCCGAGGTGTAGTCGAGGAAGGGCAGCAGGGCGGGGGAGAGGACGGCGAGGGCGGCGGCGGGCGGGTACTGCCAGGTGACGTCGTCGAGCGGGAAGGTGCCGGTGCGCAGGACCTCGTACCAGCCCTGGTAGATGACCGAGACATCGCTCGTGACGTCCGGGCCCGGGACGACGAGCACCCGGAACACGCAGAGCAGCAGGAGGATCCTGGTCGGGGCCCAGACGGCCAGGATGCGTGTTGTGCCTGCCATGCGCGCCTCGCCCCTTTTCGCATGCTTCATCACGATTCGTGGAGTCATGATGCCGGGTGGGACCGGCGGCGGACGAAGAGGCCGGGCCGTTCGGTACTGTCGTGCGCGATGCACAAGACCCTGATCGTCACGAACGACTTCCCGCCCAGGCCCGGTGGCATCCAGGCGTTCCTGCACAACATGGCGCTGCGCCTGGACCCCGAGCGGCTCGTCGTCTACGCGTCCACCTGGAAGCGCGGCCGCGAGGGCGCCGAGGCCACCGCGGCCTTCGACGCCGAGCAGCCCTTCAAGGTCGTCCGGGACCCCACGACGATGCTGCTGCCCACCCCGCGCGCCACCCGCCGCGCCGTCTCCCTGCTGCGCGAACACGGCTGTACGTCGGTGTGGTTCGGGGCGGCCGCGCCGCTCGGGCTCATGGCGCCCGCACTGCGCAGGGCGGGCGCCACGCGGCTCGTCGCCACCACGCACGGCCACGAGGCCGGCTGGGCCCAGCTGCCCGCCTCGCGGCAACTCCTGCGGCGGATCGGCGAGTCGACGGACACGATCACCTACCTCGGCGAGTACACGCGCTCGCGCATCGCCGCCGCGCTGACGCCGGCCGCCGCGGATCGCATGGTCCAACTGCCGCCCGGGGTCGACGAGAAGACCTTCCACCCGGGGTCCGGGGGAGACGCCGTGCGGGCCCGGCTCGGCCTGAGCGACCGCCCCGTCGTGGTCTGCGTCTCGCGGCTCGTGCCGCGCAAGGGGCAGGACACGCTGATCCTCGCCATGCCGAGGATTCTCGCCGCGGAGCCGGAGGCGGTGCTCCTGGTCGTCGGCGGCGGCCCCTACGAGAGCGACCTGCGCAAGCTGGCCGCCGAGACCGGCGTCGCGGACTCCGTGCGCTTCACCGGCGCGGTGCCGTGGGAGGAGCTGCCCGCGCACTACGGCGCCGGCGACGTCTTCGCCATGCCGTGCCGGACCCGGCGCGGGGGCCTGGACGTCGAGGGCCTCGGCATCGTCTACCTGGAGGCGTCCGCGACCGGGCTGCCCGTCGTCGCCGGCGACTCCGGCGGGGCGCCGGACGCGGTCCTGGACGGGGAGACGGGCTGGGTCGTCCGGGGCGGCGCCCCCGAGGAGGCGGCGGACCGCGTCACCGCGCTGCTGGCGGACGCGGAGCTGCGCGCCCGCATGGGCGAGCGGGGCCGCGCCTGGGTGGAGGAAAAATGGCGCTGGGACCTCCTGGCGGAACGGCTCCGCGCCGTGCTCTAAGGGTTGCCAGTCCCCCGACGGCCGTCGTGGGCCGCTCGCGCAGTGCCCCGCGCCCCTGAGGCAGGGCCTGCGCCCCGCCCATCGAGGAAGCGGGCGCAGCCCGCCTTCCAGGGGCGCGGGGAACGGCGCGAGCAACCGAAGGAAACCGGAAGCCGCGAGACGGCAGACCCCCCACGGCGGGTGGGCGCCCCGAGCCGCAGCCAGTGCCCTCAGGGGCGCAGGGCTGCGGCCGGGGGTTGTCGCTCACCCGACGGCCGTCGTGGGTTGCTCGCGCAGTTCCCCGCGCCCCTGAGGCAGGAGCGCCGCCCCGCCAACGGGAAGGCGGGCGCAGCCCGCCTTCCCGGGGCGCGGGGAACGGCGCGAGCAACCACAGAACCCCGAAAGCCGCGAGACGGCAGACCCCCCACGGCGAGTGGGCGCGGAAAGCACGTGAGACCGGGAGCCGCCCCTCAAGCGGCCCCCCACGGCGAGTGGGCGCACCCGCCGACGCTACCCGCGGTAAATCGCTTCGATCTCGTCCGCGTAATCCTTCGCCACCACGTTCCGCTTCAGCTTCAGCGACGGCGTCAGATGCCCGGACTCCTCCGTGAACTGCGAGGCCAGCACCCGGAACTTGCGTACGGACTCCGCCTTGGAGACCGCCGCGTTGCCGTCGTCCACCGCGCTCTGGATCGCCGCGAGCAGATCCGCGTCGTCGCGCAGGGAGGCGGCCGTCGACCCGGCGGGCTTGCCGTGCTCGGCGGCCCAGCGGCCGAGGAACTCGTCGTCCACGGTGACCAGCGCGCCCACGAAGGGGCGGCCGTCGCCGACGACCATGCACTCGGCGACCAGCGCGTGCGCCCGGATGCGGTCCTCGATCACGGCCGGGGCGACGTTCTTGCCGCCGGCGGTGACGATGATCTCCTTCTTGCGGCCGGTGATGCGCAGATAGCCGTCCTCGTCGAGGGTGCCGATGTCGCCGGTGTGGAACCAGCCGTCGGCGAGGGCCTCTTCGGTCGCGCCCTCGTTGTTCCAGTACCGCGAGAACAGGTGCTCGCCGTGCAACAGCACTTCCCCGTCGTCGGCGATCCGCACCACCGAGCCCGGCAGCGGCTGGCCGACCGTGCCGATCTTCTGGCGGTCCCACGGGTTGAAGGCGGTGGCCGCGCAGGACTCGGTCAGGCCGTAGCCCTCGAGGACCGTGAAGCCGATGCCGCGGAAGAAGTGGCCGAGGCGCTCGCCGAGCGGGGCGCCGCCGGAGATCGCGTACTCGCCGCGGCCGCCGAGCACCGCGCGCAGCTTGCTGAAGACCAGCTTGTCGAAGATCTTGTGCTTGATCCGCAGGCCGAGGGAGGGCCCCGAGGGGGTGTCGAGCGCGCGGCTGTAGGCGATCGCCGTGTCCGCGGCCTTGTCGAAGATCTTGCCCTTGCCGTCGGCCTGGGCCTTGGCGCGGGCGGAGTTGTAGACCTTCTCGAAGACGCGCGGGACGCCCAGGATCATGGTCGGCCGGAAGGAGGCCAGCTCCTCCGTGAGGTTCTTCACGTCGGGCGCGTGGCCCAGCTTGATCGGCGCCATCAGCGCGGCGACCTCGACCAGGCGTCCGAAGACGTGGGCCACGGGAAGGAAGAGCAGGACCGAGCACTCGCCCGTGCGGAAGAGGGGCTTGAGGCGCTCCACCACATTGCCGCACTCCGCGAAGAAGCTGCGGTGCGTCAGGACGCAGCCCTTGGGGCGGCCCGTGGTGCCGGAGGTGTAGACGATGGTGGCCGGGTCGTCGGCCTTGGCGACCGCGCTGCGCTCGTCGACCGTCTGGTCCGAGACCTCGGCGCCCGCGCGGTGCAGCTCCTCGACGCCGCCCTTGTCGATCTGCCAGACGTGGGCGAGGGCGGGCAGCCCGTGGCGGACGGACTCCACGGCGGCGGCGTGCGCGTCCAGTTCGACGACGCAGGCCACGGCACCGGAGTCACCGAGGATCCACTGGATCTGCTCGGCCGAGCTGGTCTCGTACACCGGCACGGTCACCGCGCCGGCGCTCCAGATGGCGAAGTCGAGGAGCGTCCACTCGTACCGGGTACGGGACATCAGGCCGACGCGGTCGCCCGCTCGCACGCCGGCGGCGATCAGCCCCTTGGCGGTGGCGCGCACCTCGGCGAGGAAGGTCCTGGCGTCGACGTCCTGCCAGCTGCCGCCGACCTTGCGGCCGATGACGGCGACCTCCGGGTGCTGCGCGGCGTTTCTACGGACGATGTCGGTCAGATTGCCGTCCGCGGGGACCTCGTACAGGGCCGGAAGGCTGAACTCGCGCAAGACTGCTGCTCCTACATAGGGCGCCGGCGCCACGACGTTGTGTGCTGCGACGGTGCGGTCCAAGATCGGGCAGGTGCTCAGTCGAGTGGGGGGCTGAGCACTACTGGACTGCCCGGACGTTACCCACCGGTATGGCTTGTTCGGTAGGGGGGCGGGCCCAGATGTTCGGTGCGTCACACGTCGCCGTTGGTCTGAACCGCACAGTACGCCACCCCCTTCCCGACTCGGAAGTAACCGCAGGTCCGGCCGTGGGCCCGGGCCCTACCGCCGGTCGGGCGGCCGTCCTAGGGTGATCCGCATGCCAGCTTTCCGGGTCCATGTGGTCAGTGACGTGCACGGCAACGCGGCGGACCTCGCCCGCGCGGGGGACGGCGCCGACGCGCTCGTCTGCCTGGGCGATCTCGTGCTCTTCCTGGACTACGCCGATCACTCGCGCGGCATCTTCCCCGACCTGTTCGGCGCACGGAACGCGAGCAGGCTGGTCGAGCTGCGCACCGCCCGCCGCTTCGAGGAGGCCAGGACGTTCGGCGCGCGGCTGTGGGCGGGCGTCGACCGCGTCCCGGCCATCGAGCGCGCGGTCCGCAAGCAGTACGCCGAGCTGTTCGCCGCCTTCCCCACCCCGACGTACGCCACCTACGGCAATGTCGACATGCCGGCCCTGTGGCGTGAATACGCCGGTCCCGGCACCACCGTCCTGGACGGCGAGCGCGTGGAGATCGGCGGCCGCGTCTTCGGCTTCGTCGGCGGCGGCCTGCGCACCCCGATGCGCACCCCCTACGAGATCGGCGACGAGGAGTACGCCGCCAAGATCGAGGCCGTCGGCGAGGTCGACGTCCTGTGCACCCACATCCCGCCGGACGTCCCCGAGCTGCTCTACGACACCGTGGCCCGCCGCTTCGAGCGCGGCAGCCGGGCCCTGCTCGAAGCCATCCGCAGGACCCGCCCCAGGTACGCGCTCTTCGGCCATGTCCACCAGCCCCTGGTCCGGCGCATGCGCGTCGGCGCCACCGAGTGCGTGAACGTGGGCCACTTCGCCGGGTCCGGAAGGCCCTGGGCCCTGGAGTGGTGAGCCGGCGGCGCGCGGTAGCCTTCACGCGGCAGACGTCCCGTCCCGGACCCGGACCGCATCTGGAGGAGCCACAGCGATGGCGGAACACACCAGCTCGACCATCATGATCGAGGCGGCCCCCGCCGAGGTCATGGGAGTGATCGCCGACTTCGCCCGCTACCCGGACTGGACGGGAGAGGTGAAGGAGGCCGAGGTCCTCGCCACCGACGAACGCGGCCGCGCCAAGCAGGTCCGCCTCGTCATGGACGCCGGCGCGATCAAGGACGACCAGACCCTCGGCTACACCTGGACGGGCGACGACCAGGTCAGCTGGACCCTCGTCAAGTCCCAGATGCTGCGCTCCCTGGACGGCTCCTACCTCCTGCGCCCCGCCGGCACCGGTACCGAGGTCACCTACCGGCTGACCGTCGACGTCAAGATCCCGATGCTCGGCATGATCAAGCGCAAGGCCGAGAAGGTCATCATCGACCGGGCGCTCGCGGGGCTGAAGAAGCGGGTCGAGTCCAAGGAGACGTGAGCAGGCGGCCCGGCAGGGCCGCTGACGTAGCGTTCACCCTTATGCGCACCCTCCTCGTCACCGGCCCCGGCGGCTCCGGACGGACCACCGTCGCCGCCGCCACGGCGCTCGCCGCCGCACGCGCCGGCCGGCGGACGCTCGTGATCGGCGCCGACCGCGCCGACACCCTCACCGCGGTGCTCGGCGGCCCGGCCCCGCATCCGAACCTCACCGTGCGGCGCCCCGCCCCCGACGACCGCTTCCGGGACGACCTGCTCGCCCTGCAGGAACGTGCCTCCGCCGGCCTGGACCTGCTCGGCGCCGAACGGCTCGACGGCGAGGAGCTGACCCCGCTGCCCGGCGCCGAGGAGCTGGCCCTGCTGCGCGCCCTGCGTGACGCCGCCCGCGAGGACGCCCACGACACCGTGGTGCTCGACCTGCCGCCCGCCCCCAGCGCCCTCGCGGTGCTCGCCCTGCCCGAACAGCTCCGCCGCTACCTGCGCAGGCTGCTGCCGCCCGAGCGGCAGGCCGCCCGCGCCCTGCGCCCCATGCTCGGCCGCCTCGCGGGCGTCCCGATGCCGGCCGCCTGGCTGTATGGGACCGCCGCCCGCTGGGAGGACGAACTCACCGCCGCCCAGGCCGTCATCGAGGCCCGCGGCACCACCGTCCGCCTGGTCGCCGAGCCGGGTCCGGCGGGCGCCGACGCCGTGGCCTCCACCGTCACCGGCCTCGCCCTCCAGGGCCTGCGCACCGACTGCCTGATCGCCAACCGGCTGCTGCCCGACACCTCCGCGGACACCTGGCTCGCGGGCCTCTCCGCCCAGCAGCACAAGACGCTGGCCGCCTGGGAGAGCGCGTACGACACCGTCGCCCGGGTCCCGCACCTCGGGCGCGACCCGCGCGGCGCCGACGACCTCACCGCCCTCGGCGTGCCCGCCCCCGCGGCCGCACCCGCCCCCACCCAGTGGCCCGTCACCGAGACGGCCGACGGCGAGGGAAGCCACACGTACGTATGGCACCTCCCGCTCCCCGGCGCCGTGCGCGAGGGGCTGGGCCTGATCCGGCGCGGCGACGAACTCGTCGTCACCGCCGGCGCCCACCGCCGCATCGTCGCCCTGCCGTCCGCGCTGCGCCGCTGCACCGTCGCGGGGGCCGGGCTGCACGAGGGGGAGCTGCGCGTGCGGTTCACTCCCGACCCCCAGCTGTGGCCGCGCGGGCGGTGAACGGGGTGCCGCCATTCGGGTAACGTCGAGTGGTATGAGCGATGCCAGCGAGCGCGAAGCCCCCGAAGCTCCCGGACCGGACGTCGACGCCGACGCCTGGGAACAGGCGTGCGCCGAGGACCTCGCGGCGGAGCGGGCCCGCCGCCGTGCCCAGTACGGGACGCCGCCCGGATCGGCCGCCGAGGAGCTGCGCAAGCTCGTCGACGCCGTCTCCGAGAAGCTCGCCGGGCTCCAGGCGCCGCTGCTCGGCGCGGTCGCCCAGGGCGCCGTCGAGCAGACCGTGCGGCAGGTCGTCCAGCAGGCGAAGGCCGCGGTCGAGCCGGTCATCGAGCGCAACCCCGACGTCTTCGACCACCTGGCCGCCGCCGGATCCGAGCTGCTCGCCGCCTACCGCTCGGCGGCCCGCGGCCAGGAGGGCCGCTGGACGCGGGGCGAGGCCCCGCGGGCCCCGGAGCGCGAGCGCGGCACGGACCACGGCGACGAGGAGCCCCCGGCCGCGGAACACATCGATCTCGACTGACCCCCCTCGGGTACGGTGGGCCGTAGCGGGGCTCGATCGAACTGAGGGATTCATGGGACTCACCATCGGCGTCGACATCGGCGGCACCAAGATCGCGGCCGGAGTGGTCGACGAGGACGGCAACATCCTCTCGACATTCAAGGTGCCGACCCCTGGTACTTCCGAGGCCATCGTCGACGCGATCGCCTCCGCGGTGGAAGGCGCGCGGGCCGGTCACGACATCGTCGGCGTGGGCATCGGTGCCGCCGGCTACGTCAACCGCCAGCGCTCCACGGTCTACTTCGCGCCGAACATCGACTGGCGGCAGGAGCCGCTCAAGGACGAGGTCGAAAAGCGCGTGGGCCTGCCGGTCGTCGTGGAGAACGACGCCAACGCCGCGGCCTGGGGCGAGTACAAGTTCGGCGGCGGCAAGGGCCACCGCAACGTCATCTGCATCACGCTGGGCACCGGCCTCGGCGGCGGCATCATCATCGGCAACAAGCTGCGCCGCGGCCACTTCGGCGTGGCCGCCGAGTTCGGCCACATCCGGATGGTGCCGGACGGGCTGCTCTGCGGCTGCGGCAGCCAGGGCTGCTGGGAGCAGTACGCCTCCGGGCGCGCCCTCGTGCGCTACGCGCGCCAGCGGGCCAACGCGACACCGGAGAACGCCGAGTTCCTGCTCTCGCTGGGGGACGGCACGCCCGAGGGCATCGAGGGCAAGCACATCTCGATGGCCGCCCGACAGGGTGACGCCGTGGCCATCGACTCCTACCGTGAGCTGGCCCGCTGGGCCGGTGCCGGTCTCGCCGACCTGGCCTCGCTCTTCGACCCGTCCGCGTTCATCGTCGGCGGCGGCCTCTCGGACGAGGGCGAGCTGGTCCTCGACCCCATCCGCAAGTCCTTCAAGCGCTGGCTCGTCGGCGCCGCCTGGCGCCCCGAGGCCCAGGTCATCGCCGCCCAGCTGGGCAACAAGGCAGGTCTGGTCGGCGCGGCGGACCTGGCGCGGGAGCCCGACCCGGTCATGTGACCCCGCGGCGGGGGGCGCGGTCGATCGCGCCGCGCGCCCCCGTCCCCGAACGAACGCCGGACAGGGCGGACGACCTCCGCCTGCCCGGCGTTCGCGTATCTTGATCGTCATGTCGACGAGCCCGACCCGTACGCTGCCCGACTCGCGCACCGAAGGGGACGGTTCGGCCGTCGTCCGGGTGCTCAGCTACAACATCCGCTCGATGCGCGACGACACCGACGCGCTCGCCCGCGTCATGGCCGCCTGCGCCCCCGATCTCGTCCTGATCCAGGAGGCGCCGCGGTTCTTCCGCTGGCGCAAGAAGCTCGCCCGGCTCGCGCACGCCGCCGACCTGGTGATCCTCTCCGGCGGCGGCTCCGCGGCCGGGCCCGCGCTGCTCTGCTCGCTGCGGGCGAGCGTCGAACGGACCGAGGACGTACTGCTGCCGCTGACCCCGGGGCTGCACCGGCGCGGCTTCGCGACCGCCGTCGTCCGCTTCGGCGGCGCCCGCCTCGGCGTCCTGAGCTGCCACCTCAGCCTGCAGGCCGACGAGCGGCGCGCCCAGGGCGCGATGCTGCTCGAGCGCCTCACCGCCCTCGGCGTGGAGCACGCGGTCGCGGGCGGCGACCTCAACGAGCGGCCTCAGGGGCGTACGTTCCGCGGGCTCGCGGCCGAGCTGCGGGACTGCTGGACGGCGAACCCGTGGGGCGGCGAGCACACCTCGACCCCCGAGGACCCGCACCAGCGCATCGACGCGATCTTCGCGACGCCCGGGATCGAGGTCCTCGGCTGCGGCGTGCCCTCGCACCTGCCCGGGGTGACCGAGGCGGACTTGCGGGCGGCCACGGACCATCTGCCGGTCCTGGCCGCCCTCAGGGTGCCGCCCGCCCGGTAGACGGCGGCCCGGCCCTCAGACGACCGCGCCGCGCCCCGGGTCGTCGTCCTCCTCGTCGTCCCCGCCGTTCATCCGCACCACGAGCGTGGCGAAGCCGCCGAGGAAGCCGCCGATGCCGAGGGTGGTCAGCCACCACGTCATCTGCCAGCCGAGCAGCACGGCGAGCAGGATGAGCAGCGGGCCGCCGAGCACGGCCAGCCAGGCGAACTTGGCCGTCACGTCGGCCTCGGGCAGCGGCGGCGGCTCCGGCGGCACGAAGTGACCCTCGTCGTCCGCGTCGAAGTCGTCCTCGGAGGGTTCCGGGACCGTGTGGTCGCGGGGGCCGCCGACGCCGGGCGCGAAGGAGACGGAGCTGCCGAGCGGCTTGCCCGCGCCGGGCCCGGTGTCGTCCTTCGCGGCCGAGCTGTCCTCGGCCTCCTTGCCCGGGTCCTTGGTGCGGGCGCTCGCGGGGCCGTCCGCCGGGCCGTTCGACTCCGGTTCCAGGAGCGCCAGGTCCTCGACCGACTTGAAGGGCTTCGCGCCCGGCGGGTCCGCGGGCTCCTCGCCGTAGGCCGCGACGATCGCCTGCCAGGCGGCGTCCTCGTCCAACGGCAACCCGTCGCCGGAGGGCTCGCTCCGGTCGGGCCCGCGAGCGCCGTCGCGGTTCTCCTCACGGCTCTCGTCGCGGCTCTCGTCGCGGTCCGCCTCGTGCTCAGCCACCGGTGGCCGTCCCTTCCTCGCCGACGCTGGGGGCGAGCCGGTCGATGAACGCGTGGCTCTCCTCGAAGATCCGGTCCGCGTCATGGTCCAACGTCGCCACGTGGTAGCTCTGTTCCAGCAGGATCTCGGTGACGTCCGTGGACGAGACGCGGCTGAGGACACGGGCCGAGTCGACGGGCGGCACCACGTGGTCCCGCGGGCTGTGGAGCAGCAGCAACGGCTGGGTCACCTGCGGCAGTTCACCGTCGACCAGCCGCAGCAGGCGGCGCATGGAGTGCGCCGCGTGCAACGGCACCCGGTCGTAGCCGATCTCCACCGGGCCGTCCTTGGCGATGTCGCTGGTGATGCCCTTCGTCGTCCGTACGAGGTGCCGGGCGACCGGCAGCGCGTAGGGGGACAGGCCGTGCAGCTTGTTCGCCGGGTTGACCAGGACGATGCCGCTGATCGCGTCGCCGTGCCTGGCCGCCAGCCGCAGCGTGAGCGTGCCGCCCATGGAGAGGCCGCAGACGAAGACCCGCGAGCACCGCTCCCGCAGGACGCGCAGCTCGCGCTCCACCTCCGCGTACCAGTCCTGCCAGCCGGTGACCTGCATGTCCTCCCAGCGGGTGCCGTGCCCGGGAAGGAGCGGCAGCGAGACGGTCAGACCCCGCTCGGCCAGGAACTCGGCCCAGGGGCGCAGCGACTGCGGGGATCCGGTGAAGCCGTGGCAGAGCAGGACGCCGACCTCGCCGCCATCGTGGCGGTACGGCTCGGCTCCGGGGAGGACCGGCACCTTCGGTCTCCTTCGTGAGATGTGGCAAGGGGGGTAAGGAGTACCTCACCGTACGCGACCGGACTGACACCGACCAGGGTCGTCGGGCCCATTGGCCGTACCCCGGGTTAAGGTCTGATCCACAGAAACAGGAGGCACTCGGTTTGATCTACGGCGCAATGAAGGTTGCCATCGGAGGGCCGCTGAAGCTCGGCTTCAGGCCCTGGGTGGAGGGCCTTGAGAACGTCCCCGCCGAAGGCCCCGCGATTCTCGCGAGCAACCACCTCTCGTTCTCGGACTCCTTCTTCCTCCCCGCGGTCCTCGACCGCAAGGTCACCTTCATCGCCAAGGCGGAGTACTTCACCTCACCCGGGGTGAAGGGCAAGCTCACCGCCGCCTTCTTCAAGGGCGTGGGCCAGCTGCCCGTCGACCGCTCCGGAGCGCGCGGCGCGGGCGAGGCGGCCATCAAGAGCGGCATCGAGGTCCTGGAGCGCGGCGAGCTGTTCGGCATCTACCCCGAGGGCACCCGCTCGCCCGACGGACGCCTCTACCGCGGCAAGCCCGGCGGCCTCGCGCGCGTGGCGCTCGCCACCGGCGCGCCCGTGCTGCCCGTGGCCATGATCGACACGGAGAAGATCCAGCCGCCCGGCAAGGTGCTCCCCAAGCTGATGCGCCCGGGCATCCGCATCGGCAAGCCGCTCGACTTCCGCCGCTACCAGGGCATGGAGCAGGACCGCTTCGTGCTGCGGGCGCTGACGGACGAGGTCATGTACGAGATCATGAAGCTCTCCGGCCAGGAGTACGTCGACATGTACGCGACGGCCGCGAAGCGGCAGATCGCCGACGCGGCGAAGGCCGCCAAGGCGGCCGAGAAGGCAGCGGCCGACAAGGCGGCGGACAAGCAGCGGCAGGACGAGGAACGTTCCGGCTCCTAGCGGCGTCCGTTCAGGGGGCGGGAAGACGGCGGGAAGACGGCGGCGGGGGACGGCGCCGGGGCACGGGGACGCGGGGGACGGGGTCGTGGTCAGGCGCGAGAGAGTCATGAGGATGTCGGTCGAGCAGCCGCTCTGGCGCGCGCTCGCCGGCTACCGCGTCCTGACGATGCTCTACGCGATCGGCCTCTTCTCGACGGCGCACGAGAGACCCGACCGCCCCTGGGTGGCCATCGCGTACTACGTGGTGCTCGCCGGCTGGACGCTCGGCTCGCTGCCCCGCGTGGCCGGCGCCGCGAGCTGCACCCGGCGGTTCCTCGTCACCGACCTGACCGTGGCCCTCGTGGGCATCCTGCTCACGCCGCTCGCCGACGCGCACCAGCGGATCGTCAACGGCGGGCCGACGCTGCCCTCCATATGGACCGCCGGCGCCGTCCTCGCGTTCGCCATCAAGGGCGGCTGGCGCTGGGCGGCCCTCGCCTCCCTGCTGGTGGGCGTCGCCAACGTCGTGCAGCGCGGCGCGTTCAGCCGCGACACCGTGCACAACGTCCTGCTCGTGTGCATCGCCTCCATCGCCATCGGCTACGTCGTGGAGGTGGCCCGCGCCTCCGAGCGCACCCTGGCACGCGCCCTGGAGATCGAGGCCGCGACCCGTGAGCGCGAGCGCCTCGCCCGCGACATCCACGACAGCGTCCTCCAGGTCCTCGCCATGGTGCAGCGGCGCGGCACCGCCATCGGCGGCGAGGCCGCCGAGCTGGGCCGGCTGGCGGGCGAGCAGGAAGTGGCGCTGCGCACCCTGGTCGCCGGCGGCCTGGTGCCCGCCTCGCGCGCCTCGGAGGACGCCGCCCAGGGCGCGCTCGTACGCCTGGTCGAGGAAGTCGACGAGGAGCCCGACGACACGGCGCCCCGCGATGTGCGCCCGCTCCTCGCCCCGCACGCCGGAGCGAAGGTGACCCTGTCCGAACCGGGCGCCCCGGTGCTCCTCGCGCCGCCCGCCGCCCGGGAGCTGGCGGCCGCTGTCGCTGCCGCACTGGACAATGTCCGCAGACACGCCGGAGCGGACGCCCACGCCTGGATCCTGGTCGAGGACGAGCCGGGCGAGGTCATCGTGACGGTCCGGGACGACGGACCGGGCATCCCGGAGGGCCGGCTCGCCGAGGCCGAAGGGGAGGGGCGCCTCGGCGTCGCCCTGTCGATCCGGGGGCGGCTGCGGGACATCGGGGGCACGGCGGAGCTGCTCTCGGTGCCGGGCCAGGGCACGGAAGTGGAATTGAGGGTCCCGCGCGAAGCGGCACGGGACACCCGGGGGAAGGCAGGAAGGACACGATGAGCGAGCAGCAGCGACAGCAGGCCGGGCGGGTGCCCGCGGAGGCCGGCGGCGGCCCCGGACGGACGGCGGGCGGCGCCGCCGCCATCAGGGTCATGGTCGTCGACGACCACCCGATGTGGCGCGACGCGGTCGCCCGCGATCTCGCCGAGGCGGGCCTGGACGTGGTCGCCACCGCCGGGGACGGCGAGCAGGCCGTCCGCCGCGCACAGGCCGCCGCCCCCGACGTGCTCGTCCTGGACCTGAACCTCCCCCTGAAGCCCGGCGTCCAGGTCTGCAAGGAGCTGGTCGCCGCCAACCCCGCGCTGCGCGTCCTCGTCCTGTCGGCGAGCGGCGAGCACGCCGACGTCCTGGAGGCGGTCAAGTCGGGGGCCACCGGCTATCTCCTGAAGTCGGCGTCCACGGAGGAGCTGATCGACGCCGTGCGCCGCACGGCCGTCGGCGACGCGGTCTTCACCCCGGGCCTCGCGGGCCTGGTCCTCGGCGAGTACCGCCGGCTGGCCACCGAGCCCGCGACCGGCACCCCGGACGACCCGAAGGCCCCGCGCCTCACCGACCGGGAGACGGAGGTCCTGCGCCTGGTCGCCAAGGGCCTGAGCTACAAGCAGATCGCCGAGCGCCTGGTCATCTCCCACCGGACCGTGCAGAACCACGTCCAGAACACCCTGGGCAAGCTCCAGCTGCACAACAGGGTGGAGCTCGTGCGGTACGCGATCGAGCGCGGCATCGACAGGGCCGACGACGCCTGACCCCTCGTACGAGTGAACGCCCCTGATCAACTCCCTTATCCAGGTGGGGAATTGACCGTACGCCCCGTCCCCGGGTGACCTGGATCACCATTAGCGTGACTCGCGTCAGGTCACTGAGGCGAAGGGACTCTTCCATGGGGGCCAAGAAAATCGGCGTACTGACCGGCGGCGGCGACTGCCCCGGGCTCAACGCCGTCATCCGGGGCATCGTCCGCAAGGGCGTGCAGGAGTACGACTACGACTTCGTCGGGTTCCGGGACGGCTGGCGCGGTCCGCTGGAGGGCGACACCGTCCCGCTCGACATCCCCGCGGTCCGCGGCATCCTGCCGCGCGGCGGCACCATCCTCGGCTCCTCGCGCACCAACCCGTTCAAGGCGGAGAACGGCGTGCGGCGCATCAAGGAGAACCTCGCCAAGTACGAGGTCGACTCCCTCGTCGCGATCGGCGGCGAGGACACGCTCGGTGTCGCCGCGCGCCTCACCGACGAGTACGGCGTCCCGGTCGTCGGCGTCCCGAAGACCATCGACAACGACCTCTCCGCCACCGACTACACCTTCGGCTTCGACACCGCCGTCGGCATCGCCACCGAGGCGATCGACCGCCTGCACACCACCGCCGAGTCCCACATGCGGGTCCTCGTCGTGGAGGTCATGGGCCGGCACGCCGGCTGGATCGCCCTGCACTCGGGCCTCGCCGGCGGCGCCAACGTCATCCTCATCCCCGAGCAGCGCTTCGACGTCGAGCAGGTCTGCGCCTGGGTGACCTCGCGGTTCAAGGCGTCGTACGCACCGATCGTCGTCGTCGCCGAAGGAGCGATGCCCAGGGACGGCGAGATGGTCCTCAAGGACGGTACGCAGGACTCCTTCGGGCACGTCCGGCTCTCCGGGGTCGGCGAGTGGCTCGCCAAGGAGATCGAGGGACGCACCGGCAAGGAGGCGCGCACCACGGTCCTCGGCCACGTCCAGCGCGGCGGCACCCCGAGCGCCTTCGACCGCTGGCTCGCCACCCGCTTCGGCCTGCACGCGATCGAGGCGGTGCGCGACGGCGACTTCGGCAAGATGGTCGCGCTGCGCGGCACGGACATCGTCCGCGTCCCGATCGCGGAGGCCACGGCCCGCCTGAAGACGGTGGACCCGGCGCTGTACGAGGAGGTCGGCGTCTTCTTCGGCTGACGGCGAGGGCACCCCCACCGGCCCGAGGGACGGCACCCCGGCCCGGCCCGGGGTGCCGTCCCGGTCGGCGCTCCCTAGACTCACGCCCATGGAGATCCTCGCATTCGGCGTGCAGTCGGACGAGAAGCCGCTGCTGGAGAAGGCCTTCGAGGGACACCACGACGTCCGCTGCCTCGACGTCTTCCTCGACGAGGACACCGCTCCCATCGCCGCGGGCTACGAGGTCATCTCCTCCAGCGTCAACGCGACCCTGGACAACCGCGTCCTGCAGACCCTCGCGGCCGGCGGCACGCAGATGATCGCCCAGCGCTCCACCGGGTTCAACAACATCGACCTCCAGGTCGCCGAGCGCCTCGGCCTGACCGTCGCCCGCGTCTCGTCCTACTCGCCGTACTCCGTGGCCGAATTCGCCTGGACGCTCGCGATGGCCGTCAACCGCCGCATCGTCCGGGCGAGCAACCGCACCCGCGACTTCGACTTCCGCCTCGACGGGCTGATGGGCCGCGATCTGCGCGGCCGCACCGTCGGCGTCCTCGGCACCGGCAGGATCGGCGAGGCGTTCACGCGGATCGCGCACGGCTTCGGCATGCGCCTGCTCGGCTGGGACGCCGTGCCCAACCAAGCCTGCGTCGAGCTGGGCATGACGTACGTGGCGAAGGACCGGCTCTTCGCCGAGGCCGATCTGCTCAGCCTGCACGTGCCGCTGCTCCCCTCCACGCAGCACCTCCTGGACGCGGCGGCGCTGCGGGCGATGAAGGACGACGCGATCCTGGTGAACTCCAGCCGCGGCGGACTCATCGACACCGAGGCCCTCGTCGCCGAGCTGCGCGCCGGGCGCTTCACGGGCGTGGGCCTCGACGTGTACGAGGCGGAGGCGGGCCTGTTCTTCCTCGACAAGTCCCTGGAGGCCATGGCGGACGACACCCTGGCCCGCCTCGTGACGTTCCCGAACGTGCTGGTCACGTCCCACCAGGCGTACTACACCGCGGACGCCGTCGGCCAGATCATCGACACCACCCTGGCCAACGTCCTGGACTACGTCGAGGGCCGCCGCAGCGAGAACGTCCTGGTCCCCGCCGTGGACAGGACCTGACCGAGCAGCTCCCGCACGACCTCGGTGCCGCGCAGCGTCAGCACCGACTCCGGATGGAACTGCACGCCCGCGAACGAGTCCCCGCGCAGCGCGTGGACCGCGCCGCTCGCCGGGTCCCTGCTGACCTCCACGCCGCGCGCGGCCAGCTCCGCCGCCGCCGCGTCGTCGCAGTGCGCCACGAAGCTGTTGTAGAACCCCACCGTCTCGGTCCGCCCGAACAGGTCGACGTCGCTCTGCGCGCCCTGGTACGGCACGTCCTTCCGGACGATCTCCAGACCCAGTTCCGCCGCGATCAGCTCGTGCCCGAGGCAGACGCCCAGCACGCCGTGCTCGTGGGCGGCGAGCACCTCCGCCGTCAGGGAGCGCAGGAACCGCATCTTCGGGTCGGCGAGGTCGGACGGGTCGCCGGGCCCGGGGCCGAGCACGACGGGCCCCCGGTGCGCGAGCACCGCCTCCCGCAGCCCCGCCTCGTCGTACCGCCGCACCGATACGTCGAGCCCCAGGGAGCGCAGGACGTGCGCGAGCATCGCGGTGAACGTGTCCTCGCCGTCCACGACGAGCGCGCGCCCGGTCAGCTCATGGGCCGGCTCCTGCATCCGCAGCCAGAACGGCGCCAGGTGGGCGCGCCGCCCGTCCAGAGCGGCACGCACGCGTGGCTCGTCGGCGAGGGCGGGGCGCACGTCCTCGTGGCGCGGCCGCCCGGGGCGTACGCCGAGGGCGGCCAGCACGCCCGCCGCCTTGGCGTGGGTCTCCGCGACCTCGCCCGCGGGGTCCGAGCCGCGCACCAGCGTCGCCCCGACCGGCACCCGCAGCCTCCCGGCGGCACTGATGTCGGCGGTGCGGATCAGGATGGGGGAGTCCAGGGTCTGCGCGCCGCCCGCGTCCCGGCCGACGAGCGCGAGGGCGCCGGCGTAATAGCCCCGGCCCCCGGCCTCGTGGCGTTCGATGACGCGGCAGGCGTTCTGCACGGGCGACCCGGTGACGGTCGCCGCGAACATGGTCTCCTTCAGGACCTCCCGCACGTCCAGCGAGGACTTGCCGCGCAACTCGTACTCGGTGTGCGCGAGGTGGGCCATCTCCTTCAGGCGCGGCCCGATCACGACCCCGCCCCTGTCGCCGACGGTGCACATCATCTTGAGCTCCTCGTCGACGACCATCGACAGCTCCTCGATCTCCTTGCCGTCGGCGAGGAAGGCCAGCAGGTCGTCGGCGGTCGGCCCGTCGGCCGGGTAGCGGTAGGTGCCGCTGATCGGGTTCATGACGACCGTCCCGCCCGACATCCGCACGTGCACCTCAGGGCTCGCCCCGACGAGCGTGCGCTCCCCGGTGTGCACGACGTACGTCCAGTACGCCCCCCGCTCGCCGACCAGGAGCCGCCGGAAGAGCGCGAGGGCGTCCGCTCTGCCGAACCCCGGGATCTCGCCCTCGTAGGTCCGGCGGATGACGAAGTTTGCGCCCTCGCCCCGCCCGATCTCCTCGCGCAGGACGCGCCCGACGATGTCCGCGTACGCCGCGTCGTCCACGTCGAAGGCGCCGCCCTCGACCCGCACGTCGTGCGCGGGCAGCGCCGCCAGGGCCGCGTCGAGCGGCAGTTCGTGCGTCTCCTCGGGGGTGAGGACGGTCAGCGGCGTGCCGTCGTCGCGGACGTCGAAACCGCGCTCCCTGATCTGCCGGAAGGGCACGAGCGCGAGGCCCTCCGGGATGTCCGCCAGGCGGTCGTAGGTGGCCGTCGGGCCGATGAGGACCTCGACCGTGTCGTGGTCGCGGCCCGGCGTGCGGCGGCGCAGCAGGGCGAACGGGCGGTCGCGGCGGAGCAGGGCGGTGAGGACGGTCGGCTGCATGGGTCGGATTCCTTCTCACTCGAAGGAGGAACGGCCCGGCCCCGACGAGTGTCGGGAAACACAGAAGGCCGCCCCTCGGGCGGCCTTCGCGAGTCGTGCGTACGCGCAGTCAGTGGGCCGCCGGATGAGCGGGCCACCACCAGTTTCGCGTCGTCGTCTGCGCGTGCATGTCCGGCACCTTAGCGCATCATCTGCGGATCGAGGCGCCGGCCGGGGCGGACGTCGTACGCGGGCGGGCCGCGCGGGGCGGGCGCTCTTCCGTGTCTGCTCCGTCTCACTTGGTGAGCGGGTGAATGGACCGGTGCGTCCGACCCCGTAATGTTGACGAGGTGACCGTGAACGCTAAGACCACCGCAACCGGTGGCAACACCTGGCGAAACCTGCCCGCGGCGCAGCAGCCCGAGTACCCCGATGCCGAGGCTCTGCGCGATGTGATCGCGGACCTCGAGTCGTATCCGCCGCTCGTCTTCGCGGGCGAGTGCGACCAGCTGCGCGCCCGACTGGCCTCTGTCGCCAAGGGAGAGGCGTTCCTGCTCCAGGGCGGCGACTGCGCCGAGGCCTTCGACGCCGTGTCGGCCGACCACATCCGCAACAAGTTGAAGACCCTGCTCCAGATGGGTGCCGTCCTCACGTACGCGGCGTCCGTGCCCGTCGTGAAGGTGGGCCGTATCGCGGGGCAGTACTCCAAGCCGCGCTCCAAGCCGACCGAGACCCGCGACGGCGTGACGCTGCCGACCTACCGCGGCGACTCGGTCAACGGCTTCGCCTTCACCGAAGAGGCCCGGATCCCGGACCCCGAGCGCCTGAAGCGGATGTACCACGCCTCCGCCTCCACGCTCAACCTGGTCCGCGCCTTCACCACCGGTGGCTACGCCGACCTGCGCCAGGTGCACGCCTGGAACCAGGACTTCGTGAAGTCCTCCCCGTCCGGCCAGCGTTACGAGCAGCTGGCGCGCGAGATCGACAACGCGCTGCACTTCATGCGGGCCTGCGGCACCGACCCGGAGGAGTTCAAGACCGTCGAGTTCTACGCCTCCCACGAGGCGCTGCTGCTCGACTACGAAGGCGCGCTGACCCGCGTCGACTCCCGCACCGGCCGGCTCTACGACACCTCGGGCCACATGGTCTGGATCGGTGAGCGCACCCGCCAGCTCGACCACGCGCACATCGAGTTCGCCTCGCGGATCCGCAACCCCATCGGCATCAAGCTCGGCCCGACCACCACGGCCGAGGAGGCGCTCCAGTACATCGAGCGCCTCGACCCCGACCGCGAGCCCGGCCGACTGACCTTCATCGTCCGCATGGGCGCCGACAAGGTCCGCGACAAGCTGCCCGAGCTGGTCGAGAAGGTCACCGCCTCCGGCGCGACCGTCGCCTGGATCACCGACCCGATGCACGGCAACACCTACGAGGCGGCCTCCGGCCACAAGACCCGCCGCTTCGACGACGTGCTCGACGAGGTCAAGGGCTTCTTCGAGGTCCACAAGGCCCTCGGCACCCACCCGGGCGGCATCCACGTGGAGCTGACCGGTGACGACGTCACCGAGTGCGTGGGCGGCGGCGACGAGATCTTCGTCGACGACCTGCACCAGCGCTACGAGACGGCCTGCGACCCGCGGCTCAACCGCAGCCAGTCGCTCGACCTGGCGTTCCTGGTGGCGGAGATGTACCGCGACCAGTAGGTCCCCGGGACATACGCACGTGTGGGGCGCGGATCCATGTGATCCGCGCCCCACCGGCGTATCGGGGGCTTTTGTGGCCCCGGAGTCATGGGTAAGGTTAGGTTAGCCTCACCGATCAATCGGGACGGCGCCGCTGATGAGTCCTGTCCGTCCCCCGCCCGGGAGGTGAGCCGCGTGTACGTCTGCAACTGCTTCGGGGTCACCGAGGCGCAGGTGAAGAAGCACGCGGAGGCCGGTGCCTGCACCCCCCGCCAGATAGCCTCGGCCTGCAAGGCGGGCACGGACTGCGGTTCGTGCGTACGGCGCATCCAGGCACTGCTCGGCCGGGGCGCGTGCCCCCGCCGCGAGCTGGTCGACCAGGGAACGCCGGCGCTTGCCTCGCTGGAGGAGGCGGCCTAGTCCCGCCGGGGCCCGCGGGCCTCAGCTCTCCGGCTGCTCGATGAGCTGCGCCAGATAGAGCGGCTCGCCCAGCTTCTCGACCAGTTCGAGCTGGGTGTCGAGGTAGTCGATGTGGTGCTCCTCGTCCGCGAGGATCGACTCGAAGATGTTGGCCGAGGTGATGTCGCCCTTGGCCCGCATGACCTCGATGCCGCGCTTGAGGCGGTCGATCGCCTCCACCTCGACCTGCCGGTCCGCCTGGAACATCTCGGTGACGCTCTGGCCCACCCGGACGTGGAAGAGCCGCTGGTAGTTGGGCAGACCGTCGAGGAACAGAATCCGGTCGGTCAGCACCTCCGCGTGCTTCATCTCGTCGAACGACTCGGCGCGGGTGTACTTGGCGAGCTTGGTCCAGCCGAAGTTCTCCTGCATCTTGGCGTGGAGAAAGTACTGGTTGATCGCCGTCAGCTCGGCGGTCAGCTGCTCGTTGAGAAATTCGAGGACCTCGGGGTCGCCCTGCATCGCAGAGGCTCCTTCCACGGGGGTGAACTGGGCAGGTAGCGCGCATCTTTGCACCGGTGTTCGGAAGCCGTCCAGTAAGTGCACGCTTAGTAGGAGTTGCCCGAATCCGTATCTGTCAGACTTCGTCTGGTCACTCCCACTGTCCCCGGTCTGTCAGGATGGAGTCATGGGTCAGCCGGCGGAACGCGCATCTCGACAGGCGGCGGAGTCGGAGCTTCCGCCGGGTCAGCGGCTGCAGCGCGGCTGGCCGGTGACGCACTACGGTCCGGTGCCGAAGTTCCGCCCGGAGCGCTGGGAGTTCAGGGTCTTCGGGGCCACGGCGGACGGCGAGAAGCACTGCTGGACCCACGAGGAGTTCTCCGCCCTGCCCTACGCCACGGTCGTCGGCGATCTGCACTGCGTCACGAAGTTCAGCATGCTGGGCGCCGAATGGGGCGGTGTGCCCGCCCGCACGCTCCTGGAGCTGGCGCCGCCCGCCCCCGAGGCCAGCCACGTCATGGTCTGGGCCGAGTACGGCTTCAGCTCCAATCTGCGGATGGCGGACTTCGCCGCCGAGGACACGATTTTCGCCACCCACAAGGGCGGCGAACTGCTCACCGCGGAGCACGGCTTCCCCCTGCGGCTCGTCGTGCCGCATCTGTACGCCTGGAAGGGACCCAAGTGGGTCCGCGGCGTCGAGTACATGACCGCCGACCGCCGCGGCTTCTGGGAGGAGCGCGGCTATCACAACGTCGGCGACCCCTGGCGGGAGCAGCGCTACTCCTACCAGGAAGAGCCCGGGGACGGCCCCGAGCTCTAGCGGTCCACCTGCTCAGTGGTGGTACTGGTGCACCACCGCGTGGCCCTTGCCGCGGCCGATCATCCACTTGTTCACGGGGGTGGTGACCACGAACGCGGCGGCCAGGGCGATGGCCAGGATCCACCAGAACTTCGGGTCGCCCAGGTGCGCGTCCATGGCGCCGGGCCACAGCGCGATCACGCCGTTGTCGATCAGCTCCATCACGGCGATGGAGAGCGTGTCGGCGGCGAGTGCCACGCGGAAGGCCGTCCTGAAATCGACGCCCGCCTTGCGGATGCCGCGCAGCGTCAGGGCGTAACCGAAGGTGAACGCCAAGACGATCGCGAGAACCATCGTCGGCACGTTGCCCCAGCCGAGCGCGGTGCCGATGATCATCCCGAGCACCTCGCCGATGGCGCAGCCCGTGAGGCAGTGCAACGTGGCCTGGGCGGCCATGCGCCAACTGACCGCGCCGCCCCGCGGGTGGTGCTGCGCGTGGCCCTGCGAGGTGTGGTCGTGGTGCTGGTGGTGCTGGTGCGTGTGCTCGGCGTCTGTCTCGTGCTCCATGACTGGCTCCCCAACGTAAGGCAACGGTTCCTGCCGCCATGCAGGAACCGTATACCCCCCGGGGGTACTATTCAAGTGTTTCTAGCTGCTCCTGAGCCCCTTGAGCCGCGCCACGTCCGCCGCGTGCCCCTCCTTGCCGCCGGGCGTCTCGATGATCAGCGGTACGCCCTCGGTGGCGGGGTGGAGCATCAGCTCGCGGAAGGGCTCCTCGCCGATGTGGCCGGATCCGATGTTCTCGTGCCGGTCCTTGTGGGCGCCCACGACGTCCTTGGAGTCGTTCGCGTGTACGAGCTTCAGCCGGCCCTCGCCGACCGTGTCGACCAGGAGGTCGAGGGTCTGCTTCATGCCGCCGGGCCCCGCCAGGTCGTGCCCGGCCGCGTAGATGTGGCAGGTGTCCAGGCACACGCCCAGCCTCGGGTGGGCGTCCAGCGCCTCGAAGTACGGCCCGAAGTCCCAGGTGCGGGAGCAGAGCGAGGCGCCCTGGCCGGCGGTCGACTCAAGGAGCAGGTACGGGTCGTCGTCGCGCGTCAGCTCGTCCAGCAGGGGCAGCACCAGTTCCCGCATCTGCTTGAGGGCGACCCCGCGCTCCCGTCCGCCCGTCGCGGAACCGGTGTGCACGACGACGCCGAGCGCGCCGATCTCGCGGCCCCGGTGCAGCGAGTGGCGCAGGGAGTCCACGGACTTCTCGGCGGTCGCCCCGGTGTGCGAGCCGAAGTTGATGAGGTAGGGCGCGTGGACGTACGCCGGGATGTTCTCGGCGGCGCAGGCCGCGCGGAACGCCTCGTCCTGCTTCGGGTTCCCCGGCGGAGTCGCCCAGCCGCGCGGATTGGCCACGAAGACCTGGACGGCCTCGGCGCCGATGTCCCGGGCGTAGGAAAGCCCCACGGAGGCCAGACCGCCGGCCACGGGCACATGGCCGCCGACGGGGTTGCGGGACGCGACGCCGCGGGACGCCGTCAGGAGGGGGTTGTCGCTGCTCACACCGTCAAGGGTGGCACGCGCGCGGGGGCGCGCGGGCAGCAGCGCGGGGTGGGATTGGTCATGGCCCCCAGCGGAACATCCGACCGGCGCCGACGGGTATCGCCGGTGGGCGCCTGCCCGCTCGGCGGGCCACCGGCGGCTCGCGGGTCCGGTCAGGAGAACTCGATGACCTCAGCGGATCTCGATGGTGATCGTCGACCCCTTGGGGGCCTTGTCGCCGCCGTCCACCGACTGCTTCTTGACCGTGTCCCCGAAGAGGCCGAGCAGACCGCGGTCCTTGTCCACGTCGAAGCCCGCGCCCTCCAGCGCGTCCTCGGCGTCGTCCACGCTCATCCCGGTCACATCCGGGACCTCGACCATCGGTGGGCCCTTGGAGATGACCAGCCGGACGGTGTCACCCTCGGCGAGCTGCTCGTCCGCCCCGGGGGACTGCTCGACGACGTCGCCCTTGTCCTCGTCGGAGTGCTTCCGGTTCGGATCGATCCGCACCTTGAGCCCGGCGTCCTCCAGCTCCGAGGTGGCGTCGGCCTCGGAGTCACCCGTCACGTCGGGCACCCGGACCGCGCGGCCCTTGCTGACCACCAGGGCGACGGCCGAGTCCGCCTTGCGCGTGAAGCCCGCCCTCGGGTCCGTGCTGATCACGGAGCCCTTCTCGACGCTGTCGCTGAAGCCCTTGGTGACCATGCCCGGGGCGAGACCGGAGTTCTTCAGTTCCTGCTTGGCCCTGGCCAGCGGGATGCCCTTGACGTCCGGCACCTTCACCTTCTCCGGGCCCCGCGAGACGGTCAGCGTCACCTGGTCGTTCTGCCGGATGCGGTCGCCCGCCTCGGGGTCGCTGTCCATGACCGTGCCGCGCTTGTCCGTGTCGCTGTAGGCACGCTTGACCTCCTTCACCTCCAGACCGGCGTCCGCCAGGCGCTGCCTGGCCTGCGCCTCGGTCTTCGCCAGGACCGGCGGGACCTGTGTGAACTGACCGGAGTTGATGTACCAGACCCCGGCGCCCAGGCCGAGGGCCAGCAGCACCGCGGCGACCACCGCGAGCGTGCGGCGGCGCGGATCGAGGCGGCGGCGCCCCGGCCGGGCGGGCGCGGACGGCGCGGCCGGCGGGGGCGGCAGGACACTCGTGCGGTTCAGCGGGTCCTGCCCGGCGCCGCCCTCGGCGGGCAGCGGCAGCTGACCGGAGCGGGCCGCGCGCGGGATGACGCTGGTGCGGTCCTCGGCGTTGTCGTGCTCCGTCGTGTGTGCCTGCGGCGGCACCGCGTCGAGCTGCTCCTCGCTCAGGGCGGCCCGGGCCTCCCGGAGCCGGGCGAGGAGCGCCACCGCGTCGTACGGGCGGGCGTCGGGGGTGCGGGCCGTGGCGTGGGCCACCAGCCCGTCGAGGTCGTGGGCGAGCCCGGGCACGGCCGCCGACGGGGGCGGCACGTCTTCGTTGAGGTGCTGGTAGAGCACTTGGGCGGGGGAGTCCCCGGAGTGCGGCTTGGCGCCGGTCAGCATCTCGTAGAGCACGACGCCGCACGCGTACACGTCCACACGCGTGTCGGACGTGCCGTGCTCGATCTGCTCGGGGGCGAGGTAGGAGACGGTGCCAAGGACGGTGCCCGTGGTGTTCGTGACGGTGTCCACCGCGCGGACGAGCCCGAAGTCGGCGACCTTGACCCGGCCGTCGTCCCCTATCAGGACGTTCTCCGGCTTCATGTCGCGGTGCACGAACCCGGCGCGGTGCGCGGCGCCGAGGGCGGCGAGGACCGGCTCCAGGATGTCGAGCGCGGCCCGCGGCTGGAGCGCACCGCGCTCGCGCAGGACGTCGCGCAGGGTGCAGCCCGCGATGTACTCCATCGCCAGATAGACGTACGACCCGTCGGTGCCCTGGTCGAAGACACCCACCACGTTCGGATGCGAGAGGCGGGCGACCGATTTGGCCTCGCGGATGAAACGGTCCACGAAGGAGGCGTCGGCCGCCAGCGCGGGGTGCATCACCTTGAGCGCGAGCACGCGGTCGAGGCGGGTGTCCACGGCCCGGTAGACCGTGGCCATCCCGCCGACCGCGATGCGCCCCTCGATCCGGTAACGGCTGTCGAGCAGCTGCCCGACGAGGGGGTCCTGAAGGGTCGTGTCCACGCAGGGGAGTCTACGAGCCGCCACCGACACCTCGTCCCGGCCGGTCCTCCCCGCGGCCGGACTGCAGCCGAGCTGTGACGGGCGACGGGCCCTCCGGCGGGCAGCCGCGAGCGCCCAGAGCCCCGCCTTTCTCAGGGCGTCCCGAACGCCGGCCGCTCCGGATCGAGCCTGGCCATGCCCTCCGCGGGAGAGGACGCCTCCGCGAAGTGCCGCCGGGGAATCCGCCCGGCCCGGTACGCGAGGCGCCCCGCCTCGACGCCGTGCCGCATGGCCTCCGCCATCAGGACCGGCTCCTGCGCCCGCGTCACCGCCGAGGCGAGCATCACGCCCGCGCACCCCAGCTCCATCGCCAGCGTGGCGTCGGACGCCGTGCCCGCGCCCGCGTCCAGGATCACCGGCACGCGTGCGTGCTCCACGATCAGCTGGAAGTTGTGCGGGTTGCGGATGCCGAGCCCCGAGCCGATGGGCGAGCCGAGCGGCATGATCGCCGCACAGCCCACGTCCTGGAGCTTGCGGGCGAGCACCGGGTCGTCGTTCGTGTACGGCAGGACCGTGAAACCGTCGTCGACCAGGGTCTCGGCGGCGTCCAGGAGCTCGATGGGGTCGGGCAGCAGCGTCCGCTCGTCCGCGATGACCTCCAGCTTCACCAGGTCCGTGCCGAGCGCCTCGCGGGCGAGGCGGGCGGTCAGGACGGCCTCACCGGCGGTGTAGCAGCCCGCCGTGTTCGGCAGGACACGGATGCCGAGCCGGTCGAGGACGGAGAGCACGGAGCCCTGCACGCCGGGGTCGAGGCGGCGCATCGCGACGGTGGTCAGCTCGGTGCCGGACGCGACCAGGGACCGCTCCAGGACGTCGAGGCTGGGCGCCCCGCCCGTGCCCATGATCAGGCGCGAGGAGAGGGTGAGCCCGCCGAGGACGAAGGGGTCGTCTGCCATGGTCGGATCAGCCTCCCTGGACGGCGGTGAGCACTTCGACGCGGTCGCCGGCGGCGAGTGCCGTGCCGGTCCACCGCGCGCGCGGGACGACGGTCTCGTTGAGGGCGGCGGCGACACCGGAGGGCGCCGCGGTGAGCGTGGCGACGAGGACGTCGAGCGTGGTGCCCGGGGCCACTTCGCGCGCCTCTCCATTGACGGAGACGGAAATGTTCGTACTCATGCGGGTTGCTCCGTGAACGACTGCCTAGGGGGGACGGGGGAGGGCCCGGTGAAGCGGAGCGGGGTGAACGGGCGGGCCTCGTCGGGCAGTTCCCCGGTGGTCAGGGCGTGCGCCATGACGTCGCCCGTCACGGGCGTCAGCAGCACGCCGTTGCGGTAGTGCCCGGTGGCCAGCAGAAGGCCGGGCAGCCGGGTCGGGCCGAGCAGCGGCGCGTTGTCGGGGGAGCCCGGGCGCAGACCGGCGCGGGTCTCGGTCAGCGGCAGCTCCGTGATGCCGGGCACGAGTTCGTGGGCGTCCCGCAGGAGTTCGTAGACGCCGCCCGCTGTGACCGTGGTGTCCCAGCCGA
This sequence comes from Streptomyces sp. NPDC031466, assembly GCF_055581265.1. NCBI lineage: Bacteria > Bacillati > Actinomycetota > Actinomycetes > Kitasatosporales > Streptomycetaceae > Streptomyces > Streptomyces sp. NPDC031466. Next base: position 410,154 of record NZ_JBVIJT010000002.1, read on the forward strand.
GTTCCTCGCTGGTGGCGCCGACGACCAGCTCGCCGTTCTCGCGCGGCACGAGGTAGAGGTGGCTGCCGCGCACGACCGCGCGCACGGTGCGGCTCAGGAACGGCGCGTACGGCTTCGGCACGCTCAGCCGCAGCACCTGCCCCTTCACCGGCCGTACGGGCGGCAGCACGTCGTCCGGCACGCCCGCCAGGCGCCCGCTGAGGCTGCCCGCCGCCAGCACCACCTGCCCCGCTTGCAGCTCGGTGCCGTCCCCGAGGAGCACTCCCCGGGCCCGCTCGCCCACGACCGACAGCCGCTCGGCCCACGCGCGGTGCAGGGTGACGCCCGCCCGCTCGCAGGCCACCAGGAGCGCCGCCGTGAGCCGGCGCGGGTCGACCTGGTGGTCGCCGTCGACCCGCAGCCCGCCCCGCACGCCCGGGGCCAGCATCGGCTCCAAGCGGCGGCACTCGCGGCCGCTCAGCCACTCCGACTCCAGGCCGGAACGGCGCTGGAGGGCGTGCAGTTCGCGCAGGTGGGCCCGGTCGTCGGCGTCGAGCGCGACCGCGAGCGTGCCGCACGCGCGATGGCCGAGGTCGCGGCCGCTCGCCTCGGTCAGTTCGGCGACGAAGGCCGGATAGCGGCGCGCGGAGGCGAGGTTGAGCCCGAGCAGGGTCTGCTCGCCGTGGTGCAGTTCGGTGACGGCGGCCAGCATGCCGGCCGCGACCCGCGCGGCGCCGCCGCCCGGTTCGGGGTCCACGACGGCGACCGAGAGTCCGCGCTGCGCGGCCCGCCAGGCCGTGACCAGGCCGATGATGCCGCCCCCCACGACGAGGACGTCCATCGGACCCGTGGATCGCGCCGGTGGCGCGTGTGCCGGTGTACGTGGCTGCATGGGCGTCCAGCCCCTCCCTTCGCCGGCATGACCCGGATCAGGTTCGTACGGTCGGAGGCCGTCCAGCCTCCCTCTCAGCCCGGTGCGTCCGGGCTCCCGCGAGTGCTCTGCGCCGACCACCCTAGCCCGTCGCCCGGTGACGCAGTAGGGGAGCTGTCCGGGCATGGTCGGTGACGTTGTGTCAGAGATCTCCTTCCCGGCCTCTGAGGGCAGCCCCGCCCGCCGCCCTACAGTGATCGGGTGAGCGAGCAGCAGAGGCAGAGCGGGCAGCAGGGGCAGGCCGGGCGGCGCGTCGTCATCGTCGGCGCCGGAATGGCCGGGGTGCAGACCGCCGTGGCCCTGCGCGAGCAGGGTTTCGCCGGCACGGTCACCCTCATCGGGGCGGAGCCGCACCAGCCCTACGACAGGCCGCCACTGTCCAAGGCGGTGCTGCTCGGCAAGGCGGAGGGCTCCGCCTTCGACGTCGACTTCGAGGCCCTCGGCATCGACCTCACCCTGGGCCGCGAGGTCACCGGGGTGCGCCCCACCGACCACGCGCTGGACACCGCCGACGGCCCGGTCGGCTACGACGTCCTGGTCCTCGCCACCGGCGCCGAACCGATCCGGCTGCCGGGCACCGAAGGCGTCCCCGGCGTCCACCTCCTGCGCACCCTGGACGACGCCGAGCGGCTGCGTCCGGTGCTCGCCGCGCAGCACGACATCGTGGTCGTGGGGGCCGGCTGGATCGGCGCGGAGTTCGCGACGGCCGCGCGCGAGGCGGGCTGCGCCGTCACCGTGGTCGAGGCCGCGGGCCGGCCGCTCGCCGGAGCGCTGCCGGAAGAGGTCGCCGCCCGCATGGCGGGCTGGTACGCGGACTCCGGAGCCGCACTGCGCACCCACGCGCGCGTGGAGCGCGTCGAGGCCGGCGCGGTGCTCCTCTCCGACGGGACCCGGCTGCCCGCCGGCGCCGTCGTCGTCGGCATCGGGGCGCGCCCCGCGACGGGCTGGCTGGCCGGCTCCGGCATCGAGCTGGGCGCCCACCGGGAGGTCGTGGCCGACGACCACCTGCGCGCCTCGGCGCCCGACGTGTACGCGGTCGGCGACTGCGCCTCCTTCCCCTCCGCCAGGTACGGCGAGCGCCTGCTCGTCCACCACTGGGACAACGCCCTCCAGGGCCCGCGCACCGTGGCGGCCGACATCATCGGCGACACCCCGACGGCGTACGACCCGGTGCCCTACTTCTGGTCGGAGCAGTTCGGCCGTTTCGTGCAGTACGCGGGCCACCACACCGCGACCGACGAGCTGGTGTGGCGCGGCGACCCGACAGGGGTGGCCTGGTCGGTGTGCTGGCTCAGGAGCGGCGCCCTGGCGGCGGTCCTCGCGGTGGGCCGCCCCAGGGACCTGGCCCAGGGCCGCAAGCTGATCGAGGCGGGCACCCACCTGGACCCCGTCCTGGCGGCCGACCCGTCGGTGCCGCTGAAGAAGGCGGCACTGTAGGACGCCACCGGGGAGAGCCAGGCACGCCCGGGCCCCCGGCCAGAGATACGCTGGGGCGGTGACCGAGATTGACTCAAAGACCGACGCGCTCGTCCCCGCCTGGCTCCACCTCCCCGACATCGCCGAAATGCTCGACGTCGAGGTGACGCGCGTACGCCAGCTGGTCAAGGAAGGCCAGCTGATCGCCGTACGCCGTGGGGAGAACCGCACGCTCCAGGTGCCGGCCGCCTTCATCGACGGCGACAAGATCGTCAAGGGCCTCGTCGGCACTCTGACGCTGCTGAGGGACGACGGCTTCTCCGACGAAGAGATGCTGGAGTGGCTCTTCACCCCCGACATCTCCCTGCCCGGCACCCCCGCGCAGGCCCTGAGCGAGAATCGCGGCACGGAGGTGAAGCGCCGCGCCCAGGCGCTCGCCGTCTGACCGAACACACCGTTTCGGGTGCGGGCCGCGTTCGCGCGCGGCCCGCGTCGCCCATTCACACCGGGGGGACCTCTCCATGGCCGCCGACCACCCGCGCGCCCAGCTCGCCGACGCCCGTCTCTACCTGTGCGTGGACGCCCGCAGGCGCCAGGGCGACCTCCCCGAGTTCCTCGACGCCGTCCTCGCGGGCGGCGTCGACATCGTGCAACTGCGCGACAAGGGCATGGAGGCCGGCGAGGAGCTGGCGCACCTCGAGGTCTTCGCCGACGCCGCACGGCGGCACGGCAAGCTCCTCGCGGTCAACGACCGGGCGGACGTCGCGCACGCCATCGGCGCCGACGTCCTCCACCTCGGCCAGGGCGACCTGCCGGTCCCCGCCGCCCGCGCCATCCTCGGCCGGGACGTGCTCATCGGCCGCTCCACGCACGCCGAGTCCGAGGCCGCCGCGGCCGCCGCCCAGGAGGGCGTGGACTACTTCTGCACGGGCCCCTGCTGGCCCACCCCCACCAAGCCGGGCCGCCACGCCCCCGGCCTGGACCTGGTCCGGTACACGGCCTCCCTCGGCACGGACCGCCCCTGGTTCGCCATCGGCGGCATCGACGCGGGCAACCTCGACCAGGTCCTCGAAGCGGGCGCGCGCCGCGTGGTCGTCGTGCGGGCGATCACCGAGGCCGACGACCCGGGCGCGGCCGCCGCGGACTTCGCGAAGCGGCTGCGTACGGCCGGCTGAGCCGTGGCGCGGCCGTGGCGCGCAGTGTCCGGTCCGTGGACAAGACCCCCGACAAATGCCCTGAAATCGCCAGGTCCGGTTGGGGGACCGCCGAGGCCTGGCTAACCTGCCCATATGGCCCTAGGCACAGCTTCCACCAGGACGGACCGCGCGCGCACCGTGCGCGACATGCTGGCGACCGGCAAGACGACGTACTCGTTCGAGTTCTCCGCGCCGAAGACCCCGAAGGGCGAGCGGAATCTGTGGAACGCGCTGCGCCGGGTCGAGGCGGTCGCCCCCGACTTCGTCTCCGTGACCTATGGAGCGGGCGGTTCGACCCGGACCGGCACGGTCAAGGAGACCCAGCAGATCGTCGCCGACACCACGCTGACGCCCGTCGCGCATCTGACCGCCGTCGACCACTCCGTGGCGGAGCTGCGCAACATCATCGGGCAGTACGCCGACGCCGGCATCCGGAACATGCTCGCGGTCCGCGGCGACCCGCCGGGCGACCCGCTCGGCGAGTGGATCGCGCACCCCAAGGGCCTCACCTACGCCTCGGAACTGGTCGAACTCATCAAGGAGTCCGGCGACTTCTGCGTGGGCGTCGCCGCCTTCCCCGCCATGCACCCGCGCTCGCCCGACTGGGAGTCCGACACCCGCCACTTCATCGACAAGTGCCGGGCCGGCGCGGACTACGCCATCACCCAGATGTTCTTCGATCCCGAGGAGTACCTGCGGCTGCGCGACCGCGTCGAGGCGGCGGGCTGCGCGACGCCGATCATCCCCGAGATGATGCCGGTCACCAACGTCCGCCAGCTCGACCGGCTGCCCCAGCTCAGCAACGCCGTGGTCCCGGACGGGCTGAAAGAGCGGATCCTCGCGGCCAAAGACGATCCCGCCGCTGTACGCTCCATTGGCATCGAGTTCGCGACGGAGTTCTGCGCGCGGTTGCTGGCCGAAGGCGTGCCGGGATTGCACTTCATCACGCTCAACAACTCCACGGCGACGCTGGAAATCTACGAGAATCTGGGCCTGCACGAACAGGCCTGAACGGCAGTACCCCCGTACCCACGGGCGGCGGCCGTAGGGGAGTGGGGCGTACATGGGCTGGACGGTCCTCTACATCGCGTTCGGATTCGTCGCGCTGTGGCTGCTCGGCGAGGTGTTGTTGCAGTACAAGGCCAGGCTGCGCTGGCGCCTGCTGGCCTTCGTGGGCTTCCTGGGCGTCGTCGTCGGCGTGGTGCTCTCCTCGGTCCTGGTCATCGCGGCCGGCGCCATCGCCTTCGCCGTCGGCCAGACGTACGTGACGCTGTCGTTCCGCCGCGGCTTCTCCACCGGCTGGGCGCTCGGCGGCAGGCCGGGCCTGAGCAAGCGCCGCAAGAAGCCGTCACGGCCCGCCGCGGACGTGCGGGAACCGGCGCTCCAGGTGTCCGACCTGGAGTACGAGCAGGTCCCGCCGCCTCCCGCGCACGACCCGGCGGTCCACGAGCCGCAGCCCCTGCCCGACGACACCGGGCAGTACGGCGTCTACAGCGACACGCCGTACGCCCCGCCCGCCGCGGGCGCCACCCCGCAGGCCGCCGGGAACGACTTCGACGCCGCGCCCTTCACCGGCCACGACCAGCAGAACTACGGCTACGACGAGACCGGCCACCAGCAGTACGCCGCGTACTCCGACCCGTACGTCGGCACCCAGACCTACGACGCGGGACAGAGCTACGCCGGCTACGGCGACCAGCAGAGTTACGCCCCGTACGGCGGCGCCACCTACGGCGGGCTCGGCGAGGTCTACGACGACACCCCGCCCGGCGGCGTCTGGGTGCCGCACCAGCGCACCACCGAGGGGCAGTACGGCGGCGAACTCCCGGCGGAGCAGCCGTACCCGCCCCAGGGCGGACACGCCGACGGCCACGACGGCCATGACGGCCACGACAACCCGGGCCACAACGAGCAGCAGTACCGCTACTGACCCCCTCCGGAGGTCAGGGTCACTGAGAGCCCCGGAAATCAGGGCCCTCGACGATCAGCCCCGCGACCAGCGCGCCCGACATGCCGGCGTGGGGCAGGCCGCCGCCCGGGTGCGACCAGCCGCCGACCGCGAAAAGGCCCGGCAGACGGGTGCTGTTGGACGGGTGCAGGAGCCGTCCGCCGGCCGCCGCGAGCGCCGGGGCGGGGACCGCGCCGCCGTCGGCGCCGGTGGCCTCGGCGATGTCGGCCGGGGTGCGGGTCTCGTGCCACAGGAGGCGCTCGCGCAGCCCCGGGAGCACGGACTCGGCCCGGGAGATCACCCGCTCCACGTCGGCCGGGCCCACCTCCAGGCGCGCGGGCACCGTCACCGTCAGCGTCACCGCCTCGTGCGCGCCGTCGGGCGTCAGGCTCGGGTCGTCGGGGCGCAGCACCGTCACGGTGGGGGAGGCGGGCAGGCCCGGCCGCTCCCCGAAGAGGCGGTCCAGCTCGTCCTGCCGGTCGCGGGAGTGCAGCACCGTCCGGTGCGGGACGCCCTCGGGGCGGGCGCCCGACAGGGCGAGCAGGACCGTCAGCCGGCTGGGCAGCCCGGAACGCGCGGGGACGTCACCCCGCGCCCGTATGTCCACACCGGAGAGCATCCCGTCCAGGACGGTGGGCGCCACACCGGCCACCACGAAGTCGGCGTCGGCCGTCGAGCCGTCGGCCAGTTCCACACCCGCCGCCCGGCCGTCCTTCTGGGCGATCCGGACCACCGCCGTGTCGAACACGAACTCGACCCGGCGGGCCAGGCAGCGCTCGTACACCGCTGTGGCCAGCGCGCGCAGGCCGCCCCGCACCGACCAGGTGCCGAAGGTCTGCTCCATGTACGGCAGGACGGCCGCGCTCGCCGGGGCCGACCGGGGATCGAGGCCCTGCGCGAGGGCGAACTGCTCCAGGAGCGCGAGCAGCCGGGCGTCGCCGCCCAGCTCCAGCTCGCCGATCTCACTGAGGGTGCCCGCGCGGCGCTCAGGGCGCAGCAGGCGCTTGTGGGGCACGGCGGGGTACGGCTCGCGGGCGCCGAGCACCCGCCAGTTCGGGTACAGGGGCTCTTCCAGGAGAGGGCGGCGGGTGCGGTCCCACGTCTCCCTCGCGCGGTTCATGAACGCCGCCCAGCGGGCGCCCGCGCCGGCGCCGAGGGCCGCGTCCAGGGCCTCGCCGACGCCCGCGCGCGAGGCGTTCGGCAGGTCGGTCGTGGTGCCGTCGGCGAAGACATGGCGCACGGCGGGCTCCACCTGGGACAGCTCGACGCACTGCTCCAGGGGCTCCTTGCCGGTCTTGACGAACACGTCGCGGTAGACCGCGGGGAGCTGGAGCAGGCCGGGCCCGGTGTCGAAGGCGAACCCGTCCCGCTCGACGCGGCCGAGCGCGCCGCCGTAGGTCCGCCCGCGTTCGTACACCACCACCCGGTGGCCCGCGACGGCCAGCCGGGCGGCGGCCGTCATGGCGCCCATCCCGGCGCCGATCACCACAATCCGTGCCATGCCAGGGACTTTATCGGCCACCACCGACAGCCGTGCCGCAGGGCCTCAGAGCGCGGGCGGCCCGTCCCGTCCGGCCAGCCGTCTCTCCTCGCGCCGCTGCGCCCTGCGCCGCAGGAACCGGCGGATGCGCGAGAGGAGGAAGAACAGCAGGAACAGACCGAGCAGCAGGAGCACCGCCGCGATGACGGCGGCGGCCTCCGGGTAGAACATCGCGAAGGAGATGAGCCCGCCGACCCCGAGGTCCTCGGCCGTGCTCAGCACGACGTTGCTGAAGGGCTCGGGCGAGGTGTTGATCGCCATCCGGGTGCCGGCCTTCACCGCATGGCTGGCCAGCGCCGTCGAACCGCCCACGGCGCCCGCCGCGAGGTCCGACAGGGACCCGCTCTGGCCCGCGAGCAGCGCGCCCACCACGGCGCCGGACACCGGCCGGACGACCGTGTGCACCGCGTCCCAGACGGAGTCGACGTAGGGGATCTTGTCGGCGACGGCCTCACAGAGGAAGAGCACCCCGGCGGCGATCAGCACGTCCGGCCGCTGGAGCGCCTCGGGCACCTCGTCGCTGACGCCGGTCGCGCCGAAGACGCCGAGCAGCAGGACAACGGCGTACGCGTTGATCCCGCTCGCCCAGCCGCTGGTGAACACCAGGGGGAGTACGGACACGGACGCGATCGTAACCACTGTCGGGCGACGCGGCCCGGGGATCGGTGCGCACGTCTGAGTATCTCTACCTAGCCGCGGAGATGAGTACGCGCGCGGATAGGCCCCCACCTGCGAAGACGGCAGAGTGAGGGGCACGGAGAAGGGCACGGCGCCGGTACCGCCGACACGGGGCGGCGGAAACGGCGCCGGGCCCTTGGCCGCTCCTTCCGCCGCGAGGCGGGAGCGAGGTACGGGGGTGACTCGGGGGGCGACCACACGGGGGACGCACGGGGGTCACGGGGGACGTGAAGAAGGCGCCGGTCCGGTGCCACCTGGCGAACAGGGGGCACCGGACCGGCGCCTTCGTACGGGCGCTTACCGGGCTGCCGTACCGCTACGCGCGCGTGCCGCTGACCCGGCCCTGGAGCAGCCGTGACAGGGCCGCGTGCACGTCGTCCAGGGAACGCTCCGGCTGGAAGGCCTGCCAGTCCAGGGCGGCGACCAGCACCATCCCGACGAGCGCCGCGGCCGTCAGCGGGATGTCGATCTCCTCGCTCAGCTCCCCGGTGGCGACGCCCGCTCGCAGCACGTCCTCGACCACCGCGACGGCCTGCTGCCTGACCACGAGCAGGGTGGACTGCCAGGCGCGGTTCGTGCGCCACAGCTCGGCGACGTACAGCTGCGTGAAGGCGGGGTAGCGGTTGATGAAGACGAGACCGGCCCTGATCATCGCGTCGAGGGCGTCGACATTGCTGCCGCCGCTCTTGCGCGTCTCCTCGGCCGCTTCCCTCAGGGAGGCGGTCAGCAGGCCGACGCCGTGCCGCAGCAGCTCTTCGAAGAGGACCGATTTGCTCGCGAAGTTGTAGTAGACCGTGCCCTTCGCGACCCCGGCCCGTTCGGCGATCTCGTCGACCGTCGTGGCGGAGAAACCCTGTTCCGCGATGAGGGTGACGGCCGCCTCGTAGAGCTTCTGCCGGGTGGCCTCGCGCCGGGAGCTGCCTGCACTGCTGTCCATGACCTTGATTCTCACAGGTCCCGCGGGGCGACCCGTCCTCGATGCGCTCACAGGCTCAGCTCCGGGTGCAGCCGCTCCAGGGTCCACACCTGCTTGCGGTGCGCGGAGCGCGCGGTGAGCGCCAGCGCACCCAGCGTGAAGGCGGCCAGGACCGCGCACGCCTGCCAGACGGGCCCGAGGCCACCTCCGGTGATCAGCCTGCGCAGCGCGTCGACGACATGGCTCATCGGCAGGAAGGGGTGGATCGCCCCGAAGAAGCCGGGGCTCGTCTGCACGGGATAGGTGCCGCCCGCCGACGTCAGCTGGAGCATGAGCGCGGCCAGGACGAGGATCCGCCCGGCCGCCCCGAAGCGGGCGTTGAGCCACTGCACGATGGCCGCGAAGCACGCCGTGGTGAGGCACAGGAAGCCGATCGTGCCGGCCGCCCTGGCCATCTGGAGGCCGAGCCCCCAGTGCAGGACCGACATGAGGGCCGCCACCTGGAGCACCCCGAGGGCCACCACGGGCAGCCAGCCGGCCAGCGCGATGCGCCACGCGGACGCGCCCGCGGCGAGCGCGCGCCGGTTGAGCGGCGCGATCAGCATGTACGCCACCATCGCGCCCACCCACAGGGACAGCGGGATGAAGTACGGCGCGAAACCCGTGCCGTAGTTGGGCGCCTTGTGCAGCGACCGCGAGGCGAGCTGCACCGGGTCGGCCATGACGTCGGTGCGGGCGTCGCGGTCCTTCTTGCCGTAGTCGGGGATCTTCTTGACGCCGTCGTGCAGCCCGCCGGACAGCTTCGCCGAGCCGTCGGCGAGCTTGAACATGCCGCCCTTGAGGTCGCTCGCGCCCGTCTCCAGCTTGCCGATGCCCGTGTCGAGGTCGCTGGCGCCCGTCTTGGCGGTGCCGAGGCCCGTGTGCAGCTTCTTGGCGCCGTCGGCCACCTTGCCGGCGCCCCTGTCGAGTTCGTTGATCTGGGTGACGGCCTTGTCCAGGTCCTCGTCGAGGTGCGGGGCGCGGTCGGCGAGCGCCTGCGACTTCTTCTGGAGGGTGGCCAGGTGCTTGTCGAGCCGCCTGGCGTCGCCGCGCTGGTCCTTGATCACGGTGTTCATGTCGTCCGCGATGGTGGAGACGTTCTCGGCGGCCTCCTTGGCCTCCCTGAACTTGGGGCAGTTGGGATCGGGCACCGGTGCGTTCTCGCAGTGCTTCGCGTAGAAGTCGCCGATGGTCCTGGAGCCCTCCTTGGCGCCCTTGGCGGCCCCGGGGGCGAGCTTGACCCAGTCGTCCAGGTTGCGGCGCATCGCCTTGGAGGTGTCGGCGACCAACTGGGCGGTGTCCCCGATGGTCTTGCCGTTGTCCTTCAGGAAGGGCCGCACCTTGTCCGCGGTGCCGTTGACCTTGCCGGCGAGCTTGTGGGTGCCGTCCGCGACCTGCCGCGCGCCGCTCTTCAGGTCGCCCGCGCCCTTGTGGAGCTTCTTGACGCCCGAGGCCAGCTCGGCGCTGCCGTCCTTGGCGTCCCCGAGCCCCTTCGCGAGGTCCGTCGAGCCCTTCTTGGCCTTGCCGATGCCGCCGTCGAGCTTGTCGGCGCCCTCCGCGGCCTGCTGCGTCTTGTCGTGGATGTCGGAGAACGAGATGAAGATCTTGTCGAGGAAGGAGCGCGAGGCCTTGGTCGACGCGGCCCTGCGCACTTCGGAGAAGACCGTCCGCGAGATCTGCCCGACGATGTAGTTGTTCGCGTCGTTCGTACGCACCCGCAGGGCGCCCGTCTCCGGGGACTCCCCGGAACTGGACGCGATGCGCTTGCTGAAGTCCGAGGGCATGGTCAGCGACAGGTAGTACCTCCCGTCCTCGACGCCCTCGCGTGCCTCGGCGTCGGTGACCTCGTGCCACTCGAAGGTCTTGCTGTCGTGCAACTTCTGCACGATGGAGTCGCCCGCCCGGAGCTTCTTGCCCTGCGCGGTGGCCCCCTCGTCCTCGTTGACGAGCGCGACGGGTATGCGGTCGAGACGCCCGTACGGGTCCCAGAAGGAGCACAGGTACAGCGCGCCGTACAGCAGGGGGAGCAGCAGCAGCGCGACGAGCGCGGCCCGGGGCAGCTTCCCCCTGCCGAAGCGCCTCAGTTCAAGCGAGGCCAGTTTGGGCGAGCGCATCCGCCGTCTCCTTGTCGTCGTCGCCACCGTGCTGTTCCCGCTCGGTGTCCGGCACCGGCCGGGCGCCGGTGCGCACCACGACCGCGCCCTCGGGCGCCTCGCTGCACACCGCCACGACAGTCGTGCCGCTCTCCGCGAGGGACCTCAACAGGGCCCAGGCCTCGCCGCGTTCGGCATCCGAGAGCTTCAGGTCGGTGTCGTCGACCCCGAGCAGCCGCGGCCGGCCGATCAGCGCGAGGGCCACGGACAGGCGCAGGGCCTCGAGCCGCTCCAGATCGCGTACGGAGGTCCGGCGACCCTTGGGCAGCGACTCCAGGTCGAGCCCCGCGGCGGCCAGCGCGGCGCCGACGCGCAGCCGCATCTCGTCGCGCCGCTCGGCGCGCGGCCGCAAGAGGCCCCGCAGCGGACCGCCGAACCGCCGCTCCAGGAGCGCCCGTTCGTGCAGATGCTCGGCGACGGTCAGCGCCGGGTCGAGATCGGTGACGCCGGGCACGGGTCCCAGGGCGCTGATCCGGCGCACGGAGGCCAGCTGTTCGGGCAGGCGGAAGCCCGCCACGCGAGCGTGGCCCTCGGTGGCGCGCATACGTCCCGTCAGAGCGAGCAGGAGGCAGGTGCGGCCCGAGCCGGACGGGCCCTCCAGAGCGATCAGCGATCCGGGCCCGGCGTCGATGTCGATGCCGTGGAACGCCCAGCCGCGCGGGCCCTTGAGCCCGAACTCCTCGGCGGCGACGGCGACTCCACGAGCGGCCTCGGTCGAACCGTCCACAATCCCCCCTGACAATCCGTTTTTGAACTGACCAGTCAGTACAAAAGTAGGCCCGAACCCCCACTCGACGCAAAGGTCCAGGTCAGAGCCGATTGTCAGTGGCGTGGCCCACGATGGGTACATACGGCCACAGTGCCGTCACACGACGACAGGAGGTTCGTCATGGCCAGCACTTCCGCGGCAGCCGCACACCGGCACAGCGCCGTGCGCCCCGCACCCGCGCTGAACGGCCCGGCGAGCGACGTCCACCCCGTCCTGCGCCGCGCGACCGCCCCGCCCGCCGCCCTCGAACTCCTCGCCCAGGCCCGCGCCGGAATCGACGAGGCCGCCCGCCTCGACGCCCCGAACGAGCGCTACGCCACCGCCCACCTGGCCGCCCTGCGCACCGCGGCCGCCGTCCTCGCCGCCCGCGGCAGGCCCGAGCCGACCCCGCGCCGCAGGCAGCGCATCCGCAGCGCCTGGGAGGTCCTGCCCGAGATAGCGCCCGAACTGACCGAGTGGAGCGCCCTGTTCGCCTCCGGCGCCGCCCGCCGGGCCCGCGCCGAGGCGGGCATCCGGGGGGCCGCCACCGGCCGCGACGCCGACGACCTCGTCCGTGACGTGGTGATGTTCCTGCGCCTGGTCGAGCGGATGCTGGTCCTCCAGCCCGTCCTGCCCCAGCCGAGGCAGGAGCCGGCGGAGGCGGGAGAGGAGCGGCCGAACGCGGGCTGACCGGCCGCTCGTCGCCCGGGACGGGTGGGCGGGGCACCGGGCGACAGGCAATAAGGTGGGGACGATCGCCCACCCACGCGCCGAGGAGTCAACTGCCGTGTCGGACCCGATGCGCCCGCCCGTCTCCCCCCACCGCCCCCAAGCGGCGTCGCTGCGCTCCGACTCCCCTCGCCCGCGCGCTTCTTTGCGTACCGCCGTCGTATGGGACGTCCTCAAGGAGGCCCTGGACCGCCGCACCGAGGCCGTCGGCCGCCAGTCGCGCACCCGGCTGGACGTGCTCGACACCGGGGGCGGCAGCGGCAACTTCGCGGTGCCCGTGGCCGGCCTCGGCCACCGGGTCACGGTCGTGGACCCCAGCCCCAACGCCCTGTTCGCGCTGGAGCGCCGGGCCGCCGAGGCCGGCGTCGCCGAGCGCGTGCGCGGGGTCCAGGGCGATGTCCTCGGCCTCTTCGACGTGGTCGAGCGCGGCGGCTTCGACGCCGTCCTGTGCCACGGCGTCCTGGAGTACGTGGACGACCCGGCCGAGGGCGTGCGCCTCGCCGTCGACGCGCTGCGCCCCGCCGGTGTGCTCAGCCTCCTCGGCGCCGGCCTCGGCGGCGCCGTGCTCGCGCGGGCCCTCGCCGGCCACTTCAAGGAGGCGCAGACCGCGCTCACCGACCCGGCGGGCCGCTGGGGCGCGGGCGACCCCGTGCCGCGCCGCTTCACCGCCGAGCAGCTCACCGAGCTGGTCGAGGCCGCCGGCGTGCGCGTCGACGCGGTGCACGGCGTGCGGGTCTTCGCCGACCTCGTCCCCGGCGTCCTGGTGGACACCGAGCCGGGTGCCATGGAGGCCCTCCTGGAGCTGGAGGCCGCCGCCGCCGAGCTGCCCGCCTTCCACTCCGTGGCCACCCAGCTCCACGTGCTGGGGCAAGCGCGCGGTACGGACCAGGCCTGAGGGACCCCCGCCGCGCCGCTGATCAGCGGCGCGGCAGCACATGGAGTACGCCACAGCCCCCCGAACGGGTTACCGGCGCCGTATGATCGAGGGACACCGTCCCGCATGACGGTTCGGCCGCCGGGGAATGCACGCTTCAGCGAGCCGGAGCGATGTGTTGGCCCGGTTTGGCGAAGTTGGCGCAGAGGGGCGGGTTTCACGGGGGCGATTCCCTGCCTATCCTGAAGGGGACCCCCGGTCGCCCCGGCGACTGCACGATGAGGAGGACTCCGTGCCGCTCTCGGAGCACGAGCAGCGCATGCTCGAGCAGATGGAGCGAGCGCTGTACGCCGAAGATCCCAAGTTCGCGACAGCGCTTGAGGGAAGCGGGCTGCGCACGTACACCCGGAAGCGGGTCTACCAAGCGGTCGTCGGCTTCCTGGTGGGCATCGCCCTTCTCATGGCCGGAATGGTCGCCCAGCAGATCTGGATCAGCGTGGTGGGATTCCTCGTCATGCTGGGCTGCGCTGTGCTCGCCGTCACCGGTTGGCGCAAGGCCCCGAAGCCGGGCGAGCAGCCCTCGGGCGCGGCCGCGCAGGGTGGACCGCAGGCTCGTCGGCAGACCAGGCAGCGCCGTTCCGTCATGGACCGCATCGAGCAGCGGTGGCAGCGCCGCCGCGACGAACAGCAGGGTGGTCAGTGAGCCGGGCCCCGCGAGGCCGCCACAACAGACCGTGAACATGTGAGGGGTGACCGCCCGCGGGCGGCCACCCCTCACACGTACGCGCGTCTCCTCACACGTATGCCCGCCGACGGCGCCTCATCCCTGGCGCGGGGCCCGACGCGGCAGTTTCCGGGTCAGGGCCGCCCACCGCTCGGCGGCCCGCTGGCTCCAGCGGGTGCCGAACGCCGTCCAGCGCTCGGAGAGCGCCCACACCACCCGAGCGGCCGAACGCGGCGCGAGTGTCGCCCGCAGCCGGGCCGTGCGGCTCGCCGAGGCCCGCAGCCCCTCGCGTACCCGCCGCACGTCGTCGAGCAGCCCGGCCGGCGGCGGCTGCGGAGTGGGCGCGTAGAGCACCTGCTCCACGGCGGTCGCCACCCGGTGGAGGGCCTGTGCCGGGCCGTCGGACAGCTGCCCCACGCGGATGATCCGCGCGGCCGCCTTGCGAGGCGTCTGCGACTCGTCCGGCTCGATGCCGAGGTCCCACGCCGTGTCCGTCACCTCCAGCCAGGCGCCCAGGGTCCGGGGCGCGGCGACCGCGGGCGTGAGGACCGCGCCGCCCTGGACGCCACCGGCCGGCCCCAGCCGCACCGTCTGCACCCGGGTCCGCCACAGCAGGGGCAGCAGCGGCACCGTGAGGAGGAGCAACGCGGCGAGGGCCACCAGGACGATCGTCCCGATGGGCGGGCCGTCGCCGCCCGAACCGGTCGCGACCTGCGGCGCGGCACTCGCGCACCCGCCCTGCTTGCGCACCTCGGGCGGGCAGCTGTCGGACGCCGAGGGCGCGGCGGACGGCTCGGAGGTGCGGGACGGCTCCGGGGTGTCCGAGTCGGTCGCATCACCGGAGGGGGTGTCCGAGCGGGTGTAGTCGGGCACCGAGCCCCGGTTGGGCGTCGGCTCGAAACGGGTCCAGCCCACACCCTCGAAGTACAGCTCGGGCCAGGCGTGCGCGTCCCGCAGCCCGACCGACATCGTGCCGTCAGCCTGTGCGGAGCCCGGCGTGAAGCCCACCGCGACCCGGGCCGGTATGCCGAGCGTGCGCGCCATCGAGGCCATCGCGAAGGAGAAGTGGACGCAGAAGCCTTCCTTCTGCCTCAGGAACTTCTCGATCGCCGACGGGCCGCTGCCCGCCTTGACCTGCGTGTTGTACGTGAATCCGCCGTCCGAGGCGAAGTAGTCCTGGAGCTTGACCGCCTGCTCGTAGGGGTTCGCGGAGCCCTTGGTGACCCGGCGGGCGGTGTCCGCGACCATGGCGGGCAGCGAGTCGGGCACCTTGGTGAACTCCCGCCGCAGGTTCGCCGGGGGCGAGGAGGCGTTGGCCAGCTGGTCGGCCGTGGGCTCCACGACCAGGCTCCTGACCTCGTAGTCGACGCCGCGCGTGGTCTGCCCGCGGTCGCCGACCAGAGCGCGGCCCACCGGTTCGAACCGCCACCGGCCGCCGATGTCCACCTGGCTGGCGGGGAACGGCATGGGCAGCCAGTTCTGCGCGTAGCCGTCGGCGGCCGAGATCTTCGTGCGGATCTCGGTCCTGCGGACGTCGGGGAACAGCCCCTGGGGGTCGGGCAGCGGCGAGGGCACGTCCTCGATGCCCCGGACGGTGGTCTTCCAGGTGGTGCCGTCGAACTGGTCGAGCGAGACGATCCGCAGATACAGCTCGTCGCTCTGCTCGGCGTTCGTGCGGTACGACAGGACCTCCCGGTCCTCCGGCTGGTTCAGGCTGTCCTGGAGCGCGACCAGGGGGTTCACGGCGGAGATCGTCCCGCCGCCGCCCGTGCCGTTCCCGCCCGGACCCCCGGAGCCGCCCAGGAGGCCGCCGTCCAGGCCCGGCAGCGCGAGCGGCACCACCAGGGCGACACCCAGCGCGAGAGCGCCGATGCGCCGCCCGGTGCGGACCGGCGCACTGGCCCCGCCACGGGTCTCCAGCCCCCCGGAGACCCGTCCCGGAGAGCGCGGGGCGCCGCCGCCGAACACCCGGCCCCACTGGGAGAGCCGGTCCCGCCCCTCGGCCAGGAGCAGCAGCAGATAGCCGCAGGCGGCGAAGAGGAACCACAGCCATCCGGCGCCGCTCCCGGAGAGCCCCGCCGCGACCGAGTACAGCGCGAGCAGCGGCAGCCCGGCCGGGGCCGCCGTGCGGTAGGTCACCGCGAGCGCGTCCACCGCGAGGCCTATCACCAGGACCCCGCCCACCAGCATCAGCCGGATGCCGTCGCTGAGCGGCGCCGGGATCGCGTACCGCCCGACGTCGGCGCCGCCCGCTTCCAGGAGCACGCCGAAGCGGTGGAACGCCTCGGGCCCCGGCACGATCCCGGCGACCGCCTGCTCGCGGGCGAAGACCAGGGTGAGCAGCAGCAGCGTCACCAACGCCTGCACGGCCACGGTCAGCGGCCTGGCCAGCGGCGCCCGCCGGGCCAGCGCGCCCACCCCGCTCTGCAGGGCGAGCAGGAGCACCGCCTGCAGGAACCACGTCGCCGGATCGACGAGCGGCAGCAGCGCGCTCGACGCCATCAGCGTGGCCGCGGTGGCGCACAGCGCGAGTCGCGCGCGTCCACTCATGACCATCCCCCCACTGTCGTACCTCCGTGCGGTCCGGCGGCGCCGGCGCGGGCGTGGTCCGCCTGTCGCCACAGGTCCGCCAGGCTCGCCCCCGCGGGCACCGGCAGCGCCGTCCAGCCCGCCTCGCGCAGCATCCGCACCCGCGCCTCACCGGCGCCGGACGGCGCACCGCCGGGGCCCCGCGCCCAGGCCGCGCCGTCCAGGACGAAGGCGACCGCGGCGCCGCTGCGGCGGCGCATCTTGGCGACCACGGCCGCCTGTTCCTCGTCGAGGTCGCCGAGGAAGGCGACGAGCAGGCCCTCGTTGCCGCCGCGCAGCACGTCGTACGCGCGTGAGAGCCCGGCCCCGTCGGAGTGGTCGACGACCGCGAGGGTGTCCATCATCAGGCCGGCCGCGTCCGCCGACTCCTGGCTCGCGCCCGCGAAGCCGTCGGAGCCCTCGCCCGGCACGGAGGTGCCGGTGTCGGTCAGCAGCCGTACCGAGAAGCCCCGTTCCAGCATGTGCACCAGGGCGGATGCCGTGCCGGACACCGCCCACTCGAAGGCCGAGTCGGGTCCCGCGCCCCGGAAGCCGGCGCCCCGGGTGTCCAGCAGCACCGTGCAGCGGGCGCGCTGCGGCTGCTCCTCGCGGCGGACCATCAGCTCGCCGTAGCGCGCGGTGGAGCGCCAGTGCACCCGGCGCAGGTCGTCGCCGTGGCGGTAGCCGCGCGGGATGACGTCGTCCTCACCGGCGAGCGCCAGCGAGCGGTTGCGCCCCTCGCCGTACCCTTTGGCCTCGCCGGTGAGCCGCACCGGGGGCAGTGCCTCCACGCGCGGGATGACGGTGAGGGTGTCGTACGTCGAGAAGGAGCGGGTCAGCTCGCACATTCCGAACGGGTCCGTCAGGCGCAGTTGCAGCGGTCCCAGCGGATAGCGCCCGCGCAGGTCGGAGCGGACGCGGTAGGACACCTCGCGGCGCCCGCCCGCCTCGATGCGGTCGAGCACGAACCGCGGCCGGGGGCCGAGGACGTAGGGCACCCGGTCCTGGAGCATCAGCAGTCCGGTGGGCAGCCGGGTGACGTTGTCCATCCGCAGGTGCACCCGGGCCTCGGAACCGGCGGGCACGCGCGCGGGGGAGAGCCTGCGGCTGCTCGCCACGCGGTGGCGGGTGCGGAAGAGGACCAGGGCGCAGACCAGCGGCAGCACGGCGAGCAGCAGCCCGACGCGCAGCAGGTCGGCCTGGCCGAGGACGTAGGCGCAGATGGCGGCGGCGACCCCGGCCGCCAGGAAGGAGCGTCCGCGGGTGGTCAGGCCCGCGAGAGCCGTGCGCAGCCCGGCTCTGTCGTCCTGCGCGGGGCCCGCCGGCATCCCCCCGGCCGTCATCAGAGCCCCCGGGTGCCGGGCGGCCGCTGGTCGAAGAAGGCTCCGGCGCCCGGTGGGGCGGCGGCGGGGACGGGCGTGTGCTGGAGGATCTCCAGGATGACCGATTCGGCGGTGCGGCGGTTCAGCTGGGCCTGCGCGGTGGGCAGCAGGCGGTGCGCGAGGACCGCGACGGCCAGGGCCTGCACGTCGTCCGGCAGGGCGAACTCCCGGCCGCTGAGCGCGGCGGAGGCCTTGGCGGCGCGCACCAGATGGAGCGTGGCGCGCGGGGAGGCGCCGAGTCTGAGATCCGGGTGGCTGCGGGTGGCGGCGACGAGGTCCACGGCGTACCGCCGCACGGACTCGGCCACGTGGACCGTGCGGACCGCGTCGATGAGCTTCACGATGTCGTGCGCGTGCGCCACCGGCTGGAGGTCGTCCAGGGGCGAGACGCCGCCGTGCACGTCGAGCATCTGCAGCTCGGCCTCCGGGCCCGGATAACCGATCGAGACACGCGCCATGAAACGGTCGCGCTGCGCCTCGGGCAGGGGGTAGGTCCCCTCCATCTCCACGGGGTTCTGGGTGGCCACCACCATGAAGGGGCTGGGCAGTTCGTAGGTCTGCCCGTCGATGGTGACCTGGCGCTCCTCCATGGACTCAAGGAGCGCGGACTGCGTCTTCGGGGAGGCGCGGTTGATCTCGTCGCCGATCACGATCTGGGCGAAGATCGCGCCGGGTTTGAACTCGAAGTCGCGGCGCTGCTGGTCGAAGATCGACACCCCGGTGATGTCCGAGGGCAGCAGGTCGGGCGTGAACTGGATGCGCCGCACCGAGCAGTCGATGGAGCGCGCGAGGGCCTTGGCGAGCATGGTCTTGCCCACGCCCGGCACATCCTCGATGAGCAGGTGCCCCTCGGCGAGGAGCACCGTCAGCGAAAGCCGTACGACCTCCGGCTTGCCTTCGATCACACCCTCCACCGACCTGCGGACGCGCTCCGCTGTGGTGGTCAGGTCTGTGAGGCTCGCTCGATCGTCATAGGTCGTCACCCGGCCCTCCTCGGCCCTTCCCCGAGCTCTTGAGGAGCAGGGGATACCCCGTGTCCGGGCCGCCGCTCACGCGCGCGACCCGGTCCACACGAATTCACCGACACCACGCCTGAACGGTCGGCGTGGTGTCACCCCGCATTGTTGTTGGGCGTACCGGGTCGTGTCACTCGCCTGTGGATAACTGGCGACGCTTTGTCGGGTCTCAGGGCCTTTTGTCCGTCACGCAGGGTCGATTTCCCTCAGCAGGCCCGTGGTCACGTCGAACACGAAGCCGCGGACGTCGCCGGTGTGCAGCAGGAACGGGGAGGTCCGCACGCGCTGCATCGACTGGCGTACGTCCTGGTCGACGTCGCGGAAGGACTCCACCGCCCAGGTCGGCCGCTGCCCGACCTCGTTCTCCAGGTCCTGGCGGAACTCCTCGGTGAGGGACTCCAGGCCGCAGCCGGTGTGGTGGATGAGGACCACGCTGCGGGTGCCCAGCGCCCGCTGGCTGATGGTCAGGGAGCGGATGACGTCGTCGGTGACCACGCCGCCCGCGTTGCGGATGGTGTGGCAGTCGCCCAGCTCCAGGCCGAGCGCGTCGTGCAGGTCGAGGCGCGCGTCCATGCAGGCGACGACGGCCACGCGCAGCACGGGGCGGGCGTCCATGCCGGGATCGGTGAAGTCGGCGGCGTAACGCACGTTCGCCTCCACCAGACGGTCGGTGACCGAGTCGGCGGCCAGGTCACCGTTCGGCGCTGTGGGGGTGGGGCCGGAAGGGGATGCGGAAGTCGACATGGCTATGACGTTAGTGCTCACTGATCGTCTTGGCCCGTCGCGAGAAGGGACAAAAAATGTCAAAGACTCTTGTTGTGAGGTACCCCACAGGGGCTTGCCGCGCCGCGTCCGAACGGGTGGCCCACGCCCTTTCGCCGCTCTCCTCGGACCGGCCCGCGACGCGCAGGCCGGTTGATTGACCGGGCGACACCGTGGACTAAAGTGACGCGAAGCGGGAGACGTGACCTGCTCCCCGCTGGACCGCACATCCCGGAGATTCTCTGAATCCCCACGTGCGCGGCGCGTACGTACGGCTCGGCCTCCTCCCGCTCCCGGTCGGCTGACGCCACTTTCCCGGCGCCGGCGGACCATTCCCCTTCACGGAGCGGGCGGGGACCCGGCAGTGCGTACGAACGCCGCGCCGGACCTGAGAGGGCCCCTTGACCGACAACAGCCGACACGTCCCGGTGATGCTCCAGCGGTGCCTGGACATGTTGGCCCCCGCCCTCGCCGAGCCGGGAGCGGTCGTCGTCGACTGCACCCTCGGCCTCGGCGGTCACAGCGAGGCCCTCCTCGCCACCTTCCCCGCGGCCCGCCTCATCGCCCTGGACCGGGACAAGGAGGCGCTGCGCCTGTCCGGCGAGCGGCTCGCCCCCTACGGCGAGCGGGCCACCCTGGTGCACGCGGTCTACGACGAGCTGCCCGAGGTGCTCGACCGCCTGGACGTCCGGCGCGTCCAGGGCGTCCTGTTCGACCTCGGGGTCTCCTCCATGCAACTGGACGAGGCCGACCGGGGATTCGCCTACGCCCAGGACGCCCCCCTGGACATGCGCATGGACCAGACGACCGGCATCAGCGCGGCGGAGGTCCTCAACACCTACGCGCCCGGCGAACTGGTGCGGATCCTGCGGGCGTACGGCGAGGAGAAGCAGGCCAAGCGCATCGTGAGCGCCGTCGTGCGCGAACGCGACAAGGAGCCGTTCAGCAACAGCGCGCGGCTCGTCGAACTGATCCGCGATTCCCTGCCGCAGGCCGCCAAGCGCACCGGCGGCAACCCCGCCAAGCGCACCTTCCAGGCCCTGCGCATCGAGGTCAACGGCGAACTGAGCGTCCTGGAGCGGGCCGTGCCCGCGGCCGTGAAGGCGCTGGCCGTCGGCGGCCGGATCGCCGTCCTGTCGTACCACTCCCTCGAAGACCGCCTGGTCAAGCAGGTGTTCGCGGCCGGTGCGGCGAACACGGCCCCGCCCGGCCTGCCCGTCGTCCCCGAGCGCTACCAGCCGCGGCTCAAGCTCTTGACCCGAGGCGCCGAACTGCCCACCGAGGAGGAGATCGCCGAGAACCGCAGGGCGGCCCCGGCCCGGCTGCGCGGCGCGGAGCGCATCCGCGAGGACGTCGGCTGACGCCCGCCCCGCCGCACGGCCCCTGAGCCCGAGTTTGCCGAGCCGAGTCCGCGAGGAGGCTTTATGAGCAAGAAGAAGCCCGAGCTGCGGGGGAGAGCCGCCCGCCTCGCGCGACTGCTGCCGCAGAGCTCCAACCAGGCGGCCCGCACCCCCTTCGTCCTGCTGGTCGTCCTGCTCCTCGGCGGCGGTCTGATCACGCTGCTCATCCTGAACTCCTCGCTCAACGAAGGCTCGTTCCAGGTGAGCGAGCTGAAGAAGGAGACGAAGGACCTCACCGAGGAGGAGCAGCAGCTCCAGCGCGACGTGGACGGTTTCGCGGCCCCCGACGCCCTCCAGCGGCGCGCCGCCGAACTCGGCATGGTCCCCGGCGGCGACCCGGCCTTCCTGAACCCCGACGGGACCGTGCGCGGGGTCCCCGGCGCCGCCGCCGGGCCCGCGCCGCGCCCCCAGGAAGCGGTGCCCCCGGCGCTCACCGTCCCGGCCCCCGGCCGGCCCTCGGCACCGGCCTCCGCCCGCGCCCCGGCCTCGGCCCAGCCCTCGGCCGCCGCGCCCACGGCCACGCCCTCCGGACCCGCGCGCGCGGAGCCCCCGGCCCGGCTCACGACTCCTCGGCCCCTGACTGTCCGGCCCACGGCGATCCGGCCCACGACCCCCCGGCCCGCGATGCCCGGCCCCCCGACGACCTCCGGCAGGTGACGTTAAGTGTCCGACAGGGAACCCCCGCGGCGCCGGGTGCCAGGGCCCGCGCGGCCCACCCGCCCCGCCGCGCCCCGCCGCCCGGCCCCCGCGGGGCGCCCCGCCGCCCGCCGTCCCGCCCCGAAGGCCCGGCCCCGCACGATCCGCCTGGGCAGCCCCCGCCCGCGCCTTCGCATGGTCAGCCTGGGCCTGACGCTGGTGATGCTGGCCTTCGTCGTGCGCCTGCTCCAGGTGCAGGCCGTGGACGCGAGCGTGTACGCGGCCAAGGCCGAGAAGAACCGCTATTTCACGCACACCCTGGCCGCCGAGCGCGGGCGCATCACCGACCGCGGCGGCGTCGAACTGGCCGCCAGCGTGGACGCGTACGACATCACGGCGGACCCCACCCTGTTCACGCCGAAGGAGACGAAAACCAAGGACGCGCCCGAGCAGGCGGCCGCGCTCCTCGCGCCCATCCTCGGCGAGGACGCCACCGCGCTGGCCAAGAAGCTCAAGACCCCCCGCACGCGCTACGTCCTGCTCGCCACGCGCCAGACCCCCCAGGTCTGGAAGCAGATCAAGGACCTGCGCGGCGCGCTCGCCGAGAAGGCCGGCACCGACCCGAACTCGCCCAACGTCCTGGCCGGCGTCCTCGCCGACCCGAGCAGCAAGCGCGTCTATCCGAACCACGACCTGGCCGCCGGGATACTGGGCTGGGTCAACTCCGACGGCGAGGGCGGCGGCGGCCTGGAGCGCCAGCTCGACAAGCAGCTGGCGGGCGAGGACGGCAAGATCCGTTACGCCCAGTCCGGTGGCCGGCGCGTGCCGACCGCGGGCTCCACGGAGACGCCCGCCGTGCCCGGCTCCGACATCGAACTCACCATCGACCGCGACATCCAGTGGGCCGCGCAGAACGCCATCACCGAGCAGGTCAGGAAGTCCGGGGCCGACCGCGGCTACGTGATAGTGCAGGACAGCAGGACCGGCGAGGTCCTCGCGATGGCCAACGCCCCCGGCTTTGACCCCAACGACCTCTCGAAGGCCGACGGCACGGCGCTCGGCAACGCCGCGCTCCAGGACGCCTTCGAGCCCGGCTCCACCGCCAAGGTCATGTCGATGGCGGCGGTCCTGGAGGAGAACGTGGCCACGCCGGGCACCCATGTGACGGTGCCCAACCGGCTGCACCGCGGCGACCGCCTCTTCCAGGACGACATCGACCACCCCACCTGGCAGCTGACCCTCAACGGCGTGCTCGCCAAGTCCTCGAACATCGGCACCATCCTCGCCACCGGGGAACTGGGCAAGACGCAGCGCGAGGCCAACAAGGTCCTCTACTCCTACCTGCGCAAGTTCGGCCTCGGCAAGGAGAGCGGGCTCGGCTTCCCCGGCGAGACGTCCGGAATCCTCGCGCCCCCCGAGAAATGGTCCACCTCGCAGCAGTTCACGATCCCCTTCGGCCAGGGCGTGTCGATCAACGCCATGCAGGCGGCCTCGGTGTACTCGACGATCGCCAACGGCGGCGTACGCGTCGAGCCCACCCTGGTGCGCGGCACGAAGGGCCCCGACGGCCGCTTCACCCCCGCCCCGAAGCCCGAGAAGACCCGGGTGGTGAGCGACAAGACGGCCCGGACCCTCTCGCAGATGCTCGAATCCGTCGTCGACGACGAGGAGGGCACCGGCACCAAGGCCCGCATCCCCGGCTACCGGGTGGCGGGCAAGACCGGTACGGCCAACCGGGTCGATCCGGCGACCGGCCGCTACAAGGGCTACACCTCCTCCTTCGCCGGTTTCGCCCCCGCCGACAAGCCGCGCGTCACCGTCTACTGCGCGATCCAGAACGCCACCAAGGGCAGCTACTTCGGCGGCCAGATCTGCGGCCCCATCTACAAGGAAGTCATGGAGTTCGCCCTCAAGACGCTCCAAGTCCCGCCGACGGGAAGCGGTCCCGCCCGCCTCCCCGTCACCTTCGAGCCCTGAGACCCACCAGGAACCGCCCGTGACAACGATCACCCCCGGCCCCGGGAACCATCCTCCGCCACGCCCCTCACTTCGCTCCGAGAGGGGTACGCCCGGTACGCTCACCGCCGTGCCACACGCTGATCAGTCCCAAACCACCCAGAAGGGCGCTCCCGTGACCTACCCGGGACCGCCGCGGCCGGAACAGGTCTCCGCGGCCTCACTGACGGACCTGGCGGGCCAGCTGGGCGTCGCCGTCGAAGCGCCCGGGGAGACCGGCGGCACGCGGATCACGGGCATCACGCACGACTCGCGCGCGGTCCGCCCCGGTGACATCTACGCCGCGCTGCCCGGTGCCCGCATGCACGGCGCCGACTTCGTCGCCCAGGCCGCCGACCTCGGCGCCGCCGCGATCCTGACCGACCCGACCGGCGCCGAGCGCGCGGCCACGACCGGCCTGCCGGTCCTGGTCGTCGACAGCCCGCGCGACCGGATGGGTGAGCTGGCCGCGACGGTCTACGGCCATCCCGGCCGCGATCTGCTGCAGATCGGCATCACCGGCACGTCCGGCAAGACCACGACCGCCTACCTCGTCGAGGGCGGACTCAAGGGGCTGCGCGCGACCGGCCTGATCGGCACGGTCGAGATGCGCATCGGCGAGACGCGCATCAAGTCGGAGCGCACTACGCCCGAAGCCACCGATCTCCAGGCCCTGTTCGCGGTGATGCGCGAACGCGGTGTCGAGGCGGTCGCCATGGAGGTCTCCAGCCACGCCCTGGTGCTCGGGCGGGTGGACGGCTGCGTCTTCGACGTCGCCGTCTTCAACAACCTCAGCCCGGAGCACATGGAGTTCCACTCCGGCATGGAGGACTACTTCCAGGCCAAGGCGCAGCTGTTCACCAAGCGGCGCTCGCGGCTCGGCGTGGTCAACTTCGACGACGAGTACGGACGCCGCCTCGTCACCGAGTCCGAGGTGCCGGTCGTCACCTTCTCCGCCGAGGGGCACCCGGACGCCGACTGGCGCGCCGAGGACGTCGAGGTCGGCCCGCTCGACTCCACGTTCGTCGCCGTCGGCCCCAAGGGCGAGCGCGTCACCGCGAAGTCGCCCCTGGCCGGCCCGTTCAACGTCGCCAACACCCTCGCCGCGATCGTCTCGCTGGCCGTCGCCGGGATCGACCCGCAGCGGGCCGCCGACGGCATCGCCGCGGTGCCGGGCGTGCCGGGCCGCCTGGAGCGCGTCGACGCGGGCCAGCCCTACCTCGCCGTCGTCGACTACGCCCACAAGACGGACGCCGTCGAATCGGTGCTGCGCGCGCTGCGCAAGGTCACCGAGGGCAAGCTGCACATCGTGCTCGGCTGCGGCGGCGACCGGGACAAGACCAAGCGGATGCCGATGGGCGCGGCCGCGGCCCGCCTCGCCGACACCGCCGTACTGACTTCGGACAACCCCCGTGGCGAGGACCCCCTCGCGATCCTCGCCACGATGCTCGCCGGCGCCGCCGAGGTGCCGGCCCACGAGCGCGGCGACGTCGCCGTCTTCGAGGACCGCGCCGCCGCCATCCGCGCGGCCGTCGTCCGCGCGCGGCCGGGCGACACCGTCCTGGTCGCGGGCAAGGGACACGAGCAGGGGCAGGACATCGCCGGGGTGGTGCGTCCCTTCGACGACCGCCAGGTGCTTCGCGAAGCTATCCAGCAAACCCAGGGATGAAGTTGTGATCGCCCTCTCCCTCGCCGAGATCGCCAGCGTCGTCGGCGGGCAGACGTACGACATACCGGATCCGGCCGTCCAGGTCACCGGACCCGTCGTCCGGGACTCCCGTGAAGTGGTGCCCGGCAGCCTCTTCGTCGCCTTCGTCGGTGAGCGCGTCGACGGCCACGACTACGCGGCCGACGTGGTCGCCGCGGGCGCGGTCGCCGTACTCGCCTCGCGGCCGGTCGGCGTGCCTGCCGTGGTCGTCGACGACGTGCAGGCGGCGCTCGGCGCCCTCGCACGCCACGTCGTGGAGCGGCTCGGCGCCACCTTGGTCGCGCTGACCGGCTCGGTCGGCAAGACCAGCTCCAAGGACCTGCTCGCGCAGGTGCTGCGGCGCAAGGCACCCACGGTCTTCACGCCGGGCTCCCTCAACAACGAGATCGGCCTGCCGCTGACCGCGCTCAGCGCCACGGACGAGACGCGCTTCCTCGTCCTGGAGATGGGAGCGCGCGGAATCGGCCATATTCGCTACCTCACCGAGCTCACACCGCCGAAGATCGGCCTCGTCCTGAACGTCGGCACCGCCCACATCGGCGAGTTCGGCGGCCGGGCGCAGATCGCGCAGGCAAAGGGCGAGTTGGTGGAGGCGCTGCCCGCGGACGGCGCCGCGATCCTCAACGCCGACGACCCGCTCGTACGCGCCATGGCCTCGCGCACGAAAGCACGCGTGCTGCTCTTCGGAGAGGCCGAGGACGCCGACGTACGTGCCGAGAATGTCCGGCTCACCACGATCGGGCAGCCCGCTTTTACGCTGCACACACCCTCCGGGTGCAGCGAAGTGACCTTGCGGCTGTACGGTGAGCACCACGTGTCGAACGCGCTTGCCGCGGCCGCCGTCGCCCATGAGCTGGGCATGTCCGTCGACGAGATCGCCCTCGCGCTCTCCGAGGCGGGCACGCTGTCCCGCTGGCGTATGGAGGTCACCGAGCGCCCGGACGGTGTGACGGTCGTCAACGACGCCTACAACGCGAACCCCGAGTCCATGCGAGCCGCCCTGCGCGCGCTCGCGGCGATCGGCAAGGGGCGCCGTACGTGGGCGGTGCTCGGTCAGATGGCCGAGCTCGGGGACGAGGGTCTCGCCGAGCACGACGCGGTCGGACGCCTTGCCGTCCGGCTCAACGTGAGCAAGCTCGTGGCAGTCGGGGGCAGGGAAGCGTCCTGGCTCCAACTGGGCGCATACAACGAGGGTTCGTGGGGTGAGGAGTCGGTGCACGTGTCCGACGCACAGGCGGCGATCGACCTGCTGCGCAGCGAGCTGCGCCCGGGAGACGTCGTGCTGGTGAAGGCGTCCAGGTCGGTCGGTCTGGAGCGGGTCGCCTCGGCGCTGCTCGAAGACGCCGCGGTGGCTTCTGAGGGGCAGGTCTCCGGCCGATGAGGCAGATCCTCTTCGCGGGTGTGATCGGGCTCTTCTTGACCCTGGTCGGCACTCCTCTGCTGATCAAGCTCCTGGCCCGCAAGGGCTATGGCCAGTTCATCCGGGACGACGGCCCGCGCGAGCACCACAGCAAGCGCGGTACGCCGACCATGGGTGGTATCGCCTTCATCCTGGCCACGCTCATCGCCTACTTCCTCACGAAGATCATCACGGGCACGGAGACCACGCTCTCCGGCCTGCTGGTGCTCTTCCTGATGGCGGGCATGGGCCTCGTCGGCTTCCTCGACGACTACATCAAGATCGTCAAGCAGCGTTCGCTCGGTCTGCGGGCCAAGGCGAAGATGGCCGGCCAGCTGATCGTCGGCATCGGCTTCGCCGTGCTGGCGCTGAACTGGCCGGACAACCGCAACCAGACCCCGGCCTCCACCAAGCTGTCGTTCGTCACGGACTTCGGCTGGTCGATCGGCCCGGTCCTGTTCGTGGTCTGGGCGCTGTTCATGATCCTCGCGATGTCGAACGGCGTGAACCTCACCGACGGCCTGGACGGCCTCGCCACCGGCGCCTCGGTGATGGTCTTCGGCGCCTACACCTTCATCGGTGTCTGGCAGTACCAGGAGTCCTGCGCCAACGCGACGACGCTGACCAACCCGCAGGCGTGCTTCGAGGTCAGGGACCCGCTCGACCTCGCGGTCGTGGCCTCCGCGCTGATGGGCGCCTGCTTCGGCTTCCTGTGGTGGAACACCTCGCCCGCCAAGATCTTCATGGGCGACACCGGTTCGCTCGCCCTCGGCGGCGCGCTCGCGGGCCTCGCGATCTGCTCCCGCACGGAGCTGCTCCTCGCGCTGCTCGGCGGCCTCTTCGTGATGATCACCATGTCGGTCGTCATCCAGGTCGGCTCCTTCAAGATGACCGGCAAGCGGGTCTTCCGCATGGCGCCACTCCAGCACCACTTCGAACTCAAGGGGTGGTCCGAGGTCCTTGTGGTGGTCCGCTTCTGGATCATCCAGGGCATGTGCGTGATCGTCGGCCTCGGTCTCTTCTACGCGGGATGGGCAGCCGAAAAGTGACCACCGCCTCTGACTGGCAGGGCAAGCACATCACCGTCGCCGGTCTCGGCGTGAGCGGCATCAGCGCCGCCCGCGCCCTGGCCGGCCTCGGCGCGCGGGTCACCGTCGTGGACGGCGGCTCGGGAGCGGCGCACGAGGAGCGCGCCGCCCCGCTGCGGGCCGAGGGCGTCTCCGTACGCCTGGGCGACGCCGAGACGCTGCCCGAGGGCAGCGACCTCGTGGTCACCTCGCCCGGCTGGAAGCCGTCCTCACCGCTGTTCGCGGCGGCCGCCGAGGCGGGCGTGGACGTCGTCGGTGACGTGGAGGTCGCCTGGCGGCTGCGCGGCCCGGACGCGGCCCCCTGGCTCGCCGTCACGGGCACCAACGGCAAGACCACGACGACGCGGATGCTCGCCTCGATCCTGACCGCGGGCGGCCTGCGCACGGTCGCCGTCGGCAACATCGGCACCCCCATCGTGGACGTGATCCTGGAGGGCGACGACGCCTACGACGTGCTCGCCGTCGAGCTGTCCTCCTACCAGCTGCACTGGGCGCCCTCCGTGCGCGCCCACTCCGCGGTGGTCCTCAACCTCGCGCCCGACCACCTCGACTGGCACGGCTCCATGGAGGCGTACGCCGCCGACAAGGGCCGCGTCTACGAGGGCAACCGCGTCGCCTGCGTCTACAACGTCTCCGACAAGGCCACCGAGGACCTGGTCCGCGACGCCGACGTCGAAGAGGGCTGCCGGGCCATCGGTTTCACGCTGAACGCGCCCGCGCCCTCGCAACTGGGCGTCGTGGACGGCATCCTGGTCGACCGTGCGTTCGTGCCGGACCGCCACAAGCAGGCGCAGGAGCTCGCCGAGATCTCCGACGTCAAGCCGCCCGCCCCGCACAACATCGCCAACGCGCTGGCGGCGGCGGCCCTCGCCCGCGCCTTCGGCGTCCAGGCGACGGCCGTGCGCGAGGGCCTGCGCGCCTTCCGCCCGGACGCCCACCGCATCGAGCACGTCGCCGACGTCGCCGAGGTCGCCTACGTCGACGACTCCAAGGCCACCAACACCCACGCGGCACAGGCGTCGTTGGCGGCCTACGAGTCGGTCGTCTGGATCGCGGGCGGCCTCGCCAAGGGCGCCACCTTCGACGAACTCGTCGTCGGGGCGGCCGAGCGGCTGCGCGGGGTCGTGCTGATCGGCGCCGACCGCGCGCTGATCCGCGAAGCCCTGGCGCGACACGCCCCCGAGGTCCCGGTGGTCGAGCTCGACCGGACCGACACTGGGGCGATGTCCGAGGCGGTACGCCGGGCGGCACAGCTGGCCCGGCCGGGGGACACCGTGCTGATGGCCCCGGCCTGTGCGTCGATGGACATGTTCACCAACTACAACAAGCGTGGTGAAGCGTTCGTGGACGCCGTCCGCGAACTCGGCTCCACGCGCGCCTGACCGGGCCGCGCCCGGCCGGCGCCGGGCACACCCTTGGGAGGGGAACGTGGCCAGGTCTTCCGTGAGGGTCGCCAGACGACCGGTTCCGGTACGCCCCGAAGGCGCCTGTCACCCTCCGGGCGAGAGCGGGCCCCGGCGGCTCTTCCACAGGGTCCGCCGGGCCTGGGACCGTCCGCTCACGGCGTATTACCTGATCTTCGGCAGCAGTCTGCTGATCACCGTGCTCGGCCTGGTGATGGTCTACTCCGCGTCGATGATCCAGGCGCTCCAGCTCGACCTGCCCGCCTCGTACTTCTTCCGCAAGCAGTTCGTCGCCGCCGTGCTGGGCGCGATCCTGCTGCTGCTCGCGATGCGGATGCCCGTCAAACTCCACCGGGCACTGGCCTATCCGATGCTCGCGGTGACCGTTTTCCTGATGGTCCTGGTGCAGATCCCGGGGATAGGGCGCAGCGTCAACGGCAACCAGAACTGGATCTACCTGGGCGGCCCCTTCCAGCTCCAGCCCAGTGAGTTCGGCAAGCTCGCCCTGGTGCTCTGGGGCGCCGACCTGCTCGCGCGCAAGCACGACAAGCGGCTGCTGACCCAGTGGAAACACATGCTGGTGCCGCTCGTGCCGGTCGCCTTCATGCTGCTCGGGCTCATCATGCTCGGCGGCGACATGGGCACCGCGATCATTCTCACCGCGATCCTTTTCGGCCTGTTGTGGCTCGCGGGCGCGCCCACCCGGCTGTTCGCCGGGGTGCTCGGCGTCGCGGCCCTGCTCGGTGTGATCCTCATCAAGACGAGCCCCAACCGCATGGCGCGGCTCGCCTGCATCGGCGCCACCGACCCGGGCCCCGGCGACCAGTGCTGGCAGGCCGTGCACGGCATCTACGCCCTGGCCTCCGGCGGATTCTTCGGTTCCGGTCTCGGCGCGAGTGTGGAAAAATGGGGTCAACTGCCTGAACCCCACACCGACTTCATCTTCGCCATCACCGGGGAGGAACTCGGTCTTGCGGGGACACTGTCGGTGCTCGCCCTGTTCGCGGCTCTAGGCTATGCGGGTATCCGCGTGGCCGGACGCACGGAGGACCCCTTCGTGAGGTATGCCGCGGGAGGCGTGACCACCTGGATCACGGCGCAGGCCGTGATCAATGTCGGTGCGGTGCTCGGTCTGCTGCCGATCGCCGGTGTCCCGCTCCCGCTGTTCTCCTACGGGGGTTCGGCCCTGCTGCCGACCATGTTCGCCATCGGGCTCCTCATCGCCTTCGCGCGATCGGACCCCGCTGCGAAGGCGGCCCTGGCCATGCGGCAACCTCGGGTGAGATGGAACACGATGCGACGGCGCGTCAAGGCGCGTTCGTCCGGAGAGCGGTGAATTTCGGTGCATGTCGTACTCGCCGGCGGGGGGACCGCCGGCCACATCGAGCCCGCGCTCGCCCTCGCGGACGCCCTGCGGAGGCAGGACCCGACCGTGGGCATCACGGCCCTGGGCACGGAGCGCGGACTCGAGACCCGGCTCGTACCGGAGCGGGGCTACGAACTCGCGCTGATCCCGGCCGTCCCCCTGCCCCGCAAGCCCACCCCTGAGCTGATCACCGTGCCGGGACGGCTGCGCGGCACCATCAAGGCGGCCGAGCAGATCCTGGAGCGCACCAAGGCGGACTGCGTCGTCGGCTTCGGCGGCTACGTCGCCCTGCCCGGCTATCTCGCGGCCAAGCGGGCCGGGGTGCCGATCGTGGTGCACGAGGCCAACGCGCGGCCCGGACTCGCCAACAAGATCGGTTCGCGGTACGCCCACGGGGTGGCCGTCGCCACCCCCGACAGCAAGCTGCGCAACTCCCGCTACATCGGCATCCCGCTGCGGCACACGATCGCCACGCTCGACCGGGCCCGGGTCCGCCCGGAGGCGCGCGCCGCCTTCGGTCTCGACCCCAACCTGCCGACCCTGCTCGTCTCCGGCGGCTCCCAGGGCGCGCGGCGGCTCAACGAGGTCGTCCAGCAGGTCGCCCCGGTGCTCCAGCGCGCGGGCATCCAGATCCTGCACGCGGTCGGCCCGAAGAACGAATTGCCGCAGGTGCACCAGATGCCGGGGATGCCCCCGTACATCCCGGTACCGTACGTGGACCGGATGGACCTCGCGTACGCGGCGGCCGACATGATGCTCTGCCGCGCGGGCGCGATGACCGTCGCCGAACTCTCCGCCGTCGGGCTCCCCGCCGCCTACGTACCGCTGCCGATCGGCAACGGCGAACAGCGGCTCAACGCCCAGCCGGTGGTCAAGGCGGGCGGTGGACTGCTGGTGGACGACGCGGAACTGACGCCCGAGTGGGTGCAGGGCAACGTGCTGCCCGTGCTGGCCGATCCGCACCGGCTGTACGAGATGTCCCGCGCGGCCTCGGAGTTCGGCCGCAGGGACGCCGACGAGCTGCTCGTCGGCATGGTGTACGAGGCGATTGCGGCACGCCGCAACGCGTGAGAGGGCAGGGGACCGTGGCCGGACCGATCACCGCCGAACGGCAGCAGAAGAAGTCCGGCCCGCCCCGCCCGCAGCGCGTCCGGCGCCTGACGCCGCGTTCGCGCGCCCTGATCGCGGGCGGGGTCCTCGCCGCGCTCGTCACGGCCGGGGCCCTGTGGGTGCTCTACGGCTCGCAGTGGCTGCGCCTGGAGCGGGTGACGGCCTCGGGCACCCAGGTGCTCACGGCCCAGGAGGTGCTCGACGCGGCGCGGGCCCCGGTCGGGGACCCGCTGGTCTCGGTCGACACGGACGCCCTGGAGAGCCGTCTCCGCGCGAAATTGCCCCGCATCGACTCGGTCGAGGCCGTCCGGTCCTGGCCGCACGAGATCAGTCTCGAAGTGACGGAACGCAAGCCGGCCCTCGTCATCGAAAAGGGCGGAAAGTTCGTCGAAGTGGACGGTGAGGGAGTGCGATTCGCCACGGTCGAGCACGCCCCCAAGGGCATCCCGCATCTCGAACTGACGCCGGATCGGCGCAGCGCGGCCGCGAGCCTGCGCCGGTTCGGCACCGACCGACTGCTGCGCGAGGCGGTGCGGGTCACCGGCGACCTGCCCGAAGCCGTCGCCCGTGACACCCGCGAGGTCAAGGTCCGTTCGTACGACTCCATCTCGCTGGAGTTGAGCGGTGGTCGCACGGTCGTGTGGGGCAGCGGCGAGAAGGGGCGTACGAAAGCCACTACCCTCAGCTCGCTGATGAAAGCGGCACCCAGGGCACGGCACTTCGATGTGAGCGTCCCCACGGCCCCTGCGTCATCAGGGAGTTGACGTGTATCTGTGCAGGCCAGCACCCTGGTTCGGCATCGCTACGGCTGATCACATAGGGTGAAAAGAAAAACGGGAGGTTCGGCGTGTTCGTTGAACGTGCGCCACTTGTCGACTTAGTGTCCTGTTCGGAAGAGTCCAGAGAACAGACACACTGGTAACCCTAAACTTCAGCGTTAGGGTTCGGGTCGGCGTTCGGACCGTCCCATTCGGCATCAGTCGCCGCCTCGCACACCTGCGAAACGGCGACACGTAACTCGAGGCGAGAGGCCTTCGACGTGGCAGCACCGCAGAACTACCTCGCAGTCATCAAAGTCATCGGTGTCGGCGGCGGTGGTGTCAATGCCATCAACCGGATGATCGAGGTCGGTCTCAAGGGCGTCGAGTTCATCGCCATCAACACCGACGCGCAAGCCCTGTTGATGAGCGACGCCGACGTCAAGCTCGACGTCGGCCGTGAACTCACCCGCGGCCTCGGCGCCGGCGCCAACCCGGCAGTCGGCCGCAAGGCCGCAGAGGACCACCGCGAGGAGATCGAGGAGGTCCTCAAGGGGGCCGACATGGTCTTCGTCACCGCCGGCGAAGGCGGCGGCACCGGAACGGGCGGCGCACCTGTCGTCGCCAACATCGCGCGCTCGCTCGGCGCCCTCACCATCGGTGTGGTCACCCGGCCCTTCACCTTCGAGGGCCGCCGCCGCGCCAACCAGGCCGAGGACGGCATCGCGGAGCTGCGCGAAGAGGTCGACACCCTCATCGTCATCCCCAATGACCGACTGCTGTCCATCTCGGACCGCCAGGTCTCCGTCCTCGACGCCTTCAAGTCGGCGGACCAGGTCCTGCTCTCCGGCGTCCAGGGCATCACCGACCTCATCACGACCCCGGGCCTGATCAACCTCGACTTCGCCGACGTCAAGTCGGTCATGTCCGAGGCGGGTTCGGCGCTCATGGGCATCGGCTCGGCCCGCGGCGACGACCGCGCGGTCGCGGCGGCCGAGATGGCGATCTCCTCACCGCTCCTGGAGGCGTCCATCGACGGCGCCCGCGGTGTGCTGCTCTCCATCTCCGGCGGCTCCGACCTCGGCCTCTTCGAGATCAACGAAGCAGCCCAACTGGTCAGCGAGGCCGCGCACCCCGAGGCCAACATCATCTTCGGCGCGGTCATCGACGACGCGCTCGGCGACGAGGTCAGGGTCACCGTCATCGCGGCGGGCTTCGACGGCGGGCAGCCGCCGTCGAAGCGGGACACCGTCCTCAGCTCGGCGTCCGGATCGGCCAAGCGCGACGAGCCGGCGCCCTCCGCGCCCTCGCGTCCCGCCGCCGAGTCGCCCCGCCCGGCCTTCGGCGGACTCGGCAGCGTCACCACGCGCGACGAGCAGTCCTCGGCACCGGAGCCCGCGGAGACGGCCCCGGCGAGCGAGGCCCCGGCCACGCCCGCCGCCCCGCCGCAGGTTCCGCCGGCCCGTCCCTACCAGGACAGCCAGGCCGAGGAGCTGGACGTGCCGGACTTCTTGAAGTGATAAGCGAGCACAGCACCGAGAGCGGCGCGCACTTCGCCTTCACCGACCGGTGGGGCGGGGTGAGCGCCGTTCCGTACGAAGAGCTCAATCTCGGCGGCGCGGTCGGCGACGACGCCGGCGCCGTGCGGGAGAACCGGACGTTGGCCGCCGAGTCCCTCGGCCTGGACCCGGCCCGGGTGGTGTGGATGAACCAGGTGCACGGCCGCGATGTCGTCGTGGTCGACGGCCCCTGGGGCTCCGAGGCCGAGATCCCGGCCGTCGACGCGGTGGTGACCGCCCGCAGGGGAGTGGCGCTCGCCGTCCTGACCGCCGACTGCACCCCGGTCCTGCTGGCCGACCCGGTCGCCAAGGTCGCGGCGGCGGCGCACGCCGGTCGCCCCGGCATGGTGGCGGGCGTCGTGCCGGCCGCCGTCGCGGCCATGGTCGAGCTCGGCGCGGACCCGGAGCGGATCCTCGCCCGTACCGGACCCGCCGTCTGCGGGCGCTGTTACGAGGTGCCCGAGGCGATGCGCGCCGAGGTCGCTGCCGTCGAGCCCGCGGCGCACGCCGTGACGAGTTGGGGCACGCCGGCGCTCGACGTGAGCGCGGGGGTGCACGCCCAACTGGAGCGGCTCGGGGTGCACGACCGGGCGCGATCGCCGGTGTGCACCCGGGAATCCGGCGACCACTTCTCCTACCGCCGCGACCGTACGACCGGTCGGCTCGCGGGCTATGTCTGGCTGGACTGATAGGAAATGACGGACCGTAAGCAGCAACTCGCCGACAACCTGGCGAAGGTCGAGGAGCGCATCGCCGCGGCGTGCGCGGCGGCCGGTCGGGCGCGCGAGGAAGTGACCCTCATCGTGGTCACCAAGACCTACCCCGCGAGCGATGTGCGGATTCTCTCGGAACTGGGCGTGCGTCATGTCGCGGAGAACCGCGACCAGGACGCGGCGCCGAAGGCAGCCGAGTGCACGGATCTCCCCCTTTCCTGGCACTTCGTGGGCCAGTTGCAGACCAACAAGGTCCGTTCCGTGGTCGGTTATGCCGATCTGGTGCAGTCCGTCGACCGACCGAGGCTCGTCACCGCGCTCTCGGCGGCGGCGGTGCGCGCGGAGCGGGAGCTGGGCTGCCTGATCCAGGTCGCGCTCGACGCCGGGGAGAACGGCCGGGGGGAGCGCGGGGGCGTGGGCCCCGGCGGAATCGAAGAGTTGGCCGACCTCGTGGCGGGGGCGCCGGGACTGCGGCTCGACGGTCTGATGACCGTCGCCCCGCTCACCGGACCGTACGCCGGTCGGCAGCGGGCGGCCTTCGAGCGATTGGTGGAATTCTCAACCCTCATGCGCGCGAACCATCCTGCTGCGAACATGGTGTCGGCAGGGATGAGCGCGGACCTCGAACAGGCCGTTGCGGCCGGGGCGACACATGTGCGCGTCGGTACGGCGGTACTCGGAGTGCGCCCCGGGCTCGGGTAACGTCGCCAAGAAGTCGGACCACAGCAGAAAATATGGTCATTCCCGCTGCTGAGCGGGGATACCTCGTGGATCGCGGGCAGTTGGTGACGACAGCCGATCCACCACAGAGCGGAGGACTCAGAGCATGGCCGGCGCGATGCGCAAGATGGCGGTCTACCTCGGCCTCGTGGAGGACGATGGGTACGACGGTCCGGGGTTCGACCCCGATGACGAGTTCGAACCCGAGCCGGAGCCGGAGCGCGACCGCAGGCGGCATGAACCGCCCCACCAGTCGCACCAGGCTCACCAGTCGCAACGGGACGAATCGGTACGAGTGGTGCAGCCACCCGCCCCCCGTGAGCCAGCGGCCCATTCCACTTCGCTGGCCGCGGAATCCGGACGTCCGGCACGAATCGCCCCCGTGGCATCCATCACACCTGAACGTCAGAGCCTGGAGAAGAACGCACCGGTGATCATGCCCAAGGTCGTGTCCGAGCGGGAGCCCTACCGCATCACCACATTGCACCCGCGGACCTACAACGAGGCCCGTACCATCGGGGAACACTTCCGCGAGGGCACTCCGGTGATCATGAATCTGACCGAGATGGACGACACCGACGCGAAGCGACTTGTCGACTTTGCCGCCGGTTTGGTCTTCGGTCTGCATGGCAGCATTGAACGAGTGACGCAGAAGGTGTTCCTGTTGTCGCCTGCTAACGTCGATGTAACGGCGGAGGACAAGGCTCGCATCGCAGAGGGCGGGTTCTTCAACCAGAGCTGAGACGTAAGTGACGCAGTAGTTGCCGTAGACGCAGTACCGGAACGACGAAGCACGAGTAACAGGGGAGAGGGAACCGCGGACATGAGCGTGGTCGTGCAGGTGCTTTACATCGCGCTGATGTGCTTCCTCATCGTGCTGATCTTCCGACTGGTCATGGACTACGTCTTCCAGTTCGCCCGCTCATGGCAACCCGGCAAGCCGATGGTGGTCGTTCTGGAGGCCACCTACACTGTCACTGATCCACCGCTCAAGCTCTTGCGGCGGTTCATTCCGCCGCTGCGTCTCGGGGGCGTGGCGCTCGACCTGTCCTTCTTCGTACTGATGATCATCGTCTACATCCTGATCCACGTCGTGAGTCAGCTGTGAGCGCGATGTCTAATACGGTCTTGCCGAATGCCGACGACTACGTTGAGGTGAAGAGATGCCGTTGACCCCCGAGGACGTGCGGAACAAACAGTTCACGACCGTCCGCCTCCGAGAAGGCTATGACGAGGACGAGGTCGATGCCTTCCTCGATGAGGTCGAAGCCGAACTGACCCGCCTGCTCCGCGAGAACGAGGACCTGCGCGCCAAGCTGGCGGCCGCCACGCGTGCCGCCGCGCAGAACCAGCAGCAGGGCGGAATGCGCAAGGGTCCCGACGGGCCGCAGGACCAGCGCGGTCCCGGCGCCCCGGTGCCCGCCGCTATATCGGGTCCGCAGCCGGTCCCGCCGCAGCAGCAGATGGGTGGCCCCATGGGCGGCCCGCCGCAGCTGCCCGGCGGCGCACCGCAGCTGCCCGCAGGCCCCAGCGGCCACGGCCAGGGGCACCCGCAGGGTGGTCCGCAGGGCCCCGGCCCGATGGGTCAGGGTCCGATGGGCGGCCCCATGGGTGGTCCCATGGGTGGCCACGGCCCGCAGATGTCGCAGGGTGGGCAGGGCCCCGGCGGTGACAGTGCCGCTCGCGTGCTGTCCCTGGCGCAGCAGACCGCCGACCAGGCGATCGCGGAGGCCCGTTCCGAGGCCAACAAGATCGTCGGCGAGGCTCGTTCGCGCGCCGAGGGGCTGGAGCGCGACGCCCGTGCCAAGGCCGACGCCCTGGAGCGGGACGCGCAGGAGAAGCACCGCGTCGCGATGGGCTCCCTGGAGTCCGCTCGCGCCACGCTGGAGCGCAAGGTCGAGGACCTGCGCGGCTTCGAGCGCGAGTACCGCACGCGTCTGAAGTCCTACCTGGAGTCGCAGCTGCGCCAGCTGG
Organism: Streptomyces sp. NPDC031466; assembly: GCF_055581265.1. Classification (NCBI taxonomy): domain Bacteria; kingdom Bacillati; phylum Actinomycetota; class Actinomycetes; order Kitasatosporales; family Streptomycetaceae; genus Streptomyces; species Streptomyces sp. NPDC031466. Next base: position 447,582 of record NZ_JBVIJT010000002.1, read on the forward strand.
AGACCCAGGCCGACGACTCGCTGGCTCCGCCGCGCACTCCGGCCACCGCCTCGCTGCCGCCGTCCCCGGCGCCGTCGATGGCTCCGGCCGGCGCGGGTGCCCCGTCCTACGGCGGCAACCAGTCGATGGGTGGCAACCAGGGCCAGGGCGGTCCGTCCTACGGCGGGCAGCAGCAGATGTCCCCGGCGATGACCCAGCCGATGGCGCCGGTGCGGCCGCAGGGGCAGCAGCCCATGCAGCAGGCCCCGTCGCCGATGCGTGGCTTCCTCATCGACGAGGACGACAACTGACGGGCGGGACCACGCCCTAGGCGTCGGCAGCGTTCAGGGCCCGGGCCCCCGGATTTTCCGGGGGCCCGGCCCTTTTCCGTCCCCTGCTTTTCCGTCCCCCGCGCGGAGTCGCGTACCCGACACGGACGCGTACGCGAAAGGCCCGGTTCCGCCGAGATCTTCGGCGGAACCGGGCCTTCGTACGAGCCTTACGCCTTGCGGAGGCGGAACGTCAGCTTCAGGGAGTCGTCCGTGAACGGCTGCCCGAAGGTGTCGTCCGCCTCACCTTCGGCGAAGTCCGTGGCGAGCACCTCGTCCGCGATGAGGCCCGCGTGCTCGGCCAGGGCCGTACCCACCGCCGGCTCGGTGGAGGTCCAGCGCAGGGCGATCCGGTCCGCCACGTCCAGGCCGCTGTTCTTTCGGGCCTCCTGGATCAGACGGATGGCGTCCCGGGCCAGGCCCGCACGGCGCAGCTCGTCCGTCAGCTCCAGGTCCAGGGCGACCGTGGCACCGGAGTCGGACGCCACCGACCAGCCCTCGCGCGGGGTCTCCGTGATGATGACCTCGTCGGGGGCGAGGGTCACCTTCTCGCCGTCGACCTCGACGAAGGCCGTGCCCTCGCGCAGGGCCAGCGACAGCGCGGCCGCGTCGGCCTCGGCGACGGCCTTGGCGACCGCCTGGACGCCCTTGCCGAAACGCTTGCCGAGGGCACGGAAGTTGGCCTTGGCGGTCGTGTCGACCAGTGAACCGCCGACTTCGGAGAGCGACGCCAGGGCCGAGACGTTGAGCTCCTCCGTGATCTGCGCGCGCAGCTCGGGGCCCAGCGCCTCGAAGCCGGACGCCGCGACGAGCGCGCGCGACAGCGGCTGGCGCGTCTTGACGCCCGACTCGGCGCGCGAGGCACGGCCGAGTTCGACCAGGCGCCGCACCAGGACCATCTGCCGGGACAGCTCCGGGTCGATGGCGGACAGGTCCGCCTGGGGCCAGGAGGACAGGTGCACGGACTCCGGGGCGTCCGGGGTCACCGGGACGATCAGGTCCTGCCAGACGCGCTCGGTGATGAACGGCGTCAGCGGGGCCATCAGGCGCGTGACCGTCTCGACGGCCTCGTGCAGGGTGCGCAGGGCCGCCTTGTCGCCCTGCCAGAAGCGGCGACGGGAGCGGCGTACGTACCAGTTGGAGAGGTTGTCCACGAAGCCGGACAGGAGCTTGCCCGCGCGCTGGGTGTCGTAGCCCTCCAGGGCCTCGGTGACCTGGTCGGTGAGCGCGTGCAGTTCGCTGAGCAGCCAGCGGTCCAGGAGCGGGCGGTCGGCGGGCGCCGGGTCGGCGTCGCTCGGGGCCCACTTCGACGTACGGGCGTACAGCGCCTGGAAGGCGACCGTGTTCCAGTACGTGAGGAGGGTCTTGCGGACGACCTCCTGGATGGTGCCGTGGCCCACGCGGCGGGCCGCCCACGGGGAACCGCCGGCCGCCATGAACCAGCGCACCGCGTCGGCGCCGTGCTGGTCCATGAGCGGGATGGGCTGGAGGATGTTGCCCAGGTGCTTGGACATCTTGCGGCCGTCCTCGGCGAGGATGTGGCCGAGGCAGACCACGTTCTCGTAGGACGACTTGTCGAAGACCAGGGTGCCGATGGCCATCAGCGTGTAGAACCAGCCGCGGGTCTGGTCGATGGCCTCCGAGATGAACTGCGCCGGGTAGCGGCTCTCGAACAGCTCCTTGTTCTTGTACGGGTATCCCCACTGCGCGAACGGCATCGAGCCCGAGTCGTACCAGGCGTCGATGACCTCCGGCACGCGCGTGGCCGTGCCGTCGCACTCGGGGCACGCGAACGTGACCTCGTCGATGAACGGGCGGTGGGGGTCGAGGCCCGACTGGTCGGTGCCGGTCAGCTCGCTCAGTTCCGCGCGCGAGCCGACGCAGGTGAGGTGGCCTTCCTCACAGCGCCAGATGGGCAGCGGAGTGCCCCAGTAGCGGTTGCGGGACAGCGCCCAGTCGACGTTGTTGTTCAGCCAGTCGCCGAAGCGGCCGTGCTTGACCGAGTCGGGGAACCAGTTGGTCTGCTCGTTCTGCTGGAGGAGCTTGTCCTTGACGGCCGTGGTGCGGATGTACCAGGACGGCTGCGCGTAGTAGAGCAGGGCCGTGTGGCAGCGCCAGCAGTGCGGGTAGCTGTGCTCGTACGCGATGTGCTTGAAGAGCAGGTCGCGGTCGGCGAGGTCCTTGGTGAGGGTCTCGTCCGCCTTCTTGAAGAAGACGCCGCCCACGAGGGGGAGGTCCTCCTCGAAGGTGCCGTCGGGGCGGACCGGGTTGACGACCGGCAGGCCGTAGGCGCGGCAGACCTTGAGGTCGTCCTCGCCGAAGGCGGGGGACTGGTGGACGAGGCCGGTGCCGTCCTCGGTGGTGACGTACTCGGCGTTGACCACGAAGTGCGCCGGAGCCGGGAACTCCACCAGGTCGAACGGGCGTTGGTAGGTCCAGCGCTCCATCTCGGCGCCGGTGAAGGTCTCGCCGGTCACCGTCCACTCCTCGCCGAGGGCCTTCTCGACGAGCGGCTGGGCGACGACCAGCTTCTCGGGGTTCTCCGAGCCCTTCGTCGCGACGACGTAGGTGACGTCGGGGTGCGCGGCGACAGCGGTGTTGGAGACGAGCGTCCAGGGCGTCGTCGTCCAGACCAGGAGGGCGGCCTCGCCCGCGAGGGGACCGGAGGTGAGCGGGAAACGGACGTAGACGGACGGGTCGACGACCGTCTCGTAGCCCTGTGCCAGCTCGTGGTCGGACAGACCCGTGCCGCACCGCGGGCACCAAGGGGCGACGCGGTGGTCCTGGACGAGGAGGTCCTTCTTGAAGATCTCCTTCAGGGACCACCAGACCGAATCGACGTACTCCGGGTTCATCGTCCGGTACGCGTCGTCCAGGTCGACCCAGTAGCCCATGCGGGTCGTCAGCTCGGTGAAGGCGTCGGTGTGCCGGGTGACGGACTCGCGGCACTTGGCGTTGAACTCGGCGATGCCGTACGCCTCGATGTCCTTCTTGCCGTTGAAGCCCAGCTCCTTCTCGACCGCGAGCTCCACGGGCAGGCCGTGGCAGTCCCAGCCGGCCTTGCGGGCCACGTGGTAGCCCCGCATGGTGCGAAAGCGCGGGAAGACGTCCTTGAAGACCCGGGCCTCGATGTGGTGGGCGCCCGGCATGCCGTTGGCGGTGGGCGGGCCCTCGTAGAACACCCACTCGGGGCGGCCCTCGGACTGCTCCAGGCTCTTGGCGAAGATCTTCTGCTCGCGCCAGAAGTCGAGCACGGCGTGCTCAAGGGCGGGCAGGTCGACCTGGGCGGGCACCTGGCGGTACTGCGGCGGCGTATTCAACGAGCTCCTCCGGCGGATGTGCTGCCTTCCGTCGGAGGGACGAGAGCTGTGTGCGCCTGGTGCGGCGCGCTCCCGCGGTACCACCCTCCTTGGCCCTCCGGGGCGGGGTCCGCGCCGGTGAGCCCCCTCATTGGGGTCGCGATACCGGGTCTACCGACCGGGGCCCGCGGGCCTCGGCTTTCTTCCGGCGGCTCCGGGGTGATCTTCGCGTCGCGCTCGCCCCCGGGCTCACACCGTCCCCGGGTCGCTCATGGCTGCGTACGCCGCTACTCGTCCCCATCCACGCTTCTCGCTGCAGCCCAGTGTACGGCGCCCGGGGAGGGGCGGCCGACCGGTTTTCGCGGAGCCTCGCGGGGCGGTCCGCGAAGAGCCGGCGTGACCCGAATGGCGACACGGGGGCGAGTGGATCCCCGCGCGCGCCGGTCGGCGGATTACCACGCGGGGAGTTGGGCACAACGCTTGCAGACTCGCCGCGCGGGACCGGTGCGGCGGGCGGATCGGGCGGCGTGCCCCGTTGCCGCGGGCCTGGAGTCGATTTATCGTCCCAGCACGATTCGCGTGCAAGATCACAATATGTGAAGGGGCCGCGGCCATGGTGGCGAAGAAGACCGCCGTACAGCAGTCGGCGTCCGGCAGATCCACAGGCGCGGCCGCGGCGACGGCCAAGGATGTGAGCGGCAAGAAGGCGGTGTCCGGCGCTGCCGAGAAGACGGTCGCCAAGAAGACGGCGGCGGCGAAGAAGGCAGTCGCCAAGGAGACGGCCGTGAAGAAGGCCGTCGCCGAGAAGGTCACCGCTGAGAAAGCCGCCTCCAAGAAGGCGACCGCCAAGAAAGCCACCGCTAAGAAGGCGGTGGCCAAGAAGGCGAACGTTAAGAAGATGGCCGTTGAGAAAGCGACCGCTAGGAAGGTCACCTCTAAGGAGTCTGCGGCCGGGGTGGCAGCCGGTGAGGAAACGGTTGCCCCGTCGGAGGCGGCGACCGCACACGAGCCGGTGGCGGCGGACACGGACGCGGACGCGGTCACTGAGAGCGCTGCCAAGAAGACGCCCCCGCCGAAGAGGACGGCGGCCGGGAAGACGGCCGCGAAGAAGACCGTCGCCAAGAAGAGCACGGCCAAGAAGAGCACCGCCAAGAAGACGGTCGCGTCCGCGGCCGAGGATGCGGCTGAGGCCGCGGAGACGACGGGAGCCACGACAGTGGTTGCGAAGAAGACTCCGGGCACGGCGACCGCCGAGGCGCAGTCGACGGCAGTGCCCAAGGCGCGTGGCGCCGCGGCGGGGCCCGGCGGGCTCGCGGTCCGCGCGGGCGAGGACCCCTGGACTCCGGAGGAGGTCGACGAGGCCCGCGCGGAACTGCAGAGCGAGTCGCTGCGGCTGACCGCGGAGATCGCCGCCTCGGAGAAGGCCCTGGCGGGCCTGATGCGGGACTCCGGTGACGGCGCGGGCGACGACGAGGCGGACACCGGCACGAAGAACATCACCCGCGAGCACGAGATGTCCCTGGCCGCCAACGCGCGCGAGATGCTCGACCAGACCGAGCGCGCCCTGGAACGCCTCGACGCGGGCACGTACGGCCTCTGCGAGAACTGCGGGAACCCGATCGGCAAGGCGCGGATGCAGGCCTTCCCGCGCGCGACCCTGTGCGTGGAGTGCAAGCAGAAGCAGGAACGGCGCTCCTGAGCGTGGGCTGGACGCCTGGCCCCGTACGCGTGTGCCGTACCCTCGTCCCCAGTCAGGTACCTAGGTTGAGGGACTCACGTGGCAGAGGCGGAGCGCATCATCGGTACGCCGGACATCCCTGAGACGGCCGGGGACGAGCCGGAGCGGTCCGGCTCGGTCTCCGACGGGACGGCGGACACGGGCGAGGGCGGCGACCGGCCCAAGGGCGGGCGCAAGATCGCCGTACTGTTCGCGGTGGCCGCCTTCGCGTACGCCTGCGACCTGGTCAGCAAGATGATCGTGGTCGCGAAGCTGGAGCACCACGACGCGATCGACATCGTCGGCGACTGGCTCCGCTTCAACGCGATCCGCAACGCCGGCGCCGCCTTCGGGTTCGGCGAGGCCTTCACGATCATCTTCACGTGCATCGCGGCGGCGGTCATCGTGGTGATCGCCCGGCTCGCCCGGAAGCTCTACAGCCTGCCGTGGGCCATCGCGCTCGGCCTGCTCCTGGGCGGCGCGCTCGGCAACCTCACCGACCGGATCTTCCGCGCGCCCGGCGTCTTCGAGGGCGCGGTGGTCGACTTCATCGCCCCCAAGGGCTTCGCGGTCTTCAACCTCGCGGACTCCGCGATCGTCTGCGGCGGCATCCTGATCGTGCTGCTGTCCTTCCGGGGACTCGACCCGGACGGCACCGTCCACAAGGACTGAGCCCGTCCCGGGGTCGAGCGCGACGGGCCCGTGGTGCGGGGGTGCCGGTGGGCTCCTGCATACTCAATGGGTGAGCACGATTCCCGAGATCCGCACCCTGCCCGTGCCGGACGGCCTGGAGGGCGAGCGCGTCGACGCCGCCATCTCGCGCATGTTCGGCTTCTCCCGTACGAAGGCCGCCGAGCTCGCCGCGGCGGGGAAGGTCGCGGTCGACGGCTCGGTGGTCGGCAAGTCCGAGCGGGTGCACGGCGGCGCCTGGCTGGAAGTGGAGATGCCCCAGGCACCCGCTCCGGTGCAGGTCGTGGCCGAGCCCGTGGAGGGCATGGAGATCGTGCACGACGACGACGACATCGTCGTGATCGTCAAGCCGGTCGGCGTCGCCGCGCACCCGAGCCCCGGCTGGACCGGCACGACCGTGATCGGCGGCCTCGCCGCCGCCGGGTACCGCGTCTCGACCTCCGGCGCCGCCGAGCGCCAGGGCATCGTGCACCGCCTGGACGTGGGCACCTCCGGCCTGATGGTGGTCGCCAAGTCGGAGCGGGCGTACACCTCGCTGAAGCGCCAGTTCAAGGAGCGCACGGTCGACAAGCGCTACAACGCGCTGGTCCAGGGCCACCCCGACCCCATGAGCGGCACCATCGACGCCCCCATCGGCCGCCACCCGAACCACGACTACAAGTGGGCGGTCACGGCCGAGGGCAAGCCCTCCGTCACGCACTACGACCTCATCGAGGCCTTCCGGGCCGCCTCCCTGCTCGACATCAAGCTGGAGACGGGCCGCACCCACCAGATCCGCGTGCACATGTCCGCGCACCGCCACCCCTGCGTGGGCGACCTGACGTACGGCGCGGACCCGACGCTCGGCAAGCGGCTCGGCCTCACCCGGCAGTGGCTGCACGCCGTCCGGCTCGGCTTCGAGCACCCGGGTGACGGCCAGTGGGTGGAGTACGAGAGCGGCTACCCCGACGACCTCCAGCAGGCGCTGGACCGGGTGCGGGCGGAGAGTTCGTGACCGGTGTGACGATCCGGGTCGCGCGGGAGGCCGCCGACCTGGAGGCCTGTTTCGCCCTCCGCAAGGCCGTCTTCGTCGCCGAGCAGCAGGTGCCCGAGGAGATCGAGTACGACGCGTACGACGCCGGGGCGGTGCACGTCCTGGCCGTGCGCGAGGACGGCGTCCCGCTCGGCACGGGCCGGCTGCTGACCGGCGAGGCGGCGGCCGCCAAGAACGGCGGGGACGCCGGGGTGGGCGCGCTCGGCCGGCTCGCGGTGACGGCGACCGCGCGTGGCCTCGGCGTCGGCGCGGCCCTCGTCGGGGCCATCGAGGACGCGGCACGCGCGCGCGGGCTGACGGCGGTCGACCTGCACGCCCAGACCCACGCCGTGGGGTTCTACGAGCGCCTGGGGTACGAGGCGTACGGACCGGAGTTCCCCGACGCCGGGATTGAGCATCGAGCCATGCGCAAGCCGCTGCGCTGAACGCGTCGGGCGCCGCCGCGTGGCAGGGTTGAGTCTTGATCGTTGGAGTCTCGACCGCCCGGAGGGCGCACCGTGGATCAACTGGCGCTGCTGCTCGTCCTGCTGCTGGGAGCGGTGGTCACGGTCCCCTTGGGGGAGCGGCTCGGCCTGCCCGCGCCCATCCTGATGACGCTGGCGGGGATCGGCATGGCCCTGCTGCCGTTCGTGCCGAACGTCGAGATCCCGCCCGACTACATCCTTCCGTTGATTCTGCCGCCGCTGCTCTACGCCTCCGTGCAGCGCACCTCGTGGCGCCAGTTCGCGGCCAACCGGCGGCCCATCTTCCTGCTCGCCGTGGCACTGGTCTTCGTGACCACGGCGGCCGTCGCCGCGATGGCGGGCGCCATCGTCCCCGGTCTGCCGATCGCCGCGGCCGTCGCGCTCGGGGCGCTCGTCGCGCCGCCGGACCCCGTCGCCGCGACCGCCGTTGCGGGCTCGCTGGGGCTGCCCCGCAGGCTCGTGTCGATCCTGGAGGGCGAGGGCCTCTTCAACGACGTCACGGCGATCGTGCTCTACCACGTGGCGATCGCGGCGGCGGTGAGCGGGACGTTCTCCTGGCCGTCCGCCGCCGGGCAGCTGGTGCTCTCCGCCGTGGTGGCGGTGCTCGTCGGGCTCGCGCTCGGCTGGGTGACGAACAAGCTCATGGGGCTGCTCGGCGACGCCATCCTGCAGACCGGCCTGACGCTGCTCGTGCCGTTCGTCAGCTATGTGCTGGCCGAGGAGCTGCTCGGCTCCGGTGTGCTGGCCGTCCTCACCACCGCGCTCTACCTCGCGGAGAACGCGGTCGACGCCGACGACGTGCTCGGCCGCATCACCGGGCAGACCTTCTGGCAGATCGTCGACACCCTGGTCACCGGCGCCGCGTTCGGGCTCATCGGCCTGGAGCTGCACAACGTCTTCGGCATCGCGAGCGGCCGCGAGTGGGAGATGTTCGGCTGGGGCGCGGCGGTCGTCGGCGTCGTCGTCGGCGTACGGCTGCTGTGGCTGCTGCCCGCGACCTGGCTCGCCAAGCGCCTGCACAAGCGCCGGGACTACGACGAGGACATCCCGACGACCTGGCGCGAGACCGTGGTCATGTGGTGGGCCGGCATGCGCGGCGTGGCGTCGGTGGCCCTGGCGCTCGCCATCCCGCTCAAGACGGACGACGGGGCTCCGTTCCCGGCCCGCGACGAGATCATCTTCATCGCGTTCTGCGTGATCATGGCGACGCTCGTCGCCCAGGGGCTCACGCTGCCCTGGCTGGTGCGAAGGCTCGGGGTGCGGGCCGACACCGACGCGGAGCGGGAGCTGGAGCGGGCGCTCGCGGTGCGCGCCGCCAAGGCCGCCAAGCGCCGCCTGAAGGAGATCGAGGAGGTCGAGGAACTCCCGGAGGAGATCTCCGAGCGGCTGCTGCGCGGCGCGTTCGACATCGGGGCGAGGATCAGCCCGGACGTGGTCGACGAGGAGCGGCGGGCGCGGTACGCCAAGCGCGTGGACCGCATGAAGGCCGTCCAGCGCATCCAGCGCGAGATGATGTCCGCCGCCCGCCACGAGGTCCTCGCCGCGCGCAGCGAGCCCGGCGCCGACCCGGAGGTCGTCGACCGGGTGCTGCACCACCTCGACGTACGCAGCCTGCGCTGACCCCGCCCGCGCGGCCCGCCGGGTCAGCCGCGGCCGGTCCGCGGCGCCTTCGACGCCAGGTGCAGCGGGCGGTGGCCGTTCGGCGTGGGCTCCGCCGAGGCCGTGGTGATCTTGGGCAGGGCGTACGGATGGTGTTCCGTCAGCCACTGGATCAGCTGTTCGCGCACGGTGACCCGGACGGTCCAGATGTCGTCGGCGTCCTTGGCGGTGACCAGGGCGCGCACCTGCAGGGTGCTCGGTGTCGTGTCGGTCACGGCGAGACCCCAGTCCCGGCCGTCCCAGGCCGCGCAGTCGCGCAGGATGTCCCGGAGCTTGTCGCGCATCTGGTGGACCGGCGCCGAGTGGTCCAGGTGGAAGAAGACCGTGCCGGTCATCTGCGCGCCGCCGCGGGACCAGTTCTCGAACGGCTTCGACGTGAAGTACGACACGGGCATCGTGATCCGGCGCTCGTCCCAGGTCCGTACGGCGAGGAAGGTCAGGGTGATCTCCTCCACGGTGCCCCACTCGCCGTCCACCACGACGGTGTCCCCTATGCGCACCATGTCGCCGAAGGCGATCTGCAGGCCCGCGAAGAGGTTGCCGAGGGTGGACTGGGCGGCGACACCGGCGACGATGCCGAGGATGCCCGCCGAGGCCAACAGCGAGGTGCCGGCCGCCTGCATGGCGGGGAAGGTGAGCAGCATCGCGGCCACCGCCACGACGCCGACGATCGCGGAGACGACGCGCTGGATGAGCGTCACCTGCGTACGGACCCGGCGGACCCGGGCCGGGTCGCGGTGGACCGTGGCGTAGCGGGCGTAGGAGGACTCCACTATCGCTGCGGCGATCCGGACGACCAGCCAGGCCGTGGAGCCGATGAGGATGAGGGACAGGGCCCGCTCGATGGCCGCCGTGTGGTCCTTGCCGATCCTGGCCTGCCCGTAGGAGCCTCTCACCAGGGCGGTGCACAGGACGAGGTGGAAGGGCACGCGGCAGCGCCGCAGCAGGCCCCACAGCGGGGTCTCGTGATGCCGTTCGTCGGCCCTGCGCAAAGCGAAGTCGACCAGCCAGCCGACCACCACTGTGAGCACGACCGAGCCGCCGATCACGATCAACGGACGCAGTACGTTCTCCATGCCCCCGAGGGTAGGGGCACCCGGGGGTGTCCTCGGCACGGCCCCCGTGACCAGGGCGGGAAGGGGCGTGGCCGGATGGCACGATGTCTCCATGAACATCATGCTTTTCCACTCGACGTACGGGCTGCGGCCCGCGGTCCACGCGGCGGCGGACCGGCTGCGCGCCGAGGGGCACGAGGTCTGGACACCGGACCTGTTCGGCGGACGCACCTTCGACGACGTCGAGGACGGAAGGGCCTTCCAGGACGAGCTGGGCAAGGACGAACTCCTGAAGCGGGCGATCCTCGCCGCCGCCCCCTACTCCGAGCGGGGCCTGGTGTACGCGGGCTTCTCCCTCGGCGCCGCGACCGCGCAGACCCTCGCGCTCGGCGACGAGAAGGCGCGCGGCCTGCTGCTCCTGCACGGCACGTCCGACATCGCGGAGAACGTGTCCGTGGACGAGCTGCCGGTGCAGCTGCACGTGGCGGAGCCCGACCCGTTCGAGACGGACGACTGGCTCAGCGCCTGGTATCTCCGGATGGGCCGGGCCGGCGCCGACGTGGAGGTCTACCGCTACCCGGGCGCGGGACACCTCTACACCGACCCCGGCCTCGACGACTACGACGCGGCGGCCGCCGAGGACACGTGGCGCACGGCGATCGGCTTCCTGGAGACGCTGTGACGCGGTGACGCACTGACGCGGTGACCGTCGGAGCGTCGGGACCGCCAGTGGGTCAGCGCACGGGCTCGTCCGCCCGCTCGACCTTCTGCGTGCCGCTGCGCGTGCGGTACGAGCGCAGCCAGGACGAGGTCGCCCCGGGGTCGGTCCGGTCGGACAGGGCGTAGTAGTCCATCTGCGAGCGCTCCGCGGTGATGTCCAGGACGCCGTAGCCGTGCGAGTCCATGTCCAGCCACTTCACGTGGCGGTTGGCCGCCTTGAGGGCGAGCGCGGCCGCCAGGGAGACCGTGTGCGGGGCGACGTGGAGCATGTCGTCGATGTTGTCGGAGCTCACCGAGGTGACCACGAACTCCGTGGCCGCGGAGTGGCTCAGGGGATAGGTGGCCGCCTTGACCGGCACGTCGTTCGCCCACGCCATGTGGATGTCACCGGTCAGGAAGACGGTGTTGCGGATGTCGTTGTCGCGCAGGTGATCGATGAGTTCCTTGCGGTCGTCCGTGTAGCCGTCCCACTGGTCGACGTTGATGGCCAGGCCCTCCTGGGGCAGGCCCAGCAGCTTGGCGAGGGGCTTGAGGAGGTGCGCGGGCAGGGCGCCGAAGGCGACCGGCGAGATCATCACCGAGGTGCCGACCAGCTTCCAGGCGGCGTCCGAGGCCGCGAGGCCCGACTTGAGCCAGTCGAGCTGCGCGCGGCCGGTGAGCGTACGGTCCGGGTCGTCCACCGCGCCGCTGCCGGTGCTCGCCTGCTCGGAGCGGAAGGAGCGCAGGTCGAGCAGGTGCAGATCGGCCAGCTTGCCGAAGCGGACGCGGCGGTAGACCGTGCCCTCGGTGGAGGGGCGTACGGGCATCCACTCGAAGTAGGCCTGCTTGGCCGCGGCCATGCGCGCCGCCCAGGGGCCCTCCGTCCCGGCGGAGTGGTTCACCGCGCCGCCCGACCAGGCGTTGTCGGCGAACTCGTGGTCGTCCCAGATCGCGATGACCGGGTGCGTGGCGTGCATCGCCAGCGCGTCGGGGTCGGTCTTGTGCAGGCCGTGCCGGACGCGGTAGTCGGCGAGCGTGACGATCTCGTGCCGGGGTTCGTGGGGGCGTACGACGTTCTCGGCGGCCGGGTACTCGCCGCTGCGGTACTCGTACATGTAGTCGCCGAGGTGCAGGACCGCGTCCAGTTCGGTGCGGGCCGCGAGGTGGCGGTACGCCGAGAAGTAGCCCGCCTCCCAGTTGGCGCAGGACACCACGCCGAACCGGACGCCGTGTGCCGAGGCGTCGTACGCGGGGGTGGTCCTGGTGCGGCCCACGGGGGAATGGGCCGGGGAGGCGTCGCCCGCGGAGAAGCGGAAGTAATAGGTGGCCGCCGGGAGCAAGCCCCTTACATCGGCCTTGACCGTGTGGTCGGACTCCGCCCGCGCCGTGGTGCTGCCGCGACCGACGACCCTGGAGAAGCCCTTGTCCTCGGCTATCTCCCAACGGACCTCGGTGTCGGGCCCCTTGCCCGACCCGGGCACGGCCTCCGGAGTGGGCGTCACACGGGTCCACAGCAGGACGCCGTCGGGCAGCGGGTCTCCCGAGGCGACGCCGTGGTGGAAGGCCGGCCCGTCCGCGGCATGCGCGGGGACGGCGGCGAGCGAGGCGCCGAGGGCGGCGGTGGCGGCCGCGGCCTTGACGACGGTACGGCGGCTCGGGGCCGAGGCGTCGAGCGGCAGGTGATCTTGGTTTCGACTGGTCACGGGCGATCACGATACTGATCGGTAATCGCCGGAGGGGGCGAACCGGCCAAGTCCGCCCCCCTACTCGACACGTCAGGCGCGCTCGCCTGCTGCTACTTCGTCACGCCCGCCTTCTTCAGCGCGGCCTTCCAGGCGTCGTCGGTCTTCGGCGTCTCGACGACCTTGTCGTTGATCTTGATGGTGGGGGTGGACTCCACGCCCTCGGCCGACTGGAAGGAGTCGCTCATCTTCAGGGCCCAGGGGTCGAAGGTGCCCTTCTCGACGGCGCTCCGGAACTTCTTGTTGTTCTTGAGGGCGTCCACGGTGTTCGCCACCTTGAGCAGGTACTCGTCCTTCGCGAACTTGTCGGTGGACTCCGACGGGTGGTACTTCGCCGAGTACAGGGCGGTCTTGTACTCCAGGAACGCCTCGGGGCTGACGTTCAGAGCGGCGCCGAGCGCGCTGAGGGCGTTCTTCGAGCCCTCTCCGGAGAGGTTGTTGTCGAGGAACGTCCCGATGGTGAAGGTCAGCTTGTAGTCGCCGTCCTTCATGCCCTTGTCGATCGCGTCGCCGATGGACTGCTCCATGGCGGCGCAACCGGGGCAGCGCGGGTCCTCGTACAGGTGGACCGTGTTCTTGGCGGCGGACTCGCCGATCGTGACCTTGGTGCCGTTCGTGCCCGAGGAGTTCGCCGGGGCGACCACCTTCGCGTCGGCGGCCTCCTCCCACTTCGAGGGCTGGTTGGACTGCATGACGGCGTAGCCGACGCCGCCGGCGATGGCGAGGACCGCGACGATCGAGACACCGACGATCATCGCGCGCTTGCGCTTCTCGCGCTTGCGCTCGGCCTCCTGCTGGAGGCGGATCCGCTCACGGGCGGCGGACTTGGCGGCCTGGCTGTTGCGCTGGCTCATGATCTTTTTCTCCGTGTGGGTGAACTGCGTGGGGGTGTGTCGTGCTCAGGCGAAGGCGGCCGAGCACGGCGGCCCCCGCCGCCCCACGCAGTGCACCAGCAGGCGTGTGCGCGGCACATGCGCCCGGCGCTCGGGGCGCGGAAGGCGCCGCGCGGGCGGCCGGGCGGCGCCCACGGAGGCGACCGCGAGCAGCAGCGGCCGGAAGGTCGCCCCGGCGACCGCGCGCAGCAGCTGGGCCAGCGCCCGCTCGCCGCGCCGCAGCCAGGCCGCCGCCACCAGACCCACCCCGACGTGCGCCCCGAGCAGAAGCCAGGCGGCGCTCGGCTCGGCGTCGGCGAGCAGCGCCGCGGCACCGGCGTGGCTGTCGGCGGTCATCCGGGCCAGCGGGGTCCCTACGGGCGTCCCGCCGCACAGCACGTCGAAGCCGACGGAGCGCAGCGGGCCCGCCACCGGGCCGCCCGCCTCGCCGTAGCAGACGTGCTGTCCGGCGGTGAACACCGTGTCGGCGGCCAGCTCCGCCGGGATCAGCAGGGCGGCGATCCGCCCGTAGCCGCGCTCGCGTCCCGCCAGGGCGTACGCGAGGACGAAGACGGCGGCGGCGATGGCCGCGACGGTGGCCGGCGGCAGGGGGACCCGGGACAGCAGCACGTGCGACGCGGCGGAGAGCGTCACGACGAGTGCCGTGAACAGCGCCGCGCGCACGGCTCTGAGCGGGGTCCCGGATATGTCCATCGCGGAGGAGTGTGCCACGAGTTCCTGTAGGCGGTCCCTAAAGGGTCCCTAAGAGTTCCGCAGCGGGCCGCGGTGGCTCACAGGCCCGGGATGCGGCCGTTGCGGAACAGGTCGACGAAGATCTGGTGGTCGCCGCGGGCGCGTGCGCCGTAGCTGTGCGCGAAGTCGACGAGCAGGTCCCCGAAGCCGTCCTCGTCGGCCGCGATAGCGGCGTCGATGGCGCGCTCCGTGGAGAAGGGCACCAGCTCCGAGTGGCCGCTCTCGTCGTCCGCCGCGGCGTGCATCGTGGCCGTGGCGCGGCCGAGGTCCGCGACGACCAGGGAGATCTCCTCCAGGTCGTCGATGTCCGACCAGTCCAGGTCGACCGCGTAGGGCGACACCTCGGCGACGAGCTGCCCGGCGCCGTCCAGCTCGGTCCAGCCCAGCCACGGGTCGGCGTGCGCCTGCAGGGCGCGCTGGGAGATGACGGTGCGGTGCCCCTCGTGCTGGAAGTAGCCGCGCACCGCCGGGTCCGTGATGTGCCGCGAGACCGCCGGGGTCTGCGCCTGCTTGAGGTAGATCACGACGTCGTTCTCCAGGGCGTCGCTGTTGCCCTCCAGGAGGATGTTGTACGAGGGCAGGCCCGCGGAGCCGATGCCGATGCCGCGCCGGCCCACGACGTCCTTGACGCGGTAGGAGTCGGGGCGGGTCAGCGAGGAGTCCGGGAGCGTCTCCAGATAGCCGTCGAAGGCCGCGAGGACCTTGTAGCGGGTGGCGGCGTCCAGCTCGATGGAGCCGCCGCCGGGCGCGAAGCGGCGCTCGAAGTCGCGGATCTCGGTCATCGAGTCGAGCAGCCCGAACCGGGTCAGGGAGCGCGCGTCGCGCAGGGCGTCCAGGAGGGGGCCCTGCGCGGTGTCCAGCGTGAAGGGCGGCACCTCGTCGCTCTTGGCGCCCGTCGCCAGGTCGTGGATCCGCTCGCGGTACGCCGCGGCGCAGATCCGCACCAGGTCGGAGATCTGCTCGTCGCTGAGCGCCTTCGAGTAGCCGATCAGGGCCAGGGAGGCGGCGAGGCGCTTCAGGTCCCAGGTGAAGGGGCCGACGTAGGCCTCGTCGAAGTCGTTCACGTTGAAGATCAGACGGCCCTGGGCGTCCATGTACGTGCCGAAGTTCTCGGCGTGCAGGTCGCCGTGGATCCACACCCGGCCCGTACGCTCGTCCAGGTACGGCCCGCCGTGCTGCTCGCGCCCGAGGTCGGCGTAGAACAGGCAGGCCGTGCCGCGGTAGAACGCGAAGGCGGAGGAGGCCATCTTCCGGAACTTGACCCGGAAAGCGGCGGGGTCCGCGGCAAGCAGCTCGCCGAACGCGGTGCCGAAGACGGCGAGGATCTGCTCGCCGCGCTCATCGGCCGTGGGCTGCGGGACGGACATCGCGGGGTGCCTCCTGGTGCGGGGTGGGGCGGTGACATTTGGGACAGGTTCCCGACCGGTCCAACGCACGACGGTACCCCCGAGTGCCCGTCGGCTGTCACTGCCGCGGATTAGACTTCCCCGCTGTCCCCCCGGACCGCCCGCAGCCCTTCACCGACCGTCTCCCGGAGGCCTCCCACCGTGACCAAGCCGCCCTTCACGCACCTGCACGTGCACACCCAGTACTCGCTGCTTGACGGTGCCGCGCGGCTCAAGGACATGTTCAACGCCTGCAATGAGATGGGCATGACGCACATCGCCATGTCCGACCACGGCAACCTGCACGGCGCCTACGACTTCTTCCACTCGGCGCAGAAGGCGGGCGTGACGCCGATCATCGGGATCGAGGCGTACGTGGCGCCGGAGTCGCGGCGCAACAAGCGGAAGATCCAGTGGGGCCAGCCGCACCAGAAGCGCGACGACGTGTCCGGTTCGGGTGGTTACACCCACAAGACGATCTGGGCGGCGAACAAGACGGGCCTGCACAACCTCTTCCGGCTCTCCTCGGACGCGTACGCGGAGGGCTGGCTCCAGAAGTGGCCCCGCATGGACAAGGAGACGATCTCCCAGTGGTCGGAGGGGCTGATCGCCTCCACCGGCTGCCCCTCGGGCGAGCTCCAGACCAGGCTGCGGCTCGGCCAGTTCGACGAGGCGCTGAAGTCCGCCGCGGAGTACCAGGACATCTTCGGCAAGGACCGGTACTTCCTGGAGCTGATGGACCACGGCATCGAGATCGAGCGCCGGGTCCGCGACGGACTCCTGGAGATCGGCAAGAAGCTCGGCATCCCGCCCCTGGTGACGAACGACTCGCACTACACGTACGCGCACGAGTCGACCGCCCACGACGCCCTGCTCTGCATCCAGACCGGCAAGAACCTCTCGGACCCGGACCGCTTCCGCTTCGACGGCACGGGCTACTACCTGAAGTCGACCGACGAGATGTACGCCATCGACTCCTCGGACGCCTGGCAGGAGGGCTGCCGCAACACGCTCCTGGTCGCCGAGCAGATCGACACCACGGGCATGTTCGAAAAGCGCGACCTGATGCCGAAGTTCGACATCCCCGAGGGCTTCACCGAGGTCACCTGGTTCCAGGAGGAGGTCCGCCGCGGCATGGAGCGCCGCTACCCGGCCGGCATCCCCGAGGACCGCCAGAAGCAGGCCGAGTACGAGATGGACATCATCATCCAGATGGGGTTCCCGGGGTACTTCCTGGTCGTCGCGGACTTCATCATGTGGGCCAAGAACAACGGCATCGCGGTGGGCCCCGGCCGAGGCTCCGCGGCCGGCTCGATCGTCGCGTACGCCATGGGCATCACCGACCTCGACCCGATCACGCACGGCCTGATCTTCGAGCGGTTCCTCAACCCCGAGCGCGTCTCCATGCCCGACGTCGACATCGACTTCGACGAGCGCAGGCGCGTCGAGGTGATCAGGTACGTGACGGAGAAGTACGGCGCCGACAAGGTCGCCATGATCGGCACGTACGGAAAGATCAAGGCGAAGAACGCCATCAAGGACTCCGCGCGCGTGCTCGGATATCCGTACGCCATGGGTGACCGCCTGACCAAGGCGATGCCCGCCGACGTCCTCGGCAAGGGCATCGACCTCTCCGGCATCACCGACCCCAAGCACCCGCGCTACAGCGAGGCGGGCGAGATCCGGGGGATGTACGAGAACGAGCCGGACGTGAAGAAGGTCATCGACACCGCCAAGGGCGTGGAGGGCCTGGTCCGGCAGATGGGCGTGCACGCGGCCGGCGTGATCATGTCCAGTGAGCCGATCGTGGACCACGCGCCGATCTGGGTGCGCCACACCGACGGCGTGACGATCACGCAGTGGGACTACCCCCAGTGCGAGTCGCTCGGCCTGCTCAAGATGGACTTCCTGGGCCTGCGCAACCTCACCATCATGGACGACGCCGTCAAGATGGTGAAGGCGAACAAGGGCGTCGAGCTGGAGATGCTCTCCCTGCCGCTCGACGACCCGAAGACCTTCGAACTGCTCTGCCGCGGCGACACGCTCGGCGTCTTCCAGTTCGACGGTGGCCCGATGCGCTCCCTGCTGCGCCAGATGCAGCCCGACAACTTCGAGGACATTTCCGCCGTCTCGGCCCTGTACCGGCCGGGCCCGATGGGCATGAACTCGCACACGAACTACGCCGAGCGCAAGAACGGCCGCCAGGAGATCACGCCGATCCACCCGGAGCTCGAAGAGCCCCTGAAGGAGACGCTGGGCCTGACCTACGGCCTCATCGTGTACCAGGAGCAGGTGCAGAAGGCCGCCCAGATCGTCGCGGGCTACAGCCTCGGCGAAGCCGACATCCTGCGCCGCGTGATGGGCAAGAAGAAGCCCGAGGAGCTGGAGAAGAACTTCGTCCTCTTCCAGGCGGGCGCCCGGAAGAACGGCTACTCCGACGAGGCCATCCAGGCCCTGTGGGACGTCCTGGTCCCCTTCGCCGGCTACGCGTTCAACAAGGCGCACTCCTCCGCGTACGGCCTGGTCACCTACTGGACCGCCTACCTGAAGGCGAACTACCCGGCCGAGTACATGGCCGCGCTGCTCACCTCGGTGAAGGACGACAAGGACAAGTCGGCCGTCTATCTGAACGAGTGCCGGCGCATGGGCATCAAGGTGCTCCCGCCGAACGTGAACGAGTCCGTGCACAACTTCGCCGCCCAGGGCGACGACGTGATCCTCTTCGGCCTGGAGGCGGTCCGCAACGTCGGTACGAACGTGGTGGAGTCGATCATCCGCTCGCGCAAGGCGAAGGGGAAGTTCACCTCGTTCCCCGACTACCTCGACAAGGTCGAGGCGGCCGCCTGCAACAAGCGCACCACCGAGTCGCTCATCAAGGCGGGCGCGTTCGACACGATGGGGCACACCCGCAAGGGTCTGACCGCGCAGTACGAACCGATGATCGACAACGTCGTGGCGGTCAAGAGGAAGGAAGCCGAGGGCCAGTTCGACCTCTTCGGCGGGATGGGCGACGAGAACGCCGGCGACGAGCCGGGCTTCGGGCTCGACGTGGAGTTCTCCGAGGACGAGTGGGAGAAGACCTACCTGCTCGCCCAGGAGCGGGAGATGCTCGGCCTGTACGTCTCCGACCACCCCCTCTTCGGCCTGGAGCACGTCCTGTCCGACAAGGCCGACGCGGGCATCGGGCAGCTCACCGGGGGCGACTTCTCCGACGGGTCGGTGGTCACCATCGGCGGCATCATCTCGGGCCTCCAGCGCAAGATGACCAAGCAGGGCAACGCCTGGGCCATCGCCACGGTGGAGGACCTCGCGGGCTCCATCGAGTGCATGTTCTTCCCGGCGACCTACCAGCTGGTGTCGACCCAACTCGTCGAGGACGCGGTCGTCTTCGTCAAGGGGCGCCTCGACAAGCGCGAGGACGTGCCGCGGCTGGTCGCGATGGAGCTCCAGGTCCCCGACCTGTCGAACGCGGGCACCAACGCGCCCGTGGTGATCACCATCCCGACCGTCAAGGTGAGCCCGCCGATGGTGACCCGCCTCGGTGAGGTCCTCAGCCACCACCGCGGCAACAGCGAGGTGCGGATCAAGCTCCAGGGGGCGCAGAAGACCACCGTGCTGCGGCTCGACCGGCACCGCGTGAAGCCGGACCCGGCCCTCTTCGGCGATCTGAAGGTGCTGCTCGGCCCGTCCTGCCTGGCGGGCTGAGGCAGAGGCCGCCCGGCGGGCCGGAGCAGGAGCGGGCTCGGCGGGCCGAGCCGGGGCTCGACAGGGCATGAGGGGCGCACCCGCAGTGGGTGCGCCCCTCATGTGTGCCTCGATGTGCGTCAGTTGTGGCCGAAGCGGCGCTGGTGCTTACGGGCAACATCAGCGGGGCTGCCCTGAGCCTGCGACTCCATCGGCGACTGGGCCTCGACGGCGGCCGACTTGGCCTGCTCCGATGCCCGCTCGGCCGCCGAGGCGCGGTTCTCCTGGCTGCCCTGCTTGCGATTCTTGTTCTTGGCCATGGTGATCTTCCTCCTGAGGGGGACCTGGGGGCCATGACGCGATCAGGTTCACATACGCCGACAAGCCGCGCATTTCGGGCAATTACCGTGTGTAATAAGGCCCGCCTCCACGAGATGCGCCCATACGCCACGCCGAAGATCGAGTTCCGGCCGTTAACCTCCGCCAGGTCGGGCAGACTCGAAGCGAACCCGACGTGGCCCCGCACCCGCACCCCTGACTCGTTTCCGTCACAGGGTGTGTTCGTGGGCCACCGAGGGAACGTCCAGGAACCTCCGGGCACTTTTCAGGGACTTCCGCCGAAGGCCGGAGAACCTCCAGGGAAAGAGGGTGGATCGCGTGGACCGCTGCATCGTCCTGGTGGACGCCGGGTATCTGCTGGGTGCCGCCGCGAGTCTCCTCGCGGGGGAACCCTCCAGGTCCCGGATCACCGTCGACCACTCCGCCCTGATCCGGGGGCTGCGCGAACGCGCGGAAGCCGACACCGAGCGCCCGCTGCTGCGCATCTACTGGTTCGACGGGGCGCCCGACCGCGTGCCCCAGCCCGAGCACCGGCGCCTGCGCGTCATGCCGCGCGTGACCGTGCGGCTCGG
The DNA here is from genome assembly GCF_055581265.1 of Streptomyces sp. NPDC031466. Classification (NCBI taxonomy): domain Bacteria; kingdom Bacillati; phylum Actinomycetota; class Actinomycetes; order Kitasatosporales; family Streptomycetaceae; genus Streptomyces; species Streptomyces sp. NPDC031466. Next base: position 467,853 of record NZ_JBVIJT010000002.1, read on the forward strand.
CGCCCTGACCCGCAGCGACGGGCGATGGGCGCAAAAGGGCGTGGACGCCGCCATGCACGCCGAGCTGACCGAGCTGGCCCGCAACCGCGCCTGCTCCGACATCGTGCTCGTGACCGGCGACGGCGACCTGCTGCCGGGCATGATGGCCGCCAAGGAGCACGGCGTCGCCGTCCACCTGTGGGCGGTCCAGGCCGCCGACGGCGACTACAACCAGTCCGAGGACCTGGTCGCCGAGGCCGACGAGCGGCGCGTGCTCGACCGGGCGTGGATCACCAAGGCCGTACGCCCCAAGGAGCTCTCCGGCATCTGCGGCGCCCCGCCGCCCGCGCCGCGCCCCGAGATCGCCGCGATCCTCTCCGCGCCGCTCCCGGAGTCCGCCCTCGCCGCCGCCGCGCAGCGCGCCGAGGAGGAGGCGACCGCCACCCCCGCGCCGAACGGCGACACCCCGCCCAACGGCCGCGAGGCCGGCGAGCACCGCGGCCCCTCGGGCAAGGGCGTGCCCACCCCCAAGGACCTGGCCGCCCTGCGCGGCCCCGGCACCCAGACCGCGCAGCACCCCACGAACGCGACGCTGCGGTGGTCCTCCGACAAGGGCTGGGTCGAACGGCCCGGCGGCGCCCCCGAGGGCCCCGAGGCCGCCGCCCTGCCGACGCTCGCCCAGCTGACCACGGCCGAGCAGCGCTGGGCCGACCGCGAGGAGGACATCACCACCGTCGGCGGCGACCCCTACGAGGTCGGACAGGTGTTCGCCCGGCGGTGGACGGCCCGCCTCCCCGAACAGCACAACCTCCAGAAACTGTCCACGATGTACCCGCGCATCCCGCACCGCATCGACGGCGAGCTGCTGCGCTACGCCGCGCGGTTCGGCCTGCTCGCCCACAAGGACGACCAGATCGACGAACACGACCGGTACGCGATCCGGGCCGGCTTCTGGCGGGAGATCGACGGACGGACGGCCACCGAGCACGCCCCCGCGGGGGACCGGGCAGGTGACTGATACGGGGCGTACGGGGCGCCCCGGGCGTCATCTCGCCCCGTGGACCCCGTAGGCTCGTCCTTCGTGAGTACGCGCCCGGCACCGGCAGTCCGACAGGGACTCCGTCAGGAACACGGCAGCGACGCCGTCTGCGCGGTGCGCGACCTGGTCAAGACCTACCCCGCGGCCCGCGGCAGGCGCGGCAGGCCCGCGACGCCCGAGGTCCGCGCCAGCGACGGCATCTGCCTCACGGTGCGGCGCGGCGAGATCTTCGGTCTGCTCGGCCCCAACGGCGCCGGCAAATCCACTCTCGTACGCCAGCTGACCGGGCTCATGCGGCCCGACAGCGGCGCTGTCGACATCCTCGGGCACGACATCGTGCGCCACCCCGAGCGGGCCGCGCGGATCCTCGCCTACCTCGGACAGGAGTCCACCGCGCTGGACGAACTGACGGTGTCGCTCGCCGTCGAGACGACCGCGCGGCTGCGGGGGCTCGACGTGCGCCGGGCCCGGGCCGAGCGGGACGCGGTCCTGACGGAGCTGGCGCTCACGGGGCTGGCCGCGCGGCCGCTGAAGAAGCTCTCCGGCGGGCAGCGGCGGCTCGCCTGCTTCGCCACCGCGCTGGTGGGGGAGCGGCCGCTGCTCGTCCTGGACGAGCCGACCACCGGGATGGACCCCGTCGCGCGGCGTGCCGTGTGGGCGGCGATCGACCGGCGTCGGGCCGAGCGGGGGACGACGGTGCTGCTCGTCACGCACAACGTCATCGAGGCGGAGACCGTCCTCGACCGGGTCGCCGTCCTCGACCGGGGGCGGGTCATCGCCTGCGACACCCCGGCCGGGCTCAAGGAGAAGGTCGCCGACGAGGTGCGGGTGGAGCTGGTGTGGCGGGAGCGAGCGCCGATCGGCGTCCCCGAGGTGGCCGCGCTCCGCTCCCTCGCCGTCGAGTCGGGGCGGCGGTGGTCCTTGCGGCTCGCGCCCGATGAGGCTCGGGCGGCTGTCGCGGCGGTTACTGGCGGGGTCGCCTTTGGGGCGTTGGATGACTTCACCGTGGCTACGGCCAGTCTTGAGGACGTCTATCTCGCGTTGGGTGGGAGTGGGCGGGGGTTGGTGAAGGCGTGACGGTGGGTTCGGGTTCTGGTTCCCATTCGGGTTCTTGTTCTGGTTCGGCTGTGGGTTCTTGTGCCGGTTCGTGGGGGTGTGGCTGTGCCGCCGCTTCGCGGCGGATGTCGCCCACCCACCCACCCGTTTGCCCGGCGTCGAGTCGCCGGGCGGGGGTGGGTCGGGTTTCGCCCGCGTCGAGTGGCGGGGCGGGGGCTCGTGGGGTTTGGCGGGTGTCGAGTGGCGGGGCCAGGGCTCGTGGGGTTTCGTCCGTGTCGAGTGGCGGGGCCAGGGCTCGTGGGGTTTGGTCGGCGTCGCTTCGCGGGGTGGGGGCTCGCGGGGGCGCGGCTCTGTGTGGGAAGGGTGTTCGGTGAGCGCGGTTCCTCTGGAGGTTGCCGTGCGGGGCGACAGTGTGCACGCGGGGCAGGATGTCGAAGGGTCCGCGGTGCTCGGGCCGCGGGCCCGGCTGCTGCCGGCGCTCGCCGCCGTCTACCGGGCCCAGCTCTCCCGCGCGCGGGTCGCCCGGATGCCGCTGCTCTTCGTGGCGACCTTCCAGTCCGTCGGCATCATGATCCTGATGCGCGGCGTCGTCGACGGCGGCGGCGAGGCCCGTGCGGTCGTCGCCGGGTCCTCCGTGCTCGTCGTCGCGTTCGTCGCGCTCAACCTGCTCGCGCAGTACTTCGGCCGGCTCCGGGCCGACGGCGGCCTCGACCACTACGCCACGCTGCCCGTGCCGCCCGCCTCCGTGGTGCTGGGCGCGGCGGCCGCGTACGCCTCCTTCACCGTGCCCGGCACCCTCGTCACGGCGATCGTCGGATGCGGGCTCTTCGGGCTGCCGCTGACCCACCTGTGGGTGCTCGTCGCGGTGATCCCGCTGGCCGGCGCCGCACTCGCGGGCCTCGGCGCCGCGCTGGGGCTGCTCGCGCCGCGGCCCGAACTGGCCACCCTCCTCGGCCAGCTGGGCATGTCGGCGGCGCTGCTGCTCGGCGTGCTGCCGGCCGAGCGGATGCCGCCGCTGCTCCAGTACGCGCGCGACCTGCTGCCGTCCACGTACGGAGTGGAGGCCTTCGCTCGTACGTTCGATCCGGATCCGGACTGGGTCGTCGTCGCCCTCGATCTGGCGGTCTGTGCGGGGGTCGGCGTCGCCTCGCTCGCGGCCGCCACGTGGGCGTACCGCCGGGCGGCCGTCCGGTGACGCGCCGCACAGGGAGTACTGGCACGATGTGTGGGTGACCGCACCGCTGACTCCCTCCCAACCGCCGCACGACCGACCCGCGCACGACCCCTGGCAGGTACCCGCGCAGCCGTACGGAGCGCTGCCCCCGTACGGTCACGAGGAGGACGGGCCCGGCATGAAGAAGGAACTGCTGCAGGCCGCGGCGATCATGGTCGTGGTGGTTCTCGGCGGCTTGGTGCTCGGTGCGCTGTGGATCTGGATGGCGCCACGCATCCCGCTCATCTCGGACGGCGAGGCGGTGTACCTCAAGGACACCGAGGGCGAGCAGGCGATCGGTGTCGACGGAACGTTCACTCTGCTCTCGCTCGCCTTCGGCGCCGTCAGTGGCGTCGCCGCCTTCCTGGTGCGCAGGAGCGGGGGCGTGCCGATGGTCGCGGGGCTCGCGGTGGGCAGCCTGCTGGGCGCCCTGCTGGCCTGGAAGCTCGGGAGCCTGCTCGGACCCGACACGGACGTCGTCGCGCACGCCAAGGCGGTCGGCAAGGGCGTCGTCTTCAACGCGCCCCTGCAACTCAAGGCCAAGGGCACCCTCCTCACCTGGCCGGTGGCCGCGCTGGCCGTCCACCTCGGCCTCACCGCCCTGTTCGGACCGCGCGACCCGGACCCGTACCCGCTGGCCTAGGCGGGGCGCCTGCCGTGGTCGGCCCCGTGCTTCTTCGTCCGCCGCCTGCGCATGCGCGTCTTCTTCGACATGCCTGGGTCACTGGTTCCGCCGTCACTGGTCCCGCCCCGCACCGCTGTGGGGAAGACTTTCACGCCGTACGGGCAGGCGGAGGCCTCACGCCCTGCCGATGGGCGCAAGCACCGCTTCCGTGAGCTTCGCCAGGTCGTCCGGCGCCAGCTCGACCTCCAGGCCGCGACGGCCCGCGGAGACGTGGATGGTGGCGTGGGCCGACGCCGAGTCGTCCAGGACCGTGCGCAGCTTCTTGCGCTGGCCCAGCGGGGAGATGCCGCCCCGCACATAGCCCGTGGTGCGTTCGGCGGCCGCCGGGTCGGCCATCACCGCGCGCTTGCCGTGGACCGCGGCGGCCAGCGCCTTCAGGTCCAGGGAACCCGCGACCGGCACGACGGCCACGGTCAGCTCGCCGTCCACCTCCGCGACCAGGGTCTTGAACACGCGGTCGGGCGGGACGCCCATGGCCTGCGCGGCCTCCTCGCCGTACGAGGTCCGGGCGGGGTCGTGCTCGTAGGAGTGCACCGTGAAGGCGGTGCCCGCCGCGGTGAGCGCCACCGTCGCCGGGGTGCCGGCCGCCTGCTTCTTCTGCTTCTTCGCCAAGGTGCTCGCCTTACCTCGCTCGGCCGTGGATCAGTTGAGGCTGGTCGTCCCGCGCGTCAGCTCCGTCGCGGGCAGTGACGGCAGATTGCGGATGATCGCGGTCTCCGCGCGCAGCAGTCCCAGTTCGTCGCGCAGCCGCGAGGCGGTGTCCGGTGCCTCCAGGAGCCGCTGCTTCGTCGGGGTGTCCAGGACCGCCGCGGCGGCGACCAGATACGAGACCACGGACGGCTCGTCCGGCAGCTCGGCGCCCGTCGTCAGCGACCGCTCCCGCGCCCCGGCCAGCCGCTTCTGATAGGAGCGGAAGGCGCGCAGGACGCCGTCGGCGAGCGTGCCCGCCCCCTCGCCCAGCTCCTCCGGCACCTCCTCGACCTCGGCGGTCAGGTAGGCCCCGGAGGCCTCGATCGATGCGATGCGCACGCGCGTCGTACCGGTGGCCAACACCTCGAAGCCGCCGTCGGCGCGCTCCCTGATCGTCGCCGCGTCCGCCACGCAGCCGACGGCGTGGAAGGCCTTGAGGGGGTCGTCGCCGAAGCCGGCGGCGGGCCCGTGCTCGGGCAGCGCGGTCTGGTCGGGGAGGCCGGGCGCGCTCGGCGCCACCTCCAGGCCGTCGCGGATGGCGACGACGACGAACTGGCGCTGCTCCTCCTCGGGGGTCTTGAGCAGGTCGCGCATCATGGCGCGATAGCGCTCCTCGAAGACGTTCAGCGGCAGCACGAGGCCGGGGAACAGCACCGAGTTGAGCGGAAAGAGCGGAAGCCGGATGGTCACGACCGGCAAGCCTAATGCTCGCCGGCGCCGGCGCGTCCGCGCGGCGGCCGCAGAGGCGTCGTCGAGGCCACTTCTATCCGCACGCCGTCGCGCAGCTCCAGGAACTGGCCCAGTGGATCGTCGGCCATCCGGTCCCAGGGGAAGGACGTCGCGTAGGGGCCGATCAGGCGCAGCTGTTCCAGGGCGTCCTCCCAGCGTTCCAGGCGGACCAGGACGTAGGTGAGGAGGTTGCGGACCTCGGCGGGCCAGGGGTCGCGGGCCTCGTACTCGCGGGACAGCCCGATCGCGAGGTCGGCCGCCGCGTCCAGGCGCCGGCGGGGCACTTTCCCCGAGGGGCTGGTGAGGTAGGCGAAGGCGGCCCGCGCCGGGAGAACCTGTATCAGTGAGCCGGGCAGCGCGTCCGCGGCGGCGCGCTCGGCGAAGTCGAAGCACTCGCGGTGCGAGCCGTACCAGGCGGCCGACAGGTACTGCAGGGCCGAGGCGTGGCATCCGTAGTGGTACGAGGAGCGGCGCACCGCCTGTGCCCACAGCTGTTCGAAGACGGTGTGCGGGGCGTGTGTGCCCCGCGCGTGGTCCAGGGCGATCCGCCAGGGCACCGGGTCGCGCGGGTCGGCCTCGGCGGCGGCGGCGAGCAGCGGGCTCATCTCGCGCAGCAGCTCGGCGCGGGCCGGGGACTCCCAGCCGCGCACGACCGCCAGTTCGGCCTTGACGAGCAGGGCGTCCGGGTCGTGCGGGGACGCCTCCAGCCAGTCGTCGAACCACTCCGGGCGGGAGCGGGCGAAGGCGGCGAGCCGGGTGGTGTAGCGGTCGCGGTTCTCCCACTCGGCGGCCTCGCGGGTGGTGGCGAGCAGCTTGGCCGCCGGGCCGTGATCGCCCCGGCCCGCGGCGACGAGCGCGGGGGCCAGCTGCTCGTCGGGCACGTCGAGGAGCACCTCCTCGTCCGGCGGCAGGCCGGCGGCGAGCCGCGGGGTGTGCCGGAGCATGCGGGCGGTCCGGACGAAGGCACGCAGCACCCGTGCCCTCCTTTGCCTCGACCGGCGCCGCTCGTGCGGGGGCCGGTCACCGTCGTGGTCGCTCAATCGGTCGCCCGATTGCTGGTTCGCAGGAAGGACGGCCATCGGACGGAGAAGGTTGCCCACGACCCGGTAACGGTTCGGCCGCCACCCGCCCCCACCCCCTCTCAGTTGCGGCGCAGCAGGCGCGTGGCACCCGCTGCCACCGTCGTCGCCAGGACCCAGCCGAGCAGGATCAGCGCCGTCGAGAACCACTGCCAGCCGCCGCGCAGCTGCCAGTAGCTCTCCTGGCCCAGGTCGATCACGGGCAGCAGCAGGTCGAGGGAGAAGAGCGCCGGGTTCCAGTGCGGGTGTTCGCCCGGTTTGATCGCCGGGTGGTCGGCGTGCGAGAAGGCCACCGCGCTGATCGCCCACAGCACGGCCATCCACACCGCCGCCCGGCCCGGCCGGTAGCCGTACGCGACCGTCCAGTCCTGCGCGTACCCCCACAGCTTGGCCGCCAGCGGCAGCGTCTCGCGGCGTCTGCGCTGTTTGGCGAGGAGGACCTCGCGGGCGTCGGCGTCCTCGCCGCCGTTGCGCAGGACGGCGGCGAGCTTCTCGTACGGCTCCGGGTTGTACTCGGCGGTCGCGGCCGCCACCCAGCTCAGCCGCCGGGCGAGCGGGAAACTGCCCTGCGGGACGAGGTTCTCGTAGGTGAAGCCGCCCATCTGGAGGCCGCCGGGACCGGGCCAGCTCGCCGCCCGGTCGATGAGGTTGACGACCTTGGCGCCGGACAGGACGACCTTGCCGCGCGCCGGCGCCTCGCCGAGGAACCGCAGCTCGGGCGTCTGCACACGGCGCAGCGAGATCTCCTGGTCGTTCTGGAGCGTGAAGCGGGTCGCCGCGAAGTCGATCGCGTCACCGAAGCGGCCGTCGTCGAGCCGGATGCCGCCCTCGCACTCGAAGCGCTGCACGCGGGTGCCGCGCGCCGGCGTCGTGCCGCTGGTCTGCGGCGGGTTGCCGACTGCCGCCGGGGTTAAATACAGCGTTCGTTCCACTGTGAGCTGCGGTGCGTTGAGCGCGTACCGCCCGTACTGGTTGATCAGCCGGCTGCCGCGCAGGCTCAGCGAGACGCCGACCTTCGCGCCGCGCATGCTCAGCTCGCCGTGCGACTCCATCATCTCGGCCTGGAGGTCCTGCCCGACGGTGAGCCCGTCGCCGGTGATGGAGCGGCTGCGCCGGTCGCGGTAGACCACCACCTGGTTCAGGAGCAGGTCCGTGCCGATCTGGGCGTCCGTGAGGCGGATGCCGTTGTGCACCCGGCAGCGCGGCAGGTGCAGGTCGCCCTCCGTGTGCAGCCGGGCCGCCTCCAGGCGTGGGATCGAGCAGTCGACGAGCCGCAGCGTCGCGAAGCGGGTCTCCGGCAGGAGCACCTCCTTCTCGAAGCGGCAGTGCTTCATCTCCGTGTACGGCACGACGGTGCCGCCCGCGAGATCGAGCACGTCGGTGATCTGCACGCCCGCCAGCTTCAGCGAGGAGACGCGGCCCGCGAGCGCGGGCGGCCCGTCCAACAGCAGCCAGCACACGATGCGCGCCCGGACGCTGCGCTCGGGGCCCCAGGGGTGGCCGCCGTGCGGATCGTCCACCGCGGCGTCACCGGACCTGAGGTCGTAGACACTGCCGTTGCGGAAGGCCTGCCACATGCCGATCTCCGCGGCGGTCAGCCCGTCCGGCGGATCGCCGGCACCGGCGTCGTCGACCACTGCTGTCTTCCTCCCCGTCGCGGTGCGCCCATGCCTCGCGCACCTGCCTCGTACATCTGTTTCATGCCCGCTCCGTGACCGGCTGAACGCCTGGGGTGAACGGGCCACGCGAGATCTATATCAGCCAGTGATACGGGCGACCGACGTCGAAAGAAGGTCTGAGAGAATTGGCCATGTGATCTCTCGAATCGATCTGCGCGGCGACGCCCTCACGGAATTTCCGTCGGGGTCCGCCCTTCGCGCCCTGCTGCCCCGTGCCGACTTCGACGTCGCGGCCGCCCTGGAGAAGGTGCGGCCCATCTGCGAAGACGTGCATCATCGCGGCGACGCGGCGCTGATCGAGTACGCGGAGAAATTCGACGGCGTCCGGCTCGACCAGGTGCGGGTGCCCGCCGCCGCGCTCCAGGAGGCCCTGGCCGGTCTCGACCCCGCCGTGCGCGAGGCCCTGGAGGAGTCGATCCGCCGCGCCCGCGCCGTCCACCGCGAGCAGCGCCGCGCCCCGCACACCGTGCAGGTCGTGCCCGGCGGCAAGGTCACCGAGAAGTGGGTGCCGGTCGAGCGCGTCGGGCTCTACGCCCCCGGCGGCCGGTCCGTCTACCCCTCGTCCGTGATCATGAACGCCGTGCCGGCGCAGGAGGCGGGCGTCGCGTCGATGGCCCTCGCCTCGCCGCCCCAGGCCGACTTCGGCGGGCTCCCGCACCCCACGATCCTCGCCGCCTGCGCGCTCCTCGGCATCGACGAGGTGTACGCGGTCGGCGGCGCCCAGGCGGTCGCGATGTTCGCGTACGGCACCGCGACCTGCGCCCCGGCGAACATGGTCACCGGCCCCGGCAACATCTGGGTCGCCGCCGCCAAGCGCTACTTCACCGGCCGCATCGGCATCGACACCGAGGCCGGCCCGACCGAGATCGCGGTCCTCGCCGACGACACCGCCGACCCGGCGCACGTCGCGTCCGACCTGATCAGCCAGGCCGAGCACGACCCGCTCGCCGCCGCCGTCCTCGTCACGGACTCCGTGGCGCTCGCGGACGCCGTCGAGAAGGAGCTGGCGCCGCAGGTCGCCGCCACCAAGCACGTCGAGGACCGGATCGTGCCCGCACTCCAGGGCCGCCAGTCCGCGATCGTGCTGGTCGACGGCCTGGAAGAGGGCCTGCGGGTCGTCGACGCGTACGGCGCCGAGCACCTGGAGATCCAGACCGCCGACGCCGCCGCCGTCGCCGACCGCGTGCAGAACGCGGGCGCGATCTTCGTCGGCCCGTGGGCGCCCGTCTCCCTCGGCGACTACTGCGCGGGCTCCAACCACGTCCTGCCGACGGGCGGCTGCGCCTGCCACTCCTCGGGCCTGTCCGTCCAGTCGTTCCTGCGCGGCATCCACATCGTGGACTACACCCGCGAGGCCCTCGCCGACGTCGCCCACCACGTCGTGACGCTCGCCGAGGCCGAGGACCTGCCCGCGCACGGGGCGGCCGTCAAGGCGCGTTTTGCCGAAGGCGAACAAAATTGGCACAGCGGATGGCAGGTGCCGGGCCGGTGAGCGACGTACGCATCGACGACCTGCCCGTCCGCGACGAGCTGCGCGGCAAGTCCCCCTACGGGGCGCCCCAGCTCGACGTACCGGTGCGCCTGAACACCAACGAGAACCCCTACCCGCTGCCCGAGCCGCTCGTCGAGCGCATCGCCGAGCGGGTCCGCGAGGCCGCCCGCGACCTCAACCGCTACCCCGACCGGGACGCGGTCGAGCTGCGCACCGAACTCGCGCGCTACCTCACCCGCACCACCGGCCACGAGGTCGCCCTCGCCAACGTCTGGGCCGCCAACGGCTCCAACGAGGTCATCCAGCAACTCCTGCAGACCTTCGGCGGCCCCGGCAGGACGGCCATCGGCTTCGAGCCCTCGTACTCGATGCACGGCCTGATCGCGCGCGGCACCGGCACCACCTGGCTCTCGGGCCCCCGCCACGACGACTTCACCGTCGACGTGGCGGCGGCCACCGAGGCCATCGCCGAGCACCGGCCGGACGTCGTCTTCGTGACGACGCCCAACAACCCCACCGGCACCGCCGTGCCCGCCGAGACGGTCCTCGCCCTCTACGAGGCCGCGCAGGCCGCCAAGCCGTCCATGGTCGTCGTGGACGAGGCGTACGTGGAATTCAGCCACGGCGACTCGCTGCTCCCGCTGATCGACGGACGGCCGAACCTCGTCGTCTCGCGGACCATGTCCAAGGCCTTCGGCGCCGCCGGACTGCGCCTCGGCTACCTCGCCGCCCACCCCGCGGTGGTCGACGCCGTGCAGCTGGTGCGCCTGCCGTACCACCTGTCGGCCGTCACCCAGGCCACCGCGCTCGCCGCCCTGGAGCACACCGACACGCTCCTGAAGTACGTGGAGCAGCTCAAGGCCGAGCGCGACCGCCTGGTCACCGAGCTGCGCGCGCTGGGCTACGAGGTGACCGACTCCGACGCCAACTTCGTCCAGTTCGGACGGTTCCCCGACGCCCACGAGGTGTGGCAGCGGATCCTCGACCGGGGCGTCCTGGTCCGGGACAACGGCGTACCGGGGTGGCTGCGGGTCACCGCGGGAACCCCGGCCGAAAACGACGCGTTCCTCGATGCGGTACGCGAACTCAAGAAGGAGCACGGCGCATGAGCCGCGTAGGACGGGTCGAACGGACCACCAAGGAGACGTCGGTCGTCGTGGAGATCGACCTCGACGGCACCGGAAAGGTCGACGTGTCGACCGGGGTCGGCTTCTACGACCACATGCTCGACCAGCTCGGCCGGCACGGCCTGTTCGACCTCACGGTCAAGACCGAGGGCGACCTGCACATCGACTCCCACCACACCATCGAGGACACCGCGCTCGCGCTCGGCGCCGCCTTCAAGCAGGCCCTCGGCGACAAGGTGGGCATCTACCGCTTCGGCAACTGCACGGTCCCGCTGGACGAGTCGCTCGCCCAGGTGACGGTCGACCTCTCCGGGCGCCCCTACCTCGTGCACACCGAGCCCGAGAAGATGGCGCCGATGATCGGCGAGTACGACACGACGATGACCCGGCACATCCTGGAGTCCTTCGTCGCGCAGGCGCAGATCGCCCTGCACGTCCACGTGCCGTACGGGCGCAACGCCCACCACATCGTGGAGTGCCAGTTCAAGGCCCTCGCCCGGGCCCTGCGGTACGCGTCCGAGCGGGACCCGCGCGCGGCCGGCATCCTGCCCTCCACGAAGGGCGCGCTGTAACCCATGACCGGCCTCAACACCATCCTCATCGTCGTCGGTCTCTTCCTGATCGGCGGCGTCATCTCCTTCGTCAAGCAGGGGATGCCCAAGAGCCTCATCACGCTGCTGTCCATCGCCGCGGTGATGTGTCTGGCGGCGGGCATCCTGCGACTCGACTACTGGAACTGACGGGGGCGTACGACAGATGAGCACTCCCAAGAAGGTCGTCGTCTTCGACTACGGCTTCGGCAACGTCCGCTCCGCCGAGCGCGCCCTCGCGCGCGCGGGAGCCGACGTCGAGATCACCCGCGACTACGACAGGGCCATGAACGCCGACGGCCTCCTCGTGCCCGGCGTCGGCGCCTTCGCCGCCTGCATGCGGGGCCTGAAGGAAGCGCGCGGCGACTGGATCGTCGGGCGGCGCCTTGCCGGTGGCCGCCCGGTGATGGGCATCTGCGTGGGCATGCAGATCCTCTTCGAACGTGGCATCGAGCACGGTGTGGAGACCGAGGGCCTGGACGAGTGGCCCGGCACGGTCGAGCCGCTGAAGGCCGAGATCGTCCCGCACATGGGCTGGAACACCGTCGAGACCCCGGCGGGATCCACGCTCTTCAAGGGCCTGGACGACGACGCCCGCTTCTACTTCGTGCACTCCTACGCGGTGCACCACTGGTCCCTCGACGTCGCGAACCCGGCGATGCGCGCCCCGCACGTCACCTGGTCCACGCACGGCGAACCCTTCGTGGCGGCCGTGGAGAACGGCGCCCTGTGTGCCACGCAGTTCCACCCCGAGAAGTCCGGCGACGCCGGCGCCCAGCTCCTCACCAACTGGATCGGAACCCTGTGAGCATCCTCGAACTCCTTCCCGCCGTCGACGTCCGCGACGGCCAGGCCGTACGCCTCGTCCACGGCGAGTCCGGCTCGGAGACCTCCTACGGCTCCCCGCTGGAGGCCGCCCTCGCCTGGCAGCGGTCGGGCGCCGAGTGGCTGCACCTGGTCGACCTGGACGCCGCGTTCGGCACGGGTGACAACCGGGGCCTCATCGCCGAGGTCGCCGGCGCCATGGACATCAAGGTGGAGCTGTCCGGCGGCATCCGCGACGACGCCTCGCTGGCCGCCGCCCTCGCCACCGGCTGCACCCGCGTCAACCTCGGCACCGCCGCCCTGGAGACCCCCGAGTGGGTCGCCAAGGTCATCGCCGAGCACGGCGACAAGATCGCGGTCGGCCTCGACGTACGCGGTACGACGCTTCGCGGCCGCGGCTGGACCCGCGACGGCGGCGACCTCTACGAGACGCTGGCGCGCCTGGACTCCGAGGGCTGCGCGCGCTACGTGGTCACCGACATCGCCAAGGACGGCACGCTCCAGGGCCCCAACCTGGAGCTGCTGCGCGACGTGTGCGCGGCCACGGACCGCCCGGTGGTCGCCTCCGGCGGCGTGAGCAGCCTGGACGACCTGCGCGCGATCTCCGAGCTCGTCCCGCTCGGCGTCGAGGGCGCGATCGTCGGCAAGGCGCTGTACGCGAAGGCGTTCACGCTGGAAGAGGCGCTCGCCGCGGTGGCGTCGTCATGAGCGACGTCGTACGCCGCGTCGGCTCGGGCGGCCCGTGGGAGGAGGCCATCGGCTACTCACGTGCCGTCGCCCTGCCGAACGGTCTCGTCCTGGTCTCCGGCTGCACGTCCGTGGTGAACGGCGCGATCGAGGCCGGCACCCCCTACGAGCAGACCCGCAACGCCTTCCAGGTCGCCTTCGACGCCCTCGGGCAACTCGGCCTCGGCCGGGAGCACGTCGTGCGCACCCGCATGTACCTCACGCACGCGCGCGACGTGGAGGACGTGGGCCGTGCCCACAAGGAACTCTTCGACGCCGTCCGCCCGGCCGCCTCGATGCTGATCGTCTCCGGGTTCGTCGACCCGAGCCTGGTCGTGGAGGTCGAGGTGGAGGCGTACGCCCCCGAGACCGGGGGAGAGGCGCGATGACCCTCTCCGTACGCGTGATCCCCTGCCTCGACGTGGACAACGGCCGCGTCGTCAAGGGCGTCAACTTCCAGAACCTGCGCGACGCGGGCGACCCCGTCGAGATGGCCAAGGTGTACGACGCCGAGGGCGCCGACGAGCTGACGTTCCTGGACATCACCGCCTCTTCCGGCAACCGCGAGACGACCTACGACGTGGTCCGCCGCACCGCCGAGCAGGTCTTCATCCCGCTCACGGTCGGCGGCGGCGTCCGCACCGCCGAGGACGTCGACAAGCTGCTGCGCGCGGGCGCGGACAAGGTCGGCGTGAACACGGCGGCGATCGCCCGCCCCGACCTGATCCGCGAGATCGCCGAGCGATTCGGCCGGCAGGTGCTCGTCCTGTCCGTGGACGCGCGCCGCACCCCGTCCGGCTCCTTCGAGGTGACGACGCACGGCGGCCGGAAGTCGGCCGGCCTCGACGCCGTCGAATGGGCGCACCGGGCCGCCGAGTTGGGCGCCGGCGAGATCCTGCTCAACTCGATGGACGCCGACGGCACCAAGGACGGCTACGACATCGAGATGATCTCGGCCGTGCGCAAGCACGTCACGGTGCCGGTCATCGCCTCCGGCGGTGCGGGCCGCCTGGAGCACTTCCCCCCGGCCGTCGCGGCGGGCGCGGACGCGGTCCTCGCGGCATCGGTCTTCCACTTCGGCGACCTGCGGATCGGCGAGGTCAAGGAAACCCTGCGGGAGGCCGGACACCCGGTGCGCTAGCCAGCGGGCCTGATCTGCGAAAGAAAAGTTGCGCAATTTATATTGCGCAACTTTTCTTTCGTACCTACGGTGAGGTCATGGACGACGCTCAGGAGCCCTCGCCCCGCCCCAGCCGCCGCATCACCGACGTCGGCACGCTCAAGGCCTTCGGCCACCCCCTGCGGATGAAGCTGTACGGCGCCGTGCGGGTGGCCGGACCCGCGACCGCCTCGCAGCTCGCCGCGCAGGTCGACGAGGCCGTCTCGCTCGTCAGCTACCACCTGCGCAAACTCGCCGAGCACGGCCTGATCGAAGAGGCCGAGGCGCGCAGCGCGGACGCGCGGGAGCGGTGGTGGCAGGCCGCGCAGGACACCCTGAGCTTCCGGCACGAGGACTTCAAGGACACCCCCGAGGGCGTGGCCACCCACACGGCCGTCATCCGCGGCCTGATCGCCCACCGCAACGAGCAGTACGAGACCTACCTCGACCAGCAGGCGGCCTGGGGCGAGCAGTGGCGCAGGGCGGCGGACCAGTCGGACTTCCTGGCCCGGCTCAACCCGGCCGAACTCACCGCCCTCACCGCGGAGATCCACGCCCTGGTCAAGACGTACGAGGAGCGCGGCAAGGCCGCCGAGGCGGCGGGCGACACCGAGGACCGCGAGAACGTCGCCGTCCACCTCTCCAGCTTCCCGTTCCGGACCTGAGGGGCCGACCCATGACCACCACCGGCTTACGCCCGGCCCCGGTCGGCGTCGAGCGCCCCGCCCACCGCGACGGCAACGTCCTGCGCTGGCTGAGCGCCTACACCGCCTCGATGGTCGGCGACAGCGTCTACTTCGTGGCCCTGTCCTGGGCGGCCACCCGCACCGGCAGCCCCGCGCAGGCGGGCCTGGTCCTCGCCGTGGGAGCCGTGCCGCGCGCCGCCCTCATGCTCGGCGGCGGGGTCGTCGCCGACCGGTTCGGGCCGCGCCGCGTCGTCATCGCCAGCGACACCGTCCGGTGCCTGGTGATCCTCGGCGTGGCCGCGCTGCTCCTCCTCACCGCCCCCGGCATCTGGGTCCTGACCCTGGTCGCCCTGGTTTTCGGTGCCGTGGACGCGCTGTTCCTGCCCAGCGTCGGCACACTGCCGGCCCGCATCACCGCGCCGGGGCAGCTCGCCCGGGTGCAGGGCATGCGCGGGGTCGCGGCCCGCGTCGCCACGGTGGCCGGCGGCCCGCTGGGCGGCCTCGCGGTCGCCACGGGCGGCTCATCCGCGGCGTTCGGGGCGGCCGGCCTCCTCTTCGCGGTGTCCCTCGCGCTGCTGCTCGCCGTACGGGTGGGGGAGTTGCCCGGGGACGGGGCGAGGGGCCAGGAGACCGGCGGACGGTTCGGGGGCGCGGGAAAGGAGTTGGGCGACGGCCTGCGCTACATCCGGGGCCACCGCGTCCTCGCCCCGCTGATGCTCGTGACCGCCGTCATCGAGCTGGGCTTCGCGGGACCCGCGAACATCGGGCTCGTACTGCTCGCCGAGGAGCGCGGCTGGGGCGCTTCGGGGCAGGGCTGGATCCTCGCCGGCTTCGGCGTCGGCGCCGGGCTCGCCTCGCTGCTGCTCGCCGTGCGGGGCCGCGTGCCCCGCGCCGGAACCGTGCTGTCCCTCGCGGCCCTGCCGGGCACGGCCGCCCTCGCCGCACTCGGCCTCGTGCCCTCGGTGGCGGGCGCCGTCGTGGCCGCGGTCCTCCTGGGGATGCTGATCGGGCTGAGCGGCGCCCTGTGCGGGGCGCTGGCCCAGACCGTCACCGACCCCGCCTATTTGGGCCGCGTCACCGCGGTGGGCAGCCTCTTCACCCTCGGCATCGCCCCGCTCACCTACCCCGCGGTGGGCGCCGCGATCGGGGCGTGGGGCGTCGAGGCCGTGTTCGCCGGCTGCGCGGCGCTCAGCGCGGCCGGGGGCGTGCTCGGCCTCTGCTCACGCCCCCTGCGCCGCGCCGAACTCCCGCGCTGAGACGGCTTCCTCAGAGCCCCAGCTGCTTCGTCTCGTGCAGGGCGGCGATCGCGTTCTTGTCGCCGTCCAGGGACACGTCGGCGACGTCTTGGCGGCCGTACGCGAAGAGCAGCAGCTCGGACGGTTCGCCCGTCGCCGTCACCACCGGGGTGCCCCGGTGGGCCACCGCCGTCTGGCCGTTCGGGCGGCGGAGCACCAGGCCCACCGGGGCCTTGCGGCCCAGCAGCCGGGCCGTGCGCTCCAGCCGGGACCACAGGGCGTCAGAGAAGACCGGGTCGAGGTCGCGCGGGGCCCAGCCGGGCCGCGCGCGGCGCACGTCCTCGGAGTGGATGTAGAACTCGACGGCGTTCGACGCCTCGTCCACCTGCTTGAGGTTGAAGGGCGAGAACCGCGGCGGTCCCGTTCTGATCAGCTGGATCAGCTCCTCGTACGGTTTGGCGGCGAACTCGGCCTGCACCCGCTCCAGGCGCCCCGCCAGCTGCTTGATGAGCAGCCCGCCCGCGGCGTCCGCGCGGCGCTCGCGCACCACGACGTGGGCCGCGAGGTCCCGGGTCCGCCAGCCCTCGCAGAGGGTCGGCGCCTCGGGGCCCTCCGCCTCCAACAGGTCGGCGAGGAGAAGTCGTTCACGCTTCGCATGGGTCGACATACCGGCAAGCCTACGGCCCTCCCCCCGGTCCGGACAGTGGACGCGCACCGGCCCGGCCGCCCCGGCGCGGCACAATGGGCGCATGACCAGCGTGCCCCCGCCCAGCAGCGGCCTCGACCCGGAGATCGCCGCGCGCCTCAAGCGCAGCCCAGACGGGCTCCTGCCCGCCATCGCCCAGCAGTACGACACCGGTGAGGTGCTGATGCTCGGCTGGATGGACGACGAGGCGCTGCACCGCACCCTCACCACCGGGCGCTGCACCTACTGGTCGCGCAGCCGCCAGGAGTACTGGGTCAAGGGCGACACCTCCGGACACGTCCAGCACGTCAAGGAGGTCGCCCTGGACTGCGACGCGGACACCGTCCTCGTCCAGGTCGACCAGGTCGGCGCCGCCTGCCACACGGGCACCCGCACCTGCTTCGACTCCGACGTGCTGCCGCTGGCCGGCGTACCGGCCCGCGGTCAGTAGGGTCTGCTGCCATGGACCTGGAGACCTTCCGCAAGCTCGCGACCGACCGCCGCGTGATCCCCGTCAGCCGCAGGCTCCTCGCGGACGGCGACACCCCCGTCGGCCTCTACCGCAAGCTCGCCGCCGAACGCCCCGGCACCTTCCTCCTGGAGTCGGCGGAGAACGGCCGCAGCTGGTCCCGCTACTCCTTCGTGGGCGTCCGCAGCGCCGCCACCCTCACCGTCCGCGACGGGCAGGCCCACTGGCTGGGCACCCCGCCCGTCGGCGTGCCCACCGACGGCGACCCGCTCGCCGCCCTGCGCGCCACCATCGAGACCCTGCACACCCCCGGCGACCTGGTCGCCGACGCCGGCCTGCCGCCCTTCACCGGCGGCATGGTCGGCTACCTCGGCTACGACATCGTGCGCCGCCTGGAGAAGATCGGCCCCGGCGAGCGCGACGACCTGCGTCTGCCCGAGCTGACCATGCTGCTCACCAGCGACCTCGCCGTCCTCGACCACTGGGACGGCTCGGTCCTCCTGATCGCCAACGCGATCAACCACAACGACCTCGACACCGGCGTCGACGAGGCGTACGCCGACGCCATCGCCCGCCTCGACGCCATGGCGGCCGACCTCTCGCGCCCCGTCGCCCAGCCCCCGGCCGCGCTGCCGGCCTCCGAGCTGCCCGCCTACACCGCGCTGTGGGGCGGCGAGCAGTACCAGGACGCCGTCGAGGACATCAAGGAGCGCATCCGGGCCGGCGAGGCCTTCCAGGTCGTGCCCTCCCAGCGCTTCGAAACGCCGTGCACGGCGAGCGCGTTGGACGTGTACCGGGTACTGCGGGCCACCAACCCCTCGCCGTACATGTACCTCCTGCGCCTGGACGGGTTCGACGTCGTCGGCTCCAGCCCCGAGGCCCTCGTCAAGGTCGAGGACGGGCGCGCCATGGTCCACCCCATCGCCGGCACCCGCCACCGCGGCGCCACCCCGCAGGAGGACCAGGCGCTCGCCGACGAACTGCTCGCCGATCCCAAGGAGCGCGCCGAGCACCTCATGCTCGTCGACCTCGGCCGCAACGACCTGGGCCGCGTCTGCGAGCCCGGCTCCGTCGAGGTGGTCGACTTCATGTCCATCGAGAAGTACTCCCACGTCATGCACATCGTCTCGACGGTCACCGGACAGGTCGCCGAAGGACGCACCGCCTTCGACGTGCTCACCGCCTGCTTCCCCGCCGGAACCCTCTCCGGCGCGCCCAAGCCCCGCGCCATGCAGATCATCGACGAACTGGAGCCCTCCCGGCGCGGCCTGTACGGCGGCTGCGTCGGCTACCTCGACTTCGCGGGCGACTCCGACACCGCCATCGCCATCCGCACCGCCCTGCTGCGCGACGGCACGGCGTACGTGCAGGCCGGAGCCGGCGTCGTCGCCGATTCCGACCCCGTCGCCGAGGACACCGAGTGCCGCAACAAGGCCGCCGCCGTGCTGCGCGCCATCCACACCGCCAACCGCCTGCACGCCCCCGCGAGCCGTGAGGGATAGTGGGCAGGTGACTTCCGCAGTACCACCGCCCTCTTCCGACACCCCTCCCGAGCCCGCCGGACCCGCCGAGACCCCGGAACAGCGCGGCAGCAGGCGCAGCATCGCCGCCGCGCTGCTGCTCGGCGCCGTCGGCGCGGCGCTCGCCCTGCTCGCCTCCCGCCAGACCTGGGCCCGCGGCACCGCGTCGGTGGCGGGCGGCGAGCTGCCCCTGAGCGTCACGGGCAGCGACGTCACCGGCGTGCCCGCGGCCCTCGCGATAGTGGGCCTCGCCGCGCTCGTCGCCGTCTTCGCGGTCCGCCGCGCCGGCCGCGCCCTGGTCTCCGTGCTGCTCACGCTCAGCGGCGCGGGCATCGTGGCCGCCGCCCTGCTCGGCGCGGGCGACCGCGACGCGCTCGACGAGAAGGCCGCCACCGCGTCCGGCGACGCCGCCGCCACCATCGGCGACCTCGGCCACACCGGATGGCCGTACGCCGCGGCCGCCGCCGGCGTCCTGATCCTGCTCGCCGGACTGCTCGCCCTCACCTACGGCCGCTCCTGGCCCGCGATGTCGGGCCGCTACGAACGCGACGGCTCGCCGAGCCCCCGCAAGGCCCGCCGCGCCCCCGATCCGGAGCGGCCCGAGGAACTGTGGAAGGCCCTGGACCGCGGCGAGGACCCGACGCGCGAAGCGTGACCCCGCGCTCACCCCCTACGCGCGGGTACGGGACAATGACGGCGAGCGTCCGACTCGCGGTGGGCCTGGTGCCCACCACCACGCATACAGCAACGAGGAGCAAGTCATGGCGGGTAGCCACGGACACACCCCGGCCGCCTGGACCGGTGTCATCATCGCCTTCATCGGTTTCTGCGTCGCGGGTGCCTTCATGGTGATGGCCAACGTGCCCGGGTTCTGGGCCGGCATGGCCCTCATCGCGCTCGGCGCCATCGTCGGTGGCGCCATGCGCGCCGCGGGTCTGGGCTCGAACAAGCGCCCGCAGCGCGAGGTCGTGCGGTCCGAGAGCTGACGTGCGCCGTACGGTCCGCCGTACGACGCCCGGTACGGAGAAGAGGCGGTCCGGCAGCAGCCGGAGCCGCCTCTTCTCGCGTGCGCCCACCGGGCGGCGGGCCCCCGCGCCGGGCACAATGCACGGATGAGCGCCGAAACCGAGAGCGCGGGAACCGCCCGCAAGGGCGCGCCCGCCGTCCTGGGCCGCCTCCTGGTGCCCGCCGGTCTGCTCGCCTGCGTCACCGGCGCCTTCGCGTACGTCGGCGCCGTCGACCCCAACGAACCGGGCCACTACCCCGTCTGCCCCCTGCTGCGCCTGACCGGCCTCTACTGCCCCGGCTGCGGCGGGCTGCGCAGCGCCCACGCCGCCGTCCACGGCGACCTCGCCACGGCGCTTGGCGCCAACGCGCTCGCCGTCGTCGGCTACGCGCTCTTCGCGTGCGTGTGGGCCCTATGGGTGGTCAAGGCGGTGCGCGGGCGGCCGCTGCGGATCGCGCTCGGCCCCGCGCAGCTGTGGGCCGTCGGCGTGGTGGTCACGCTCTTCACTCTCGTGCGCAATCTGCCGTTCGGGTCATGGCTGCATCCCTGAACCCGCAGGCCACACGGGTGACGGCTGTCCAGGTCGTGGGACGGGCGTCAACCGGATGCGGGGGCTTCGCCCTCCTGCGGATACCATCGCAGTGACCAGCTTGAACGTCAGCTTCAACCGTCAGGGAAGGGGACCGCTCGCGTGAGTGTGCTCGACGAGATCATCGACGGAGTCCGTGCCGACCTCGCGGAGCGGCAGGCGCGCGTCAGCCTCGACGAGCTCAAGGAACGCGCGGCGAAGGCCCCCGCGGCCAAGGACGGCGCGGCCGCCCTGCGCGGTGACGGCGTGAAGGTCATCTGCGAGGTCAAGCGCTCCAGCCCCTCCAAGGGCGCGCTCGCCGCGATCGCGGACCCCGCCGGGCTCGCCGCCGACTACGAGGCGGGTGGCGCCGCCGTCATCTCCGTGCTCACCGAGGAGCGCCGCTTCGGCGGCTCGCTCGCCGACCTGGAGGCCGTCCGCGCCAAGGTCGACATCCCGGTGCTGCGCAAGGACTTCATCGTCACGTCGTACCAGCTGTGGGAGGCCCGGGCGTACGGCGCCGACCTCGCGCTGCTGATCGTGGCCGCCCTGGACCAGCCCGCCCTGGAGTCCCTCATCGAGCGCGCCGAGTCGATCGGCCTCACGCCGATCGTCGAGGTGCACGACGAGGACGAGGCCGAGCGCGCCGTGGACGCGGGCGCCCGTGTCGTCGGCGTCAACGCCCGCGACCTGAAGACGCTCAAGGTCGACCGCACCGTGTTCGAGCGGATCGCCCCCGAGCTGCCGGACAGCGTCGTCAAGATCGCCGAGTCCGGTGTGCGCGGCCCGCACGACCTGATCGCGTACGCCAACGCGGGCGCCGACGCGGTGCTCGTGGGCGAGTCCCTGGTCACCGGCCGGGACCCGAAGGCCGCGGTCTCCGACCTGGTCGCCGCCGGCGCCCACCCCGCCCTGCGGCACGGACGGAGCTGACCCCTCCCGATGTCGATCTCCGCCCGCCTGGCCCCCGGCTGCCGCCCCCGCGGCTGCCGGGCCCCCGCACGCCGCGTGCGGGGCAGGCGCGTGCGCTACCACATCGGCTC
Organism: Streptomyces sp. NPDC031466; assembly: GCF_055581265.1. Classification (NCBI taxonomy): domain Bacteria; kingdom Bacillati; phylum Actinomycetota; class Actinomycetes; order Kitasatosporales; family Streptomycetaceae; genus Streptomyces; species Streptomyces sp. NPDC031466. The sequence goes on from NZ_JBVIJT010000002.1 coordinate 489,133, forward strand.
GGAGCCGGGCCAGATCCCCGGGATGCGATGGCGACGCGGCGCTTTGGACGCCGCGAGCTGAAACGCCCCTGAAAGGGGCGCGGGGAACTGCGCGACCAGCCCACGACGGGCCGCAGTCGCGCTGAGTCCTGGAACGGCAACGGCGACAAGGCGTACGCGAGACAGACGTCAACCCACGCCTCAGCGAGGAATCAGCCATGCCCAGCGAGTTCTTCATCCCGGACCCCGAGGGTCAAGTCCCCAGCGCCGAAGGCTACTTCGGCGCGTTCGGCGGCAAGTTCATCCCGGAGGCCCTCGTGGCCGCCGTCGACGAGGTCGCCGTCGAGTACGACAAGGCCAAGAGCGACCCCGCCTTCGCCGCGGAGCTCGACGACCTCCTGGTCAACTACACCGGCAGGCCCAGCAGCCTCACCGAGGTCCCCCGCTTCGCGGAACACGCCGGAGGCGCCCGCGTCTTCCTCAAGCGCGAGGACCTCAACCACACCGGCTCGCACAAGATCAACAACGTGCTCGGCCAGGCCCTGCTCACCAAGCGGATGGGCAAGACCCGCGTCATCGCGGAGACCGGCGCCGGCCAGCACGGCGTCGCCACGGCCACCGCCTGCGCGCTCTTCGGTCTCGACTGCACCATCTACATGGGCGAGATCGACACCGAGCGCCAGGCCCTGAACGTGGCCCGCATGCGCATGCTCGGCGCCGAGGTCATCGCCGTGAAGTCCGGCAGCCGCACCCTGAAGGACGCCATCAACGAGGCGTTCCGCGACTGGGTCGCCAACGTCGACCGCACCCACTACCTCTTCGGCACCGTCGCGGGCCCGCACCCCTTCCCCGCCATGGTCCGCGACTTCCACCGCGTCATCGGCGTCGAGGCCAGGCGGCAGATCCTGGAGCGCGCGGGGCGGCTGCCCGACGCCGCCGTCGCCTGCGTGGGCGGCGGCTCCAACGCCATCGGCCTCTTCCACGCCTTCATCCCCGACGCCGGCGTACGCCTCATCGGCTGCGAGCCCGCCGGGCACGGCGTCGACACGGGCGAGCACGCGGCCACCCTCACCGCGGGCGAGCCGGGCATCCTGCACGGCTCCCGCTCCTACGTCCTGCAGGACGAGGAGGGCCAGATCACCGAGCCCTACTCGATCTCGGCGGGCCTGGACTACCCGGGCATCGGCCCCGAGCACGCCTACCTCAAGGACAGCGGCCGCGGCGAGTACCGAGCGGTCACCGACGACGCGGCCATGCAGGCGCTGCGCCTGCTCTCCCGCACCGAGGGCATCATCCCGGCCATCGAGAGCGCCCACGCCCTCGCCGGGGCGCTCGACGTCGGCAAGGAGCTGGGCGCGGACGGGCTGATCGTCGTCAACCTCTCCGGGCGCGGCGACAAGGACATGGACACCGCCGCGCGGTACTTCGACCTGTACGACACGGACGCCGCGGTCGAGGCCGACGCGGCGGCCACCGCGGAGATCGAGGGAGACGCCAAGTGAGCGGCAACATCCGACTGCTGAACGACACCCTGGCGGCCGCGAAGGCCGAGGGCCGCTCCGCGCTCATCGCCTATCTGCCCGCCGGTTTCCCCACGGTCGACGGTGCCATCGAGGCGGTCAAGGCCGTCTTCGACGGTGGCGCCGACATCGTCGAGGTCGGCCTGCCGCACAGCGACCCGGTGCTGGACGGCCCGGTCATCCAGACCGCCGACGACATCGCCCTGCGCGGCGGCCTCAAGATCCGCGACGTCATGCGCACCGTCCGCGAGGCCCACGAGGCGACCGGCAAGCCGGTGCTCGTCATGACGTACTGGAACCCCATCGACCGCTACGGCGTCGAGCGCTTCACCGCCGAACTCGCCGAGGCGGGCGGCGCCGGCTGCATCCTGCCCGACCTGCCCGTCCAGGAGTCCGCGCTGTGGCGCGAGCACGCCGACAAGCACGACCTCGCCACCGTCTTCGTCGTCGCGCCGAGCAGCAAGGACGAGCGGCTCGCCACCATCACGGCGGCGGGCTCCGGCTTCGTCTACGCGGCGTCGCTGATGGGCGTCACCGGCACCCGCGCCTCCGTCGGCGAACAGGCGCAGGACCTGGTGCGGCGCACCAAGGCCACCACCGACCTGCCGGTCTGCGTGGGGCTCGGCGTCTCCGACGCGCGACAGGCCGCCGAGGTCGCGGGCTTCGCCGACGGGGTGATCGTCGGCTCCGCGTTCGTGCAGCGGATGCTGGACGCCGCGGACGGAGCCGCCGGACTCGCCGCCGTGCGCGCGCTCGCGGCCGAGCTGGCCGACGGGGTGCGCGGCAAGGCGTAACTCGTACGGGTGGACCTGGACCGGGGAGGCGCGCTCGCGCCTCCCCGGTTCGTTGGCGGGGTGTGAGTGAGAAGAACCGTGAGGCAAAGCGATCGGCCCGTGAGCGGCTGACGGAAGAGCGAGAGCGGCAGAAGGCCCGCGACAAGCGGCGCCGGGCGCTGATCGTGGGCGCCGCCGTGGTCGGCGTCCTCGGCCTCGCCGCCGTGGTCGGCCTGCTCGCCGCCGGGTCCGGGGACGACGAGAAGGACACATCGGGGCCGGTGGCCGTCCCGAAGGGGGCGACCGGCCAGGACGAGCTGACGCTCCCGCTCGGCAGGGCGGACGCCAAGTCCACCCTCACCATCTGGGAGGACTTCCGCTGCCCGGCCTGCAAGGGCTTCGAGGACGCCTACCGCTCGACGATCCACGACCTGGCCGACCAGGGCAAGCTCAAGGTGGAGTACCACCTGGCCACGCTCATCGACGGGAACATGGGCGGCAGCGGCTCCCTGCGCGCGGCCAACGCCGCGGCGTGCGCCCAGGACGCGGGCAGGTTCCCGGCCTACCACGACGTGTTGTTCAAGAACCAGCCCGCCGAGACGGACGACGCCTTCGCCGAGAACGACAAGCTGATCGAACTCGCCGGTCAAGTGGACGGCCTGGTCACGGACACCTTCAAGAAGTGCGTCGAGGACGGCGCCCACGACAAGTGGGTCACCAAGTCGAACAAGGCCTTCCGGGACGCGAAGCTGCAGGGCACCCCCACCGTGCTGCTCAACGGCAAGAACATCTTCAGCGACCAGCGGAACCCCCTCACCCCGCAGAAGCTGCGCCGACTGGTGCAGGACGCCGACAAGGGCTGAGGACAGGGCCGTGAGGCCCGTTATGGAGCCGTAGCCGGGCTGGTTGCCGTCGCCACCGCCCGGCACGGTAGCGTCGGACCTGCCATGGACCTTGCCTACATTCCCAGTCCCTCGCGCGGGGTGGTCGAACTCGGCCCCATCCCGCTGCGCGGCTACGCGTTCTGCATCATCATCGGCGTCTTCGTGGCCGTCTGGCTCGGCAACAAGCGGTGGGTCGCCCGCGGGGGCCGGCCCGGCACCGTCGCCGACATCGCCGTGTGGGCCGTGCCGTTCGGCCTCGTCGGCGGGCGCCTCTACCACGTGATCACGGACTACCAGCTGTACTTCAGCGAGGGCCGCGACTGGGTGGACGCCTTCAAGATCTGGGAGGGCGGCCTCGGCATCTGGGGTGCGATCGCGCTCGGCGCGGTCGGCGCGTGGATCGGCTGCCGCCGCCGGGGCATCCCGCTGCCGGCCTGGGCCGACGCGCTGGCCCCCGGCATCGCCCTGGCCCAGGCCATCGGCCGCTGGGGCAACTGGTTCAACCAGGAGCTGTACGGCAAGGCCACGGACGTGCCGTGGGCGCTGAAGATCACCTCGGCGGAGGACGGCCGGCTCCCCGGCACCTACCACCCCACCTTCCTGTACGAATCCCTGTGGTGCGTCGGCGTCGCCCTCCTGGTCATCTGGGCCGACCGCCGCTTCCAGCTCGGGCACGGCAGGGCGTTCGCGCTCTACGTCGCCTCGTACTGCGCCGGGCGCGGCTGGATCGAGTACATGCGGGTCGACGACGCGCACCACATCCTCGGTCTGCGGCTGAACGTCTGGACCGCGATCGTGGTCTTCGTGCTGGCCGTGGTCTATTTCGTGCTGTCGGCGAAGAAGCGCCCCGGGCGCGAGACGGTCGTGGAACCCGAGGGTGACGGTGTCAGTGACAGTGGTGGCGCGGGCGGGCCCGTGCAGCTCACCAAGGGCTCCGAAGAGGCCGCGAGCACCGAGGAGACCGCCGAGAGGAAGGACTCCGAGGCCGCCGAGAAGGTCGCGGAGAAGCAGGACTCCGGGGCCGCCGAGAAGGTCGCGGAGAAGAAGGACTCCGAGGCCGCCGAGAAGAGCTGAGGCCGCACCACCCGTACGTGCGCCGAGGGGCCGCCGGATCATCACCGATCCGGCGGCCCCTCGCTTTTCGGTCAGCGAGGGCGTCGCGCCAGGGCAAGGACCCTTCGCGCGCCTTCTACCACGGCCTTGTCCACGAAGCGGCCGTCCGGCAGGGCCAGGGCGCCCTCGTCCGTGGCCGCCGCCTCGGTGATCTCCTGGGCCCGTTCGACCTCCTCGGCGGTGGGGAGGTAGGCCCGTTCGATCACCGGGAGCTGGCGGGGGTGGATCGCCGCGCGGCCGAGGAAGCCGAGGGCGCGGCCCCGGGCGCAGGACGCGGCGAGGCCGTCGAGGTCGCGGACGTCCGGATGGGCCGACTGGCCGGGCGGGGGCAGACCCGCCGCCCGCGCGGCCACCACCACGCGGGAGCGCGCCCAGTCCAGGCCCGCCTCCTCCCGTACGCCGAGATCCGCGCGGAGGTCCGCCTCACCGAGGGAGAGGCCGCGCAGCGCGGGATGCGCGCCCGCGATGGCGAACGCGTGTTCAAGGCCGAGCGCGGATTCGATCAGGGCGTGCAGGGTGGGGGAGCCGCCGTCGGCGGCCGCCGCGCGGTCCGCGACCCGGACGATGTCCGCGCGGGAGGTGACCTTGGGCAGGCGCAGCCCCGCGAGGCCGGGGAGCGCGGCGAGCGCGCGCAGATCGGCCTCGGCGAGCGGACCGCCCAGGTCGTTCACCCGGACGTGCACGGGGACGGGGGCCGGCCGGGGCTCCGCGAGGAGTTCCGCCGTCGCCGCTCTCGCGTACTCCTTGCGGTCGGGGGCGACCGCGTCCTCCAGGTCGACGATCACCACGTCGGCGCCCGCGTGGAGGGCCTTGGCCACCACCTCGGGCCGGTCGCCCGGGACGTAGAGCCAGGTCAGCGGGGACGGCGTGGTCACCGGGGGAGGCGCGGTCACAGGGCGTCCTCCTTGCGGAGCGTGGTGATCTCCTCCTCTGTCAGGCCGAGTTCGGTCAGGACCGCGTCGGTGTCCGCGCCGTGCGGACGCCCGGCCCAGGCGATCGCGCCCGGTGTCTCGGAGAGGCGGAACAGCACGTTCTGCCTGCGCAGCGGGCCCAGTTCCGGGTCCTCGACCGTGGTCAGCGTATCCAGCGCCGTGTACTGCGGGTCGGTCATCACCTCGCGTACGTCCTGGACGGGGGCGACCGCGACCTGCGCCTTCTCGAAGGCCGCGATCACCTCGGCGCGGGTGTGGCGGGCGATCCAGCCGCCGACCGCCTCGTCGAGGACGTCGGCGTGCCGCGCCCGCTCGGCGCCGGAGGCGAACCACGGCTCGGCGATCAGCTCCGGGCGGCCGACCAGCCGCATCAGGCGCTCCGCGACCGACTGCGCCCCCGGGCACCGCACGGAGAGCGCGGCCGCCGCGGATGCCCGGGGCAGCGCCTCCGACACGGGTCCGCCCTCCCCGAGCGCCACGGCGAGGGTGTCGAAGCCGATGCCGTCGAAGCCGCCCACGGAGGTGGCGAGCCGGTTCCGCAACGGCGCCGTCCAGCGGGCGGGGAGCGCGTCCGGGCGGCCCGCCAGCAGACCCGCGAGGGAACCCGCCGTCGCCCCGTTGGAGTCGGTGTCCCAGCCGCCGGACACGGCCCGGGTGATGGAGCCGGTGAAGTCGCCGTCGGCGTGGGTCAGGGCGGCAGCGAGCAGGGCCGCGTTGGGGACGACGTGCACCCAGTGGTGGTTGCCGTAGGCGGTGTGCAGGCGGTCCACCACCTCGTCGAAGTCCCCGCTCGTGGCGGCGAGCCGGACGCCCTCGCGCACGGCTGCGGCCAGCCCGCAGTCCGCGGGGACGGCGGCCAGGCCGGTGCGCAGGCACTGGTGGACGTCCACGTCCCCGGCCGCCGCTTCGGCGAGGGTGGCCGCCACGAACACGGCGCCGTGGACGCCGTCCCCGGTGTGCGTCAACACCGCGTCGCGGTAAGCCTGTTCGGCGGCGGCCCCGGGGTCGCCGGGGTTGGTCCAGCCGTGGACGTCGGCCCGGATCAGCGCGCCGATCCACGCGCGGAAGGGGTTGCGGTGGGTGGCGGTGTGCGGAGGTTCGACGCCCTGGAGGAGATTGCGGTACGCGACACGCTCGGCGGTGAAGGTGCGGCCCGCGGGCAACTCGTCCAGCCAGAGCCGCGCCACGTCCGCGGTGGTGAAGGACTTTCCGTGGCGCTGGAGCAGGACGAGGTTCAGCAGGGGGTAGTTGAGGTCGTCGTCCTCGGGCATGCCGTCGATGTTCTCGGCGAGGGAGGTGGTGGCGGAGCGCTTGTTCCAGGGGTACTCGGCCAGGAGCGCGGGCGGCACGCCTCGTGCCGTGAACCAGGTGCGCAGGGGCCGGTTCCTCGCTGCCCCGGCGAGACTCCGGATGCCGTCCAGGGGGAGCTTCTCCACCGGTTTGCCCAGCAGGCATCCCGCGGCGCGGCCGAGCCAGGCGGCGTGGAGACGGGCCCGCAGGTCGTCGGGGACCTTCCGCCTCGGCGCCCGGCGTGACGGGGGCGGCTCGCCGGCCGGTGACGGAGCGGCCGCGCCCAGCTCGTCCAAGAGCTGTTCCGCCAGGGCGCGCAGGCGGGCCGGTGCCGGGACGGGGGACGCGCCCGCGCGCGGCGGGGCCGGGTGGCCGCCTGCCGCGAGCCAGCGGGCACGGGCCGAGGAGATGTCGCGACCCTCCAGCTCCGCCTGCCGCAACTCGTGCCCGACCAGATCCTCCGGCTGCACCCAGGTGAGGCGGATCATGGGGTGGCCGTCAGGGCGGTGAAGGCCGACTCGTGGGCGCGCCTGCGGGCGGTGTCCCGGGCGAAGACCTCCACGGCGACCTCCGTGAGGGCCTTCGCCGGGGCACGCAGATCGAGGCGGCTGGCCCCGGCGACCCGCTCGGCCCACTCGCCGGGCACGGCGGCCTCGCCGCGTAGCGCGCCCACGAGGGCGCCGCTCATCGTCGCGATGGAGTCGCAGTCCCGGCCGTAATTGACCGAGCCGAGGACCGTACGGCGGTAGTCGGCCTCCCCGACCAGGAGCATGCCGAGGGGCGCCGAGCGCGTCGCCGACCGCCAGGCCGAGCAGCGCGCCGCGCGCCCGTTCGGGGAGATCGGCGGTGCCGCCGGGTGCCGGGACCGAGGGAACGCATGCGGTGGACGCCATGCCGTGCCTCCCTGTTGCGCGGACCGCTGGACGCGGTGCTTGGTTGCATCCCTGCCACGCGGGGTGCCCGCCCGAGCGTCCGGGGGCCCGGATCACTCCTTCGCGCCGGGGACCGGCGCCTGCCCGACGGCTTCCGCGAGACCCCGCCGAGCCGCGTTTGCGCAGGTAAGTACGGCCTTCCTTGCTGGCGAGAGATTTATTTCGGGCGTACTTTCGACATCGTCCAAGCATTGAGGGGGTCCACACCATGGCGATCATCGAGACCGAAGCGACGCTGCACGAGGCGCACCGCGACAACCACACCCACCGTGATGTCAACGGCGGCTGGCTGCGTCCGGCCGTCTTCGGCGCGATGGACGGACTGGTGTCCAACCTCGCGCTGATGACGGGTGTCGCGGGCGGCTCGGTCGCGCAGCAGACCATCGTCATCACCGGCCTCGCGGGGCTCGCCGCCGGAGCCTTCTCCATGGCGGCGGGGGAGTACACCTCGGTCGCCTCGCAGCGCGAGCTGGTCCAGGCCGAACTGGACATCGAGCGGCGGGAGTTGCGCAAGCACCCCAAGGACGAGGAGCGCGAGCTGGCCGAGCTGTACGAGTCGCGCGGCGTCGAGCCCCGGCTGGCCCGCGAGGTCGCCCGGCAGCTCTCCAAGGACCCCGAGCAGGCCCTGGAGATCCACGCCCGCGAGGAGCTGGGCATCGACCCCGGCGACCTGCCGTCGCCGACCGTGGCCGCCGTGTCCTCCTTCGGCTCGTTCGCGCTGGGCGCCCTGCTCCCCGTCCTGCCCTACCTGCTCGGCGCCACCGTGCTGTGGCCCGCGCTGCTGCTCGCGCTCATCGGCCTCTTCGCCTGCGGCGCGGTGGTCGCCAAGGTCACCGCGCGCTCCTGGTGGTTCAGCGGTCTGCGCCAGCTCGCGCTCGGCGGGGCGGCGGCCGGTGTGACGTACGCCCTGGGCAGTCTGTTCGGTACGGCCGTAGGATGAGGCCTCGCAGGTCTATACAGGACCTTGCATAAGTAGTCGTTACTCGGCGGTTTCGAATCGATGGCCACCGGGCATGAGCCGTAAGCGCTGCGGGCAACGAAGCCGGCGGCGCTCTGGGCCTTCGGCCATGGATCTGACCGTAGAGGCCCCATCCGGCCGCTCCCACCTTCGCGAGCGGTGTCCACATGTTGGAATGAACTATCCGCTTTTCGAGAAGCGTTCCATCATGTAACCTGCACGAAATTTCGCCAGGGCCAACGTCGTCCCTTGCCCTTTGTAGTTGCCTCGACGACGACGGGAGTGCCGATGCGTACCCACGCCTGGTCGCCCATGGACGGTCGCCCCGCCCCCCAGGGGATGTACGACCCCCGTAACGAACACGACGCCTGCGGTGTCGGTTTCGTGGCCACCTTGACCGGTGTTGCCAGCCATGAGCTGGTCGAACAGGCGCTGACGGTACTGCGCAACCTCGAACACCGCGGCGCCACCGGCTCCGAGCCCGACTCGGGCGACGGCGCCGGAATCCTGCTCCAGGTGCCCGACGCGTTCCTGCGCGAGGTGGCCGGATTCGAACTGCCCGAGGTCGGCGCCTACGCCGTCGGCATCGCGTTCCTGCCCGTCGACACCGCCGGCACCACCGACGCGGCCGTCTCGCAGATCGAGACGATCGCCGCCGAGGAGGGCCTGACCGTCCTCGGCTGGCGCGACGTGCCCGTCGCCCCCGAGCTGCTCGGCGCCACCGCCCGCTCCACGATGCCGGTCTTCCGGCAGATCTTCGTCGCCGACGGCGAGAGCACCGGCCTGGCACTGGACCGCAAGGCCTTCCTGCTGCGCAAGCGCGCCGAGCGCGAGGCCGGGACCTACTTCCCCTCGCTCTCCGCCCGCACCATCGTCTACAAGGGCATGCTCACCACCGGCCAGCTGGAGCCGTTCTTCCCCGACCTGTCCGACCGCCGCTTCGCCACGGCCGTCGCGCTCGTCCACTCCCGCTTCTCCACGAACACGTTCCCGAGCTGGCCGCTCGCCCACCCGTACCGCTTCGTCGCGCACAACGGCGAGATCAACACCGTCAAGGGCAACCGCAACTGGATGCGGGCCCGCGAGTCGCAGCTCGCCTCCGACCTCTTCGGTACGGAGAAGCCGGACCGCGTCTTCCCCATCTGCACGCCGGACGCCTCCGACTCCGCGTCCTTCGACGAGGTCCTGGAACTCCTGCACCTCGGCGGCCGCTCCCTGCCGCACTCCGTCCTGATGATGATCCCGGAGGCCTGGGAGAACCACGCCTCCATGGACCCGGCCCGGCGCGCCTTCTACCAGTACCACTCCACGATGATGGAGCCCTGGGACGGCCCGGCCTGCGTCACCTTCACCGACGGCACCCAGGTCGGCGCGGTCCTCGACCGCAACGGCCTGCGCCCCGGCCGCTACTGGGTCACCGACGACGGCCTCGTCGTCCTCGGCTCCGAGGTCGGCGTCCTGGACATCGACCCGGCCAAGGTCGTCCGCAAGGGCCGCCTCCAGCCCGGCCGGATGTTCCTCGTCGACACCGCCGAGCACCGCATCGTCGAGGACGACGAGATCAAGGCCGCCCTCGCCGCCGAGAACCCGTACCAGGAGTGGCTGGAAACCGGCGAGATCGAGCTGTCCGACCTGCCCGAGCGCGAGCACATCGTGCACACGCACGCCTCCGTCACGCGCCGCCAGCAGACCTTCGGCTACACCGAGGAAGAGCTGCGGATCATCCTCGCGCCGATGGCCAAGACCGGCGGCGAGCCGCTCGGCTCCATGGGCACGGACACCCCCATCGCGGCCCTGTCCGAGCGCCCGCGCCTCATCTTCGACTACTTCACGCAGCTGTTCGCGCAGGTCACCAACCCGCCGCTGGACGCCATCCGCGAAGAGCTTGTCACCTCGCTGCACAGCAGCCTGGGCCCCCAGGGCAACCTCCTGGAGCCGACCGCCGCGTCCTGTCGAAGCGTCACCCTGCCCTTCCCGGTGATCGACAACGACGAGCTGGCCAAGCTCATCCACATCAACGCCGACGGCGACATGCCCGGCATGACGGCCGCGACGCTCTCCGGCCTCTACCGGGTGGGCGGTGGCGGCGACGCCCTCGCCGCCCGCATCGACGAGATCTGCGCCGAGGCCGACGCCGCCATCGAGGCCGGCGCCCGCCTGATCGTGCTCTCCGACCGGCACTCCGACGCCGAGCACGCGCCGATCCCCTCGCTGCTGCTCACCTCGGCCGTCCATCACCACCTCATCCGCACCAAGCAGCGCACCCAGGTGGGCCTGCTGGTCGAGGCGGGCGACGTCCGCGAGGTCCACCACGTGGCCCTCCTCATCGGCTACGGCGCCGCGGCCGTCAACCCCTACCTCGCGATGGAGTCCGTCGAGGACCTCGTCCGCGCCGGCACCTTCCTGGACGCCGTCGACGGTGGGGCCGAGCAGGCCATCCGCAACCTCATCCACGCCCTCGGCAAGGGCGTCCTGAAGGTCATGTCCAAGATGGGCATCTCCACCGTCGCCTCCTACCGCGGCGCCCAGGTCTTCGAGGCCATCGGCCTCGACCAGGCCTTCGTGGAGCGGTACTTCAGCGGGACGACGACGAAGCTCGGCGGCGCCGGTCTCGACGTCATCGCCCAGGAGGTCGCCGCCCGGCACGCCAAGGCCTACCCGACCTCCGGCGTCCCCTCGGCGCACCGCGCGCTGGACATCGGCGGCGAGTACCAGTGGCGCCGCGAGGGCGAGCCGCACCTGTTCGACCCCGAGACGGTCTTCCGCCTCCAGCACTCCACGCGCAGCCGCCGCTACGACATCTTCAAGCAGTACACGGGCCGCGTGAACGAGCAGTCCGAGCGGCTCATGACGCTGCGCGGCCTCTTCGGCTTCAAGTCCGACCGCCCCTCGATCTCCATCGACGAGGTCGAGCCGGCCTCCGAGATCGTCAAGCGGTTCTCCACCGGCGCCATGTCGTACGGCTCGATCTCCCGCGAGGCGCACGAGACCCTCGCCATCGCCATGAACCAGCTGGGCGGCAAGTCCAACACCGGTGAGGGCGGCGAGGACGCGGACCGCCTGTACGACCCGGCGCGCCGCTCGGCCATCAAGCAGGTCGCCTCCGGCCGCTTCGGCGTGACCTCCGAGTACCTCGTCAACGCCGACGACATCCAGATCAAGATGGCCCAGGGCGCCAAGCCCGGCGAGGGCGGCCAGCTGCCCGGCCACAAGGTCTACCCGTGGGTCGCCAAGACGCGTCACTCGACGCCCGGCGTCGGCCTCATCTCGCCGCCGCCGCACCACGACATCTACTCCATCGAGGACCTCGCCCAGCTCATCCACGACCTGAAGAACGCCAACCCGCGGGCCCGCATCCACGTGAAGCTGGTCTCCGAGGTCGGCGTCGGCACGGTCGCCGCGGGCGTCTCCAAGGCCCACGCGGACGTCGTCCTCATCTCCGGCCACGACGGCGGCACCGGCGCCTCCCCGCTGACCTCGCTCAAGCACGCGGGCGGCCCCTGGGAGCTGGGCCTCGCCGAGACCCAGCAGACCCTGCTGCTCAACGGACTGCGCGACCGCATCGTCGTCCAGACCGACGGCCAGCTGAAGACCGGCCGCGACGTGATCATCGCCGCGCTGCTGGGCGCCGAGGAGTTCGGTTTCGCGACCGCCCCGCTCGTCGTCTCCGGCTGCGTCATGATGCGCGTCTGCCACCTGGACACCTGCCCCGTCGGCATCGCCACGCAGAACCCGGCGCTGCGCGAGCGCTTCTCCGGCAAGGCCGAGTACGTCGTGAACTTCTTCGAGTTCATCGCCGAGGAGGTCCGCGAACTCCTCGCCGAGCTGGGCTTCCGCTCCATCGAGGAGGCCGTCGGCCACGCCGAGCTGCTCGACACCGACCGGGCCGTCAAGCACTGGAAGGCGCAGGGCCTGGACCTCCAGCCGCTCTTCCACGTGCCGTCGCTGCCCGAGGGCGCCGTCCGGCACCAGATCGCGGTCCAGGACCACGGTCTGGAGAAGGCCCTCGACAACGAGCTGATCAGGCTCTCCGCCGACGCGCTCGCCGCCCCCAGCGCCACCGACGCGCAACCCGTGCGCGCCCAGGTCGCCATCCGCAACATCAACCGCACGGTCGGCACCATGCTCGGCCACGAGGTGACGAAGAAGTTCGGCGGCGCGGGTCTGCCCGACGACACCATCGACATCACCTTCACCGGCTCGGCGGGCCAGTCCTTCGGCGCGTTCGTGCCGCGCGGTGTCACCCTGCGCCTGGAGGGCGACGCCAACGACTACGTCGGCAAGGGCCTGTCCGGCGGGCGCATCGTGGTCCGCCCGGACCGGGGCGCCGACCACCTCGCCGAGTACTCCACCATCGCCGGCAACACCATCGCGTACGGCGCGACCGGCGGTGAGCTGTTCCTGCGGGGCCGCACCGGCGAGCGCTTCTGCGTGCGCAACTCGGGCGCGACCGTGGTCTCCGAGGGCGTGGGCGACCACGGCTGCGAGTACATGACCGGCGGCCACGCCGTGATCCTCGGCGAGACCGGGCGCAACTTCGCGGCCGGCATGTCCGGCGGTGTCGCGTACGTCATCGACCTGGACCGGGACAACGTCAACGCGGGCAACCTGGGCGCCGTCGAGGAGCTGTCCTACGCCGACGAGCAGTGGCTGCACGACGTGGTGCGCCGCCACCAGGAGGAGACGGGTTCGACCGTCGCCGGGAAGCTGCTCGCCGAGTGGGACGTGGCGGTGGAGCGCTTCAGCAAGATCATCCCCAGCACGTACAAGGCAGTGCTCGCCGCCAAGGACGCCGCCGAGCGAGCCGGTCTCTCCGAGACCGAGATCACCGAGAAGATGATGGAGGCGGCGACCAATGGCTGATCCCAAGGGCTTTTTGAACCACGGCCGTGAGGTCGCCAGGACCCGCCCGGTCGAGGAGCGCGTCCGCGACTGGAACGAGGTCTACGTTCCCGGTTCGCTCCTGCCGATCATCTCCAAGCAGGCCTCGCGCTGCATGGACTGTGGCATCCCCTTCTGCCACAACGGCTGTCCGCTCGGCAACCTCATCCCCGAGTGGAACGACTACGCCTACCGCGAGGACTGGTCGGCCGCGCAGGAGCGCCTGCACGCCACGAACAACTTTCCGGAGTTCACCGGCCGCCTGTGCCCGGCCCCCTGCGAGTCGGCGTGCGTGCTCGGCATCAACCAGCCGCCCGTCACCATCAAGAACGTCGAGGTCTCGATCATCGACCAGGCGTGGGACCGCGGCGACGTCGCGCCCCAGGCCCCCGAGCGCCTCTCCGGCAAGACGGTCGCGGTCATCGGCTCGGGCCCCGCGGGCCTGGCCGCCGCCCAGCAGCTGACCCGGGCCGGCCACACGGTCGCCGTCTACGAGCGCGCCGACCGCATCGGCGGCCTGCTGCGCTACGGCATCCCCGAGTTCAAGATGGAGAAGCGGCACATCAACCGCCGCATCGAGCAGATGCGCGCGGAGGGCACCAAGTTCCGCACCGGCGTGGAGGTCGGCCGGGACATCGACGCGATGAAGCTGCGCAAGCGCTACGACGCCGTCGTCATCGCCGCCGGCGCCACCATCTCCCGCGACCTGCCCGTCCCGGGCCGCGACCTGAACGGCATCCACTTCGCGATGGAGTACCTGCCGCTCGCCAACAAGGTGCAGGAGGGCGACTTCGTGGCGCCCCCCATCACCGCCGAGGGCAAGCACGTCGTCGTCATCGGCGGCGGCGACACGGGCGCGGACTGCGTGGGCACCGCCCACCGCCAGGGCGCGGCCTCGGTCACCCAGCTGGAGATCATGCCGAGGCCCGGCGAGGACCGCGCGCCGCACCAGCCGTGGCCGACCTTCCCCATGCTGTACAAGGTCACCTCCGCGCACGAGGAGGGTGGCGAGCGGGTCTACTCCGTCTCGACCACGCACTTCGAGGGCGACGAGGACGGCAACGTCCAGTTCCTCCACCTCGTGGAGGTCGAGTTCGTCGACGGCAAGCTGACCCAGAAGCCGGGCACCGAGCGCAAGATCCCCGCCCAGCTCGTCACCCTCGCGATGGGCTTCACCGGCACCGACCGCGAGAACGGCCTGGTCGACCAGTTCGCCCTGGAGCTGGACGAGCGCGGCAACGTGGCGCGCGACGCCGACTTCCAGACCAACGTCCCCGGCGTCTTCGTCGCCGGTGACGCCGGCCGGGGCCAGTCGCTCATCGTCTGGGCCATCGCGGAGGGCCGTTCGGCGGCCCGCGGGGTCGACCGCTTCCTCACCGGTGCGAGTGATCTTCCGGCCCCGATCCGCCCGACGGACCGCGCCTTGATGGCGTAATTCCGTCCCCCCCTACGTCCCGTACAACGGCGTACGGAACTGAAGCGGCGCCCGCCTTGTCCCCGACCGGACCAGGGCGGGCGCCGTGGCGTTGGGCGTGACGCCTGTGTTGCATGGTGCGCAATGGCACGTGCGCATGTTGCGTCACCCGCAACCGTCATTACGGTTCGGCCGCTTATCCCAATGGGTCTAGACCGCCTCCGCGGTGTATGACCACAATCGCTCCCACCAATCGCAACCTTGGAGGGGGCCGGCATGAAGCGACGTGTCATCGCGGCTGTTTCTATCGCCATGAGTCTCGGACTGACCGCCACGGCGTGCGGCGGCGATGACGGCGACGAGGGCGGCAAGGCCACCGACGGCAAGGGCAAGACCCTCACCGTATGGATCATGGAGGGGACCAACCCCGACGCCCGGCCGTTCTTCGACGAGGCGGGCAAGGCCTTCGAGAAGAAGACCGGCGCCAAGATCAAGGTCGAGTACCAGCAGTGGGCCACCGCCCAGAAGAAGTTCACCACCGCCATCGAGGGCGGCGAGGACCAGGTGCCCGACGTGGCGGAGGTCGGCACGACCTGGGTGCCGCAGTTCGCGAAGACGGACGCGCTCGTCGACGTCACCGACGAGGTGAAGAAGTCCGGCCTCGGCGACGACCTCGTCGCCGGCCTCAAGGACGCGGGCACGCTCGACGGCAAGCAGTACGGCATGCCCTGGTACGCGGGCGTCCGCTCGATCGTCTACCGCAAGGACCTCTTCGCGAAGCACCACATCAAGCCCCCGACCACGTGGGACGAGCTGCGCACGGCCGCGAGGACGCTCAAGGAGAAGGAGCCGAACCTGGTCGCCTTCCCGGTGGCCGGCGGCGCGGAGATGTTCGCCACCCCCTTCGTGTGGGGCGCGGGCGGCGAACTGGCCACCGGGTCCGATGGTTCGTGGAAGTCCGGCATCAACTCGCCCGAGGCCGTCAAGGGCATCGAGTTCTACACCGGCCTCGCCACCAAGGACAAGGTCTCCCCGGCCAAGGTCAACACCTGGACGGAGAAGGAGGTCGGCGAGGCCTGGAACAAGAGCCAGGTCGGCATGTCCATCGGCGGCAACTGGACCCCCAAGGCGATCATCGACAAGAACCCGTCGCTCAAGGGCAAGCTCGGCGCCGTGCCGATCCCCGGACGAGACGGCGGCATGAGCAAGTCCTTCCTCGGCGGCTCCTACCTGTCCACGTTCAACACGGACAAGAAGGAGCTGGCCTGGGAGTTCGTCAAGATGCTGACCACCGGTGAGTTCGCCGCCAAGTGGGCCGAGCAGACGAACTACTTCCCCGGCCAGAACTCCGAGCTGAAGAAGATCGCCGCCAAGAAGGACCCGCTGGTCGAGCCGTTCGCCCGGCAGATGCTGGAGGCCGGCGCCACGGTCCCCAAGACCACGGCCTACGGCGAGATCCAGGCCTCGAAGGTCATCCCCGGCATGGTCCAGTCGATCCTCACCGGCAAGGCGTCCGTCCAGGAAGCCGCGGACAAGGCGGCCAAGGACATGGACGCGATCTTCGCCAAGGACAAGTGACGAGGGCGGCGCCGGCACCGTGAAAGGCACGACTGTGAAGGACGAGGCGCGACTGTGAAGGACGCGACTGTCGTGAAGGACACGCTCGTCGGCGGCGGATCGAAGGCACCGGTCCGCCGCGACCCCCCGCGGCCCGCCGGTGACGCCGAGGCCGCCCGCCGCCGCAAGCGACTGACCACCCTCACCCGCCCGTGGCTCCTGCTCACCCCCGCCCTCGTGGTCCTCGCCGGCCTGCTGCTGTGGCCGCTGATCCAGGTCGGCAAGCTCTCCCTCCAGGACTACGAGGTCAAGTTCGGCGGCGGAACGGGCACGTTCACCGGCTTCGACCACTACCGCGACCTGCTCGGCAGTGACCTGCTGTGGCAGACCGTCCTGCCCAACACCGTCTTCTTCGCCGTCGCCTGCGTCGGCCTGACCGTCGCCCTCGGCACGCTCGTGGCGCTGCTCCTCAACCGCCTCGGGCCGACCTGGCGGCTGATCTGCTCGATCGCGATCCTCGCCGCCTGGGCCATGCCCGCGGTGACGGGAACGTACGTGTGGATCTGGCTCTTCCAGCCGCAGGACGGCATGGTCAGCCAGCTCGCGGGCGCGGCCGGCCTCATCGACCCGGAGACCACCAACTGGTTCACCGAGCGCGGCCCGTTCTACGCCATCGCCACCCTCAACGTCATCCACCACGGCTTCCCGTTCGTCGCCATCACCGTCCTCGCGGGGCTCATGACGATCCCCAAGGAGCTGTACGAGGCGGGGGAGCTGGACGGCGCGAACGCCTGGCAGCGGTTCTGGAACATCACGGTGCCGACCATCAGGCCGGTCTTCCTTGTGGTGACCATCCTGTCCACCATCTGGGACTTCAAGGTCTTCACCCAGGTCTACCTGATGCCGGGCGGCGACGGCTCCAACCCGGACGTCTACAACCTTGGGGTCTACTCCTACATCGAGGCCTTCGCCAAGAACGACTACGGCGCGGGCGCCGCGGCCGCGGTGCTGCTGACCGTACTGCTCCTGATCATCACCGTCGTCTACATCCGTACGCTGTTCCGGCAGGGGGAGGAGGACCTGTGACGGCCCGCCACCGCACCACCCTCGCGAGCCGCGTCGGCCTGCCGGCCGCGGTCGTCGCGCTCCTCGTCTTCACGCTCTTCCCCGTCTACTGGATGATCTCCACGGCGCTCGACCCGAAGGCGCTCACCCGCGGCTCGGACGTCCTGCCGAGCGGCATCAGCCTCGAACACTTCGCGTTCGTCTTCGACAAGGGCAACTTCGGTACGTACCTGCTGAACTCGGCGCTCGTCGGGCTCGCCACGATCCTCGCCGCCGGAGTGCTCTCGCTCTTCGCGGCCATCGCGGTGGCGCGCTTCACGTTCCGCTTCCGCACCTCCGTGCTGATCATGATCCTGATCGTGCAGATGGTGCCGCTGGAGGCCCTCGTCATCCCGCTGTTCATCCAGATGCGGGACTACGACATGCTCAACTCCCTGCTCGGGCTGAGCATCGTCTACATCGCCCTCTCGCTGCCCTTCGCGATCTGGACGCTGCGCGGCTTCGTCGCCACCGTGCCCAAGGAGGTCGAGGAGGCCGCGTACATCGACGGGGCGTCCTGGCCGCGGATGTTCTGGTCGGTGCTGCTGCCGCTGGTCGCGCCGGGCCTCGTCGCCACCTCGATCTTCGCCTTCATCACGGCGTGGAACGAGTTCGTCTTCGCGTACACCTTCATGAAGGGCAGCGACAAGTACACGGCGGCCGTCGGCATCTACCAGTTCTTCGGGGAGAACTCGACGTCCTGGGGTCCGGTCATGGCCAGCTCCACGCTGGTCACGGTGCCGGTGATGATCTTCTTCGTGGTCGTGCACCGGAGGCTGGGCTCGGGCCTGGCGGCGGGCGCGGTCAAGGGCTGAGGCCCCGGGAACAACCGCTCCGCCGGGCGTGTTAAAGTTATGTGTTGCAGTTTTGGTACCCATGACTTTATGTACGCCTGACGGGAATGCTCCGAGGGCGCGTAATTGTTTTACCGGTTCTCTCCGGTATGGGGTCATTGCAGCGCTGGAGATCGCAATTCCGTGATTCTCCATACTCTGCCCCTGTTGAGGAGATTGACATGGCAACCGGCACCGTTAAGTGGTTCAACTCGGAAAAGGGCTTCGGCTTCATCGAGCAGGACGGCGGCGGCCCCGACGTCTTCGCCCACTACTCGAACATCGCGTCCTCCGGCTTCCGTGAGCTCGTGGAGGGCCAGAAGGTCTCCTTCGAGGTCACCCAGGGCCAGAAGGGCCTCCAGGCCGAGAACATCGTTCCTGCCTGATCGTCGCAGCGCGCGAACCTCAGAGCCGAGGCCCGCACCGGAAGGTGCGGGCCTCGGCTTGCGCTGTCATCGGGCCCTACGGGCCCAGAGCCGCACCGAAGGCTCAGAGGTCCGGAAAAGTCCAGCGACCAGGAAGGCATCACTGCATGAACAACTCCGACCGCCCCGCACGCCCCGCCCGCAAGCGTTCCGCGAACCCCGCGGGGAAGGGCAGGCCGAACGGCCAGGCCGGCGGCTCCGCGAGGGGCCAGGCCGGCGGCTCGGCCAGGGGCCAGGCGAAGGGCTCCGTGCACTCGGCGAAGAAGCCCGCGAGCCGTAAGCCGAAGCCGGCCCAGGGCGGAGAGTTCGCACTGCCGGAGAGCATCACCCCGGCCCTGCCCGCCGTCGAGGCCTTCGGCGACCTGGACATGCCCGAGGCCCTCCTGAAGACGCTGGCCGCCCAGGGCGTCACCGCCCCCTTCCCGATCCAGGCGGCCACCCTGCCCAACTCCCTCGCCGGCCGTGACATCCTCGGCCGCGGGCGCACCGGCTCCGGCAAGACCCTCGCCTTCGGCCTCGCCCTGCTGGCCCGCACCGCCGGGCACCGCGCCGAGTCGAAGTCGCCGCTCGCCATGGTCCTGGTGCCCACGCGCGAGCTGGCCCAGCAGGTGACGGACGCCCTCACGCCGTACGCCACCTCGGTGAACCTCCGCATGGCCACCGTCGTCGGCGGCATGTCGATCACCAAGCAGTCGGGCACGCTCCGCCGCGGCGCCGAGGTGCTCGTCGCGACCCCCGGCCGCCTCAAGGACCTCATCGAGCGCGGCGACTGCGACCTGTCGCGGGTGCGCACGACCGTCCTCGACGAGGCCGACCAGATGGCCGACATGGGCTTCATGCCGCAGGTCACCGCGCTGCTCAAGCAGGTCGAGCGGGGCGGCCAGACCATGCTGTTCTCGGCGACGCTGGACAAGAACATCGACCGGCTCGTCCGGATGTTCCTGAGCGACCCCGTCGTGCACTCCGTCGACCCCTCCGCGGGCGCCGTCACGACGATGGAGCACCATGTGCTCTACGTCGCCGACGAGACGGACAAGAAGGCCGTCGCCATGCGGATCGCCGCCCGCGAGGGCCGCGTGATCATGTTCCTGGACACCAAGCGCGCCGTGGACCGCTTCACCAAGCGGCTCCTCGCCAACGGCGTACGCGCCTCCGGCCTGCACGGCGGCCGCTCCCAGCCGCAGCGCAACCGCACGCTCGACCAGTTCAAGACCGGGCAGGTCACCGCGCTGGTCGCCACGAACGTCGCGGCGCGCGGCATCCACGTCGACGACCTCGACCTCGTCGTCAACATCGACCCGCCCGCCGATCACAAGGACTACCTGCACCGGGGTGGGCGCACCGCGCGGGCCGGGGAGTCCGGCAGTGTCGTCACGCTCGTGCTGCCCGAGGAGAAGCGGGACATGACGCGGCTGATGTCCGACGCGGAGATCAGCCCGCGGACGGCGCGGATCAGCTCCTCGGACGAGGAACTGGTGCGGATCACCGGGGCGCGGGAGCCTTCCGGGGTGCCGGTCGTCATCGAGACGCCCGCTCCGCAGCAGCCGGCGGCCGGGGCTTCGCAGCGGCGTCGGCGGCCTCGCAGCGGAGGCGGCGGGGGTGGCGGTGCGGGTGCGGGTGCGGCTGCGGCTTCCGGGCAGGGGCGGCGTCGGGCGCCCCGGCGGGCCGGGGGCGGGGCCCAAGGGGGGCGTCGTAGCGCCGCGTAGTCTTTCGGCTTCCCGCCGTGGGGGGTTTCCCGCCGCTCCGCGGCGGGTTTCTTCCACCCACCCACCCGTTTGCCCCGCATCGACAAGCCACCGTGCGAAGTCCGACAAGGAGACGTTCGATGAAGTCGGAGCGTGATCCGCTCGCGCTGAACCTGCTCGGGGACGAACAGGATGGCCGCGCCGGGCTGCGCGCCGAGTGCGGCGACTGCTTCGGGCTCTGCTGTGTAGCCCTCGCCTTCTCCGCGTCCTCCGACTTCGCCGTCGACAAGGACGCGGGCAAGCCCTGCGCCAACCTCCGGGCGGACTTCCGCTGCGGCATCCACCGCGAGCTGCGCGACAAGGGCTTCCGGGGCTGCACGGTGTACGACTGCTTCGGCGCCGGGCAGCACGTCTCGCAGGGCACCTTCGGCGGCCGCGACTGGCGCGCGGAGCCCGCCACCGCCCGGCAGATGTTCGAGGTGTTCCCGGTCATGCGGCAACTCCACGAACTGCTCTGGTACTTGACCGAGGCGCGCACGCTGCCGCAGGCCGAGCCGATCCGCTCCGACCTGGAGAAGGCCCTCGCCAGGACCGAGGAACTCACCCGGGGCTCCGCCGAAGCCGTCGCCGCCACCGATGTCGCCGCCCACCGCGAGGACGTCAACGTCCTGCTCCTGCGCACCAGTGAACTCGTACGCAAGGGCGTCGGCGGCAAGAAGAAGAACCGGCGAGGGGCGGACCTCTTCGGCGCCCGGCTCAAGGGCGCCGACCTCAGGGGCGCCACCCTGCGCGGCGCCTGCCTGATCGCCGCCGAGCTGCGCGACGCGGACCTGCGCACCGCCGACCTGATCGGCGCCGACCTGCGCGACGCGGACCTGCGGGGCGCCGACCTGACCGGCGCCCTGTTCCTCACGCAGTCGCAGGTGAACGCGGCCAAGGGCGACGAGCGCACCAAGCTCCCCGGCGCCCTGGCCCGCCCCGGCCACTGGTCGGACGCGTCCTAGCCGCGCGCCTCAGGCGTCGCACTCCAGGACGGTGCGGCACAGGGCGCACCGGGCCCGGACCCGGCCCCGCGCCGGGACGCGGATCCGCTGGAAGCACGTGGGGCAGGGGAAGGACACCCGTAGCGTGCCGGGCCCGTCGGGCGTGAACGCGTACGCCGCCCCGGGCGCCCGCGCGTCGTGCTCACGCGCGTACCGCCGGTCCTTCGCGTACCGCCGCCTGTCCGCCCAGCCCGCAGCCGCCAGCGGTGGCTGCCGCTCGTCGCGGCGGGCCTGGGCGAGGCCCTTGGTGTACGCCGTGTACGCCTGCGCGCTGGTGAACCACGTCTCCGGTGCCTCGCCGAACGCCAGCGCCCGCTTGGCGAGGACGTAGCCGAACTCCTCGGGGGTGAGGTAGCCGAGCTTCTGGGAGGAGGCGCCGTCCTCGCGGTAGGCGTCCAGGAGCAGCCAGCCCGCGCCCAGGTAGGTGGCGGCGGTGTCGGTGAGGATCTCGTTGTCGCGCGTGCCGGGGAAGGACAGGTCGAGGCGGTGCAGGTACACGTGCGTGACCTCGTGGGCGAGTGCCGCGCCGATGTCCCGCCGGTGGGTGCGGAAGCGGTCGTTGAGTTCGAGGAAGTACTCGGGGCCGGCGGTGAGTTCGACGTTCGCCGCGTGGGTCATCTCGCGGAAGCCGACGATCATCCGGGCGTCGGGCAGACGGAAGTGCCGCACCATCTCGCGGGCCACCCGCTGGACACCCGGATACAGGTCGTCCTGGTCGCCGAGGGCCACGTCGGCGGGGGCGACGCTGGTGTCGAAGGCGTGGACGGTGTCGTACGACAGGCGTTTGTGGAGCGCGGTGACGGCGGCGCGCACGGTCTCCAGATGGGGGTAGCCGTGTACGACAGGACCGCCGCCGACCGTCACGCCCGCACCCCCTGACGCCACCCGCCGGTCACCCGACTCGCCCTCACTGTACGGCTGTTGGGGCCTGCCGCCCAGGGCGGGCGGGGGCTTCGCGCGGCGCCTCGTGGCCGGAAACAGCCCCTTGTACTCAGCGGACGCCGATCTCCATAATCCGGGACAACGCTTTTGGCGGGCTCATGCCATCCGTGTGGTCGATGGGAGCCCATGGCGTGCACCGCCCCCCACGAAACCCCACGAAGGGAAGTCCGTTGAAGACCAAGCCGCGTGGAGTCAAGAGAGCCGCCACCCTCGGTGGAATCGCGCTCGCCGCCCTCAGCCTGCAGCCCGTGGCCGCCTCCGCCGCTCCCGAGCCGGGCCCCCGGCCGAGCGAGAGTGTCGTCGGCGGCACCACCGCCAAGCAGGGCGAGTTCCCGTTCATGGTCCGGCTGTCGATGGGCTGTGGCGGCGCTCTGTACGCCAAGGACATCGTGCTGACCGCCGCCCACTGCGTGGACGGCTCCGGCGCCAACACCAGCATCACCGCCACCGCGGGCGTCGTCGACCTGCGCAGCACCTCCGCGATCAAGGTCAAGTCCACCAAGGTCCTCCAGGCCCCCGGCTACAACGGCAAGGGCAAGGACTGGGCGCTCATCAAGCTGGCCAAGCCGATCGACCTGCCCACGCTGAAGATCGCCAAGGACACCAGGTACAACAACGGCAACTTCACCGTCGCGGGCTGGGGCGCCGCCCGGGAAGGCGGCGCCCAGCAGCGCTACCTCCTCAAGGCGACCGTCCCCTTCGTCAGCGACGCCGACTGCAAGGCCGCGTACGGCGCCGAACTCACCCCCGGCGAGGAGATCTGCGCCGGCTACCTCGCCCAGGGCGGCGTCGACACCTGCCAGGGCGACTCGGGCGGCCCCATGTTCCGCAAGGACGAGGCCGGCGCCTACGTCCAGGTCGGTATCGTCAGCTGGGGCAACGGCTGCGCGCGGCCGAACTTCCCCGGTGTCTACACCGAGGTCTCCACCTTCGCCGCGAACATAGAGAGCGCGGCCGCCGGTCTGTGACCTTCCGCCGCACCGACATGCGGGGCGTCCACCGCGGGCGCCCCGCACGTACGTAAGTCCAAGTCCTGTCCCTCCTTAGTCCATGGGCGTGTCCGCCCCGCCCGGCGCATCGTGATCGGCACCGATTCCGACCCATGACAGGGGTGCCGCATGCCGCCGTCGGACACGTCAGGCCCGAGCCGCCGAGCCGTCGTCGCCACCGGGGCGATCGCCGGGGTGGGAGCCGCATTCGCCCCGGGTGCCGGCGCCTTCGCCGCCGGGCCGCCCGCCGCCGAAGCGGTCCTGCGCTCACGCCACCTGGACGTGCGCGTCGCCCGCGACTTCCCCCGTGTCGTCTCCTACACCGACCGCGCGAGCGGCGCCGTCCTGCACGGCCGCGCCGACGCCGTCACCGCCGTCCTCATCGACGAGAGCGAGCACACCCCGCGGGTCACCGCGTCGGTGGGCCGATCCCGCGTCTCCTACACGCTCGCCTTCGCCGGCGGCACCCGGATCGACGTGGAGATCGCCGTCGAGGGACACCGGGTCCACTGGCGCGTCACGCGGATCGCGGACACCGACGCCCTGCGGGTGGGCACCTTGCGGATCCCCGGCCTCGCCCTGCTGTCCGTACGCGACGACCAGCCCGGCGCCGCCCTCCTCGCCGCCCAGGTGCGGCTCGACCGGGCCGGGAGCGGCGACACCCTGGTCCGGCCGGCCCGGGACACGCCCGCCCGAGCGCCCAGTGGATGCGCGTACGCCGTCGTCGCGCACGACCGGCTCGGCGGGGCCGTCGAGACCAACACCTGCTACGACAGGCCGACCTCGGCGGCGGGCACCACCTGGGAGAACGGCCGCCTGTGGCACGAGACGGCACACGTCGACGGCCGCGTGGAGGCCCGGCTGACGCCGGGGCAGTGGACCCACCGCGCCGCCACCGCGCCGCTGGACGCCACCGAACCCCTGCCGTACGCCACCGTCGTGATCACCGGTGACCGCAACGGCGACGGGGTGGTCGACTGGCAGGACGCCGCGATCGCCTTCCGCGACATCATGGTGACGCCGCTCGGCGCCGACGAGCAGCACCTGCGGGTCGTCCCGCACATCCCGTTCAACTTCGCCTCCCAGGCCACCAACCCGTTCCTGGCCACCCTCGACGACGTCAAGCGGATCCACCTCGCCACCGACGGGCTGCGCCAGTACACGCTCCTCAAGGGCTACCAGTCCGAGGGCCACGACTCCGCCCACCCCGACTACGCCGGCCACTACAACACCCGCGCCGGCGGCCTGGACGACCTCAACACCCTGGTCCGCGAGGGCAGGAAGTGGAACAGCGACTTCGGTGTGCACGTCAACGCCACCGAGTCCTACCCCGTGGCCCACGCCTTCTCCGAGAAGCTGGTCGACAAGAACGACGAGCAGTGGGACTGGCTCGACCAGAGCTACCGCATCGACCAGCGCCGCGACCTGGTCTCCGGGGACATCATCAAGCGCTTCGCCGACCTGCGCGCCCAGACCCATGAGGGCCTGAACACCCTGTACATCGACGTGTTCCGCGAGTCCGGCTGGACCTCCGACCGCCTCCAGCGGGCGCTGCGCGCACAGGGCTGGACGCTCACCACCGAGTGGGGCCACGGCCTCGAACGCTCCGCCGTCTGGTCGCACTGGGCCACCGAGACCGACTACGGCGGCGACACCTCACGCGGCATCAACTCCCGCCTCATCCGCTTCGTGCGCAACCACCAGAAGGACGTCTTCGCCGACAAGTGGCCCACCCTCCTCGGCATCGCCCGCATGGGCAACTTCGAGGGCTGGGTCGGCAAGACCGACTGGCACGCCTTCCACGACCTGATCTGGACCCACTCGCTGCCCGCCAAGTACCTCCAGGCGTACCCCATCAAGACCTGGGACGACCACGAGATCACCTTCTTCGGCCCCACGCGGACGACCGTCTCCGACGCCGACGAGGGCAGACGCCGCATCACCACCGACGGGCACCTCGTCTACGACGACGGCCGCTACCTGCTGCCCTGGGAGCCCCGCGAGGCCACGGACCCCGCCAAGCTGTACCACTACAACCCGGACGGCGGGACCGGCACATGGCACCTCCCGCGCGCGTGGGCGAGCCGCTCCCGCGTCGCCCTGTACCGGCTCACCGACCAGGGCCGCGTCTTCGAGTCGTACGTCCCCGTGACGGACGGAGAAGTCACCCTCCGGGCCGAGCCGAAGCAGCCCTACGTCCTCTACCCCGAACGGGCGGCGGCCCCGCCGGACCCGAAGTGGGGCCAGGGCACCCCCCTGCACGACCCGGGCTTCCACTCCGGCTCCCTCACGGGCCGGCGGGTCACCGGGCCCGCCACCGTGCGGCGCAGCGCCCTCGGCGACCACGAACTGGTCATCGGCGCGGGCGCCGAGGCCCGTGTCACCCAGCGCCTGGCCCGGCTGCGGGCCGGGACCTACGCGGCCTCCGTGCAGGTCGAGGTCGGTGAACGACCGGGGGAGCGGCGCAAGGCCTCCCTGGAGGTCCGCACCGCCGACGGCGTCGTCGCCGCCAACTTCACCGAGACCTCCACCGCGGGCAACTTCGTCGCCGCCGACCGCAAGCACGGCACCCGCTTCCAGCGCATGTCCACCTTCTTCACCGTCCCCGAGGGCGGCGGCACCGCCGAGCTGACCCTGCGGGCCGAGGCGGGCCGGGCCCGGGTGCGCTTCGACAACGTACGCGTCGTCGAGGCCCGCCGCCCCGCCGAGCGGCCCCGCGCCACCCTCGTGCACGAGGACTTCGAACACGTCCCGCAGGGCTGGGGGCCGTTCGTGAAGGGCGACGCGGGCGGCGTCACCGACCCGCGCACCCACATCGCCCAGCGCCACGCCCCCTACACGCAGCGCGGCTGGAACGGCAAGGCGATCGACGACGTCATCGACGGCGCCGAATCCCTGAAGTCGCGCGGCGAGAACACCGGCCTCGTCTACCGCACCGTGCCCCACACCGTCCGCTTCGCCCCCGGCAGGCGCTACCGCGTCACCTTCCGCTACGAGAATGAGAAGGCGGGCCAGTACGCCTGGATCACCGCGGTCGACGCACCGGCACCCCGCGAGACCGACCGCGAGGACCTCCCCGTCGCCACCGCGCCCACCACCCTCACCTACGAGTTCACCGCCCCCGCCGAGGGCGAGGCCTGGGTCGGCCTGCGCAAGACCGGCGACGACGGCACGGCGGAGTTCGTCCTGGACGCCTTCGAGGTGACCGAGGTCGGAGCGGGGGCGGGGGCGTAGGTCTGAGGGGGTAGGGGCGGCCGGCTCAGGACAAGGTGATCTCCGCCCCGCCCGCCCCCTCCAGCTCCAGCACCCACACCTCGTTGGCGCCCTCGCGCAGCACGGGGCCCGGCACGTACAGCGACCGCTGCGGGCCGATCGACCAGTAGCGGCCCAGGTTGAAGCCGTTGATCCACGCGAACCCCCGCGTCCAGCCCGGGAGTTCCAGGGACGCGTCGCCGGGGGCGGTGACGGCGACCGTGCCCCGGTACAGGCCGGGGCGGCCCTCCCCGGCGCCCGACGCGGGAACCGCCCCTACCGCCGACACCACGTCGAACGCGTCGAGCCGCAGGCCCCGCGCCCGCACCCCGTGCAGATACTGCCGCTCGTGCAGGATGCCGCCCGTGATCCCCTTGCTCTCGCCCAGGCGCGGCCCGTAGTTGACCCGGCCGAGCGACTCCACCCACAGCTCCACGCGCGCGTGCCCGGCCACGGGGCGGGCGAGGACGGGCTCCTCCTCGCTCAGCACACCGGCGCGCTCCCCGTCCACGTACACCACCGCGAGATCGCGCAGACCCCGCACGCCCAGCGGATACGGCTCGCGCGGCCCCGGCACCGTCACGGCGTAGCGCACCAGGCCCCGGTCCACGTCCAGCTCTTCGAAGGTGGGCGGTACGGCATGGTCCGTCTCCGGGGTGCCGAGGTGGTCCAGGACCGTGTCCAGCGACGACCAGTCCGTCAGCGTCGCGGCGGCGGGGGAGCCGAGGACCGGCGGGGGCGGCGGCGGCTCGGGCGGGGGCTCGACCGCGTAGCGCGCGAGGACCTCCCGGAACCGCCGGAACTTCTCCGTGGGCCGGCCCCGCTCGTCGATCGGCGCGTCATAGTCGTACGACGTGACGTCCGGCTCCAGCGGCCCGTCGTGCAGCGCGCCGCCACCCCGGTTGGCCCCCGCCCAGCCCGCGAAACTCGTGCCCCCGTGCGCCATGTACAGGTTCACCGACGCCCCGCACTCCAGGATCTCCCGCAGCGCCGCCACGGCGTCGTCCACCTCCCGTACGACAGGGTCCGCGCCCCAGTGGTCGAACCAGCCGCACCAGAACTCCATGCACATCAGCGGGCCCGTCGGGCGGTGCGCGCGCAGCCTCGCGAAGCCGGAGCGCCCCCGGGAGCCGAAGTTCACCGTCGCCTGCACCCCGGGGAGCGAGCCGCCGGTCAGCATGTGGTCCTCGGGACCGTCCGAGGTGAACAGCGGGACCGTGACGCCCGCCGAGCGCAGCACAGCGGCGAGGCGGCGCAGATACACCTGGTCGGAGCCGTAGCTGCCGTACTCGTTCTCGACCTGCACCATGATCACCGGGCCGCCGCCGGGACCCCCGTACTGGCGCGGCACGACCTGCGCGAGAAGCCGGTGGAACCACCGCTCCACCGGCCCCAGGTACGCCTCGTCCCGGGTCCGCACGCGGGCCCCGAGCGGACCCGTCAGCCAGTGCGGCAGACCGCCGTTCTCCCACTCCGCGCAGATGTACGGGCCCGGCCGCACGATCGCCCACAGGCCCGCCTCCCGCACCGCGTCCAGGAAGCGGCCGACCGCCTCGACGTCGCGGAACGCGCCGGGACGCGGCTCGTGCAGATTCCACGGGACGTACGTCTCCACGCAGTTGAGCCCCATCGCCCGCAGCATCGCGAGGCGGTGCCCCCACTGCTCCTCGTGCACCCGGAAGTAGTGCAGCGCGCCCGACAGCAGCCGCACCGGCCGCCCGTCCACCTCGAAACAGTCCTCGCCGACCCCGAACCCGTCCACCGTGTCCTCCGCCTCCCCCTCGCCCGACGCCCGACCACGATCACCTCTGGCGGGCGGCGGGGTCCATGGACAAAGATCGGGTCCGGTTGGACGCAGCGAGACACCCCGGCCGGGCCCCTCACCCGGCCCGCACCGGAAGGGGCACGCGGATGTACCACACGTGGATGCGGTATTTCACTCCCAGCCCGGCCCACCACAGACTCGGCCTCGTCTGCCTCGGCGTCGGCCTCCAGCACGGCCTCCTGCCCACCGTCGGCCCCCGCACCCTCGACCACCACGTGGCCGTCGTCATCAGCGCGGGCGGCGGCTGGTTCCGCGGCCCCGACGGCAGCCGCACGACGGTCACCGCGCCCGCCCTGATCTGGCTCACCCCCGGCGTACGCCACCACTACGGGCCCGACGCCGGAACCGGCTGGGACGAGTGCTTCGTCGACTTCACCGGCCCCGCCACCACCACGTACACCGAACTGGGCTACATCGAGCCCGGCCGCCCCGTCGTCCCGCTCTCCGACGCCGCGGGCGCCCGCGCCGCCGTCGGCCGCATCGCCCGCGCCGCCCGCCGCGGCAACCCCCTCCTCGAAGTCGAGACGGGCGCCGCCGTCCACGAACTCCTCGTCGCCCTGCGCCGCGCCCGCGCCGACATCGCTCCCGACGGCGACCCCGTCCTGCAGGCGCTCGCCCGCGACGCCTTCCGGCCCCTGTCGGTCGCCGAACACGCCGCACGCCACGGCATGACCCCCGCCGAACTGCGCACCGCCGTGCGCCGCGGCGCCGGCTGCAGCCCCAAGGACTACCTCCTCGGCATCCGCCTCGGCCGCGCCAAGGAACTCCTCGCCGCCACCGAACTGCCCGTCGCCGCCGTCGCCCGCCGCGTCGGCTACGACGACCCCGCCTACTTCTCCCGCCTCTTCACCCGCCGCGTCGGCACCGCCCCCGTCCGCTTCCGCCGACAGCAGGGCCGCACCGTCCCCGGCGGCTGGTCCCAGCAGATCCCGGACCCCGACCACCCGCCGATGCTGCGCTCCTCTCCGGCCGAGGGCACCGGAGAGGCAACGTAGGCTCGTGGCCCATGAACACCAGTCACACCAGCGACGCGAACGACCCGAGCGGACAGCCGGGCGCGCAGACGGGCGCGCAGACGCACGCGGGCGCGAACGCCGGCGCGGACGAGGCCGTGCGCGCCGAACTGTCCCGGCTGCGCGACAGCATCGACAACATCGACGCCGCCGTCGTCCACATGCTCGCCGAGCGCTTCAAGTGCACCCAGCAGGTCGGCCACCTCAAGGCCAACCACCACCTGCCGCCCGCCGACCCGGCCCGCGAGGCCCGCCAGATCGCCCGCCTGCGCCAGCTCGCCGAGAACGCCAAACTCGACCCCGCCTTCGCCGAGAAGCTGCTCAACTTCATCATCGCCGAGGTGATCCGCCACCACGAGACGATCGCCAAGTCCTCCTGAGACCCCCGCCGGCACGGCGCACACGGCCCTGACCTTCACCGATGCCGCCGCCATCGGGCAGCATGGGCCCATGCCCGCACTGACGCGCGACGAAGCGCAGACCCGAGCCCAGCTCATCGACGTCCACCGGTACACCGTCGAGCTCGACCTGAGCCGGGCGGCCGACGCCACCGGCGACACCTTCGACTCGCGTACCGTCATCCGGTTCAGCGCCCGCGCCGACGGTGCCACCTTCGTCGAGCTCAAGCCCGCCGAGCTGCGCTCCGCCACCCTCGACGGGCGGCCCCTCGACCCGGCGGCCCTGACCGAGGGCCGCCTCCCGCTCGACGATCTCACCGCCGGCGAGCACGAGCTGCGCGTGGACGCCGCGATGCGCTACTCCCGCACCGGCGAGGGCATGCACCGCTTCACCGACCCCAGCGACGGCCTGACGTACACCTACAGCCAGCTGTTCATGGAGGACGTGCAGCGCGTCTTCGCCGCCTTCGACCAGCCCGACCTGAAGGCCGTCTTCGAGGTGAGCGTCACCGCCCCCGAAGAGTGGACCGTCCTCGCCAACGGCATCACCGAACACCTCGGCGGCGGCACCTGGCGCGCGGCCGCCACCCCCCGCATCCCCACCTACCTCGTCGCCGTCGCCGCGGGCCCCTACCACTCCGTGCGCACCGAACACCGCGGGCTGCCCTTCGGCATCCACTGCCGCCGCTCCCTCGCCCCCTTCCTGGAGGCCGACGCCGAGGAGATCCTCGACATCACCCGGGCCTGCTTCGACCGCTACCACGAGAAGTTCGAGGAGCCCTACCCCTTCGACTCCTACGACCAGGCGTTCGTCCCCGAGTTCAACACGGGCGCGATGGAGAACCCCGGCCTCGTCACCTTCCGCGACGAGTTCGTCTTCCGCTCCGCCGTCACCGACACCGAGCGGCAGACCCGCGCCATGGTCATCGCCCACGAGATGGCCCACATGTGGTTCGGCGACCTCGTCACCCTCGCCTGGTGGGACGACATCTGGCTCAACGAGTCCTTCGCCGAGTACATGGGCTTCCAGACCACCGCCGAGGCCACCCGCTTCAAGGACCCGTGGACCGACTTCGCCGTCGCCCGCAAATCCTGGGGGTACGACGCCGACCAGCGCCCCTCCACCCACCCCGTCGCCCCCGCCCCCGACGCCGTGCCGGACACCGCCTCGGCGATGCTCAACTTCGACGGCATCTCCTACGCCAAGGGGGCGAGCGCCCTGCGCCAGCTCGTCGCCTGGCTCGGCGAGAAGGACTTCCTCGCCGGCATCAACACCCACTTCGCGCGCCACAAGTTCGCCAACGCCACCCTCGCCGACTTCATCGACTCCCTCGCCCACGCCACCGACCGCGACGTCCACGCCTGGGCCGAGGTCTGGCTGCGCACCACCGGCGTCGACACCCTCACCTCCAAGGTCGTCCACGCCGGACGCGAATGGACCCTCACCCTCGACCGCGACGCGGGCCCCGGCGCCCACGGCGAAGGCCGCCCCCACCGCGTCGTCGTCGGCGTCTACGACCGCGACCTCTCCGGCGGCCCCGGCCTCGTCCTGCGCGAGCGGTACGAGACCGACGTGCCCTCCGCCGAACCCGCCGCACCCCGTGACGGCGGCCGCCCCGCCCTGATCGTCCCCAACGACCAGGACCTCACCTACGCCAAGATCCGCCTCGACGACGCCTCCCGGGACACCGCCCTGCGCGACCTGTCCGGCGTTCCCGACGCGATTACCCGCGCCGTCCTGTGGAACACCCTGCGCGACCTGGTCCGCGACGGCGAACTCGACGGCGGCGCCTACCTGGCGGCGGCCCGCGCCCACCTCCCCGAGGAGAGCGACCTCGCCGTCGTGCAGGGCGTCCTCGCCTTCGCCACCGCCCATGTCCTCGCCCGCTACACCGGTCCCCAGGAGCGGCCCGCCGCCCTCACCACCCTCGGCGAACTCTGCCGCGACCTGATCCGGCGCACCGAGGACGGCTCCAACCCGGGGCTGCGCCTGACCGCCGTCCGCACCGCCGTCGACGTCACCACCCAGCCGGGCCCCCTCCAGGCCTGGCTGGACGAGGGCACCGTGCCCGGCGGCCCCGAACTCGACCCGGAGCTGCGCTGGCGCGTCCTCGCCCGGCTCGCCGCCCTTGACGCGACCGACGAGGCGGCCATCGCCGCCGAGCTGGCGCGGGACCCGAGCGCCACCGGCCAGGAGGGCGCCGCCCGCTGCCGGGCCGCGCTGCCGGACGCTGCCGCCAAGCACGCCGCCTGGGAGGCCATGTTCTGCTCCGACGAGCTGTCCAACCACCTCCTCAGGGCCACCGCCCAGGGTTTCTGGCAGCCCGAACAGGCCGACCTCGTACGGGAGTACGTCCCGCGCTACTACGAGGACGCCGTCACCGTCGCCGCCCGGCGCGGCCCCGCCGTCGCCGAGGTGGTGGGCCAGTGGGCCTTCCCCGCCCTGTTCGTCGAGGCCGAGACCCTGCGCCTGGGCGAGCGCTGCCTGCGCGACGCGGACCCCGTCCCCGCCCTGCGCCGCAAGCTCACCGACCAGCTGGACGACCTCGCGCGGGCGCTGCGTGTCCGCCAGGGCCCGGCCCAGGCCTGACGCGGTCCAGGGCGCGGACCTGACGCGGGCCCAAGGCCTGACGCGGGCCCACGGGCGTGGTTCTGGCGCGGGCCTACAGGCGTAGGCCTGAGGCCCCTACCTCCTGGTCCGAAACCGACGATCCGGCCGCCGGCGGCACCCGCCTGGGCTCGAAACGAGCCTGGGCGGGGCCTGCCATCGCACACGCCCTAGCACCCCACCCCGCACCACCACGTTCTCTCCGCACGGCAGTACCACTTTCGGGTTCGGTTCGCCGAAGTATTCGCTCGCGCCGCCCAAGTGGCGTACAGGCTGGTGTTCCCGTACGCGCACACCCGAAGGACACCGCCATGAGCAGCCCGCCTCCCCTCGCCGGGGGCGCCCGAGGCCCCGACGCCCTGCGGCCGTTGCTCGCGGCCACGCTCGACGCCCTGCGCGACGGCGCGGCCGCCCGCAACGGCCCGCTGCCCGCCGGCGGCCCCGCAGCCGTCACCGACCGCCTGCGCGCCGCCGCCGAACCCCTCCTGCCCGAGCGGGGCACCGGCCCCGAGACGGCCCTGCGCACCCTCGTCCACGCACTCGCCGAAGGCGCCGCCGACCCCGCCGACCCCCGGTGCGCCGCCCATCTGCACTGCCCGCCGCTCGCCGTCGCCACCGCCGCCGACCTGGCCGCCTCCGCGCTCAACCCCTCCATGGACTCCTGGGACCAGGCACCCGCCGCCTCCGTCCTCGAAGCGCTGGTCACCCGCGCCATCGCCACCCTCGTCCACCCCGAGGCCGACGCCCTCGTCACCACCGGCGGCACCGAGTCCAACCAGCTCGCCCTCCTCCTCGCCCGCGAAACCCGCGCCCCCACCGGCTCCGACGGCCCCCCGCGCCTGGTCGTCGGCGCGAACGCCCACCACTCCCTCGCCCGCGCCGCCTGGCTCCTCGGCCTGCCCGCACCGGTCACCGTCCCCGCCCCCGCCGGCACCCTCGACCCCACGGCACTCGGCCACACCCTCACCGAACTCACCGCCGCCGGGCACACCGTCCTCGTCGCCGCCACCGCCGGCACCACCGACGCCGGACTCATCGACCCCCTCGACACCATCGCCGACCTGTGCGCGACCCACGGCGCCCGCCTGCACGTCGACGCCGCCTACGGCGCCGGACTCCTGTTCAGCGACACCCGCCGCACCCTCCTGCGCGGCATCGAACGCGCCCACACCGTCACCCTCGACCTGCACAAACTCGGCTGGCAGCCCGCCGCCGCCGGACTGCTCGCCGTCCGCGACCCCCGCGACCTCGCCGCCCTCACCCACCGCGCCGACTACCTCAACGCCGACGACGACACCGACGCGGGCCTGCCCGACCTCCTCGGCCGCTCCCTGCGCACCACCCGGCGCCCCGACGTCCTGAAGATCGCCGTCACCCTCAAGGCCCTCGGCCGCCACGGTATCGGCGCCCTCGTCGACCAGGTCTGCGACCAGGCCAAGCGGTTCGCCGACCTCGTCCGGGCCCACCCCCGCTTCCAGCTGTACGACACGCCCGCCATCAGCACCGTCCTGTTCCGGCCCCGCGACGCCGACGACACCGACATCGCCCACCTGCGCAGAAAGCTGCTCACCGACGGCACCGCCGTCCTCGGCCGCGCCGACCTCGCCGGCCGCAGATGGCTCAAGGCCACCCTCCTCAACCCCCACACCCGGGCCGACGACCTCGCCGCGCTCCTCGAACTCGCCACCCCCGCACCCGAACGCCCGGAAGGAACCACCCCCCGATGACCGCCACCCCCGAACCCGCACGCACCGCCCCCGAAGACCCCCGCGACCTCGTCGGCATCGGCATCGGCCCCTTCAACCTCTCCCTCGCCGCCCTCGCCCAGCCCCTCGGCGAACTCGACACCGTCTTCTACGACCAGCGGCCCGCCTTCCAATGGCACCCCGGCCTCCTCATCGACGGCGCCACCCTCCAAGTCCCCTTTCTCGCCGACCTCGTCACCCTCGCCGACCCCGCGAGCCCCTGGACCTTCCTCAACTACCTCAAGGCACGCGAACGCCTCTTCCCCTTCTACTTCGCCGAGCGCTTCCACATCCGCCGCGCCGAATACGACGCCTACTGCCGCTGGGTCAGCGAGAACCTCACCGGACTCCACTTCGGCCACCAGGTCGACGCCGTGCGCTGGAACCCCGAACGCGACCTCTTCGAAGTCGACTACACCCAGCTCGACGCCGACGGCGAAGCCGAGGCCCTCGGCCGCACCCACACCAAGAACATCGCCCTCGGCGTCGGCACCGCCCCCTACGTCCCCGAACCCCTCAAACCCCTCGCCGAAGCCCCCGCCGTGCCCGTCATCCACTCCGCCGACTACCTCGACCACCGCGAACGACTGCTCGCCGCCGAACACATCACCGTCGTCGGCTCGGGCCAGTCAGGCGCCGAGATCTTCCTCGACCTGCTGCGCGCCCGCCCCACCGGACACGAGAAGATCCATTGGCTCGCCCGCACCGAGGCCTTCGCCCCCATGGAGTACTCCAAGCTCGGCCTCGAACACTTCACCCCCGACTACACCCGCTACTTCCACGCCCTGCCCGAAGCCGTCCGTGACGGCCTCGTCCCCCACCAGTGGCAACTGCACAAAGGCATCGACGCCGACACCATCGCCGCCATCCACGACGAGCTGTACCAACGCACCCTGCACGGCGGCTGGCCCGACGCCGTCCTCACCCCCGGCGTCCGCGTGCGCACCGCCGGACGCGTCGCCACCACCCGCGTCGAACTCCACCTCGAACACCTCCAGCAAGGCACCCGCTCCCGCCTCACCACGGACGCCGTCGTCCTCGCCACCGGCTACCGCGAACGCCCCCTCGACCAGCTCCTCGCCGGCCTCGACCCCTACATCCGCAAGGACTCCTCGGGCCGCCCCCGCGTCGACGAGCAGTACCGCCTCGTCCTCGACGCCTCCATCACCGGCACCGGCAGCAACATCTACGTGCAGAACGCAGAACGCCACACCCACGGCGTCGGCGCCCCCGACCTCGGCCTCGCCGCCTGGCGCAGCGCCACCATCCTCAACAGCCTCACCGGCAAGGACCCCTACCCGCTGCCCCGGCGCACCGCCTTCACCAGCTTCGGCCTCCACACCCCCGAGGACCGCTCCCACCCGGCCGGCCGCGTCGAGGAACAGCGCTCACACCTCGTACCCCTCAAGAACTGACCCCCGGCGCCGCACATTGGCCGAGAAAATCACCCCACGACGAAATACCCGCCCCGCCACGCCCGTTCAGACGATCATGACCATCGACTCGCAGGCCTCCTGGACCGCAGCCTTCCGCTCTGCCGTCGTCAGCCCCCACGAGAGCATCGACCTCTTCGAGCCGCGCTCCTTCGCCGCGCAGACCCTCCGCCAGGTCATCCGCCTCGACGGCGGCGGCAGCGCCCTGCGGGTGCGCCTGAGCAACCGCTACGGCAAGGAACCCCTCCGCGTCGGCGGCGCCCACCTCGCCATACGCACCAAGGACAGCGCCATCGACCCCGCCGGCGACACCCCCCTGCGCCTCGACGGCGCACAGGACTTCACCGTCCCCGCCGGCGAGGAAGTCATCACCGACCCCGTCGAACGGGCCGTCGCCGCCGGCGACGAACTGGCGATCACCCTCTGGCTCCCCGAGCACACCGGCCCCGCCACCTACTCCGCCGTCCCCCTGCGCACCGGCTACGCCGTCCCCGGCAACGCCCTCACCGCACCCACCCTCGACGGCACCGAAGGCCTGGAGGAACTCGACACCCGGCACTTCCTCACCGGCGCCGACGTCCTGGCCCCCGCCGGCACCGCCGTCGCGGTCGCCTTCGGCGACTCCTGGTTCGAGGGCGCCGGCACCACGACCGACACCGACCACCGCTTCCCCGACCTGCTCAACCGGCGCCTGCGCGCCGCCGGCCGCCGCGGCTGGGTCGTCAACCAGGGCATCTCCGCCAACCGCCTGCTCACCGACGAGATCGGCGAACACGCCCTGGCCCGCCTCCAACGCGACGCCCTCGACGTCCCCGGCGTCACCCACGTACTGATCCACTTCGGCCTCAACGACCTCGGCCTCCCCGGCCAGGAGGCCTATCCGGCCACCGCGCCCATCCCCACGGCCGCCGACCTCATCACGGGCCTCACCGCACTCGCCGACCGCATCCACGCCGCCGGCCTCACCGCCGTCGCCACCACCGTCGGCCCCTACAAGGACACCGTCTACGAGGGCTACTCCACCCCGGAAGGCGTCGCCGTCGCCCGCGAGGTCAACGACTGGATCCGCGGCGCCGACAGCCCCTTCGACAGCTACGCCGACTTCGCCGCCGCCGTCGCGGACCCGGCCGACCCCGACCGCATCCGCGACGACTACGACTGCGGCGACGGCCTGCACGTCAACGACGCGGGCGCCCAGGCCCTCGCCGACTCCGTCGACCTCGCCGCCCTGGCCCTCTAGAACACCGGCACCCCGTCCCGGGTCAGCCGCCAGTCCACCGACGCGAACTGGCCCGGGTCGATCGTCCCCTTCGCCTTCACCCAGCCGATGATCGTGTTCCGGATCTCCTCCGAATTCGCCCACACCTGCTTCGCACCCGCCACATGTGGGAAATTGCCGCCGCCACTCGCCCGGTAATTGTTCACCGCCAGCACGAACTGGGCCCGCGGATCGATGTCCTTGCCCTCGAACGACAACTTCACGATGCGCGACCCCACCGGCTTCGCGACGTCGATCTCGTACGTCACCCCGTACACCGCGTCATAGTTGTAATCCGGGATCTTGTCGGCGTTCGTCAGCTTCGCCGGATCGACCGGAACCCCCGCCGGCGTCTGCGCGTAATAGCGCGCCGAGAACTCCAGATAGTCCTTGAGCTGCGCACCCGTGAGCAGCCGCGCCTCCAGCGTGTTCTCGAACGGATACAGCCCCGCCGCGTCCTTGATCGTCACCTCGCCCGCCGGAATCCGCGCCGTCCGCGAGAAACACGACGCCTGCGACAGCACCGGCAGCGCCGCGTACGCCCCGCCCCGCAGCGCCTGCGCCACCGTCTCCCGCTGCACCTCATTGATCAGATCGATGATCGGGACGTCCTTGTACGGGCCCTCGGCCGTGCTCATCGCCGCCGTCGAGGTGCCGATGACCTGATTGACGTAGGCGACGACCTTCCTGTGCTCGTCGGCCAGCAGCCCCGTGATCTTCCTGTCCTCGGCCGCCGTATTGGAGTTCAGGACCTTCGCGCCGACCTTCGCCACCGTCCACCGGCCCTTGGCCCACACCAGATCGAAGTCGAACAGCGTCAGCCGCTGGCCCCACTTCAACGGCTCCGACAGCACGACCTTCTTGCCGGTCGCCTTGTTCTCCACGAAGTACTCGGGGATCTCCGTGTGCGCGTGCCCCACCAGGATCGCGTCGATCCCCGGCACCTGCTCGGCCACGAGCCCCGCCGCGTTCTCCACGTACGGCAGCTGATCACCGTACGACGACGTGCCACTGGAACCCGAGTGCGCCGACACGATCACCACGTCCGCGCCCATCGAACGCAGCTTCGGCACCCACTTCGCGGCCTGCTCCTCAAGGCCCGGGAACGTCATCTTCCCCTGCACATTCGCCTTGTCCCAGATCGCGATCCCCGGATTGGTCAGCCCGAGCACCGCCACCTTCACATCACGGCCGTGCGGGGTCCGCAGCCGCTTCATGAAATACGGCGGGAAAGCGGGCCGCTGCGTCCTCGCGTCCAGCGCGTTCGCCCCGAGCAGCGGAAAGTCGCACTGCTCCTCGAACTTGCGCAGCACCGGAATCCCGTAATTGAACTCGTGGTTGCCGAGCGCCGCCGCGTCGTACCCGATCGCGTTCATCGCCTGCGCCATCGGATGCACCGGGCCGCGCGCGGCGGTGATCGGATCCACCTTCGCGTAGTAATACGACAGCTGCGTGCCCTGAATGGTGTCACCGGCGTCGATGAGCAGCGTGTTGTGGCGGCCCTTCGCCGCGCGGACCTCGTTCACGAGCGTCGAGATCTTCGCCAGGCCCACGTCGTTGTGGTCCTTGTCGTCGAACTCCTTGTCCGTGAAGTAGTCCCAGTTGAAGACATTGCCGTGCAGGTCCGTCGTGCCCAGCACCGTGAAGGAGTACCGCTTCTCCCGCCGGCCGGGCCTCCCCTTCGCCTGCGCGGCGGACGGCGCCACGGCCGCCCCGGTCAGGGCCACACCCGCGCCGGTGACGGCGGACGTGCCCAGGAACTTCCTGCGGTTCAGCGGCATTTCTGTACTCCTCGGTCGACCGTGGTAACGCGCGTAGATTCTGACCCCGCGAGCCACACCCGCAACAGACCCCACAGGTTGCGATCCGGTGACTGTCCGGTGCCCCCACCTGCTGGGAGAGTGGCCGCATGGAAACCACACCGCCCCCGCACACCCCCTACGGCACCCCCGACGCCCCCCGCGTCGCCGTCCGCGGCGAAGCCCACCTCGAAGTCGACCCCGAGATCGCCCGCATCGGCATCACCCTCACCGCCCGCGGCACCGACCGCCGCGACGCCCTGAACGACCTCACCCGGCGCAACGCCACCGCCCTCGACCTCATCAAGACCTACGGCGACGCCGTCGAGAAACTGGAGACCGGCGCCTTCTCCATCACCCCCGAACTGACCAGACACGGCCGCGGCGAACGCATCCGCGCCTACCACGGCCGCGTCCACCTCACCGCGGAACTCACCGACTTCACCGCACTCGGCGAACTCACCACCCGCCTCGCCGACCTCGACCTCACCCACGTCGAAGGCCCCTGGTGGGCCCTGCGCCCCGACTCGCCCACCCACGGCATGGCCCGCCGGCAGGCCGTCCACGAAGCCGTCCAGCGCGCCCGCGAATACGCCGAAGCGCTCGGCACCCGCCTCGCCGCCCTCATCGAACTCGCCGACATCGGCGCGGAGAACACCCCCGCCCCCGGTTACGGCGCCCCCGCCGGCGCCATGCGCTCCATCGCCTACGGCGGCGCCGCCGACTTCACCCCCGAAGCCGCGCCCCTCGACCTCGAACCGCAACGCCAGCACGTCTCCGCACAGGTCAACGCCCGCTTCACCATGGTCCCGCCCGAACTGGGCGCCTGAGACACCACCCGCCCCCGAAAACCGCTCATCGGAGCGAACGCCCGCACACTTCAACGCTTGTCAACACCCCTTCACTTAAAGGTTGTTGAGTAGTCACGCCCGACCAATTCTCTACTCGCCGGTAAGCCCTAGTCTCGAACCATGCGCCGAGCGAAAATCGTCTGCACCCTGGGTCCCGCCACCGACTCGTACGACCAGATCAAAGCCCTGGTCCACGCCGGAATGGACGTAGCCCGCTTCAACCTCAGCCACGGCACCCACGCCGCACACGAGGAGCGCTACCAGCGCGTGCGCAAGGCCTCCGAGGAGAGCGGCCGCAGCATCGGCATCCTCGCCGACCTTCAAGGCCCGAAGATCCGCCTCGGCCGCTTCCGCGAAGGCCCCGTACTCCTTGAACGCGGCGACACCTTCACCATCACCGTCGAAGAGGACGTCCAGGGCGACCGCCAACACTGCGGCACCACCTACGGCGGCCTCGCCCAGGACGTCACCACCGGCGAACGCATCCTCGTCGACGACGGCAAGGTCACCCTCGAGGTCACCGCCGTCGACGGCCCCCGCGTCACCACCACCGTCGTCGAAGGCGGCATGGTCTCCGACCACAAGGGCCTCAACCTCCCCGGCGTCGCCGTCTCCGTCCCCGCCCTGTCCGACAAGGACGAGGAAGACCTCCGCTGGGCCCTGCGCACCGGATGCGACGTCATCGCCCTTTCCTTCGTCCGCAGCGGACGCGACATCGAGGACGTCCACCGCATCATGGACGAAGAGGGCCGCCGCCTTCCCGTCATCGCCAAGATCGAGAAGCCGCAGGCCGTCGACAACATCGAGGACATCGTCGCCGCCTTCGACGGCATCATGGTCGCCCGCGGCGACCTCGGCGTCGAGATGCCCCTCGAACAAGTCCCGATCGTCCAAAAGCGCGCCGTCAAACTCGCCAAGCGCAACGCCAAGCCGGTCATCGTCGCCACCCAGATGCTCGACTCGATGATCGACAACTCCCGGCCCACGCGCGCCGAGGCGTCCGACGTCGCCAACGCCGTCATCGACGGCACCGACGCCGTCATGCTCTCCGGTGAGACCAGCGTCGGCAAATACCCCGTCGAAACGGTCCGCACCATGGGCCGCATCGTCGAGGCCGCGGAGGAGGACGTCCTCGCCAAGGGCCTGCCGCCCCTCACCGAGCGGAACAAGCCCCGCACCCAGGGCGGCGCCGTCGCCCGCGCCGCCGCCGAGATGGGCGACTTCCTCGGCGCCAAGTTCCTCGTCGCCTTCACCCAGTCCGGCGACACCGTGCGCCGCCTCTCCCGCTACCGCTCGCCCATCCCGCTCCTCGCCTTCACCCCCGACACGGCGACGCGCTCCCAGCTGAACCTCACCTGGGGCGTGGAGACCTTCCTCGGCCCGCACGTCGACTCCACCGACGCGATGGTCGAACAGGTCGACGAGCTGCTCCTGAAGATCGGCCGCTGCGAGAAGGGCGACGTCGTCGTCATCACGGCGGGCTCCCCACCCGGCGTCTCCGGCTCGACCAACCTGGTCCGCGTCCACCGCATCGGCGAGAGCGACGACCACGAATAGAAAAACGGAGATCCACTGAACGTGGATCTCCGTGTTCCGGATGTGCCGGGTGCGGGATTCGAACCCGCAAGCCCTCTCGGGCAGAGGTGTTTGAGACCTCCGTGTATACCGTTCCACCAACCCGGCCAGGCGCTGCCGGAAGTGTACCGGGTGACCGCGTGCCATCGCAGCTAGGTACCCTGCTAGGGCAGCGCACCTGCCATAACGAGGAGCCCCCCGTGACCGCCCCCGAGTCGCCCCAGCCCGTAGACGACGTGTCCGACGACGACAAGTCGCACGTGCCTCCGCTGACGACCCGCGTCGTCATCGCCGAGGACGAGGCCCTGATCCGGCTCGACCTCAAAGAGATGCTGGAGGAAGAGGGGTACAGCGTCGTGGGCGAGGCCGGTGACGGCGAGAAGGCCGTCGAGCTGGCCCGCGAGCACCGGCCGGACCTCGTGATCCTGGACGTGAAGATGCCCGTCCTCGACGGCATCTCCGCGGCCGAGAAGATCGCCGAGGAGTCCATCGCCCCGGTGCTGATGCTGACGGCGTTCTCGCAGCGCGACCTCGTCGAGCGGGCGAGGGACGCGGGCGCGATGGCGTACCTGGTGAAGCCGTTCAGCAAGAGCGACGTCGTGCCGGCGATCGAGATGGCCGTCTCGCGGTTCACGGAGCTGAAGACGCTGGAGAAGGAGGTCGCCGACCTCTCCCAGCGGCTGGAGACGCGGAAGCTGGTGGACCGGGCGAAGTCGATCCTCCAGACGGAGTACGGCCTGACCGAGCCCGCGGCGTTCCGCTGGATCCAGAAGACGTCGATGGACCGCAGGCTGTCGATGCAGCAGGTCGCGGAGGCGGTCATCGAGGACGCCGAGGAGAAGAAGGCGGCGAAGGGCTAGCCCGGAGCGACGGACGCACGAAGGTGCGAACGTATGAAGGTACGAATGTGCGAGGAGAGGCCCGCACCCCGATTCAGGGGTGCGGGCCTCTCCTCGTACCTCTCCCCGTACGGGGGAAGGCGGGGTCAGTCCTCGCCCAGGTACGCCTTCCGCACGGACTCGTCGTGCAGGAGGTCGGCGCCCGTGCCGGACAGGACGATCTTCCCGACCTCCATGACGTGGCCCTCGTCGGCGAGGGAGAGCGCGGCCTGCGCGTTCTGCTCGACGAGGAGGATCGTCGTGCCGCCGGCCTTGAGCTCGGCGATGGTCGCCATGATCTTCTGCATCATGATCGGCGAGAGGCCCATGGAGGGCTCGTCGAGCATGAGGAGTTTCGGCTGGGACATGAGGGCGCGCCCCATGGCGAGCATTTGCTGTTCGCCGCCGGAGAGGGTGCCCGCGGCCTGTTTCCGGCGTTCCCCGAGGATGGGGAAGAGGTCGTAGGCGCGGGCGATGTCCTTTTCGATGCCCGGTTTGTCGGAGCGGAGGTAGGCGCCGAGGCGGAGATTGTTCTCGATGGTCATGCGGGGGAAAATGTGCCGGCCCTCGGGGGAGTGGGCGAGGCCGAGGGAGACGATCTGGTCGGCCCGGTATTTCCGCAGTGTTTTACCGTCGAATTTTATGGAGCCGCCGACCGGCTTGAGCAGTCCGGAGAGTGTGCGCAGCGTCGTGGTCTTTCCGGCGCCGTTGGTGCCGATGAGGGTGACGACTTTGCCGGCCTCGACGGTGAAGGAGATGCCTTTGACGGCTTCGATCTTGCCGTAGGCGACGCGGAGGTCCTCGACCTCAAGGAGTGCGGTCATCAGTTGTTCTCCTCGAAGGGTTCGCCGAGGTAGGCGGCGATGACGCGGTCGTCCTGCCGGACCGTTTCGCTGCTTCCTTCGACGAGTTTCTCGCCCTGCACGAGGACGGCTACGCGGTCGCAGAGGTTGAAGATGAAGCGCATGTCGTGCTCGATGACGAGGACGGCGATGCCCATGTCGCGGATGGCGAAGACGAGCTCTTCGGTCGCGCGGGTCTCCTGGGGGTTCATGCCGGCGGTGGGCTCGTCCAGGAGGAGCAGGCCGGGTTCGCTGGCCAGGGCCCGCGCGATCTCCAGCTTGCGCTGCTCGCCGTAGGGGAGGTTGCGCGAGAGGTGTTCGGCCTTGTCGGCGAGGCCGACGAAGTCGAGGAGTTCCATGGCGCGGGCCTTGGAGGCGGCTTCGGCCCGGTGGAAGCCGGGTCCGCGCAGGAGCGCCGACCAGAGGCCTTCCTTCGTACGGGTGTGCCGGCCGACGAGGACGTTCTCCAGGACGGTCATGTTGGCGAAGAGCCGGATGTTCTGGAAGGTGCGGGCGATGCCGGCGGCGGTGACCTTGAAGGACTTGGCGGGCAGGACCCGGCCCTGGTAGCGGACCTCGCCCTCGGTGGGGACGTAGAGGCCGGTGAGGCAGTTGAAGAAGGTGGTCTTGCCGGCGCCGTTGGGGCCGATGAGGCCGACGATCTCGCCGCTGTTGACGGTGAGGTCGACGGAGCGTACGGCGGTGAGGCCGCCGAAGCGCATGGTGACGCCGCGGGCGTCGAGGACGGTCCGGCCGGCCGGAGTGTCGGGGGCCTGGCCCTTTTCGGTGGTGTCGGTGGTCATGGGTCAGGCCCCTGTCTTGCTGAGGACTGCGGGCGGCGGCGTCTCGCCGGGCGCGAGTTCGGCTTCGTGGAACTCGAGTTGGCGGCGGCGGTTGGGGATGAGGCCTTCGGGGCGGAAGCGCATGAGGAGCACGAGGGCGAGACCGAAGGCGAAGAGCTGGTAGTCGCCGAGGAAGGCGAGCTTGTTGGGGATGAGGTAGAGCAGTGCCGCGCCGACCAGGGGTCCGCTGATGGTGCCCATGCCGCCGAGGACGACGGCGGCGAGCAGGAAGGCGGAGTTGGGCGGCACGGTGTTGGCGAACTGGTACTGCTCGGGTGTGACGGTGTAGGTCACGTGGGCCTGGACGGTGCCGGCGAGCCCGGCGAGGGAGGCGCCGAGGGCGAAGGCGATGAGCTTGACGCGGAAGCCGTTGATGCCCATGGCGAGGGCGGCGGTCTCGTCCTCGCGGATGGCGACCC
The DNA here is from genome assembly GCF_055581265.1 of Streptomyces sp. NPDC031466. NCBI lineage: Bacteria > Bacillati > Actinomycetota > Actinomycetes > Kitasatosporales > Streptomycetaceae > Streptomyces > Streptomyces sp. NPDC031466. The sequence goes on from NZ_JBVIJT010000002.1 coordinate 533,125, forward strand.
AGGCCCGTCCGATGCGGGAGTCGCCGCTGCGCCGGAAGACGAGCACGACGACGAGGGTGATGAGCAGCATCAGGAAGAAGTAGTTGGCGAAGCGGCCGATGGTGAAGCCGCCGATGCTGTGTTCCAGGCCGAGGTCGAAGCCGAGGATCTTCAGGTTCGGGATGGAGGAGATGCCGTTGGAGCCGTTGGTGATGTCGGGTCCGGAGGCGCCGTCGCTGTTCATGGCGACGATGCGGAAGATCTCACCGAAGCCCAGGGTGACGATGGCGAGGTAGTCGCCGCGCAGCCGCAGGGTGGGGGCGCCGATGAGCACGCCGAAGACGAGGGAGGCGGCGGCGCCGACGAGGATGGCTCCCCAGAAGGGGAGGTGGATGCCGAAGGGGGAGCTGGGGGCTCCGGAGACCATGGAGGCGGCGTAGGCGCCGACGCCGAGGAAGGCGACGTATCCGAGGTCGAGGAGGCCGGCGAGGCCGACGACGATGTTCAGGCCGAGGGCGACGGTGGCGAAGATGAGGATGTAGACGCCGATGGTGGCGTACTGGTCGTCGTTCTGCGTGAACGGGAAGGCGGCGGCGGCGAGGAACGCGCCGATCAGGGTGACGTTGCGGTGGCGCGCGGTGTACACGGAGACCTGGGCGACGAGGCCGGCCTTGGTGAGGGCGGCGAAGCCGAGGGCGACCGAGAGGAGGAAGCCGATGAAGAGTTCGTCGTACTCGGTGCCGATGCCGTAGGTGAAGACCAGGAGGCCGGTGGCGAGGGCGGCGACGATGACCAGGATCTCGAGGTACGAGGGGAGCTTGCGCGGGGTGGGGGGCGCTTCGGCGGCGAAGGCTCCCTTGGCGATGGTCAGGCCGTTGCGCAGGCGGTGCCTGAACCGCACCCAGCCGGTGTCCTCGGGGTCGACCGGGTAGGTCTGGGGCCGTTCGAAGGGCAGGGCGAGGGCGCCGGTGAGGGCGGTGAGGGTGGCGAGGGCCACGATCCAGCCGCCCGGTTCGAGGTTGGCGAGCCCGCCGAGCTTGGTGCTGATGGCGAGGACCGTGTACCAGGCGGTGGTGAAGGCGGCGAGGGCCGCGTATTTGAGCGCGGCGTCGGCGTTGCCGGGGGTGAGGGCGCGTACGCCCTTGATGCCGTAGGAGGCGAGGCCGATGAGGGTGGTGAGGGCGCCCGTGATGAGGACGAGCCACTGGAGTCCGCCGGGGTAGCCGTAGACGGTGAGGTCGCCGGGGAAGGCGGCGGTCCACGTCCAGGCGAGGAAGGCGGAGACGACGGTGAGGGCACCGCCGCCGGTGGCCAGGGCGCGGGCGGGTCCGGCGGGCAGCGGGATGAGGCCCGTGGCGGCGTGCTCCTCGCGGGGGCGGGGGGCGCCGGCCGCTGTGGTCTGTGTGGTCATGGTGGTCACGCCCTGTCCGCGACGCGCTCGCCGAGCAGGCCCTGGGGTCTGACGAGGAGGACGACGATGAGGAGTACGAACGCCCAGACGTCGGCCCAGGACTGGCCGCCGAGCTTGTCCATTCCGGGGATGTTGTTCATGTAGGCGGTGGCGAGGGCTTCGGCGACGCCGAGGACGAGTCCGCCGATCATGGCGCCGTAGATGTTGCCGATGCCGCCGAGGACGGCGGCGGTGAAGGCCTTGAGGCCCCACAGGAAGCCCATGCGGAAGTTGACCTCGCCGTAGCGGAAGCCGTAGGCGACGGCGGCGATGCCGGCGAAGGCGGCGCCGAGGGCGAAGGCGACGACGATGACGCGGTCGGTGTTGACGCCCATGAGTTTGGCGGTGTCGGGGTCCTGGGCGGTGGCCTGCATGCCGCGGCCGACGCGGGTCCTCATGACGAACCAGCCGAGGGCGAACATGCAGATCGGTGCGGCGGCGACGAGGAAGAGGTCGCCGGGCTGGATGGTGACGCTGCCGAGGTGGATGGAGTCGCCGGGGATCTCGGGGAACGTGCGGGAGGACTTGGCGTTCGGGTACCAGGCCCAGACGGCTTGCTGGAGGGCGAGGGAGAGGCCGATGGCGGTGATGAGCGGGGCGAGCCGCGGGGCGCCGCGCAGGGGCCGGTAGGCGAAGCGTTCGGCTCCGATGGCGATGGTGGTGGAGACGATGACGGCGCCCAGGAGCATGAGGGGGATGGCCACCCACATGGTCGTGGAGCCGGGGAGCCAGAGCCAGACGGTGAGGGCGCCGAAGCCGCCGACCATGAAGATCTCGCCGTGGGCGAAGTTGATGAGCTGGACGATGCCGTAGACCATTGTGTAGCCGATGGCGATCAGGCCGTACATGGATCCCAGTAGCAGGCCGTTGACCAGCTGTTGCGGCAGTTCGTGCACCGCAGGTCCTCCGAGTCTTTCGAAAGCGACGGGTACGGCACCGCTGCGACGGTCGTCGTCGCGGCGTCGGATGCGACGCCGCGCGGGGCGCTGTCGGGCAGCGCTCCGCGCGGCGGTGTCGTGCTGCGGGTGTGGGTCAGCCGGTGTAGGTGCCGGACTCGACGGGCTTCCAGCCCTTGGCCGGGTCGGTGGTGTCCTTGACCTGGTAGACCGTGAGCTGCTTGTTGGTGGCGTCGCCGTATTCGTCGAAGGCGACCTTGCCGGTCACGCCGTCGAAGGAGACGTCCTGCATGGCGTCGACGATCTTGGCGCGGGCGTCGGAGGGCAGCTTGCCGTCGTTGTCCTCGACGACCTTCTTGACGGCCTCGATGATGGCCCAGGCGCTGTCGTAGGAGTAGCCGCCGTAGGCCTCGTAGGCCTCCTTGTAGCCGGCCTTCTTGTAGTTGGCGATGAACTCCTTGGCGGAGGGCAGCTGCTCGACGGGCTGGCCGACGGAGGTGGCGTAGTCGCCCTTGCCGTCCTTGCCGGCGAGCTTGATGTAGTCGGCGCTGTAGAGGCCGTCGCCGCCGACGAGCGGGATCTTGGCCCCGGCCTTCTTCATCTGCTTGCTGAGCGGGCCGGCCGCCGGGTACTCGCCGCCGTAGTAGACGACGTCGGCGTTCGAGTTCTTGATCTTGGTGGCGACGGCGCCGAAGTCCTTGGTGTCCGGGTTGACGTGCTCGGTGCCGGCGACCTTGCCGCCGAGCTTGGTGAACTCGTCCTTGAAGGTGGCGGCGAGGCCCGCGCCGTAGGTCTTCTTGTCGTCGATGACGTAGACCCGCTTCTTCTTGGCCTTGTTGTACAGGTACTGCGCCGCGAAGGGGCCCTGGATGGCGTCCGTGGTGGCGGTGCGGAAGTAGGCCTTGTACGGGCGGACCTTCTTGCCGCCGTTCCAGTCCTGGCCCTGGGTCATGGCCGGGTTGGTGTTGGCGGGGGACACCTGGACGAGTTTGGCGTCGTCGAAGACCTTCTGCATGGACTCGCCGACGGAGGAGTTCAGCGGGCCGACGGCGCCGAGGAGCTCCTTGTTGGCGACGAACTTGGTGGCGTTCGTCTGGCCGGACGAGGGCTGGCCCTGGTCGTCCGCGGACTGCACCTTGAAGGTGATGCCGTCGACGTACTTCTTGGCGTTGGCCTGCTTGGCGGCGAGCTCGACGGAGTTGCGGATGCCGAGGCCCAGCGCGGAGAGGTCACCGGTCAGCGGCGCGTCGACGCCGATGACCACGGTGGTGCCGCCGCCTTCGGCGCTCTCCTTGTCCTTGTCGTCGCGCGAGCCACAGGCGGTCAGGGTCAGAGCCCCGGCGGTAAGTGCAGCGGTGATGGCTATGAGCGAACGTTGACGCACGATCAGTCCTTTCCCCTGGCACGGCTGTCCCTTGCTGGAACGCCGAGTCGAGCGCGGAACCGAACTGACAGGAATCCGGTGGGCGCGGTGACTGGCCGTGACTCTAAGGGCGCCTTTGTGCCCAGTGGAGTGGTCGGACCAAGGCTGTGACGCTCTTGTTATGCCACGGAGTATTCCGGGCTGGAACGCAGGGGGCGGTTGAGGACGAATACGACCCTGTTCGGTGGATCTCGGCGTATCCACATGGTGAGAATCTCCAGGACAGGCGGCAGGAGCGTAAAGGCGTTTGGCTCATGACGTGCGTGTTCGCGGGCATGCGGCGCTCAGCGCCCCGGAAAGATCATTGGCGTATTCCGGACCCAGGATGTAACTCTGCCGCTGCTTTGCCCGCGCATTACGCAGCGTTACCTCCAGGAAAGGGAGCCCGGCATTCCGTGGCACTTCTCCGCATTCGCGAATGTGCACCGTGATGATCAACTTCCGGGGTGTTCCCGTTTTCACCGTGAATGGGGTGCCGGGCGATGTGCGTACCGAAAGCGCCGCCGAGGGCTGGGCGACCCTCAGCAGGGACACCGGGGGCCCGGACCACTGGGTGACCCGGACGGCGAAGGTGAAGGCCCGCTCGCCGGCCCGGGGGCGGGACATCTCGTCGGTGTACGTCACCGACACGCTCTGCGACGGCCAGGGCGGTGGCGGGGCGGGGGGCGGCTGCGGACGCGTCACGTAGAGGCCGATCCCGGCGCCGGCGAGGACCATGGCCGCGGTGGCGGCGAACGCCCGGCGGCGGTTGCGGCGGCGGCGCGGATCGGGCGGGGCCGGTTCGGGGGCGGCCCTCTCGTGGTCGTAGGTGTCCTCGCCCGGCTCGACCGGGCCGATGGCGTTCATGTCCACGGCCCGCCGCTCGGCCCGCCGTCGCGGTAGCGCTCGGCACACCGCTTCCGTGCCTGCCGGTCGATCAACTTCCGTCCGGCGGCGGCGGATTGCCGTCGGCGCTCGGCTCGGGCGGCGTCCAGGACGTCGCGCAGGATCGCGTACTGCCCGTTCGACAGGCCCATCGACTGGTAGTCGCCGTAGCCTCCCGGGCCGTCCGAGCCTCCCGAGCCGTCCGCGGCGTAGAGCTGCCGGGCCCACTCGGTGACGAGCGCGGTGCATAACCGGGTGGGGGAGGTGGCGCCGGGGGAGGGGCCGCCGCCGACGGAACTGGTGGTGCTCCCGGTACTCCCCGTGCTCCCGGCGCCTTCCGCGGCGGGGCCGCCGCAGCCCGTGCCGAGAGTCAACGGGAGCGCGAGGGCGAGCGCGCTGATCCGCATCCGGTGCCGCATGCGCCGACGCTAGACCGCGGCCCGCGCCGGCGCCAGACCGCCGCCGCCCCGATGACGCGCGTCCCGACGGCGGGCGCGGGCCCGCCCGTTGGGGGAATCAGCCGTCGGCGCCGGCCGGCTCCGGCGCGCCCTCGGCGGGGACGTCCCGCAGCATGCAGGTCAGGCGCGCGCTGCACACCCGCCTGCCCTGCTCGTCGCTGATCACGATCTCGTACGTGGCCGTGGAGCGGCCGCGGTGCACGGGCGTCGCCACGCCGGTGACCAGACCGGAGCGGGCACCGCGGTGGTGGGTGCAGTTCAGGTCGACGCCGACGGCGAGCTTCTTGCTGCCGCCGTGCAGCATCGCGCCGACCGAGCCCAGGGTCTCGGCGAGCACCGCGGAGGCGCCGCCGTGCAGCAGGCCGTACGGCTGGGTGTTGCCCTCGACCGGCATGGTGGCGACGACCCGCTCCGCCGAGGCCTCCAGGATCTGGACGCCCATGCGGGTGCCGAGGTGGCCCGCCGAGAACAGGGAGGGCAGGTCGACACCGAGCGAGGCGTACTCGTCGATGACCTCCTGCGGGAACTTCACGCTGTGCTGCTCACCCATGGGGCCCGGCTCCGTTCGTTCGTCGACACCTGGTGTCGCTCGACTGCTGTTGCTCGACCTGTCGCTGAGCGAACGCTCAGTCGAGCGCCGATTGTTCCAGGCGTACGACGACGGACTTGCTGGCAGGGGTGTTGCTGGTGTCGGCGGTGGCGTCCAGCGGCACCAGGACGTTGGTCTCGGGGTAGTAGGCGGCGGCGCACCCGCGGGCCGTCGGGTAGTGCACGACGCGGAAGCCCGGGGCGCGGCGCTCCACGCCGTCCTGCCACTCGCCGACCAGGTCGGCGTAGGTCCCGTCGGCGAAGCCCAGCTCCCCGGCGTCCTCGGGGTTGACCAGGACGACGCGGCGGCCGTTCTTGATGCCGCGGTAGCGGTCGTCCAGGCCGTAGATGGTGGTGTTGTACTGGTCGTGGGAGCGCAGGGTCTGCAGCAGCAGCCGCCCCTCGGGGAGGGCCGGGTACTCGACGGGCGCGGCCGTGAAGTTGGCCTTGCCGGTGGCGGTGGGGAAGCGGCGCTCGTCGCGCGGGGCGTGCGGCAGGGCGAAGCCGCCGGGGTGCGCCACGCGCGCGTTGAAGTCCTCGAAGCCGGGGACGACGCGGGCGATGCGGTCGCGGACGGCGGCGTAGTCCCTCTCGAACTCCTCCCAGGGGGTGCGTGAGTCGGGGCCGAGGACGCGGCGCGCGAGGCGGCACACGATGGCGGGCTCGGACAGCAGCTGGTCGCTCGCGGGCTCCAGGCGGCCCCGGGAGGCGTGCACCATCCCCATGGAGTCCTCGACGGTGACGAACTGCTCGCCGCCCGCCTGCACATCGCGCTCGGTGCGCCCGAGGGTGGGCAGGATCAGGGCGCGTGTGCCCGTGACGGCGTGCGAGCGGTTCAGCTTGGTGGAGACGTGCACGGTCAGGCGCGCCTTGCGCATGGCCGCCTCGGTGACCTCGGTGTCGGGGGAGGCCGACACGAAGTTGCCGCCCATGGCGAAGAACACCTTCGCCTCGCCGTCGCGCAGGGCGCGGATGGCGCGCACGACGTCCAGGCCGTGCCGGCGGGGCGGTGCGAAGCCGAACTCCTTCTCCAGGGCGTCGAGGAAGGCGGGCGCGGGCCGCTCGAAGATGCCCATCGTGCGGTCGCCCTGCACGTTCGAGTGGCCGCGCACGGGGCAGACGCCGGCGCCGGGGCGGCCGATGTTGCCGCGCAGCAGAAGGAAGTTGACGACTTCGCGGATGGTCGGCACGGAGTGCTTGTGCTGGGTCAGGCCCATCGCCCAGCACACGACGGTGCGCTTCGAGGCGAGGACCATGGCGAGGGCCTCCTCGATGCGGGCCCGGTCCAGGCCCGTGGCCCGGAGGGTGTCGTCCCAGTCGGCGTCGCGAGCGGCGGCGGCGAACTCCTCGTACCCATGGGTGTGTTCGCGTACGAACGTCTCGTCGACCGCGCCCTCGGTCTGGAGGATCAGCTTGTTGAGGAGGCGGAAGAGGGCCTGGTCGCCGCCGAGGCGGATCTGCAGGAAGAGGTCGGTGAGGGCGGTGCCCTTGAGCATGCCCTGGGGGGTCTGCGGGTTCTTGAAGCGCTCCATGCCCGCTTCGGGCAGCGGATTGACCGTGATGATCCTCGCGCCGTTGTTCTTGGCCTTCTCCAGGGCGGAGAGCATGCGCGGGTGGTTCGTGCCGGGGTTCTGCCCGGCGACGATGATCAGGTCCGACCGGTACAGGTCCTCCAGGAGGACGCTGCCCTTGCCGATGCCGATCGTCTCGGTCAGCGCGGAGCCGGACGACTCATGGCACATGTTCGAACAGTCGGGGAGGTTGTTCGTGCCCAGCTCGCGGGCGAAGAGCTGGTAGAGGAACGCCGCTTCGTTGCTGGTGCGGCCCGAGGTGTAGAACACGGACTCGTCGGGGCTCTCCAGGGCCGCCAGCTCCTCGGCGACGATGTCGAAGGCCCGCTCCCAGCTGACCGGCTCGTAGCGCTCGGCGCCCTCCGCCAGGTACATGGGGTGGGTGAGGCGGCCCTGCTGCCCCAGCCAGTAGCCACTGCGGGTGGCGAGGTCGGCGACGGGGTGCGCGGCGAAGAAGTCGGGCGTCACACGGCGCAGCGTGGCCTCCTCGGCGACCGCCTTCGCGCCGTTCTCGCAGAACTCCGCCTTGTGGCGGTGCTCCGGCTCGGGCCAGGCGCAACCGGGGCAGTCGAAGCCGTCCTTCTGATTGACCTGCAGCAGGGTCAGCGCGGTGCGGCGCACCCCCATCTGCTGCTGTGCCATCCGCAGCGTGTGACCGATGGCGGGCAGCCCCGCCGCCGCGTGCCGGGCCTCGGCGACCTGCGGCGCGTCCTGGACCGGATCGCCCTTGGGCGGCTTGCTTGCCATGGTCGGCTCCCCTTCGAGCACGTACGTGAGCTACGTCATCGATCCTCCCACGCGCCGGTGACAATGCCCGGCCGAGGGCCGGGACGGGACGGGACTGTCGGTGGGGCGTGGCAGGATCGGGGGCGTGGCAGAAACAGCATCGAAGAAGAAGTCCGAGTCCGCGGCGACCCAGGCCGGCGGGGCGGGAGGCGAGCAGCGCCCGCGCCTGCTCCTCATGGACGGGCACTCCCTGGCCTACCGGGCGTTCTTCGCGCTGCCCGCGGAGAATTTCACGACCGCGACGGGCCAGCCGACGAACGCGATCTACGGCTTCGCCTCGATGCTGGCGAACACCCTGCGTGACGAGGCGCCCACGCACTTCGCGGTGGCGTTCGACGTCTCCCGCAAGACGTGGCGCTCCCAGGAGTTCCCGGAGTACAAGGCGAACCGTTCCAAGACCCCGGACGAGTTCAAGGGCCAGGTCGAGCTGATCGGCGAGCTGCTCGACGCGATGCGCGCGGTGCGCTTCGCCGTCGACGGCTTCGAGGCGGACGACGTCATCGCCACGCTCGCCACGCAGGCGGAGGCGGCCGGCTTCGACGTGCTGATCGTCACGGGTGACCGCGACTCCTTCCAGCTGATCACCGACCACGTGACGGTGCTCTATCCGACGAAGGGCGTCTCGGAGCTGACGCGTTTCACGCCGGAGAAGGTCACGGAGAAGTACGGCCTCACCCCCAGCCAGTACCCCGACTTCGCGGCGCTGCGCGGCGACCCGTCGGACAACCTCCCGGGCATCCCCGGCGTCGGCGAGAAGACCGCCGCGAAGTGGATCAACCAGTTCGGTTCGTTCGCCGACCTGGTCGAGCGCGCCGACGAGGTCAAGGGCAAGGCCGGGCAGAACTTCCGCGATCACCTGGAGTCGGTCAAGCTCAACCGCCGGCTCACCGAGATGGTCCGCGACGTCGAGCTGCCCAAGACGGTCGCCGACCTGGCGCGCGCTCCCTACGACCGCACGGCGCTCGCCATGGTCCTGGACACCCTGGAGATCCGTAACCCCTCGCTGCGCGAGCGGCTCCTCGCCGTCGACCCGGGCACCGAGGAGGCCGAGCAGGCCCCGGCCGAGCCGGGTGTCGAGCTGGACGGCGCGGTGCTCGGCGCGGGCGAGCTGGCCCCCTGGCTCGCCGAGCACGGCAAGGCGGTCCTGGGCATGGCCACGGTCGACACCTGGCAGCTTGGTTCGGGCACCGTCACCGAGGTCGCGCTCGCCGCGGCCGGCGGAGCGGCCGCCTGGTTCGACCCGACCACCCTGGACGAGGCCGACGAGAACGCGTTCGCGGCGTGGATCGCCGACCCCGACAAGCCGAAGGTCCTGCACAACGCCAAGTCCGTGATGCGGGTCTTCCCCGAGCACGGCTGGAGCGTGGCCGGCGTCACCATGGACACCGCCCTGGCCGCGTACCTGGTCAAGCCGGGCCGCCGCTCCTTCGCCCTGGACGCGCTCTCCCTGGAGTACCTGGGCCGCGAGCTGGCGCCCGCCTCCGCCGCCGACGGCCAGCTCGCCTTCGGCACGGAGGAGGACGACCGGGCCGAGGCCGACCACCTGATGTCGCAGGCCCGCACCGTCCTCGACCTGGGCGCCGCCTTCGGCGAGAAGCTCCAGGAGGTCGGCGCGAGCGACCTGTTGACGGATGTCGAACTGCCGACGTCCACGCTCCTGGCCCGCCTGGAGCGGCACGGCATCGCGGCCGACCGCGCCCATCTGGAGGCGATGGAGCAGCAGTTCGCGGGCGCCGTGCAGCAGGCCGTGAAGGAGGCGCACGCGGCGGCGGGCCACGAGTTCAACCTCGGCTCGCCCAAGCAGCTCCAGGAAGTCCTCTTCGGCGAGCTGAACCTCCCCAAGACGAAGAAGACCAAGACCGGCTACACCACGGACGCCGACGCGCTGGCCTGGCTCGCCGCCCAGACGGAGAACGAACTGCCGGTCATCATGCTCCGCCACCGCGAGCAGGCGAAGCTGCGCGTCACCGTCGAGGGCCTGATCAAGTCGATCGCCGCGGACGGCCGCATCCACACCACGTTCAACCAGACGGTGGCCGCCACGGGCCGGCTCTCCTCGACCGACCCCAACCTCCAGAACATCCCGGTCCGCACCGACGAGGGGCGGGCGATCCGCCGCGGGTTCGTCGTCGGCGAGGGCTTCGAGTCGCTGATGACGGCGGACTACAGTCAGATCGAACTGCGCGTGATGGCGCACCTCTCGGAGGACGAGGGCCTCCTGGAGGCGTTCACCTCCGGCGAGGACCTGCACACCACCGTCGCCTCGCAGGTCTTCTCCGTGGCGCGCGACGCCGTGGACGCGGAGATGCGGCGCAAGATCAAGGCGATGTCGTACGGCTTGGCGTACGGCCTCTCCGCGTTCGGCCTCTCCCAGCAGCTGAACATCGACGCGGGCGAGGCGCGGGCCCTGATGGACACGTACTTCGAGCGGTTCGGCGGGGTGCGGGACTATCTGCGCCGCGCGGTCGACGAGGCGCGTGCCACGGGGTACACGGAGACGATGCTGGGCCGCCGGCGTTACCTCCCCGATCTCAACAGCGACAACCGCCAGCGCCGCGAGATGGCCGAGCGGATGGCGCTGAACGCCCCGATCCAGGGCACGGCCGCCGACATCGTCAAGATCGCCATGCTGAACGTGCACCGCGCGCTGACCGAGGCGGGGCTCGACTCCCGGATGCTGCTCCAGGTCCACGACGAAATCGTCCTGGAGATCGCTCCCGGGGAGCGGGCGAAGGTGGAGGAGCTGGTCCGCCGGGAGATGGCCGGCGCGGTGGCCTTGCGGGCCCCGCTGGATGTGTCGGTGGGCGTGGGCCCGAACTGGGAATCCGCCGCGCACTAGCCCTCCCGGGCCGGGGATCGGTGTCGTGCGTGCAGTGCGACCGGCCGCGCAGTTCCCCGCGCCCCTGGGGGGGGTGTCGGTTTGGGTCTCGTGCGGGTCGGACGTGGCTGGTCGCGCAGTTCCCCGCGCCCCTGGGGGCTGGGGGATTTCGCTTCGTGCGGCTGGGTGGGGACTGGGCGCGCAGTTCCTCGCGCCCCTGACCCGGGGTCGGCGGAGCGCCCTGAAGGGGTGCGGGGAACGGCGCGAGCAACCACGACGCTCCCGCTGAGCGCATCACGAGGCCAAGGCCCCGGACGGTTCGCCCGCGCGCAGGGCGACTTCGAGGAGCCGGACGCCCGGCCGGAGGCCCCTGGCGTAACAGCCCTGTCGCGGCCTGTCGGCCAACCGGTAAAAACCGGGCACGAACAGGTGCCCGGGCACCGCAAGTTGTCGTAGTGTCGCCAGAGCCATCCCGCCGGGGAGTACGCGCGTACGAAAGCGACCGCGTACGGAGGCGGAGACGGCTCGCAACAGGCTGCATAAGGGGAGGGGTGGCTCGGTCATGGCGCCGGTAATCGGCAGGCGACTGCGCAGAGGGGCGGTGACCAGCGCGGTGGCCGCGGCGGCCGTGGCGGCGCTGGCCGCATCGCAGGCCCCGGGTGTGACGGACGTACCGCGTGACGGGCAGACGGCGGGGGCCTCGGACACCCCGCCCGCGGGTGGGTCCGCGACCGGTGACTCGCCCTACTACACCGATCTGCCGTCCCTCAAGAGCCCCGTTCCGCCGTTCGCCCCCAACGGCGGTGACAAGGACGTGGAGGCGGGCCTGCCGGCCACCGTCCTGGACGCCTACAAGAAGGCCGAGTCGGCGCTGGCCGAGACCAAACCCGGCTGCAACCTCCCCTGGCAACTGCTCGCCGCCATCGGCAAGGTCGAGTCGGGCCAGGCCCGCGGCGGCCGCGTCGACGCGAACGGCACGACGCTCAAGCCGATCCTCGGCCCGGTCCTGAACGGCATCGGCTTCGCGAAGATCACCGACACGGACAACGGCGCCTACGACGGCGACCGCACGCACGACCGCGCGGTCGGCCCGATGCAGTTCATCCCCTCGACGTGGGCCACCTCGGGGCAGGACGGCAACAACGACGGCGAGAAGGACCCCAACAACATCTACGACGCGGCGCTCGCCGCCGGCCACTACCTCTGCGGGAAGGACCGTGACCTGGCGGTCGAGGACGACCTCCACCAGGCGATCCTCAGCTACAACCACTCCACGGAGTACCTGAACACGGTCCTGTCGTGGCTGGAGTACTACCGCCAGGGCACCCACGAGGTCCCCGACGGCGAGGGCGTACTGCCGGACGACCGCAGCGACGGCCGGGGCCCGGGTCTCAACCCGGTCCTGACGCCCGGCAGCACCGGTTCCGCCAAGGACACGTCCGGCAACAGGGACATGACGGGCACCTACCGGCCCGGCAACGCCGACAAGCCGGGCAACGGCGGTGGCGGCAGGCCGGGCGACGGCGGCCACAAGCCCGACCCCGACCCCGCCACGCCCGCCGAGCGGGTCGCCCGTCTGAAGGACGCCGGCACCGGCGCGCTGGCCGCGACGGCCGGCGAGACCTTCGCCGAGCGGGTCCAGGTGCGCGCGGAGGCCAAGTCGGGCTCGGCCGTCGCCAAGGTCAAGGTGAAGTTCAGGATCGCCGGTGACACGGACGCCCGCTTCGACGGCGGCGCGAGGAGCGTCGTCGTGACCACGTCCGCCACCGGCCGCGCCACCGCCCCGGTCATCAAGGCGGGCGAGAAGGCAGGCCAGTTCACCGTGCGCGCCACGGTCGTGGGCCGCACGCTGACGGGCCTGGACTTCGGCGCGAAGGTCACCGAGCGCCAGGCGGACGCCCTGGCCAGGACCGGCGACGAGCCGCTGGTCTGCGAGCAGGGCAAGGAGTTCGCCGACCGGGTCGCGGTCAAGGCGACGTACAAGGGCCGGGCCGCCGCCGGTGTCGTGGCCGGCGCCACCCTGGTCAAGTCGGCGACGGACACGACGGCCAACGACAAGGGCCCCTTCTTCAAGGACGCGAACGGCAATCCGGTCCGCACCCTCAAGGGCCTGAAGACCGACGCGAACGGCCTGCTGACACTGCCGAGGCTGTACGCGGGCGACGCGGCGGGCACGTATCTGCTGCGCGTCGTCACGGTCGGCGGGGCCACCCTCACCGTCGAGCTGAAGGTGACCGCCGCGGCCACCACCCCGACCACCCCGACCACCCCCGAGACCCCGACTGCCCCCGCGACTCCCACCACCCCGGCCACGCCGAGCACTCCGGCCGCCTGACCGGCCCCTGAGCCCTCCGAGGCTTCCCAGGACCGCCCCCGCGCCACCCATGGCGCGGGGGCGGTCCCACGTCGTGCACCGTGACGGTGCGGCGGGCGGCCCGGCCGTGCGCCGCGCGACGTGTTCTCATCTCGCCCGCGCGTTGCTACCGTGCCCGGCCTGACGGCCTATCAGTTACGGCCGCCGCCGAGCGACCCGAAAGGCCCCGCATGCGTGCCCTCATCGCCGCCGCCGCAGGTCTCGCCGTCGCGCTCGCCCTCGTCCTGACGATCACCGCGATCGGCGCCCCGTCCGGCGGGACGTCACCCGAGCCGCTGCTCACCACCGTCCCCGCACACCCGTAGACGTAGGGAGGCCGCCGCGATGCGCCGCAAGGCCAGCCTCGTCCTGCTCGCCCTCGCCGTGTTCTGCACGGCCATGTCCCCGCTCGTGCGCTGGTACGCCTTCCCGCGCCTGGCGAAGATCCCGCCGAACCAGTACCAGGAAGCCGTCCTGGAGGCGCGGAACCCCACCCTCATCGACTACGGCTCGATGAAGGCCGAGAAGGTCGACAAAGTGACCATCGTGCAGACCCTCAAGGGCAACGTGGAGGCCTCGGAGAAGATCGAGAAGAGCGCCGACCGCGACGTCGTCGTCTGGGACGCGCTCTCCTACGTCCAGGACTCCGACGGCAAGATGGTCTCCAAGATCCCCGAGCGCTACATCTTCGACGCGCACAGCCAGGAACCGGTGCACGCACCCGGCGAATCGGTCGACGGGGACCCCGTCGAGCGCGAGGGCATCGAGTTCAAGTGGCCCTTCCTGACGGAGAAACGGGACTACGCGTACTTCGACGCGCAGGCCCGCGTCACCCGACCCATCCACTACAAAGGAGAACGGACCTTCCGGGGCGTGCGGGTCTACTACTTCGAGCAGACCGTCCCCTGGACCAAGGTCCCCTTCCCCAAGACGATGCCGGTCAAGGGCATCACGCCCGAGGCCCTCGCCGAGACGGGCACCACCCGCTGGTACACCACGGTCCGCAAGTTCTGGGTCGAGCCGACCACCGGGGCCCCCGTCTACGGCGAGGAGATCCAGAAGAACGAACTGCGCGGCGGCTCGCTCCTCGGCGGACGCGACAAACTCACGGTCTTCGCCGGGCACGTGAAGATGCGCGAGGACTACGTCGAGAGCACCGTGGAACAAGTCAGGTCGCAACGCGTCCTGGTCCTCCTGCTGACCTCCTACCTCCCCTGGGGCTTCCTGACCCTCGGCCTCCTCCTGCTCGCGCTCTCCCTGTGGCTGGAAGCACGCGGACGCAGGCCGGGCACCCCGCGCCCGACAGCGGCGAACGACCCCGACCCGCAGCCTGCCGACGCCTAGGCACCTGGGCACCTGGGCACCCAGGCCTCAGGCGTTCCGGGCGTCCGCGTCCCGCCGCGCCTGGCGGGCCTTGGTGTAGCGGGTCGGCTCGGCCGCCGCCGGGTCCTCCGGCCACGGGTGCTTCGGATAGCGGCCGCGCAACTCCGCCCGCACCGCGCGGTAGCCCTCGCGCCAGAAGGAGGCGAGATCGGCCGTGACGGCGGCCGGGCGCCCCGCCGGGGACAGCAGATGGACGAGCACCGGCACCCGGCCGCCCGCGAGCCGCGGGGTCTCGGCCGACCCGAACAGCTCCTGCAGCTTCACCGCCAGCACGGGCCGGTCCGGGTCGGAGTAGTCGAGGCGGATCCTGGACCCGCTCGGCACCTCAAGGCGCTCCGGCGCCAGCTCGTCGAGCCGGACCGCCTCGCCGGTCGCCCACGGCAGCAGCCGCGAGAGCGCCTGACCGGCGTCGATCCGGCCCAGATCGGACCGGCGCCGCGCCTTGGACAGCTCGGGTTCCAGCCACTCGTCCACGCGCGCGTACAGGGCGTCCTCGGCCACGTCGGGCCAGGGCGCGCCCAGGTGCCGGTGCAGGAACGCCAGCCGCTCCCGCAGCTCCTGGGCGCCCCGGGACCACTTCAGCAGCCCGGTGCCCTCCGCACGCAGCCCGGCGAGCAGCCCTTCGCGCACGAGGTCGGGGTCCGGGTTCCGCAGGGGCCGCACCACCAGTTCCAGCGCCCCGAGGCGCTCCACGTGCCGCGCCACCAGATCGCCGCCGGACCAGGCCACCTCGTCCCGCTCCGAGTGCAGCGGCGCGGCGGCGGCGCGTGCCGTCTCCTCGTCGATCTGCGCGCCCAGCAGCACCCGCGCGTGCCCGGCGTCCACGGGCCGGTCGGCCACGGCCACGGCGATCCACTCGGCCCCCGCGAGCGACGAGCCCGGCCGCAGCTCGGCGCGGGTGCCGTTGGCCATGAGGCAGACCCCGCCGCCCACCGCCCTGGCCACCCGCTCGGGGAACGCCAGGGCAGCGACGATCCCGGCCGCCTTCTCGTCGGACGCGCCCGCGGCCTCCGGAGCGCTCCGTCCGGCGGAGGTCTCCGCCGCGGAAGCCAGGCGCCGCGTCTCCGTGCTCCAGCGCGCCGCGTACCCGTCGCCGCCCCGCCGCGCGGAGCGCCAGGCGGCGGCGAGGTCGTCGCCGTACTCCCGGGGCGGCTCCTCGCTCAGGAGGGCCACGACCTCGGCGGCCCGCCGCGCGCCCACCCGCGGCACGGCGTCCAGCAGCGCCCGCGCCAGCCGGGGATGCAGGCCCACCCGCGCCATCCGCGTGCCCCGCGCGCTCACCCGGCCCGTGGCCCCGTCCACCGCGCCGACCGCCGTCAGGACCTCGCGCGCCGCCGCCATCGCGCCACCCGGCGGAGGGTCGAGGAGGGCGAGCCCGGAGGCGTCCGGATCGCCCCAGCACGCCACTTGCAGGGCGAACGAGGCGAGGTCCGCCAGCTTGATCTCCGGAGCGGGGAAGCGGGGCAGCCGCTGGTCCTCGGCCTCCGCCCAGCACCGGTACACGGCCCCCGGCGCCTCCCGCCCGGCCCGGCCCGCCCGCTGCCGCCCCGCGGCCTGCGAGGCCCGCACGGTCGCCAGCGCGCTCAGCCCGCGCGCGTGGTCGACCCGCGGCTCGCGCGCGAGGCCCGCGTCCACGACCACCCGCACCCCGGGCACCGTCAACGACGACTCGGCCACGGACGTGGCGAGCACGACCCGCCGCCCCGGCGACCCGGCGAGGACCGCGTCCTGCACGGCGGCCGGCGCCCGCCCGTGCACCTGGAGCACCTCCACGTCGCCGAGGGCGCCCAGCTGCCCGGCCACGCGCGCGATCTCCCCGACGCCGGGCAGGAAGCACAGGACGTCCCCGTCCCGTTCGGCCAGCGCCCGCCGCACCACCGACGCCACATGCGTGAGCAGCGCCGGGTCGACCCGCATCCCGTGCGGGGGCCGCACCGGCCGGGCGGGCGGCGCCCACACGACCTCCACGGGGTGCGCGGTCCCGCGCGCCTCCACCACCGGCGCGTTCCCGAGGACCCTCGCCCACCCCTCGGCGTCGGTCGTCGCGGACGCGGCCACCAGCCGCAGCTCGGGCCGCAGGGCCGCCCGCACGTCCACCAGGAAGGCGGCCACGGTGTCCGCGTCGAGGTGCCGCTCATGGCACTCGTCGAGGATCACCACGTCCACGCCGGCCAGCTCCTGGTCCCGCTGGAGCCGCTGGAGCAGGACACCCGTCGTGACGACCTCCACGCGTGCGTGGGGGCCCACCACCCGCTCCCCACGCACCGTGTAGCCGACGCTCTGGCCCACCTTCTCGCCGAGCAGCCACGCCATCCGCCGGGCGGCGGCCCGCGCGGCGATGCGCCGCGGCTCGGCGACGACGACCCGGCGTACGCCCTCGAAGGCGCCCGGCACGTCGATCAGGCCCGCGAGCGCCAGCGGCACCAGGGTCGTCTTGCCCGTGCCGGGCGGCGCGCACAGCACGGCGCTGCCCGGCCCCTCCAGAGCGGAGGAGAGGCGGGGCAGCGCGTCGCGTACGGGCAGGTTCAGGGCGGCGGGGCCGGCGGGGTCGTGGATCACCCGCTCAGTCTCGTACGCAGACGTAGATGGCCGTCCCCGGGATCAGGTTTCCGCGCAGCGGGGACCAGCCGCCCCACTCCTGGGTGTTCCAGGCGGGCCACTGCGGCTCCACGATGTCCACGAGGCGGAAACCGCCTGCCACGATGTCCCGCACCCGGTCGCCGATCGTCCTGTGGTGCTCCACGTAGACGGCGTTGCCCTCCTCGTCCTGCTCCACATAGGGAGTGCGGTCGAAGTAGGAGGCCGCCACGGTGAGCCCCTCCGGGCCGGGCTCGTCCGGGAACGCCCAGCGGATGGGGTGGGTCGCGGAGAAGACGAAACGGCCGCTGGGCCGCAGCACCCGGTGCACCTCCTTGAGGACCAGCACCGGGTCGGCGACGAACGGCATCGCCCCGTAGGCGGAGCAGGCCAGGTCGAAGGAGGCGTCCTTGAAGGGCAGCACTCCCGCGTCGGCCTGGACGAGCGGCACCGAGCCGCCGATCCGCAGCGCGTGCTGGAGCTGGCGGTGCGAGAGGTCGAGGGCGACGGGCCGCGCGCCCTGCGACACGAGCCAGCGCGAGCACTGGGCGGCGCCGGCGCCGATCTCCAGGACGTCCTTGCCCTTGAGGTCCTCCGGCGGGCCGAGCAGCTCCGCCTCCACCTCGTCGAGTCCCTCGGGTCCCCACACGAAGCGG
This sequence comes from Streptomyces sp. NPDC031466, assembly GCF_055581265.1. NCBI lineage: Bacteria > Bacillati > Actinomycetota > Actinomycetes > Kitasatosporales > Streptomycetaceae > Streptomyces > Streptomyces sp. NPDC031466. Next base: position 550,927 of record NZ_JBVIJT010000002.1, read on the forward strand.
TCGTCCCCGAGGAAGGTGCCGTGCTCGTTCTGGTACTCGTCGGCGTTCCGGTCCCACCAGGAGCGGTTGGCGCGACTGCTCTCCGTGACGTTCGCGTCACGGCGGGTGGCCTCGGGTTCGGGCAGCTCGGACTCTTGGATGATCGGCTCCATCGTCGTAATCTTCCGTATCCCGCGTCGCGTCTCGTCGCGAAGGGGGCGCCGTGCGGCCGCTGTGGCCTCAGGTGACAGGTTTTGTGCCGGGTATGCGGCGTTCCGCCCCGGGTGTACGCCTTCGCGCATTGACCCTGTCCGGCCGCCCCCGTATGCTACAAGTTGCGCTGCGAGCCTGCGCTCCTCAGACCTAGCAGGCTGCGCTCGCGTCTGTTGTATGTCCCCTCGGTTGTCGAGGCGCCTTCCCTTGCCGGAAGCCGCGCTTCCTTGGCTGTCCGGCTTCTGCAGAGCGAAATCGGCTCCCGGCGTTGCAGTACCTACGACTTCAATGTCCGTACCGGAGCCCTAACCCACATGACGAGCAGCACCGAGACCACCGCCACCACCCCGCAGGTAGCGGTCAACGACATCGGTAACGAGGAAGCCTTCCTCGCCGCGATCGACGAGACGATCAAGTACTTCAACGACGGCGACATCGTCGACGGCGTCATCGTGAAGGTCGACCGGGACGAGGTCCTGCTCGACATCGGTTACAAGACCGAAGGCGTTATCCCGAGCCGCGAGCTCTCGATCAAGCACGACGTCGACCCGAACGAGGTCGTCAAGGTCGGCGACGAGATCGAGGCCCTTGTTCTCCAGAAGGAGGACAAGGAAGGCCGTCTCATCCTGTCCAAGAAGCGCGCTCAGTACGAGCGTGCCTGGGGCACGATCGAGAAGATCAAGGAAGAGGACGGGATCGTCACCGGTACCGTCATCGAGGTCGTCAAGGGTGGTCTCATCCTCGACATCGGCCTCCGTGGCTTCCTGCCGGCCTCCCTGGTCGAGATGCGTCGTGTCCGCGACCTCCAGCCCTACGTGGGCAAGGAGCTCGAGGCCAAGATCATCGAGCTGGACAAGAACCGCAACAACGTGGTCCTGTCCCGCCGTGCCTGGCTGGAGCAGACCCAGAGCGAGGTCCGCCAGACCTTCCTCACGACCCTGCAGAAGGGCCAGGTCCGCTCCGGCGTCGTCTCCTCGATCGTCAACTTCGGTGCGTTCGTGGACCTCGGCGGCGTCGACGGTCTCGTCCACGTCTCCGAGCTTTCCTGGAAGCACATCGACCACCCCTCCGAGGTCGTCGAGGTCGGTCAGGAAGTCACCGTCGAGGTTCTCGACGTGGACATGGACCGCGAGCGTGTCTCCCTGTCGCTCAAGGCGACGCAGGAAGACCCGTGGCAGCAGTTCGCCCGCACGCACCAGATCGGGCAGGTCGTTCCCGGTAAGGTCACCAAGCTCGTTCCGTTCGGTGCGTTCGTGCGCGTCGACGAGGGCATCGAGGGCCTGGTCCACATCTCCGAGCTGGCCGAGCGCCACGTGGAGATCCCGGAGCAGGTCGTCCAGGTCAACGACGAGATCTTCGTCAAGGTCATCGACATCGACCTCGAGCGTCGCCGGATCTCGCTGTCGCTGAAGCAGGCCAACGAGTCCTTCGGCGCCGACCCGTCGGCCGTCGAGTTCGACCCGACCCTGTACGGCATGGCCGCGTCCTACGACGACCAGGGCAACTACATCTACCCCGAGGGCTTCGACCCCGAGACCAACGACTGGCTCGAGGGCTACGAGACCCAGCGCGAGGCCTGGGAGACCCAGTACGCCGAGGCGCAGACGCGCTTCGAGCAGCACCAGGCTCAGGTCATCAAGTCCCGCGAGGCCGACGCCCAGGCCGAGGCCGAGGGTGCGGCGGCTCCGGCCGGCGCCGCTCCGGCCGCGTCCAGCGGTGGCGGCGGCGGTTCGTACTCCTCGGAGTCGGACGACAACTCCGGCGCGCTGGCTTCGGACGAGGCGCTCGCCGCGCTGCGCGAGAAGCTCGCCGGCGGCCAGAGCTGAGGCTCGCCTCTAGGCGGTAGTAGCTGAACACTGCGGGCCCGCACTCCTTCGGGAGTGCGGGCCCGCAGTGCTGTGCGGCGGCTGTTGGTCGCGCCCCTGACGGGTGCTCCCGCGAAGGAGTGTGAACGCGGGAATGCCCGTGGCCCTGTGTGCGTTCTCCGTTACGAACACGAGGAGGAGCGGTCACAGTGCTTGATCCGCAGGGTTTGTACGCATGGGAGCCGAAGGGCCTCGCCGTCGTCGACATGGCGCTCGCCCAGGAGTCGGCCGGACTGGTCATGCTCTACCACTTCGACGGATACATCGACGCGGGCGAGACCGGCGAGCAGATCGTCGAGCGGCTCACGGACAGCCTTCCCGGACAGGTGGTGGCCCGGTTCGACCACGACCGGCTCGTGGACTACCGCGCCCGCCGCCCCCTGCTCACCTTCCGCCGCGACCGCTGGACGGACTACGAGGTGCCGACGCTCGACGTCCGCCTCGTCCAGGACGCCACCGGCGCGCCCTTCCTGCTGCTGTCGGGCCCCGAGCCGGACGTCGAGTGGGAGCGCTTCGCGGCCGCCGTCCAGCAGATCGTGGAGCGGCTCGGCGTGCGCCTCTCGGTGAACTTCCACGGCATCCCCATGGGCGTGCCGCACACCCGCCCCGTCGGCCTGACCCCGCACGGCAACCGCACGGACCTGGTGCCGGGCCACCGCAGCCCGTTCGACGAGGCGCAGGTGCCGGGCAGCGCGGCCTCCCTGGTCGAGTACCGCCTGCTGGAGGCCGGTCACGACGTACTGGGTGTCGCCGCGCACGTGCCGCACTACATCGCGCGCTCCGCCTACCCCGACGCGGCCCTCACGGTCCTGGAGGCGATCACCGCCGCCACCGGCCTGGTGCTGCCCGGCGTCGCGCACGGCCTGCGCACCGAGGCGCACCGCACGCAGACCGAGATCGACCGGCAGATCCAGGAGGGCGACGAGGAGCTGGTCGCCCTCATCCAGGGCCTCGAGCATCAGTACGACGCGGCGGCGGGAGCCCAGGAGCGGGGCAACATGTTGGCCGAACCGGCCGACATCCCGTCCGCCGACGAGATCGGCCGTGAATTCGAACGCTTTCTCGCCGAGCGGGAGGGCGAGGCGTAGGTGCGGGCCCTAAGCTGCCGGTCATGCTGAAAGTGGGTCTGACCGGCGGAATCGGCGCCGGCAAGAGTGAAGTCTCGCGGCTGCTCGTCGCGTCCGGTGCGGTGCTGATCGACGCCGACAAGATCGCGCGCGAGGTCGTGGCGCCCGGAACGCCCGGCCTGGCGGCCGTGGTCGAGGCCTTCGGACGCGGGATCCTCGCGCCGGACGGCTCACTGGACCGGCCCGCGCTCGGCGCGCTCGTCTTCGCCGATCCGCAGCAGCTGGCCGTCCTCAACTCGATCGTGCACCCCCTGGTCGGCGCCCGCTCCGCCGAGCTGGAACGCTCCGCGCCGCCGGACGCGGTCGTCGTCCACGACGTGCCGCTGCTCACGGAGAACGGCCTCGCGCCGCTGTACGACGTCGTGGTCGTGGTGGACGCGAGCCCCGAGACCCAGCTGGAGCGCCTCGTACGGCTGCGCGGCATGAGCGAGGAGGACGCCCGCGCGCGGATGGCCGCGCAGGCCACCCGCGAGAAGCGGCTGGAGATCGCGGACGTCGTGATCGACAACGACGGCCCGCTTGAGGGGCTGCGGGAGCGCGTCGAGGCGGTGTGGGCGGACCTCGTGCGCGGGGCGCGGGCGTAGGACCGGAGAACGTCCCGCTTCCGCCGGGGTGTCCGCACGGCCTCCGCCCGGGGTGTCCGCACGGCCGCCCCGGCGCGGAATAGGGGCGGCTGCGGCGGGCGTTGAGACAGGGATGCGAGGGAAGGAGCCCAGCGTGCCCGACACGACCCCCGAGACCCATGTCATCGACTTCCGCGCGGCGGAGCAGCTCCTGGCCGCCCGGGACCCCCGTGGCGCGGTGAAGCTGCTCGACACGGTCATCGCCGCCCACCCGGAGAACACCGCGGCCCGGCTGCTGCGGGCGCGCGCCTTCTTCGCCGCCGCGCAGCTGCGCGCCGCCGAGCTGGAGTTCAGCATCGTGCTGGAGCGCGAGCCGGACAACGCCTTCGCGCATTTCGCGCTGGCCCGCACCTATGAGCGCGGCGCTCGCCCCGATCAGGCGCGGCGCCACTTCCGTCTCGCGGCGGCCCTGGACCCCCAGCCCGACTATCTGGCGGCGGCCCGCTTCGACGAGCGGGGCTGACCGGCCTCGCGGAGCGGCCTGGCGGACCCTCCCTGGTACGGCTCGCCCGCGCCCGTCGGCCGGGTCAGGAAGCGTCCGGCGGGTCGTACGGGGGGATGTCGCGGCCCGGCTGGTAGTGCGGGCCCTGGCGGATGCGGTGCACCACCCATGCCAGATCGGCCGCGACCACCACCAGCAGCACCCCGCACGCCACCGCCCAGCCGGCCCGCCCGGCCAGCGCGAAGGCGACCGCCCCGAAGGCGGCCCACACGAGGCCCCATACGCTGAACCAGAAACGCATCCGCAGGGGACTGCGTGCGGTCGAGGGTTCACTGCCCGTGCGCATCATGAGCGTCATCTCCTCCTCCCAGGATAAGGACGAGGGACGAAGGGTGAGGGACTGGGACGGGCGGCGGCACGGACTGATCGACGTTTTCGCGAAAGTCCGTGCGAGAGCGATGAGTTCCCGGTGGGCGGCCTGTCTATACCGGTGACAGCAGCACAGCGCGGCGGGCCGCGGCCTTTCGGGGCGGCGGCCCGCCCGACCGCTCATCGAGGAGACCTCCATGGCCGCCACCGCCACCGCCGCCCCCGCCGTCCGTACCGCTCCCCGGGGCCGCGCCGCCCGCATCACGCTGCGCACCCTGCAAGTGGTCCTCGGCGTGTTCTTCGCCGTGGCGAGCGGCGTGCCCAAGCTGATCGCGCACCCCACCGCCGTCGAGGGCTTCGACAAGCTCGGCTGGGGCGCGCCCGGCATGTACACCATCGGCGCCCTCGAACTGCTCGGCGGCGTCGCGCTCCTGCTCCCGCTGCTGTCCTCGCTCGCCGCGACGGCGTTCATCGGCCTGATGGTCGGCGCGTTCATCGTGACGGTGACGGCGTTCGGCGGGGAGAACGCGGCGACGCCGCTGGTCCTGATCGTGCCCCTCGCCTGGATCGCGTGGGCGCGGCGCGAGGAGACGGCGAAGTTGGTCGCCCGGCTCCGCGCCTGAGCTGCCGGCCCACCGCGCCCGCGCTGCCAGCCTCCCGCGCCCGACGTGTCAGCCCTCCACGCCCCGCAGGCGTTCCATCTCGCGGCGGTCCCGCTTGGTGGGGCGGCCCGCGCCCCGGTCGCGGATGCCGGCCGGGGCGACGGCCTCGCGCGGCGGGGGCGGCGGGCTGTTGTCGACGTACGCCTCGGCGGCGACGGGCGCGCCGACGCGCTTGCGGATGAGTTGCTTGACCACGACGACCCGCTCCCGGCCGCCCGCCTGCCGCAGCCGCACCTCGTCGCCCACGCGCACGCCGTACGCGGGCTTGACGCGGTCGCCGTTGACCCGCACATGGCCGCCCTTGCAGGCGGCGGCGCCCATCGAGCGTGTCTTGACGAGGCGGACGGACCAGATCCAGCTGTCGACGCGCACCGAGCCCCCGCCCGCCGGGGTCTCCTTCGCGCGGGCGCCCGACTCTTCCGCGGGGGCGCTCGTCGCCGTGGCGCTGCCCGTACCGGCGTCGTCCGGCGTGCGGTCCGTGCCGCCTCCTGAAGTCTCCGAAGCCATGCCCCGACCTTAGTCCGGCTTCCGCGTGCCATGTCCGGCTCCCGGCGAGCCGTCCGGAAACCGCTGAGCCCCGCCGCCGATAATCCGGATCAACAGCGACAAAACGGTCCGGATGTGTCGTACGACTCCCAGGGGTGCTGCCCATGCCGTCCTTCGAAGCCAAGACGCCGGTCGGCGGGGACCCGGCCGAAGGCCCCTCGGGGAAGCGCGGGCGGCGGAAGTTCACCTTCCCCAGCGCGCTGACCGTCCTCGCCGTCGTCACCGTCGCCGTCTGGCTCCTCGCCTTCCTCGTCCCCTCCGGGCAGTACGACCGGGGCGACTCCGGCGCCCCCGTGCAGGGCACCTATCACCGGGTGGGCTCCGGGCAGTCCTTCGTCGACCGCCTGAGCGACCTGTTCCTCTCTCCCGTCAACGGCCTCTACGGCATCCAGGACGAGAAGACCTCGCTGGTCGCGCCCGACAACGCCGGCTCGCTGTACGGCAGCGCGGGCGTGTTCCTCTTCGTGCTCGCCATCGGCGCCTTCATCACCGTCGTCTTCGCGACCGGGGCGCTGGACCGCGGCATCGGCCGGCTCGCGCACCGGCTGCGCGAGCGCGGGGCGCTGCTCATCGCCGGCGTCATGGTCGTCTTCTCCGTCCTCGGCACCGTCGAGGGCTTCGCCGAGGAGACGCTCGGCTTCTACGGGCTGATCGTGCCGCTGATGCTCGCCCTCGGCTACGACCGGATGGCCGCTGTCGGCGTCATCATCCTCGGCGCGGGCGTCGGAGTCCTGTGCTCGACGGTGAACCCCTTCGCGACGGGCGTCGCCTCCTCCGCCGCCGGCATCTCGCTGGGCGACGGCATCGTGCTGCGCTGCGCCATGTGGATCGTCCTGACCGGCGTCACGGTCGCGTACGTCATCCGCTACGCCCGGCGCGTCCAGCGCGACCCGGAGCGGTCCCTGTCCGGCTTCCTGCCGGGCGACCACGACGACCGCGATCGCGAGCGGGGCGCCGCCGGCCCGGCTGAGGTGCCGCGACTGACCGGGCTGCACAAGGCCGTGCTCGTCGCCACCGCGCTCGTCTTCGCCTTCATGATCTTCTCGGTGGTGCCCTGGTCGAGCGCGCTCACCGGCGACGCGGACGCCACCCCGTACGGATTCGAACTGGGTTGGTCCTTCCCCCAGTTGGCGGCCCTGTTCCTGTGCGCGGCCGTCCTCGTCGGGCTCGTCGCGCGCATGGGGGAGCAGCGGCTCAGCTCGACGATCGTCCAGGGCGCGGCCGACTTCGTCTCGCCCGCCCTGGTCATCCTGCTGGCCCGCGGTGTCACGACGATCATGAACAACTCGAAGATCACGGACACCGTGCTGCACTCCATCGAGGGCGTGGTCAAGGGCACTTCGTCCGGGCTGTTCGCGGTCATCGTCTTCCTCGTGAACCTGCCGCTGGCCTTCCTCATCCCCTCCACCTCCGGCCACGCCACGCTCGCCATGCCGATCCTCGCCCCGCTCGCCGACTTCGCCGGGGTCCCCCGCGCCGTCGTCGTCACGGCCTGGCAGGCGGCCAGCGGCTGGATGAACCTGTGGGTGCCGACGACCGCGGTGACCATCGGCGGCGTCGCGCTCGCGAAGGTCGGCTACGACCGGTACCTGCGGTTCGTGTGGCCGCTGCTCGCCGTGCTGGCCGTACTGATCTGCGGCTTCCTGGCCCTGGGGGCCGCCCTGGGCTGACCGTGCGTACGTCCGGCACTGGGGGCCGCCCTGACCTGACCGTACGTACGTTACGTACGGTGGAGGGCATGGACGGCCTGAGCGAACTGGACGAGCGGATCACCGGCTGCCGCGCCTGCCCCCGCCTCGTCGACTGGCGCGAGGAGGTCGCGCGCACCAAACGCGCCGCCTTCGCCGACTGGACGTACTGGGGCCGCCCGGTGCCCGGCTTCGGTCCGCACGACGCCTCGCTCCTGATCATCGGCCTCGCGCCCGCCGCGCACGGCGCCAACCGCACGGGCCGGATGTTCACCGGCGACCGCTCGGGCGAGTTCCTCTACCCGGCGCTGTACGACGTCGGCCTGGCCTCGCGCCCCACCGCCGAGAGCGCCGACGACGGCCTGACGCTGCACGGCACCCGCATCACCTCGCCCGTGCACTGCGCCCCGCCCGAGAACAAGCCCACCACGCAGGAGCGCGACACCTGCCGCCCTTGGCTGGTGAGCGAGCTGAAGCTGCTCGCGCCGACGCTCAAGGCGGTCGTCGTCCTCGGCGGCTTCGGCTGGCAGGCCGCGCTGCCCGCCTTCACGGCGGCGGGCTGGGAGGTGCCGCGGCCCCGGCCGGCGTTCGGCCACGGGGCGCACGTCGTGCTGCCCGGCGGCCCCACCGGGGAGGGGCTCGACCTGTTCGGCTGCTTCCACGTCAGCCAGCGCAACACCTTCACGGGCAGGCTCACCCCCGCGATGCTGCGCGACGTGTTGCGCACGGCCGCCGTCGAGGCGGGGCTGCACCCGGATGGCCCAGCACAGTGAGCCGCGCCGGGCGGTGATTCCTAGCGTGAGGACGTGGACGAGACTCTCGCGGCCAAGCCCTCCCCGGCCGCCTACCGCAACCTCGCCGTGGCGACCGTCGGTTTCACGCTCACCTTCTGGGCGTGGGACCTCGTGGCGCCGCTCGGCAGCGACTTCAAGGACCGCCTCGCGCTGAGTTCCTTCGAGCAGTCGCTGCTGGTCGCCGTGCCGGTGATCGTCGGCTCGCTGGGCCGTGTGCCGGTCGGCGCCCTCACCGACCGCTACGGGGCCCGGCTGATGTTCCCGCTCGTCTCGGCGCTGACCATCGTGCCGGTCCTGCTGATCATCCCCGCCCGGAACAGCTACCTCGCGATGCTCGGCGTCGGCTTCCTGCTGGGCCTCGGCGGGACGACGTTCGCCATCGGCATCCCGCTCGTCAACTCCTGGTTCCCGCCCGCCCGCAGGGGCTTCGCGCTGGGTATCTTCGGCATGGGCATGGGCGGCGTGGCGCTCTCCGGTTACTTCACGCCGCGCATCGCCGAGCACGGCGACAACCTGCCCTTCGTCGTCGTGGCGATCGCCCTCGCGGCCTTCGCGGTGCTCGCCGCCCTGCTCATCACCGACCGCCCGGACCGGCCCGTGCCCACCAGCGCGCTCACCACCCGGCTCGGCCAGGCCGGCAGGCTGCGGGTCACCTGGGAGCTGTCGGCGCTGTACGCCATCGGCTTCGGCGGCATCGTCGCCTTCGGGGTGTACCTGCCGACGTATCTGAAGACCTGGTACGACCTCTCGCCGACCGACGCCGGGACCAAGGCGGCCGGGTTCGCGCTCGTCACCGTCGTCTTCCGGCCCATCGGCGGCTGGCTCTCCGACCGGATCCACCCGGCCACGGTCACCTCCGTCGCCCTCGCGGTGGTCGCGCTCTTCGCCGTCGTACAGGCCTTCGACCCGAAGCTGTACCCGATCGGCACGATCTGCTTCCTCGTCATGGCCGCCGGGCTCGGCACCGCGAGCGGCAGCGTCTTCGCGCTCGTCTCCCAGGTCACCCCGCAACCGCAGGTCGGCTCGGTCACCGGCATCGTCGGCGCCGTGGGCGGCCTCGGCGGCTTCCTCCCACCGCTGGTCATGGGCGCCATCTACAGCGCCAAGGACTCGTACTCCATCGGCTTCATGCTGCTGTCCGACCTCGCGCTCGCCGGGTGCGTCTACGCCTACGGGCGGATGCGCAACACGAAGGCGCTCTGACACCGCCCGCGGCTAGGGTGCCGCGATGGGCCTCTATCCGGACCTCGCACCCTACGACCACGGCATGCTCGACGTCGGCGACGGCAACCAGGTGTACTGGGAGACCTGCGGCAATCCGCTCGGGAAACCAGCGGTGGTGCTGCACGGCGGGCCCGGCTCCGGCTGCACGCCCTTCTTCCGCAGGTACTTCGACCCCGACGCCTACCGGATCGTGCTGCTCGACCAGCGGGGCAGCGGCCGCTCCACGCCGCACGCGAGCGACCCGGCGACCGACATGAGCGTCAACACGACCCCCCATCTGATCGCCGACCTCGAACGGCTGCGGCGGCGGCTGGGCATCGAGCGGTGGCTGGTGTGGGGGGTGTCGTTCGGGTCGGCGCTCGGACTGCGGTACGCGCAGACGCACCCGGACCGGGTCTCGGAGCTGATCCTCACCGGGCTCGCCACGGGCAGCCGCGCCGAGGTCGCCCTCCTGACGCGGGGCCTCGGCAAGATCTTCCCCGAGGCGTGGCGGGCCTTTCGCGACGGCGCCCCGGAAAAGAACCGGGACGGGGAGCTCGCCGCCGCCTACAACCGGCTCCTGGAGTCGCCGGACCCGGCGGTGCGGGCCGCCGCCGCGCGGTCCTGGACGGACTGGGAGACGGCGTGCGTACCGGCGCCGCCGCGTTCCGTGCCCCGCTATGAGGACGCGGCCTTCCGGGCCGGTTTCGCCCGGACCGTCACGCACTACTTCGCCAACGACCACTGGCTGGGCGGCGACGAGATCGTGCTGCGCGACGCCGCCTGCCTGCGGGGGATCCCGGGCGTGATCGTCCAGGGCACCCTGGACTTCGGTAACCTCCTCGGCACCCCGTGGCGCCTCCAGCGGGCCTGGCCCGAGGTGGAGTTGGTCCTCGTGGACGAGGCGGGCCACAACGCGGGGGCGCGCGGGATCGCGGCGGAACTGACGAGGGCGGCGGACCGATTCCGCCCGAGCTGACGCTATGACCAGCGGGTCGGTCAGCCGGCCGACCAGCCGGGTCGAGGCCCGCCCGCCGGTCGGGCGAGGCGAGCCGGGCTCCGGTGGCCGTCGTCCCGGACACGCCGCCGGGAGGGTGGATTTTTCGGGCTCCGGAGGGGTTCCGGCCGCGGCTGGGGGCGAGGTGCCCGCAGACTCCGGGGAACGCGCCGGGCAGGTCTGGCGCCGACCGCCTGGAGCCGCCCGGTGACCTTGCCGTCCTCTCGCCGCGCACGCCCCCGATTCCCGCTCTCCCGACTGATCGTCGCCGCCGCCCTGCTCCTCGGCGCGGCCGCCACCGGTGGTACGGCGGCGGGTGCCCCGCCCGGGGCGGCGCCCGTCTTCTGGGTCGACCCGACCAGCCACGCCGCCCGGCAGGCCGCCGAGTGGCGCGCGGCCGGACGTCTCGACGACGCCCTGCTCATCGACCGCATCGCGACGCGGCCCCAGGCCGTGTGGCCGGGCGAGGAGGCGCCCGGCGCCGTCGTACGGGCCCACGCGCAGGCGGCGGCCATCACGGGGCGCACCCCCGTCTTCGTCGCCTATTTCATCCCGCACCGCGACTGCGGCGCCTACTCCGAGGGCGGCGCCCGCGACGCGGCCCACTACCGCGGCTGGATCGAGGAGTTCGCCTCGGGCCTCGGCACCTCGGACGCGTACGTCATCGTGGAGCCGGACGCCGTCGCCCACATGGTGGCGGGCTGCCCCGGGGCGGACGCCGCCGAGCGCTACGAGCTGCTGGCCCACGCCGTGCGACGCCTCAAGAGCCGCCCGCACACCAAGGTGTACCTCGACGCGGGCAACGCCGGCTGGATCCCCGAGGCGCAGCGCCTGGTCGCCCCGCTGCGCAGCGCCGGCATCGACGAGGCCGACGGCTTCGCCCTGAACGTCTCCAACTTCCACACCGACGAGGTCAGCGCGGAGTACGGGCACCGGGTCGCCGCAGCGCTGGGCGGTGGCAAGCACTTCGTCGTCGACAGCAGCCGCAACGGCAACGGCCCCTACGTCGGCACCGAGCCCTGGTGCAATCCACCGGACCGCGCGCTCGGCACCCCGCCCACCACCGCGACCGGCGACGCCGCCCTCGACGCGTTCCTGTGGATCAAACGCCCCGGCGAGTCCGACGGCACCTGCCGGGGCGGCCCGCGGGCCGGCCAGTGGTGGCCGGAGTACGCGTTGGGCCTCGCCCGGCGGGCGCGGAGTTAGGGGCGCCAGACGCAGCGGATGTCCGGCTCGCGCTCCTCGTTGGCCGAGCCGTCCGTGCGTTCCTCCTCGGTGAAGCCATGGCGGGCGTAGAACCGCCGGGCCGGGGCGTTGACCTCGAACGTCCACAGCCAGAGCCCCTCGGGGCTGCGCTCCTTGGCCAGTTCCACGAACCGGTCGCCGACGCCCCGCCCCCGCCACTCGGGGGCGAGGTAGAGCTGGCTCAGCTCGTCCCCGTCGAGGACCATCATGCCGACGGCCTCGCCCGCCGACCGGGCGAGCCAGGTGCCGCCGCGCGGCACGACGACGTACTCGAAGAACTCCCGCACCTCGGCGTCGGAGTGCGCCCGCCGCACGGTCGGCAGCGCCGCGTCGTAGGAGCGCAGGTAGACGTCGGTGACGGCGGCGGCGTCGGACTCGGTGGCCGGGCGCAGGTCGATCGGGGTGGTCATGCAGCGATCATGTGCGAGCCCGGGGGCGCGCCGCATCCCCTTTTATCCGCGCCGTCGAGGGCCGCCCGCGCCCCGAGGGACGCCCACCGCACCCGGGCCACGTCGGCTCAGCGCACCGCCGCCGGTGAACTCCCGCCCGGCACCCGCAGAGCGGCCTTCCCCGAGCCGTCGGCCGGTGCCGACCAGATGTCCGACTTCCGTCCGTCCTGGCCCGGCAGCGCGTACGCGAGGGTGTCGTCGTCCAGCCAGGCGGCCTGGTCGTCGACGTTCCGCCGCTCGGCGACCGGGTGTTCGCGCATCGTACGAAGATCGAGGACGTACAGCCGCCACGGGTCCGAAGTCCCCTCCCGTACGCGCTTCTTGAAGGCGAGGCGGGTGTTGTCGGGGGAGAGGGAGGGGCATTCGACGTTCTCGCGCAGCGCGGTGGCCGCCCACTTCCGCATGTCGCCCCGCACGAGGTAGGTCCGGCCCTTGGTCGAGACGGTCGCGTAGAAGCGGTTGTCGTCCTCGGCGAAGGTCACGCCCCAGTAGTTGACGTCGGGGGCGTGGTAGCGGCGGCCGTGCAGGGTCAGCGGGATCTCCTCCATGTTCTTGATGAGGTAGCCGGTGCGGGTGTCCAGGATCGAGGTGCGGGTGGAGAAGGAGGAGCCCGCGTAGGAGTCACCGGTGGCGAACATCGTCCAGGACAGCATCCGGCCCGACGCGGAGACGCGGGCCCGGTTGGGGATGCCGGTCAGCGCGATGCGGCGCTTCTCGCGCAGCCGCGCGTCGAGGACGACCGCGTACGCCTTGGGCGGTATCCCGGAGCGGCGCTGCAGGCACAGGCCGGTGCGGGCGGCGGCGTAGAACCGTTCGCAGGACGGGCCGCCGGTGGTGCGGGCGTCCTTGCGGGGCGCCGCGCCGGACGCGGGGAGACGGGCGACACGGCCCGCACCCGCCTCGGTGCTCCGGAAGTAGAGCTGCCCCGAGTCCAGGCCGAACGCCGATGTGGTGTCGGCGGACCGGGCGCGCTGCGCCGCGTGCAGGGTGTACGCGACGGCGACGCCCACGAGGACAGTGGCGACCACGGCGACCGCGACGATCCGGGAGCGCGGCGAACGCCGGGTGAGGGGAGCGGACACGGTCATGAGCACCTTTCGGTACGGGGGAGCAGCACGGCCGCCCCCGCGAGCGCCGCCGCCAGGGCGATCACCGCGCAGGTCAGCGCCGGCCCGACGCCCCACAGCGTCCAGGCCGCGCCGAATCCGGCGGCGGCGGCCAGCCGGGCGAGGGCCTGTCCGGTCTGGAGCACGGCCATCCCGCAGGCGCGGCGCTCACCCGGCACGAACGGTGCGGCCAGGGCCATGAGGACGCCGTCGGTGGCGGCGTAGAAGACGCCGAGGAGGAGCAGTACGCCGATGAGGAGCGGCCGGCCGTCGGTGGGCGCGAGCAGCAGGACGTACCCGCCGAGGAGCGCCACGTGCCCGGCGAGGAAGGGCACGCGGCGCCCGACGCGGTCGGCGAGCCGTCCCGCCGGTACGGCGAGCAGCAGATAGACCGCGGCGGCGCCCAGCGGGAGCAGCGGGAACCACGACACGGCGAAGTCGAGCCGCCGCTGGAGGAGCAGATAGAGGAACGCGTCGCCGATGGTGGCCGCGCCGAGCAGCGAGGCGGCGAACAGGACGCGCCGGAAGGCGGGGACGCGGAGCAGGTCGAGCACCTTGGCGCGCGGCGGAGCCGGTCCGGCCGCCCTTCGCGGGTTCGCCGGCCCCGAGGCCGCCTGCTCCCGGTGACCGGGCACGAACGCGACCAGCGTCAGCACCCCGAGCAGCCCGAAGCAGAAGCTGACGACGAACACGGCGTCGTAGGCGTCCGCGGTCGCCCACAGCAGCGCGAACGCGGCCAGCGGCCCGAGCAGCGCGCCCGTGGTGTCCATCGCCCGGTGCACGCCGAAGGCGCGGCCGAGCGCGTCGGGCGGGCTGCTCAGCGAGATGAGCGCGTCGCGCGGCGCGGTCCGCACCCCCTTGCCGATCCGGTCGGCGGCGAGCGCCGCGCCGATGCCGGCGGTGGCGCCGCCCGCGAGGAGCAGGCCGAGCCGGGAGAGCGCGGAGAGGGCGTAGCCGCTCCCGGCGACGAGCTTGTGCCGCCCGCCCCGGTCGGCGGCGTACCCGCCGACCAGGCGCACCAGCGCGGTCACGCCGTTGTAGAGGCCGTCGAGGAAGCCGAACTGCAGCGGCGAGAGACCGAGTTGGAGGATGAAGTAGAGCGGCAGGACGGCGGTGACCATCTCGGAGGAGATGTCCGTGACCAGGCTGACCGCGCCGAGTGCGAGGACGGGTCCGGCGACGCGGCCGCGCCGGGCCCCGGACTTCTCCGAGGCCTTGGCGACCGCGTCGGTGGTGGCCAGGTACATGGCACGCGTCTCAGCGGCAGGTGTACGAAGGGCTGGTGTCCTTCGTCGAGCCGTCCGTGGCGACGAGGTTCCAGGAGAACCCGGTGTCGGTGAAGTTCAGCTTGACGACACCGAAGGTCTTGGTGATCCGCTTCTGGCTGTTGGGCTGCACCTCCTCGATGTCGTACGGGTGGGCCCCGCCCATGCCGCCGAGCAGCTCGACGATGCCGTTAGGGTCCGCCTTGCCGTCCGCGTTCTGCGGCGCGAACCGCTCGTAGTGGTGGTCGTGGCCGTTGAGCACCAACTCGGCCTTGTGCTGCTGCAGCAGCTTCCACACCGGGCGGCCCACGGGGTCGTTGCCGTGCTCACCGGAGGAGAAGAGCGGGTGGTGCCAGTACGCGGCCACGCACTTCTTGGAGTTGGCGGCGAGGTCGTCCTTGAGCCAGTCGATCTGGTCCTCGTCGTCGAAGCTGTTGGAGTCGAGGGCGATGAAGTGCCAGTTGTCCTGGTCGAAGCTGTAGTAGCTCTTGCCGTCCGGGTAGGCGATGGACCCGAAGTAGGACTTGTAGCCCTTGAGCGGGCCGGCCGGGTCGTACGTCTCGTGGTTGCCCGGGACGGGACGGGTCCTGCTCTTGAAGGCGCCCCAGGTCTTGTCGTAGTAGTTCTTGTAGTCCTTCAGGCGCGCGTCGTCGTACTGGTTGTCGCCCATGGTCATCACGAAGGACGGGTTGATCTGCTTGACCAGGGCCGCCGTCTTGGGGTGCTTGCAGCTGCTGCTGCTCGCGGTGCACTGCTCGGCGATGTCACCGGCGGCGACCGCGGTGAAGCCGGCGCGGGGCCCGGCGGCGGGGGAGGCGGCCGTGGCGGCGTCGGCCTCGGCCTTCTCTGCCGGGGACCAGAGCAGCACGCCGCCGACGAGGGCGAGCGAGGCTCCCATGGCGACGGGGATGCCCCAACGTGCCCTGTGGGAGCGGTCGTTGAGCGTGCGGGTGGGGGTGATGCGGGGGGTGGACGACATGTCCGTCTCCTCGGTTGGCGTGGGGGTGCCGGGCCGTCTCGGGGAATCCTGGCGACAGGGCATGTGCGCGTCAATGACTTGAGCGGTAATTGTTAGGAAACTTTCCTTCCAGTGCGGGGAGGGGGCGGTTGAGCGGCCTTCAAGGGGCGTCGGGCTGCGCCGCACGGGTGGCCCGGCGGACACCCGGCCGGGTTGTCAGTGGTCTCGCCTAGGGTGGCGAAAGCAGGGGGCCGGTGGCGTGAGCAGGGGCTGAGGGAGGTGGCGGCGATGACGGCGGAGGCGGTGCGGGCGGCGACGGCGATGACGCCCGAGCAGGCCTCCCTCGTGCGCACCTGCGCGGTGGTCTTCCTCCCGGCGGAAGCGCCGAGGGAGGGCCGAGTCGCGTTCTGGCGGCCGGACGGGGGAGAGCTTCCGGGGTGCGCCGAGGGGGACGGCGGGCTTGGCAGGCTTGGGGCGGGGGCGTCTGGTGCCGGGGTGCCCGGGGCCGGGCGGGACGGTTTTGGCGCGGGTGGGTCCGGTACTGGGGCGGACGGTCCTGGGGCGGGGGTGTCCCGTGCCGGGGGTGGTGGTCTTGGCGCGGGTGCGTCTGGCGTCGGGCGGGACGCGGCGGGTGCCGGGGTGCCCGGGGCCGGGCGGGGTGAGCTTGTCGTGGCTCGTCGGCACGGCAAGGGCGCCCGCTCCCGCACCGTGCCCGCGCTGTTCCTGCCGGTGGGCGAGGCCGTGCCGCTTCTGTTGCGCGCGGCGCACCCGCACCCGGCCGCCGCCTGCTGGGCCGCGGCCGCCCGGCACGCGCTGCACCTGGCCGCGCGCGGCCGACTGCTGCCCGGCCTCACCGCGGGCGACCTCGACGCGTGGCGGGCGGGCCCGCTGGACGAGGCCGATGTCGCGCACCTGCGCGCCATCGCCACGGCCCTGCCCGCCGAGGGGCACGCCGTGCCGTTGCCGGGCGTCGGCCCGCTGCTGCTGCCAGAGCCATTCGCCCTGGTCAGGGCCTTCGTGGACGCGGTGGTGGACGCGCTGCCCCGCACGCCCGCGGCCGCGTACGCGGTCGGCGCCCCCTTCGCGGCGCGCGAGCCGCAGCGGCTGCCGGGCGCCCGGGAGTGGGCGGCGGAGGTCGCGGCCGGCATGGACGCCGGGGTCCGGGTGTCGTTGCGGCTCGACCTGCGGGCGCACGAGGTGTTCGACCGGGGGGATGACGAGCCGAGCCCCGACGCGGAGGAAACGCCGGGCGCCGAGGCCCAAGGGGTCCAAGGGGCCGAAAGAGGCCGCTCCGGTGCGCAAGAGTCGCCCGGGGGCGAGAGGGGCGACGCCCCGCAAGGCGTGCCCCGCGCGGCGGTGGCCGCCCCCGCGGCCGCCGTCGTCCAGGTGCACAGCCTCGCCGACCCCTCACTGGTGACCGACGTGCCCGGACTCTGGGCGGACGCCGCCGGCCACTTCGGCCCGCGGGCCAGGATCGACACCCTGCTCGCCCTGCGCCGCGCCGCCCGCGTATGGCCGCCGCTCGCCCGCCTGCTGGAGCGGCCGCGCCCCGACGTGCTGCCGTTGAGCGAGGAGGAGCTGTACGACCTGCTGGGCGCGGCGGCCGGCCGGCTCGGCGCGGCGGGGGTGGCCGTGCACTGGCCGAGGGAGCTGACCCGCGGCCTCACCGCGACGGCCGTCGTCCGCCCCGCGCCCGGCACCGCCGCCGACAACTTCGACTTCTTCAAGACGGAGCAACTGCTCCAGTTCCGCTGGCAGTTGGCGTTCGGCGACCAGCCGACCGAGCCGCTGACCGAGGCGGAGCTCGACCTGCTGGCGGAGGCGCACCGCCCGGTGGTCCGCCTGCGCGACCAGTGGGTCCTGGTCGACCCCGAACTCGTACGCAAGGCACGCAAGCGCGACCTCGGCCTGCTCGACCCGGTGGACGCCCTGTCCGTCGCCCTCACCGGCACGGCGGAGGTCGACGGCGAACAGGTGCCCGCCGTGCCCATCGGCGCCCTGGCGCGGCTGCGCGAGCGGGTGACGGACGACCTCGACGCCATCGACCAGCCGCCCGGCCTGCACGCGACCCTGCGTGACTACCAGCTGCGGGGCCTGGCCTGGCTGGACCGCATGACCTCGCTCGGCCTCGGCGGCTGCCTCGCCGACGACATGGGCCTCGGCAAGACGATCACGCTGATCGCCCTCCACCTCCACCGGGCGCACCCCGCCCCGACGCTCGTGGTCTGCCCCGCGTCACTGCTCGGCAACTGGCAGCGCGAGATCGAACGCTTTGCGCCGGGCGTGCCGGTGCGCCGCTTCCACGGTCCCGGCCGCAGCCTCGCCGGGCTGACCGGCGGCTTCGTGCTCACCACGTACGCCACGATGCGCACGAGCGCGCCCGAGCTGGCCGCCCGGCCCTGGGGCCTGGTCGTCGCCGACGAGGCGCAGCACGTCAAGAACCCCCACGCGGCGACGGCGAAGGCCCTGCGCACCATCCCCTCCCCGGCCCGCGTCGCGCTCACCGGCACCCCCGTGGAGAACAACCTCTCCGAGCTGTGGGCCCTGCTGGACTGGACGACCCCCGGACTCCTCGGCCCCCTGAAGGCGTTCCGCGCCCGGCACGCGCGCCTGGTGGAGGGCGGCGAGAGGGCCGAGAACGACGAGGCGCTGGCCCGCCTGTCCCGTCTGGTCCGCCCTTTCCTCCTGCGCCGCAAGAAGTCGGACCCCGGGATCGCCCCGGAACTGCCCCCGAAGACCGAGACCGACCACCCGGTCACCCTCACCCGCGAGCAGACCTCGCTCTACGAGGCGGTGGTGCGCGAGACGCTGGCCCGCATCGAGGCCTCCGACGGCATCGCCCGCCGGGGCCTGGTGATGAAGCTGCTGATGGCGCTGAAGCAGATCTGCAACCACCCGGCGCAGTATCTGAAGGACGGCGCGCTCACCACACGGTCGGGGCGCCCCCGCTCCGGCAAGCTGGAGCTGCTCGACGAGCTCCTCGACACGATCCTCACGGAGTCGGAGAGCGCCGGCGCGGTCCTGGTCTTCACGCAGTACGTGGAGATGGCCCGTCTCCTGGAGACGCACCTGACGTCCCGGGGCATCGCGAACCAACTCCTGCACGGCGGTACGCCGGTCGCGCGCCGCGAGGAGATGGTGGACCGCTTCCAGTCGGGCGAGGTCCCCGTCTTCCTCCTGTCGCTGAAGGCGGCCGGCACCGGTCTGAACCTCACCCGCGCGGGCCACGTCATCCACTACGACCGCTGGTGGAACCCGGCCGTCGAGGAACAGGCCACCGACCGCGCGTACCGCATCGGGCAGACCCGGCCGGTCCAGGTGCACCGCCTGATCACGGAGGGCACGGTCGAGGACCGCGTCGCCGAACTCCTGGCTGCGAAGAAGGCGTTGGCGGACGCGGTGCTCGGCGAGGGCGGCGAATCCGCGCTCACCGAGCTGTCCGACGCGGAACTGGCCGACCTGGTGGCCCTGCGGAGGACGACGTGAACGGACGTGTGCCTAGGGGCGGCGGCCTCGGCCGGGCGAGCGGGATGAGCGAGACGAGCCGCATGGGCAGCGGCCGCGTCTTCCCCGCCCTGCCCGCCCACCCCGACCCCCACGCGCCCTTCGCCACGTCGTGGTGGGGGAACGCGTGGATCGACGCGCTGGAGGAGAGCGCCCTGGACCGGGCCCGTCTGGTCCGCGGCCGTGCGTACGCCCGCCAGGGAGCGGTCGACACGATCACCGTCGCGCCGGGCCGCATCGTGGCGTACGTCCACGGCAGCCGCCCCCGCCCCTACCGCGCCGAGATCCGCCTGCGGACCATGCTCCCCGCCCACTGGGACCGCTTCCTGGACGCGGTGGCCACGGACCCCGCGCACATCGCGGCGCTGCTCGACAAGGACATGCCGCACGCGCTGGCCGAGGCGGCGGACCGCGCGGACGTCCCGCTCCTGCCGGGCGCCCGCGAGCTGTCCCCGTCCTGCACCTGCCCGGACCGGGGTCACCCCTGCAAGCACGCCGCCGCCCTCGCCTACCAGACGGCCCGCCTCCTGGACGCCGACCCCTTCGTCCTGATGCTGCTGCGCGGCGGCGAGGAGCAGGATCTCCTGGACGAGCTGTCCCGACGCAACGCGCGCATGGCGGCGGCGGAACGACAGCCGACCCCCGCCACACCCGCCTTCACCACGCCCGACTCCGGGTCCACCGCCTTGGGGTCCACTGTCTCGGGGGCCACCGCGCCCGGGCCGACTGACCTCGGATCCACTGCCTCGGGGGCCACCGACCCCGCCTCACCCGCCCTCGGGTCCACTGCTCCCGGGTCCACCGCGCCCGGGTCCACCCCCGGGCCTGCCGCGCCCAACTTCGTCACCTGCCCGTCGGCCGACTCCACGCCCGCCCCCTCCGGGGCCGGGGAGACGGGCCGCCTCGCACCCCTCCCCGGCACCCCGGCCCGGGACGCGCTGGCCGCGGAGTACCGCCCGGCGCCCCCGGCCCCGCTGCCGCCCCCGCCGCACCCGGGCGAGCCTCCGGTGCTGCCCTCCCTCCCCGGCGCGCCGGACGCGGCGTCGCTGGAGTTCCTGATCACGGACGCGGCGGCCAGGGCCCACGCCTTCCTCACCGCGGGCACGGACCCCTTCACGGCCGCCTCCCCCTGGCACGACGCGGTCCGCCTCGCGGCCTCCCACCCCGGTCTCACGGGCCGCCGCACCTTCAGCCGCCAGTTCGCCGCACTGGCCCGCTCGGTGGGCAGTACCCCGGCCGCCCTCTCCCGGGCGGCGGCGGCCTGGCGCCAGGGCGGCGAGGAGGGCCTGGCGGTCCTCGAAGCCCCCTGGGACCCCCCGGCGGGCCCCTTCGACCGCGCCCGGGGTGCCCTGGCCGAGGCGGACCTCCCCCGGATGACGATCCACCACAACACCCTGACGAACCAGGAGGCCTCCCGCCAGCTCCGCTACGGCCACGACGGCCGCTGGTACCCCTACCGAAGCGACCCGGGCGCGGACGACTGGTGGCCGGAGGGAGAGGCGGACATGGACGTGGTGGGGGCCCTCACGGCGGTGCTCGGGAGCTGAGGGCGTCTCAGGCGGCCAGGTGCGCCAAGAGGTCGCCGGGCGTCGGATAGGGGCGTTCCGGGGGGAGGAGCCGCGCGGCCGCGGTGAGGTCGTCGCCGCGTACGAGGGCGTGGATCGCGTGCGCGCGGTCGGTGACGTCCGTGATCGACACCGTCCACTCGTCCGCGTAGCGGCGGGCCGCCTCGCCCGCCAGGCCCAGCTGCAGGGAGCGGTGGGGGAGCGGGGTGAGACGCAGGTCGCGTTCCGGGTCCCACTGGACGCGGGCGGGAGACTCGCGCAGGGCGCGTTTCCAGGCGGCCTGGTCGGGGTGCACGTCGGGCGCGTAGTGGGAGAGGCACGCGTGGCGCAGCGCCCAGTCGAAGCCCTCGCGCGTGATCTCCACGGCCAGAACCGTCTGCTGACCCTCCTTCACGGCCCAGCCGCAGCGGTACATCATCCAGAGGAAGGACGGCTTGATCCACGTCATGCGGTCCCGTTTCCAGGCGGAGGGGAAGCGGCCGGTGCGGGCCGCGGGGATGCCGATCGGGGGGTCGTAGGCCTGGTAGACGGTGATGGTCGAGTCGGTGTGCAGGGCGCGGATCTGGTGGGTCATGGCAGCTCAGCCTGGCGGGACCGGCGGCGATACGCCAGCGAATTCCGGCCCGTCCGGCAGCCCTCCCGGCTCAGCAGCCCGCCCGGCGCAAAAGCCCGCCCAGCAGCCCGCCCGGCTCAGAAGCCCGCCCCGCTCAGAAGTCGGCCCCGCTCAGAAGTCGGCCCGGGTCCGCTCGTCGAGCCGCGCGACCGAGTCCTGCGCGAACGCCTTCTCGTAATCGCTGCGGATCTCCTCGATCAGGGCGTCCCGCTTGCGGGCCTCGCCCGTCGGGTACAGCAGGATCAGTTCGTACGAGCGTTCGCGCTCGATCCTGCCGTGGGAGTCGCGCCACTGCCCGCGCCCGTCCTGGATGGTCAGCCCGTCGGGAAAGCCCGGCGTGACCTCCTTGTCGATGAAGGCCATGAACTGCTTGTCGGTGACCGCCGGGCCGCCGTCGGGGCGCTCCGTGCCGAAGAACAGCCGGGTCTCCGTGAAGGGCTTGCCCCGCGCGACCGTCGGCGCGGCGGCCGCCGCCGAGGACGACGGCCGTGACCCGCCGTCCAGCGAGGCGTACGCCGCCGGCGCGCCGACCGCCAGGGCCGCCGTCGCGGCGCCGGCCACGGCGAGTCGGGTACGGGTGAGGCGGGAGAGGCGGGTTGCGGCCATGAGCGGTCCCTTTCGGCGGCGGGCGAGGACGTCGCCCCCTGTGAGCGCCCCCTGTGAGCGCCCCCTGTGAGCAACCCCTGTCCGGGAGAGACGGAGTCCCCTGTCGGCCGCACACCGTAGCGGACTCGCCCGCCTAGCCCCAGGCGCTACGCCGCGAGGTCCCGCCCGCCACCACCGTCCCGGTGAGTACGAGGTGAGGGCGCGAAGTCGTGTCACGCTCGACCCGGGGTGCCCGAAGCCGTAAGACGCCGTCTTCCCTCACGTCACCCGACTCCCCTACCGTGCCCCTCACTTGACGGAAGCGGTACGTGAGGGGGCGGTGGGCGTGGCGGTACGCGGCAAAGTGGTGGGGCTGCTGGTGGGAACCGTCGCCGCCTGGAGCGTCCTCGGGGGCGGCAGTGGCACCGCGGTCGGCGCCGAGGACCCCGCGCCGGACTCCGCGTACGCGGCCACGACCGGCGTCGGCCTGCACAACGCGTACGAGAAGGCGAAGTACCCGTACTTCGCCGACGCCCTCGACTCGGGCGCGGCGATGCTCGAACTGGACGTCTGGACCAACGTGTTCGGCAGTGGCTGGCGGGTCTCGCACAGCAACCCGGTCGGCAACGACAACAACTGCGAGAACGCCCAGAACCCCGGCGAACTGCGCACCAAACCCCGCAACCAGAGCCTCACCGGCTGCCTGCGGGACATGCGGGCCTGGCACGACGCCCACCCCGGCCACCGGCCCGTCCTGGTGAAGGTCGAACTGAAGGACGGATTCCAGGGCAGGTACGGGCGCGGCCCCGCCGACCTCGACGCGCTCCTGACGAACGTGCTCGGTGACGCCGTGTACCGGCCGGGCCGGCTGGCCTCCGGGCACGCCACTCTCGACGACGCCGTGCGGGACAAGGGCTGGCCGAGCCGCGCCGAGCTGGCCGGGAAGTTCGTGGTCGAGCTGATACCCGGCACCGTCGAGCAGGGCAATCCCGCCGACACCCTGTGGACCGACCGGGAGTACGCCACCCATCTGCGCGACCTGGCCGCGGCGGGCCGCCTCGACCGGGCCGCCGCCTTCCCCGCCGTGCTGGGCGCGGAGGCGGGCGATCCGCGCGGGCGGTACGCAGACGCATCGATCCGGCCGTGGTTCGTGGTGTTCGACGGTGACGCCGCCGCGTACGCGGGCGGGGGCATCGACACGCGGTGGTACGCCGACCGGCGCTATCTCGTCGTCATGACCGACGCCCACAATGTGGCCCCCGCCATCGACGGGACCCGCCCCACCGAGGCGCAGGCCGAGGAGCGGGTCGCCCTGCTGGCCCGCCGGCACGCCAGCATCGTGTCGTCCGACTGGTACCCGCTGCCGAAGGTCCTCTCGACGGTCCTGCCGCGCGGCTGAACCGCGCCGTACAGCGCGGTCGTACGCCACCGCGCTGACCTGCGGCGCGTGGAAGGCCGCGACTTTTTCCGGCATTTCTCGCCGACGGGCGATGAGTTCCGCCCACCCCGCCGGTCCACCCTTCGCCGAAGTACGCGCCCGAAGGGTGGAGGAGACACACCATGGGACTTCCGGACGTCGTCACACGCGAGGAGTGGCTCGTCGCACGCGCGCGATTGTTGGCCAGGGAGAAGGCCGTCACCCGCGCGCGCGACGCGCTCAACGCCGCGCGCCGCGAACTGCCGATGGTGGAGGTCGACAAGGACTACTACTTCGACGGCTCCGACGGGAAGGCGACCCTGCTCGACCTCTTCGACGGCCGTGAGCAGCTGATCGTCTATCACTTCATGTTCGCCCCGGAGTGGGACGCGGGCTGCCGCAGCTGCTCGGCGTTCCTCGACCAGATCGGGCACCTCTCGCATCTGCGGGCCCGGGGCACGAACTTCGTCGCCGTCTCCCGCGCGCCGTACACCGCGCTGCTCACCTTCAAGGCGCGCATGGGCTGGACGGTGCCCTGGTATTCGACCAACGGCGGCGACTTCAACCACGACTTCCAGGCGTCCTTCGACGAGGAGCCGTACGACGTGCCCGCGATCAACTGCTTCCTGCGCGACGGGGACCGGATCCACCACACGTACGCGACGTTCGCCCGGGGCCTGGACGGCATCGGCTCCACGACCAGCCTCCTGGACCTCACCGCGCTCGGCCGCCAGGAGGAGTGGGAGGAGCCGAGGGGGCGGTCGTCGGCGCTCGGCGCCCCGGCGGGCAGCGCCCGGGTGCGCTACCACGACGAGTACGAGGACTGAGGGCCCCGGCCCCCGGGAGGACTGAGGGGCGCGGCCCCGGGAGAACCCTGGGAAACGCCTCGACTCTGTGTCGGTTCGGTTACGTCGCGAGCCCTTGGGGGCCCGGCGCGCGTTCTCCACAGCAGAACCGAACGAACCGTACGGGGGACAGGAAACATGAGCACGAACATGAACATGAACGTGAACGCGGACATGGTGAACCGGCGCGTGGTGCTGCAGCGGTTTCCCGCGGGCGGGCCCCGCGGCTCGTGGCCCGCGGAGGACTTCGCCCGCGCCCGCCGCCAGGAGGGACAGCGGGCGGAAGTCGTGATGGACCTCGCCTCGGACGCCTTCCTGGTGATCGTGCGCGAGCCCGGGGAGGCCCGCGCGGCACTGGCGTGAACCGCGTCCCCGGGCGCGCCGGAGCCGACTTCCGTTCACCGCAGCGGGGCGGGCCCCGTCCGCGACCACCCCGGAGTCGTCCCCGTCGCCCGGCACAGCGCCAGGTACAGCGGGATCGGCGGGGTGTAGGGGACGTCGCCCTCCGGCCGGTTGATCAGGACGGGGGGCCGGTGCCCGCCGTCCCGTACGACCGCGCCCGCGGAGTAGGCGACCGGCGCGGGCCACTCCATGGCGACGTCGGAGTCCGCGGGAACGATCCACCACCAGCGCGGCCCGTCCTCGTACACGCACCCCACGCGGGGCAGTCGGGACATCAGGCGGGGGCCGAGGGACGCGGGGACCGCCACGGCGTCGCAGCCGAGCGGTTCGGTCATCCCCGCAGGCAGGTCGAGCCGCACGGGCGGCGGTGGCAGGTCCCCGGCGTGCTTACGCCGCCGGGAGAGCCGGACCAAGGTGTTCAGATCCAACGGCCGCACCGTACCCGCGCTCACATGCCCCCCGCCCGCATCACTGCCACGCTCGACTCACCCGTTTCCCCACGCACGCGTTGCCGCACGCGTCGGCGCAGCTGGTCCGGCCACGCCGTCACTCGGTCCACGCGCACGAGTCGTACGCGCCGTCAATCGGTCCACGCGCACACGGCGTGCGCGCCGCTTACCAGGTTCACGCGTACGTGCCCGCACGCGCCGCTACTCGGTCCATACCTACGCGTTGTCGTACGCGCCGTTGCCCGGTCCGCGCGCACGCGTTGTCGTACGCGCCCTACCACCGAGGTCTACGCGGACACCGACACCTGTGCCGCCGTCCGCCGCAACTCCGCCCACACCGTTCGCCCGATCCCGGGCCCCGCGTCGTGGACGCCCCACGCACTGCTCACCGCGTCGACGAGAAGCAATCCCCTCCCGTGCTCCTCGTCGGCCCCCCTGTGCACCGGGCGCGGCATCCCTGAACCGCAGCCTTCGTCACGCACGGCTATTCGCAGCTTCTCCGTGTCCGCGCATATCTCGCAGATGATCCGCCGGCTCGCGGTGTGCACCACGGCATTGGTGACCAGTTCGGAGAGGACGAGTGCCGCCGCGTCGCAGGCGTCGTCGTCCCGCACCGCCCACTCGCCGAGCCGCGTGAGCATCAGCCGTCTGGCCTGAGCTACGGAGCCGGGTCGTGGGACGAGAGCGAAACTGACGCAGACCTCGGCAACGCTCACAGGCGGATGCTCGGTGAGAACACCAAGACGGCCTTCGGCGGCTTCGGTTCCTAACGGCGCGGGCGGAGTCACGCTCTCCACTATCGCCCCGCCCAGAACACCTTGGCAAGACCCACTCTGAAAAGTGCACAGTGGCGTGTTCCTCCGAGGCGCCGCATGGCACACTGCTGACAACAACTCTCGGCGGGGTGTGAGTTGGCAAGCGGAGTCGGGTGGAGGTAGGAGACGTGAGCGAACCGCGGTCCGCGCCGACCGTCGGCCAGGTCGTTCTCGGTCGTCGCCTGCAAGACCTGCGCGAGAGCGCCGGCCTGAAGCGCGAGGAGGCGGCGAAGGTCCTGCGCGTCGCCCCCGCCACCGTGCGCCGCATGGAGACGGCCGAGGTCGCGCTGAAGATCCCGTACCTCCAGCTGCTCCTGAAGGCCTACGGCGTCCCCGACGACGAGGCCGAATCCTTCGTGGCCCTCGCCGAGGAGGCCAACAAACCGGGCTGGTGGCAGCGGTTCCACGACATCCTGCCGGGCTGGTTCAGCATGTACGTCAGCCTGGAGGGCGCCGCCAGCCTCATCAGGTCCTACGAGCCGCACTTCGTGCCCGGTCTGCTCCAGACCGAGGAGTACGCGCGCGGCGTGATGCGCTCCGGCGCCATCGGCCAGACCCGGCCCGCGGACATCGAGCGGTACGTGGCGCTGCGCATGGAGCGTCAGGCGCTGCTGACCCGTAAGGACGCGCCCCGGTTGTGGGTGGTGATGGACGAGACCGCGCTGCGCAGGCCGGTGGGCGGTCCCGAGGTGATGCGCGAGCAGCTCGACCGGCTGCTCGAAGCGACCGAGATGCCCCATGTGACCTTGCAGGTCGCGCCGTTCGCGGCGGGCCCGCACCCCGGAACGTACGGACCGTTCGTGCTCTTCCGCTTCGCCATGGCGGAGCTGCCCGACATGGTCTACAGCGAGTACCTGACCGGCGCCGTCTACCTGGACGCGCGCAAAGAGGTGGCAACCCACCTGGAGGTCATGGACCGCATGGCGGCGCAGGCCGCCACGGCACAACGCACGAAGGACATCCTCCGGGACGTCCGCAAGGAGCTGTGACATGGACCGACACCGAGCCGGAAGCCGCCCAGCCGGTCCGCGTTCCCCCGGAGCCCGCGACGACTCGCGCACCGAGTCGCGCGGGGAGTCCCGCATCTACAACGGCATGCCCGCCCGCGACCTCGGCAACGACGGCTGGCACAAGCCGTGGAGCGGCGGCAACGGCGGCAACTGCCTGGAGGCCATGAAGTTGGCCGACGGCAGGGTGGCGGTGCGTCAGTCCGCCGATCCCGACGGCCCCGCGCTCATCTACACGCACGGGGAGATCAACGCGTTCATCCAGGGAGCGAAGGCGGGCGAAGCGGACTTCCTGCTCTCCTGACCCCTGCTCCCGCCCGTCCACCCCTCCGCCGCCGACGTCTGGAGTACGCATGACGGACCCGTCGTACATCGACACCAGCAAGCCGCACCCCGCACGGATGTACGACTGGTTCCTGGGCGGCAAGGACAACTACCCGGTCGACGAGGAGATGGGCCGTCAGCTCGTCGCCATGGACGGGCGGGTCCTGACGACGGCGCGGGCCAACCGCGCGTTCATGCAGCGTGCCACGCGCTGGCTCGCCACGCAGGGCGTACGGCAGTTCCTCGACATCGGCACGGGCATACCGACCGAGCCGAACCTCCATCAGATCGCCCAGGGCATCGCCCCCGAGACGCGCGTCGTCTACTGCGACAACGACCCCATCGTCCTCGCCCACGCCGAGGCGTTGCTCCGCTCCACGCCGCAGGGCGTCACCGAGTACATCCAGGCGGACTTCCGCGAGCCCGGGAAGATCCTCGAAGAGGCCTCGCGGACCCTCGACCTCGACCGGCCCGTCGCCCTGTCGCTCGTCGCGCTGCTGCACTTCATCTCGGACGAGGACGGCGCCTACGACCTGGTGGAACGGCTGATGCGGGCCCTGCCCGCCGGCAGCCACCTGCTGTTGTCGCACGGCACGGGCGACTTCACCCCGGACACCGCGCGGCAGGCCGCGGAGCTCTACAAGGCGCGCGGCATGACGCTGGCCCTGCGCACCCGCGCCGAGGTGGAGCGCTTCTTCGAGGGGTACGAGATGGTGGACCCCGGAGTGACGGTCATCGACCGGTGGAAGCCGGAACTGGGCGAGCGGGCGCCGGACACGGGCCAGGGCCCCACGCCCGGGTACGGGGCGGTGGGCCGCAAGGTCTGAGGCGGGGCGGCGGGCCTGGCGAGCCGCGACGGGCAGGCGGGCCGGGTTCACGTCAGGGCGAGCAGGAAACACGCCGACGCCGCGAGGGAGGCGATGCCGCGGACGTGGTTCCAGGCGGTCCACTCACGGACGTAACCACGCCAGTACGCCGCGCCTTCCTCGCTGTCGGGGTCCACCTCGGCGAGGGCCTCGTTGCGCGGGACATGCGCGACGACGGTCACGCCGAACGACCCGAACAGATGCAGCGCGCACCCGAGCAGCAGCTCGGCGGTGCCGTCCTGCGGCCAGAGCACGAACGTCACGACGGCGAGCACCGCGCAGAGCCCCGTCGCCCCCAGGAACAGGGTCATGAACACCGGCCCGACGGCGGTGACGTTGATCGAGTTCATCGCGGCGATGCCCCGCGCCGGGGGCAGCGCGGCCAGCCCCTTCATCACGAAGGTCGAGAACGCGGCGAAGACCCCGGCGACGAGGCCGCAGGCGAGCGCCCCGAGCACGGTGAGGACGAAATACGGTCCGTCGATCATGGCAACTCCCGCGATGAATAGGGCCGTTACGTCGGACGGCGGGCCGCGAGTGATCCTGCACGGCGCCCCGTGCCACCACAAGTCAATTGCGCGGGCCCACCGAGCGCCATACGTGCCGAGCGCGCGGGCATACGCGGGCGTCTCTGGCGGGCGCAAGGGGGGCGTTCCGCCCGTCCTGGGCCGGTCGGGCGCAGCCGCCCCCGGGATCGCCGGGAAGGGCCGCCGGGGCCTGACGGCATCATGGGTCCGTGCGACTCGAACCGATCACCTGGGAACGCCTGGCCGACACCCTCGCCGACCGCCTGTTCGACCTGAAACCGGCCGACGGGAGCCCCTGGCCCCGCGTCGCCGTGGACGGGGCGCCCGCGAGCGGCACCGGCGAACTGGCGCGGCGGGTGAGTGACGCGCTGCGCCTGCGCGGCCGGACCTCGCTCGTGGTCGACGAGGAGGGGTTCCTGCGGCCCGCCTCGGTGCGGCTGGAGTACGGGCGCCACGACGTGGAGGCGTACTACAGCGGGTGGTTCGACACCGGCGCCCTGTGGCGCGAGGTGATCGGGCCGCTGGATCCGGACGGCACCGGCCGTGTCCTGCCCGACCTCTGGGACCCGGCGAGCGACCGGGCGACCCGCAGCGCCTACGTCGAACTGCCGCCCACCGGCGTACTGTTGCTGCACGGCCCGCTGCTGCTCGGCCACTGGTTCCCCTTCGACCTGACGGTGCACGTACGTCTCTCGGCGGGCGCCCTGCGGCGGCGCACGCCGGAGGCGGACCGTTGGACGCTTCCGGCCTTCGAGCGGTACGAGGAGGAGGCGGACCCCGCCGCCACGGCTGACGTGGTGGTGCGGGCCGACGACCCGCTCCATCCGGCGTGGAGCGGCTGACCCCGACCAGTTCTCCGAAACCCCTATCTATATGCATGTGCATATAGATAGGGTGCGATCATGACGCCGAACCCGAACCCCAACGTGAACCCCCGCCCCGTAGCCATAGGCGAATCCGTCCGCGCTCTGCTCGACGCGAAGAACTTCGCCAGCGTCGCCACGCTCGGCCCCGGCGGTGCGCCGCACAACTCCGTCGTGTGGATCAAGCGGGACGGCGACGCCGTGCTGTTCTCCGCCACCGCCGGCCGCCAGAAGGTCCGCAACCTCGAACGCGACCCCCGTATCAGCGTCTCGGTCTACGACCTCGCGAACCCCTACTCCTCGGCCGAGATCCGCGGCGTCGCCGAGATCCTGCCGGACGAGGGGAAGCGGCTCCCGCACGAGCTGTCGCACAAGTACCTGGGCGTCGATCCGCCGGCGGAGAAGGACGACGAGATCCGGGTCATCGTCCGGGTGATCCCGCACAAGATCCTGACGTTCGCGCCCTAGGGTCCCCGCCCGGCTCTCCGGATGCGGGGCGTCGAAGGCGCCACGAGAATGAAGGGCGCCGGGACCATCGGCGCGCTCGCGCCGCTCCGGACACCGCCCGGCACGGGAGGTACCGATGACCACCGCCGGAGACATCATGCACCGGGGCGCCCAGTGGATCCCCGAGCACGAGACCTTGGACCGCGCCGCCCAGCTGATGCGCCGACTCGACGTGGGCGCGCTGCCCATCGCCGACGAGAGCGAACGGCTCTGCGGCATTCTCACCGACCGCGACATCGTGATCGGCTGCGTGGCCATGGGGCACGACCCCTCGCAGGTGACCGCCGGCTCCCTGGCCAAGGGCACCCCGCGCTGGATCGACTCGGGCGCCGACGTCGACGAGGTCCTGCGGGAGATGCAGGGCCATCAGATCCGCCGCCTGCCGGTGATCGAGAACAAGCGGCTCGTCGGCATGATCAGCGAGGCCGACCTGGCCAAGCACCTCAACGAGGACCAGCTCGCGGGCTGGGTCGAGAGCGTGTACGCCAAGGGCTAGCCGGTCGGCCCCCGCTCCGGACCGACCGCCCGAAGCCGGGCCTGGCCGACCGGCAGGGTCATAGCCAGCCGCTGCGCCGGAACCCCCGGTACAGCGCCAGGCAGGCCGTCGCGACCAGGCTCATGATCAGCGGATAGCCGAACCGCCAGTGCAGTTCCGGCATGTGATCGAAGTTCATGCCGTACATGCCGCAGACCATCGTCGGCACCGCGACGACCGCCGCCCAAGCGGTGATCTTCCGCATGTCCTCGTTCTGCGCGACGGACACCTGGGCCAGGTGCGCCTGGAGGATCGAGTTCAGCAACTCGTCGAAGGCGGCGATCTGCTCGGTGGCCCGCTTCAGGTGGTCGTCCACGTCTCGGAAGTACGCCTGTATCTCCGGGGCGATGACCCGCATCGGCTGGGTGGCAAGCACTTGGAGCGGGCGGCCCAGCGGCACCACCGCCCGCTTCAGCTCCAGCAGTTCGCGCTTGAGCTGGTAGATGCGGCCGGGGTCGAGCCGCTCGCCGTCCGGGGCGAAGACGGCCATCTCGACCTGGTCTATGTCCGACTGCACCGCGTCCGTCGCCGCGAGGTAGTCGTCCACGACCTGGTCCGCGATCGCGTGCAGCACGGCGGCCGGACCCTGCGCCAGCTGCTCGGGAGAGGCCTCCAGCTCCTCGCGCAGCGGGCCGAGCGAGCCGTGCCTGCCGTGCCGGACCGTGATGACGAAGTCACGGCCGACGAAGACCATGATCTCGCCGGTGTCCACGACCTCGCTGGTCGCGGTCAGCTCGGTGTGTTCCACGTAACAGACGGTCTTGAAGACGGCGAAGAGCGTGTGGTCGTACCGCTCCACCTTCGGGCGTTGGTGCGCGTGCACCGCGTCCTCCACGGCGAGCGGATGCAGGTCGAAGAGGTCGGCGACGCCCGCGAACTCCTGCTCCGTCGGCTCGTGCAGCCCCAGCCAGACGAAGCCGTCGTCGGACTTGCGGACGGCCTCCACGGACTCGACCAGGTCCCGGCCCGCCGTCCTGCGCACCCCCTTGCGGTACGTCACGCAGTTCACCACCGAGGAGCCCAGCGGGGAGCGGGCCGGGTGGCTCAGGTCGACGCGCGCGCCGCGCCGGCCCAGGCGGGCCACTCTGCGCAGGCCGCCGACCTTCCGCAGACCTCCGGCCTTGCCCAGGCTTCCGACTTTCCGCAGGTTGCCTGTCATCGACATGTGGGGCTCCTCGCGCTGATGACGTGACGTGCCAGTCTGCCAGGGCGGTCGCCGCCTCTGCCGGTGCCTGTGGGAACGGAGCATTCCACTCCGGAATGTCCGGTTCTGCCTACCGGGAGCAAGCGGAACAACTGTGATAATTCGGTCATGACGCGAATCGACGGCCACCTCCTCGACCCTCGGCAGCTCCCCGACCCCCGTCAGCTCTCCGACGCCCGCCAGGCCCAGGCGAAGCAGGACTTCGCCGCCTACGCCGCCCTCTTCGACCGCACGACGTTCGGGCACATCGAACGCCTCGGCATCGGACCCGGCTGGCGCTGCTGGGAGGTGGGCGCGGGCGGCACCTCGGTGATCTCCTGGCTCGCCAAGCGGGTCGGCCCCACCGGCAGGGTGCTCGCGACGGACATCGACATCTCCTGGCAGACCCGGGCCGCGCGCTCACCTCTCGCGGTGCGCACGCACGACGTCGCCGCCGACCCGCCGCCCATCGAATCCTTCGACCTGGTGCACGCCCGGCTCGTCCTGGCCGACGTCGCCGACCAGGAGCGCGCCCTGAAGTCGATGCTCAGGGCGCTGCGGCCCGGCGGCAGACTCCTGATCGAGGAGGCCGACCCCGCGCTCCAGCCGCTGGCCTGCCCCGACGAGTACGGCCCCGCGCAGGAGACGGCCAACCGGCTGCGCCACGCCGTGCGCACGCTGCTGGCCGGGCGCGGCACCGACCTCGCGTACGGCCGCCGGCTGCCCCGCCTGCTGCGCGAGGCCGGCCTGCGCCAGGTGGAGTCCGACGCGTACTTCCCGCTGGCCTCGCCGGCCTGCGCGGCCCTGGAGACCGCGACGCTCCAGCAGCTCCGCCCGGATCTGGTCGCGGCGGGCCTGGCGACCCCGGAGGACATCGACGGTCACCTGTCCGACATCGCCACCCACGCCTTGGACGTGGCCACCCCGCCGCTGATCTCGGCGTGGGGCAGAAAACAGTAGCCCGCGGGAAGCCCCGCCCCGCGCCTCCAGGGGCGCGGGGGACCGCCCCTCGCGGGGCGTGGGGAGCGATGCGCGTAAGGGTGGGGAACCGGCCGGCGCAGGGGTGCGGGGGAACGGCTTGGGCAGGCGGCAGGAGCCATGTGCGGCAAGAGCGTGGGGTGATGCGCGCAGGGGCGGGGGAACTGCTCGCTCTGGAGCGTGGGAGAGCTGCCTGGCGTCCGCCTCCGCTCAGCTCGACGCGGTCCACGGGCGCAGGAGTGCGGGGGAGCCGTGACGCGGCGCCAGGGGGGCACGGGGGGTCGACTGGCGCAGGGGCGTGGTGCAGCGACGCGTATGACGGGTGGCGCAGGGGCGTGGTGCAGCGACGCGTATGACGGCCGGCGCGAGGGCAGTCGGTGCTGGGTGGCGATGACGTACGCGCTCCTCAGCCCGGGCGTCCCCCGATCCTCCCCACCGCCTCGCCGCCCGCCCGGCAGCCTTCCGCCGCCGCCTCCAGGAGCCCCGCCCCCGCCAGCCGCGAGGCGAGGAACGCCCCGGTGAACGCGTCACCCGCGCCCGTCGTGTCCCGCACCCGCGCGGGCACCGCGGCAACCCGCCCGACCAGCTCGCCACCCCGGGCCACCACCGCCCCCTCGGCGCCCGAGGTGACCGCCACCACGGGAAACCGGCGGCTGAGCGCCACCGCCGCGTCCGCCGCGGCGGAGAGCCCGGTGAGCAGTACCGCCTCGTCCCGGCTGGGCAGCAGCACCGTGACCCCTTCCGCCGCCGCGAGGAACCGTTCCACGCCCAGCTTCCCGAGGAACCCCGCCGACGCCGGATCGACGCTCACCGGCACGCCACGCGCGCGTGCCGCCGCCAGCGCCGCCCCGGCCGCCGCCCTGCTCGGCCCGGCGAAGAAGAGATAGCCGGACAGATGCAGCCAGGCCACGCCGTCGAGCAGCTCGGGCGACCAGTCGGCGGGGGAGAGCCGCAGCGCGGCACCGCTGTCCGTGAGGAACGTCCGCTCGGCACCCGCGCCCTCGTCCACCAGGCAGATCACCGTCCCGGTCGGCGCCCGCCGGTCGACGACGAGCCGGGGCCGCACCCCCGCGCGCGTGAGGGCCGCCTCGTGCCACGCGGCGGAGTCGGCACCCACCCGGCCGAGCAGTCGCACGTCCGCCCCGCCCCAACGCGCGGCCCAACACGCC
This sequence comes from Streptomyces sp. NPDC031466, assembly GCF_055581265.1. Classification (NCBI taxonomy): domain Bacteria; kingdom Bacillati; phylum Actinomycetota; class Actinomycetes; order Kitasatosporales; family Streptomycetaceae; genus Streptomyces; species Streptomyces sp. NPDC031466. The sequence continues at coordinate 584,612 of NZ_JBVIJT010000002.1, forward strand.
GCATTGGCCCCCGCGCCACCCGGCACGGTCTGGATGGCGGCGGCCGTGTCGGTGCCCGGCGCCGGCGGCGTACGGTGCCGGGCGACGATGTCCGTGACGACATCCCCGACGACGAGCAGACCCTGGGCCGAGTACGTCGCCACCTGGACCTCAGCGCCCGGCCCAGGCCGCGGCGACCCGCCCCGCGAGCCGTACGTTGCCCCGGACCGCCGCGAGGTTGGCCTCCAGCGACGCCCCGCGGGTCCGACGCGTCAGCTGGTCCAGCAGGAACGGCGTGATCGCCTGCCCCGTGATCCCCCGCTCCGCGCAGTCCCGCAGCGCTTCGTCCAGCACGCGCGCGTGGAGCACGGGATCGAGCTGCTCCTCGGACGGCACAGGGTTCGCCACGATCAGCGCCGCGTCGGGCCCACCGAGCGCGTCCTGCGCCCCCATCACGTCGGCGACCTCCTCGGGACTGTCGAGGGTCCAGTCCACGCCGTGCCCGGAGTCGACGAGGTAGAAGCCGGGGAAACGGTTCGTCCGGTACCCGGCCACCGCGACCCCCAGCGTCTCCAGGCGCTCCAGCGTCGCCCCCACGTCCAGGACCGACTTCACGCCCGCGCACACCACCGTGACCCTGGTGCGGGCGAGCAGCCCCAGGTCCGCCGACTCGTCCTGCGTCACCGCCCACCCCCGGTGCACGCCGCCGAGCCCGCCGGTCGCGAACACCCGTACGCCCGCACGCGCGGCGAGCAACGCCGTCGCCGACACCGTGGTCGCCCCGCTGGCCCCCGTCGCCACGGCGAGCGGCAGATCGCGGTGGCCCAGCTTGCGGATGCCGTCCCCCCGCGCGACCCGCTCCAACTGCCCCGCGTCCAGGCCGATGTGGGGCCTCCCGTCCAGAACGGCGACGGTCGCGGGGACGCCGCCCTCCTCGCGCACGGCCGCCTCGAGTTCCTTCGCTACTTGGAGGTTGCGCGGCCGCGGCAGACCGTGCGCGATGATCGTGGACTCCAGGGCCACCACGGCGCGTCGCCGGACGACGGCCGCCCGCACCTCGTCGGACACCACCAACACGGTCATGCCTCCTGCCAGTCGGGTCTCCCCTCATCCCTGGCGGGCGGCGCGCCCCGCCAAACCCCCTTGTGGGGCTCCGCGCGGGACAGCAGCCTTGGGGCATGACAAATAACACGACCCGTCTCGACCACATCGTGCTGTGGGTGCGCGACCCTCTGGCGGCAGTCGATTTCTACGAGAAGACGGTGGGCCTCGCACCCCTGCGCGTCGAGCAGTTCACGGCCGGTAAGGCGGCCTTCCCGTCCGTACGGGTCAATGAGGAGACCCTTTTCGACCTCGCCCCGCTGACGTTCGCGGAACGCATGAGCGTCCTTCCGGACGCCGAGAAGAGCGCGGGCCACCCCGTCAATCACGTCTGTCTTGCGTTGCCCAAGGCCGACTTCGAGGCACTGCGCGCCCGCCTGGAGGAGAACGGCACGCCCGTGTCGGACTTCTCGCACGACGCCTTCGGCGCTCTCGGCAAGGCCCCGAGCAGCTTCTACTTCCGTGATCCGGACGGGAACATCTTCGAGGCCCGCCACTACGACGAGAGCTGACCTCCGCCGGGGCCCCACGCGGGCCCCGTTCGGGTCCCTTAGAGCGCCCGGCTAGGGTGACCGGCCATGACCACGAATGATCAGAGTGTTGCGTCTTTTGCCGTGCATATTCCGGATGTGGAACTGGAGGCCGAGCCGCTCGATCCGGAACAGATCGTTTCCGGTGCCCCCGAGGTGACCGGCAAGGTGCTGTGGGAGTCCGCCGACGGCAAGCAGCTGCGCGGCATCTGGCAGATCACGCCGGGCGTGGTCACCGACACCGAGGCGAACGAACTCTTCGTGGTCGTCAGCGGCCGCGCCACCGTCGAGGTCGAGGGCGGCGACACGCTGGAGATCGGCCCCGGTGACGCGGCCGTACTGCGCGAGGGCGACCGGACGACCTGGACGGTGCACGAGACGCTGCGCAAGGCGTACCACATCACGCTGCCCTGACCCTGGCCCTGCCTCCGACCCCGACCCTGCCCCGGCCCGGGGGGGTCACGCCCTCCCGGTCGACACCGCCCTGCGGACGGCGAGCGCGGCCATCGGCAGCAGGACGCAGACCCCGACGAGGTTGAGCCAGCCGTAGCTCGCCCGGGCGACGATCAGGCCCGCGAGCGCCCCGCCGACGCCGGCCGCCGCGTTCATCGTCAGGTCCGACAGGCCCTGCACCGCGGCCCGGGCCGGCTGTGCCACCGAGTCGGTGAGCAGCGCGGAACCGGAGACCAGGCCCGCGGACCAGCCGAGACCGAGCAGGAAGAGGCCGGCGGCGGTCTGGCCGTGGCTGGGCCCCGCCGTCCCGGCGAGGAGTGCCGCGCAGCACAGCAGCCCCACCGCCAGGCCGATCACGGACAGCCGGCCGAACCGGTCGGCGAGCCAGCCCATCACCGGCGAGAACGCGTACATGCCCGCGATGTGGCCGCTGATCACCAGGCCGACCAGTTGCAGGCTCGCCCCGTGGTGTCCCAGGTCGACCGGGGTCATCACCATGATGGAGACCATCACCGTGTGCGACACGGTCACCGTCACCAGCGCGAGCCGGGCCATCGGCGAGGCGGCCACCGCGGCGACGCCGGCCCGCAGCGAGCGGCTCTGCGCGTTCTCGTCCTCCCGCGGGGCCAGGGCGCGGGCGGTGAGCAGCGGGTCGGGGCGCAGCAGCACCGCCACCACCAGCGCGGCGACGGCGAAGATCCCGGCGGCGAAGAGGAACGGCCCTGCCTCCTCGGGGATGGAGGTGCCGGAGAAGGCGCGGCTCGTGGGCGCGGCGATGTTCGGGCCGAGCACCGAGCCGATGGTCGTGGCCCAGATGACGAGCGAGATGGCGCGGCCCCGCCGCTCGGGCTCGGCCAGGTCGGCCGCGGCGAACCGGGCCTGCAGATTGGCCAGCGAGCCCGCGCCGAACGCGGCCATGCCGAGCAGCAGCAGCGCGAAACTCCCGACGACCGACGCCAGCACCACGAGCCCCGCGCCGAACGCGCCGATCACATACGCGAGGACGAGCCCCGCACGCCGTCCGCGTGAGGTCATCAGCGCGGCGAGCGGCAGCGAGAGCAGGGCCGTGCCGGCCACGGACGCGGTGGGCGCGAGGCCCGACAGCGCCTCCGTCCCGCTCACCTCGGTGGCGAGCACCGGCGCCAGCGCGATGCCGATCGGTATCCCGAGCCCGCCCAGCATCTGACTGGTCATCAGCACTGCGGTCGTGCGGCGCCGCAAGGCGGGCAGCGACTCCGGCGCGGGTATGTCAGGGGCGTCGACGGTGTTGGTCACTGACGCAGTGTGCCAGGGGCGCGAGGGACACGGAACAGGGTTACGCCGGCACAGCACCGCGCGAGCATCCCGCCGTCCCTCGGGGCGGGCCGGCGAGAGCGCCCCTCCGTGGCCTCAGAACAGCGGCTGCGGAAGGACCCCCTCCAGCGCGAGCAGTCGCCGCTTGGTCTCCAGGCCTCCGCCGAAGCCGCCGATGCCCCCGTCGCTCTCCACCACGCGGTGGCACGGCACCACGACCGGCAGGGGATTGGAGCCCATCGCGACGCCGACGGCCTGCGCCGCGCCCGGCTGGCCGACGCGCCGGGCCAGGTCTCCGTAGCCGACCACCGACCCGTACGGGACGCCGGCGGCCAGCTCCCGCAGCACCTGGCGGTTGAAGCCGGAGATCAGCGACCAGTCCAGCGGCAGCTCGAAGTCGCGCCGCTCGCCCGCGAAGTAGGCCGCGAGCTGGCGTATCGGCTCGGCGAGCAGGGGGGAGTCCGGCGCGTGGAGCGGCTCGGCGCCGAGCCGGGTGCCCAGCCGCTCCACAGTCCTGTCCCGCACGTCGTCCGTGGCGTGGAAGGCCACCATGACGAGCCCCTCACCGGTCGCGGCGAGCAGCAGGGGGCCGATGTCGCTGCCGACGACGGCCCACACGGCCTGACGCTGGTCCTCGTTCATGCCGACCACCGTACGACCGCCCACTGACAACGCGTTCGCCGAGCGGTGCCTCAGTCGTCCTCCAGCGCCCTGCGGACGACGTCGGGCGCGTTGCTGATGATCCCGTCCACACCGAAGCTCGCGGCACGCACCGCGCCGGCGGTGTCGTTGACGGTCCACGTGAAGATCTCCAGGGGCTTGCCGTGCGGGCCCTTGAGCGCGTGGATCGCGGCGACGTAGGGAGCGGAGATGGAGGTGTGCGTCGAGTTGATCTGGTCGGAGAACTCCGCGTACGCGGGCAGGTCGGCGACCGACGGAGTGCCGAGGAAGCCCGTCTTCACGTCGGGCCGCAGGGCGTGCACGGTCCGCACGCTGTCGGCGCTGAAGCTCTGGACGACGAGCTTGCTCTTGACGTGGTGCTTGTCGAGCCAACCCGTGTCGCGCAGCACCTGGAGGCCCTGCTTCTCGATGCCCGGGTAGAGCTCGGGCTTCTTGAACTCGAAGACGAGCTTCTGGTGGTTGTGCGAGACCCGGCGCATGTACTGCTTGAGGGTCGGCACCCGCTCACCCGCGTACTTCGGGCTGAACCAGCTGCCCGCGTCGAGCCGCGCGATCTCCGCGGCGGTGAAGTCCGCGACCTTCCACGGGGCGCGGCCGGGGAAGACCTCCTCGACGTTCGTCGTCCGCTTCAGGTTGTCGTCGTGCATGATCACGAGTTCGCCGTCCTTGGTGCGCTGGACGTCGTTCTCGACCCAGCGGAAACCCATGTCGCGGGCCTTGTCGATGGCCGCCAGGGTGTTCTCCGGGGCGTAGGCGGAGGCCCCGCGGTGAGCCACGACCAGCGGTCTGTCGTGGTCTGCCGTGTGCGCCGCCGCAGGAGTACGGGCGGAGGCGGAGGCGGGAGCGGCGGGGATGACGAGCGCACCGGCACCCAGGAGGGCGGCGGTGGTGACAGCGGCAGCGCGTGCGTACACGGGTACTCCTCGCGTCGTGAGATCGCGGACCGGTCGAGAGTGACAGTCCACGGCCAACGGAAAACAGGTGCAGGATGGCCACACGTTGAACGGAGGCGCCGAAGTCGAGGACCCCGCGCGCGGGTAACGCGCTTCTTTGCCGGAAAATCGGTCGGGCGTCCCGGAGTGAGCTTTACTCTCTGCCTCAGTCGACGGTCTCTCAGCCGGCCGACGGCGGGGGGTAAATGGGGCGATTAAGAGCATTTGATCACCATAGGCGGAAGGGCTACCTCGCATGCAGGGCACGGTCGACGGGTTCAGCTACGGAGTCGTCACACCGGTGGTGGCCTACGTCATGGCCTGTCTCGGGGGAGCGCTCGGCCTGCGCTGCACCACCAGATCGCTGCTCCTCGCCCACTCCTGGCGGCCCGGCTGGCTCGCGCTCGGCTCGGCCGCGATCGGCTCCGGAATCTGGACCATGCACTTCGTGGCGATGATGGGCTTCACCGTCGAGGAGGCGCCCATCCACTACGACAAGGCGCTGACCTTCGCGAGTCTCGCCGTGGCCATCCTCATGGTCGGCATCGGCATCTTCATCGTCGGCTACCGAGGCGCCACCGGCACCGCCCTGTTCACCGGCGGGACGATCACGGGCCTCGGCGTGGCGTCGATGCACTACCTGGGAATGGCCGGTATGCGTCTTCGCGGGACGCTGGAGTACAACACCCTCACGGTCGCCGCGTCCGTGGTGATCGCCATGGTCGCCGCCACCACCGCGCTGTGGGCGGCCGCACAGGTCAGGGGTTTCCTGTGGAGCCTCGGTGCCAGTCTCGTCATGGGCCTGGCCGTGAGCGGCATGCACTACACCGGAATGGCCGCCCTCAGCGTCCATCTGCACGGCCCCGGCGCCGAGCCCCCCGGCGCCTCGCCCGCCGAGATCCTCGCGCCGATGATGATCGGCCCCCTCGCCTTCCTGCTCCTGGCGGGCGTCATCGTGATGTTCGACCCGCTGATGGTGATGGGCGGCCACCAGGACCCCAGGAACCGCGCGCGGGGCGGCCGGCCCGCTCCTCCCGGCGGTGTGGTCCGTCCCCGCCACCCGGCCCGCTCGTACCCCGCCCAGCGCCCGGGCGTCCGGCGTGTCCCCGCGCCCCGCCGCGGCAGTCGGCGGCCCGGCTCGCGCACGCCGCAGAACTGGTGAGGAAGCACCGCTGAGCGGCCGATCCCGCCCGGTTGTCAGTGCTGGGTCGTACGGTGGATTCCATGCGGCCCGTATCCAAGATCGAACGCACGGTGGCACCTTTCGAGGTCGTCAGTCCGTACCAGCCCAGCGGCGACCAGCCGGCGGCCATCGCCGAGCTGGAGCGGCGCATCCGCGCAGGTGAGAAGGATGTCGTCCTCCTCGGCGCGACCGGCACCGGCAAGTCGGCCACCACCGCGTGGATGATCGAGAAGCTCCAGCGCCCCACGCTCGTGATGGCGCCGAACAAAACGCTGGCCGCCCAGCTGGCGAACGAGTTCCGCGAGCTGCTGCCGAACAACGCCGTCGAGTACTTCGTCTCGTACTACGACTACTACCAGCCCGAGGCCTACGTCCCGCAGTCGGACACCTACATCGAGAAGGACTCCTCGATCAACGAGGAGGTGGAGCGGCTGCGCCACTCCGCGACGAACTCCCTGCTGACCCGCCGCGACGTGATCGTGGTCGCCTCCGTCTCCTGCATCTACGGCCTCGGCACCCCGCAGGAGTACGTGGACCGCATGGTCCCGCTCAAGGTGGGCGACGAGATCGACCGGGACCAGCTGCTGCGCCGCTTCGTCGACATCCAGTACACCCGCAACGACCTGGCGTTCACCCGCGGCACCTTCCGGGTCCGCGGCGACACCATCGAGATCTTTCCGGTCTACGAGGAGCTGGCCGTCCGCATCGAGATGTTCGGTGACGAGATCGAGGCGCTCTCCACCCTCCACCCCCTCACCGGCGAGGTCATCGGCGACGACGACCACCTGTACGTCTTCCCCGCCTCGCACTACGTGGCGGGACCGGAGCGCCTGGAGAAGGCGGTCACCGGCATCGAGAAGGAGCTGACCGAGCGCCTGGCCGAGCTGGAGAAGCAGGGCAAGATGCTGGAGGCCCAGCGCCTGCGCATGCGCACCACGTACGACCTGGAGATGCTCCGCCAGATCGGCTCCTGCTCCGGCGTGGAGAACTACTCCATGCACTTCGACGACCGCGCCCCCGGCACCGCCCCCAACACCCTCCTGGACTACTTTCCCGAGGACTTCCTCCTCGTCCTGGACGAGTCGCACGTCACGGTCCCCCAGATCGGCGCGATGTACGAGGGCGACGCCTCCCGCAAGCGCACCCTGGTCGACCACGGCTTCCGGCTGCCCTCCGCCATGGACAACCGCCCGTTGAAGTGGGAGGAGTTCCTCGGCCGCATCGGCCAGACCGTCTACCTGTCGGCCACCCCGGGGAAGTACGAGCTGTCGCGCGGCGACGGCTTCGTGGAGCAGATCATCCGCCCCACCGGCCTCATCGACCCCGAGGTCGTCGTCAAGCCCACCGAGGGGCAGATCGACGACCTGGTGCACGAGATCCGCACGCGCACCGAGAAGGACGAGCGCGTCCTGGTCACCACGCTCACCAAGAAGATGGCCGAGGACCTCACCGACTACTTCCTGGAACTGGGCATCCAGGTCCGCTACCTGCACAGCGACGTCGACACCCTGCGCCGCGTCGAGCTGCTGCGCGAGCTGCGCGCCGGTGAGTACGACGTCCTGGTCGGCATCAACCTCCTGCGCGAGGGCCTCGACCTGCCCGAGGTCTCCCTGGTGGCGATCCTCGACGCGGACAAGGAGGGCTTCCTGCGCTCGGGCACCTCCCTGATCCAGACCATCGGCCGCGCGGCGCGCAATGTCTCGGGCCAGGTCCACATGTACGCCGACAAGATCACCCCGGCGATGGAGAAGGCCATCGACGAGACCAACCGTCGCCGGGAGAAGCAGATCGCGTACAACAAGGAGCGGGGCATCGACCCGCAGCCGCTGCGCAAGAAGATCAACGACATCGTGTCGGCGATCGCGCGCGAGGAGGTCGACACCGAACAGCTGCTCGGCTCCGACTACCGCAAGCCGAAGGCGGGCAAGGGCGCCAAGGCGCCGGTGCCCGCGCTCGGCGGCGAGGCGGCCAAGGCCGGCAAGGCCGCCACCTCCGCCAAGGCCAAGGGCAAGAAGGGCGCACAGGTCCCGACCGACCGCCCCGCGGCCGAGCTGGCCGAGCAGATCGAGGAGATGACCGCACGCATGCGCGCGGCCGCCGCCGACCTGCAGTTCGAGATCGCCGCACGACTGCGCGACGAGGTGTCGGAGATGAAGAAGGAGCTGCGGCAGATGAAGGAGGCGGGCCAGGCCTAGCGGGCCCGGAAGCACGGCTGGGGGAGGGGAGATCGGGCCGTCGGCCGCTCTGTTGCAGGACCGCCACAATGTGCGGCCCGCGAGGCACCGCGGCGACCCGCACTGCATAGGCTGCCGGGCAACCGCGAGAGGCGGTTGCCGAGGCAGTTCGAGAGGGGACAGCGCGTGACGGTCAACATGACCAAGGGTCAGGCCATCAGCCTGCAGAAGGACGACGGGGGCGCCCTGTCCGCGGTGCGCATGGGACTCGGGTGGCAGGCGGCCCCGCGCCGCGGCCTGTTCGGCACCCGCACCCGCGAGATCGACCTGGACGCCTCGGCGGTCCTCTTCGCCGACAAGCAGCCGGTCGACGTCGTGTTCTTCAACCACCTGGTCAGCCAGGACGGTTCGGTGCGCCACACCGGCGACAACCTCGTCGGCGGCGTCGGCAAGGGCGGGGACGACGAGGCGATCCTGGTCGACCTCCAGCGGGTCCCCGTCCACATCGACCAGATCGTCTTCACGGTGAACTCCTTCACCGGCCAGACCTTCCAGGAGGTGCAGAACGCGTTCTGCCGCCTGGTCGACGAGACCAACGGCCAGGAGCTGGCTCGCTACACCCTCGACGGCGGCGGCCAGTACACCGCCCAGATCATGGCGAAGGTCCACCGCGCGGGCGCGGGCTGGCAGATGACGGCCCTCGGCAACCCCGCCAACGGCCGCACCTTCCAGGACCTGATGCCCTCGATGCTGCCGCACCTCTAGCCGCCGCCGCACCTGTAGACACGCGGCAGCGCTCCGGGGCGCCGCCGCGGCACGTCCCGTACGTACGAGGGGGAAGAACGCGATGACGGCCGAGCTGGTGCGGGGGCAGAACCACCCGCTGCCCGGGACCCGCCTGGAGATCCGCGTCTCGGCCGGGAAGCCGGTCGTGGCGGGGGCCACGCTCAGCGACGTCCACGGCAAGGTGCGCGGCGTGGAGTGGGTGGCCCACCCCGGCTCGCCCGCCCTGCCGGGCCTCCAGGTCTCCCGGCAGGCCGCCGCCGAGCACCGCCTCGCCGTGGACCTCGACGCCCTGCCGGACGCCGTCCACCGGGTCGACGTCCTGCTGGCGCTGCCCCTCGGTGTCGCCGGTCCGGCCACCTTCCGCGGCCTCGCCGCCCCCTTCGTCACCGTCACCGGACTCGACGGCACCGAGATCGCCGGCTTCACCATCACCGGCCTCGACGCCGAGTCCGCCGTCGTCGCCCTGGAGCTGTATCGCCGCCAGGGCGCCTGGAAGGTCCGCGCCGTCGGCCAGGGGTACGCGGGCGGACTCGCCGAGATGCTCGCCGACCAGGGCCTGCCCGAGGCCCGCGAGCTGGCGGCCGCCATCGACGACACCGTGGCCAGGGGCCTGGCCCGCTCCGTGGCCGCGCCACCGCCCCGGCCCGCTGACGACGCCCGCACACGCACCGCCGCCGCCCAGTCCCACCAGGACCCGGCCCACCAGGACCCGGCCCACCCGGCCCACCCGGCCCACCCGGCCCATCAGGACCCGGCTCACCCGGACCCGGCTCACCCGGACCCGGCCTACCAGGCCCACCAGGACTGGGCTCACCGAGACCCGGCTCACCGAGACCCGGCTCACCCGGCTCACCAAGACCCGGCCCACCAAGCCCGCCAAGGCCCGGCACAAGGGCGGTCCGCCCCGTCTCCACCGCAGCCGGGCGGTGACAGCCCCACAGCCCCCGCCACCTCGGGCGACAGGGCGGGAGGCGGCGGCCCCGTCGACTACACCCACCCGGGCCGTCGGACCACCGCGCCCCCGGCACCGCCCCCCGCCGCACCACCTGCCGAGCCGGGCCGGCCCGCGCAGCCCGTCGCGGGCGACGCCACCGGCTGGTCCATGGACGAGCGGCTCTACAACCAGGTGTGGGGCATGTTCGAGGACCTGGCCCGCACCACGGCGGCCTACCGAAGCGCCGTCGATTTCGCCGACTCCCGCATGGAGCAGGAGCTGGACAAGGCCCTCGCCGACCCCCGCAGCCGCATCGGCGGCGCCGGTGACGCCGCCCGCGAGCGCGCCCGCGCCCGGCACGCCGACCTCGTCGGCCGGGCCAGGGCGGCCCTGGACCGCGACCTCGCCCAGCTCACCGCCGAGGCCGATGTCGTCGAACCCGCCCTGCCCCCGGCGTTCGCGGCGTGGAGCAGCCCCGTCTGGCACGCCTATCGCGTGCCCATGGAGGTCCCGATGGCCCTGCGCCTCGGCGACGTCCACCTCCCCGAGCGCCCCGGCCTGCGCATCCCGATGCTGGTGCGGCTGCCGCTGGAGCGCGGCCTGTGGATCGACAGCGGCAAGGCCCTCACCAACCACCGCACCGACCCCGCGCAGCTGCGCCGCCTGGCCATGGACACCGCGGTCGTACACGCCACGCGGCTGCTCGCGGTCCACCCGCCGGGCGAGTTCCAGGTGCACGTCATCGACCCGGCGGGCGCCGCGACGGCCGCCCTCGCCCCGCTGGTCACGGCCGGAGTCCTCGCCGGGCCCCCGGCGTCCGGCGCGGCCGGTGTCACCGAGGTCCTCGCCCGGCTCACCCGACGCGTCGACCTGGTGCAGATGGCGATCCGCGGCGGCGCCACCGACGCGCTGCCCCCGGACCTGGACACGGCCGAGCAGCTGTTGATCGTCAACGATTTCCCCCACGGCTTCGACGACCGCGCCGTGACCCGGCTGCGCTACCTCGCGGACGAGGGCCCGGCCGTCGGGGTCCACCTCATGATGGTCGCCGACCGCGAGGACGCCGCCGAGTACGGCCCGCTGCTCGACCCGCTGTGGCGCGCCCTCCTGCGCCTGACCCCGGTGCCCGACGACCACCTCGCCGATCCCTGGGTCGGCCACACCTGGACGTACGACCCGCCGGTCCTCCCGCCGGACGGTCAGACCCTTCGCGAGACCCTGGCCCGGGTCGCCACGGCCCGCCGCACCGGCGGCCGGTGAGGGCGCGGCCCGCCCCGCGAAGAGCCGCGCGGTCGTAGCGGTAAAGCGACTTTAGGACCCCGCCGAGCTGGACTTTTGGCTTTTGTTTGCCATCGCCTTTACCAATCCTTGGTGTTTCGCGTACTCTGGTGTCAGCGGAGGGGAGTACTCCCGACTGCGACGTACCCGTCAATACGGACCGCCATCGGTCCCGGGGCGTCGGCCCGAGGCGCGGCGGTGCCCGCCCCGGGTGGAAGAGACCTCCGGCAGCGACGACGCTGATCAGTAGCCGTACGACGCCGGAGGCGCAGTGGACGTTTCAATGACTGTGTGGGTAGCGACCGTTCTAGGTCTGTGTGCCCTGATCGCGGTCGACTTCCTCATCGGGCGCAAGCCCCATGACGTGTCGATCAAGGAAGCCGGAATCTGGACGGTCGTCTGGATCGTCCTCGCGGCGCTCTTCGGCGTCGGCCTGCTGGTCGCCGGGGAGAGCCAGGCGTCCGGCGAGTTCTTCGCGGGCTTCATCACCGAGAAGTCCCTCTCCGTGGACAACCTCTTCGTCTTCATCCTGATCATGGCGAAGTTCTCGGTGCCCTCCCACCTCCAACAGCGCGTGCTGCTGTTCGGTGTGCTGATAGCCCTGGTCCTGCGCGCGATCTTCATCGCCGCCGGCGCCGCGGTCATCGCCAACTTCTCCTGGGTCTTCTACATCTTCGGCGCCTTCCTGATCTACACCGCCTGGAAGCTCATCCAGGAGGCGCGCTCCGACGACGAGGAAGAGGAGTTCGAGGAGAACCGCCTCCTGAAGTCCGTCGAGAAGAAGTTCGGCGTCTCGGACCGGTACGAGGGCACGAAGCTGTTCATCCGCAGGAACGGCAAGAAGATCATGACGCCCCTCATGGTCGTCATGCTCGCCATCGGCACCACCGACGTGCTCTTCGCGATGGACTCCATCCCGGCGATCTTCGGCCTCACCCAGGACCCGTACATCGTCTTCACCGCCAACGCCTTCGCCCTGATGGGTCTGCGACAGCTGTACTTCCTCATCGGCGGACTGCTCAGGAAGCTGGTCCACCTCAGCTACGGGCTGTCGGTGATCCTCGGCTTCATCGGCGTGAAGCTCGTCCTGCACGCCCTGCACGAGTCCGGGGTGCACGTCCCCGAGATCTCCATCCCGCTCTCGCTCTCCGTGATCTGCGGCGTCCTGGTGATCACCACGATCACCAGCCTCGTCGCTTCCAGGAAGCAGGAGCGGAAGGCGGCGGCCGAGACCGCGGCCGCGGGGGAGACCGAGAAGGACAGCATCGAGGCCTGACCGCCCCCTCACCTGACCGCCCCCCAGGGGGGCGGCACCGAGTAGCGACACCTGAGCGCCCGGAGGAGCATCGAACCATGGTCACTCGGCTCCGGGCGCTCGTCATGCGGTGGACGACCGTGGTCCCGTTCCTCGCGGTCGTCCTCCTCGCCCTCACCTGGGGGCGCGATCTACCCGGCGTGGTCGTCGCCGTGGTGACACTGGTCCTCGCGGGAGCGGTGCTCTCCGCCGTGCACCACGCCGAGGTGATCGCACACCGCGTCGGCGAACCCTTCGGCTCACTCGTCCTCGCCATCGCGGTGACGATCATCGAGGTGGCGCTGATCGTCACCCTCATGGCCGACGGCGGCGACAAGAGCTCCACACTCGCCCGCGACACCGTCTTCGCCGCCGTGATGATCACCTGCAACGGCATCGTGGGACTCTGCCTCCTGGTCGGAGCACTGCGCCACCGCGTCGCCGTCTTCAACCCCGAGGGCACCGGCGCCGCCCTCGCGACCGTCGCCACCCTGGCCACCCTCTGCCTGGTCCTGCCGACGTTCACCACCACCAAGCAGGGCCCGGAGTTCTCCACCAGCCAGCTCACCTTCGCCGCCGTCGCCGCGCTCGTCCTGTACGGGCTGTTCGTCACCACCCAGACCGTGCGCCACCGCGACTACTTCCTGCCCCTCACCAAACAGGGCGAGGTCATCGACGCCGACAGCCACGCCGAGGGGCCCTCCTCGCGGCAGGCACTGGTCAGCCTGGGACTGCTCGCACTGGCGCTCATCGGCGTGGTGGGGCTCGCCAAGAGCGTCTCGCCGACGATCGAGTCCGGCGTGGAGAGCGCCGGCATGCCGCACGCGGTGGTCGGCGTGATCATCGCCCTGCTCGTGCTGCTCCCCGAGACCATCGCGGCCGTGCGCGCCACCCGCCGCGACCGCGTGCAGACCAGCCTGAACCTCGCCCTCGGCTCGGCCATGGCCAGCATCGGTCTGACCATCCCGGCCGTCGCGGTCGCCTCCGTGTGGCTGTCCGGGCCGCTCGTCCTCGGCCTGGGCGCGACCCATATGGTGCTCCTCGCCCTCACGGTGATCGTCGGCACGCTCACGGTCGTACCGGGCCGCGCCACCCCGCTCCAGGGCGGCGTCCACCTGGTGCTGTTCGCCGCGTACCTGGAGCTGGCGGTCACGCCGTAGGACCTGCGGGGCGGCCCCGCCCCCGTCTTCGGTCCGGCCGCCGAGCGGTCACCTCAGTACGTCACCGTGACGCGCCGCGCCGGCCCGTCGACCCGCACGAACCCTCCGTAGGGGATCACCACCTGCGGGTCGGTGTGCCCGAGGTCCACGTCGAAGACCGCCATGGTCCGCGGCGCGTACAGGTCGAGCGCCCGCAGTACGGCCTCCCGCTGCTCACGCGCGTACGCCGCCTTCGCCTCGGCGTCCTGGGGGCGGGCGAAGGACCAGGCCTTGGCCCGCCCCATCAGGAGGGCGGGGAAGCGGTGCAGCAAGCCGCGCTCGCCCATGTTGCGCAGGATGCGGAACACCTGCTCGGCACTGATCAGTTCCTCGCAGGTCTCCAGGAACAGCACGCAGCCGTCGTACGCCGACAGGTCCCGCGAGATCTCGCGGTCCGCCATCAGGAGCCACGAGAGGATCTCCAGCTCACCGCCCCAGGAACGGCCCTCCACGACCCGCTCGGGGCGGTGCCAGTACCAGCCGTCACCGGGCTCGGTCGGCGGTTCCTCGGCGAAGTGGGCGGGGTCCTCCCAGGGCAGGTCGACGTCGCGGTAGCGCTCGGCGGGGGACAGTTCGTAGGGCCCGGACGTGAAGAGCGCGGCGCGCAGCGAACGCTCCGTCAGGGGCGCCATCGCGCCCGGCCGGCCGAGTTCGCACATCACGGACGCGCCGTGGTAGCCGACGATGCCGCACTGCCAGAGGAAGGCCAGCAGATTGGTGTTGTCGCTGTAGCCGAAGAACGGCTTCGGGTTGGCGCGGATCAACTCGCGGTCCAGGTGCGGCAGTACGGTGATCTGGTCGTCGCCGCCGATGCTCGCGACGAGGGCCTTGACGGACGGGTCGGCGAACGCCGCGTGGATGTCGTCGGCCCGCTCCCGCGGCGTGGCGCCCATCTTGCGCGTCGAGGGGTACTCCACCGGTACGAGGCCGAACTCCTCGCGCAGCCGTTTCAGGCCCAGTTCGTAGGGGAGGGGGAAGAGCTCCGGCAGGCCGCTGGACGGCGAGATCACGGCGACGCGGTCACCGGGCGCGGGCTTGGGCGGATACAGCGGCTCGATGGTCATGCGGAGCAGCGTAGGGCCGTGATCCCCAGGGGCGCACGCGAGTTGCCGCACGCCACCGGCGTGATAGACCTCCTCCATGACCCTCGGTACCCGCAGCCTCGCCACCGCCCCGATCATGGTCCTGAACGGGCCGAACCTGAACCTCCTCGGGCAGCGCCAGCCCGAGATCTACGGCTCCGACACCCTCGCCGACGTCGAGGTCCTGTGCGCCGAGGCGGCGGCCGCGCACGGCGGCACGGTGGACCTGCGGCAGAGCAACCACGAGGGCGAGCTGGTCGACTGGATCCACGAGGCGCGCGAGCACCACGCGGGCATCGTCATCAACCCCGCGGCCTACTCCCACACGTCCGTCGCGATCCTGGACGCCCTCAACACCTGTGACGGGCTGCCGGTGGTGGAGGTGCACATCTCCAACATCCACCAGCGCGAGGCGTTCCGGCACCACAGCTATGTCTCGCAGCGCGCCGACGGCGTCATCGCCGGGTGCGGGGTGCAGGGGTACGCGTTCGCCGTGCAGCGCGTGGCGGCGCTGGTGGCCGCCGGCGCGTGACGCGTCCCCTCGTCCCCCCCGGTTCACCCTCCCCGTCTCACCAGCCCCGCGCGCGCCACTCCGCGAGATGGGGCCGCTCGGCGCCCAGCGTCGTGTCGTTGCCGTGGCCGGGGTAGACCCACGTCTCGTCGGGGAGCGACCCGAAGATCTTCGTCTCGACGTCGTCCATGAGGCTCGTGAACGCCTCCGGGTCCTTCCAGGTGTTGCCGACACCGCCAGGGAAGAGGCAGTCGCCGGTGAACACGTGCGGGTGGCCGTGCGGGTCGTCGTAGACGAGCGCGATCGAGCCCGGCGTGTGGCCCACCAGGTGGCGGGCGGTCAGCTCGACGCGGCCGACCCGGAGGGTGTCGCCGTCGTCGACCGCCACGTCCGTCGGCACGGGGATGCCCTCGACGTCCTCGCGGCCCGCGTACGTCCGCGCGCGGGTCGCCGTGACGACGGCTTCGAGCGCCTGCCAGTGGTCGCCGTGCTGGTGCGTGGTGACGACGGACGCGATGCCGTCGTCACCGATCAGCGTCAGCAGCGTCTCGGCGTCGTTGGCCGCGTCGATCAAGAGCTGTTCGCCGGTGGCCCGGCACCGCAGCAGGTACGCGTTGTTGTCCATCGGTCCGACCGCGACCTTCGAAATCATCAGGTCCGGCAGCTCGTGCACATCCGCGGGCCCGCCGACCTTCACCGCTCCGCTGTACGTCATGTCCGTCAGCCTATAGCGGGGGCAGGGCGGGCAGGAGGCCCGCTTCGGCCGTCAAGGCGGAGCCGTCGCGGCGGCCGGAGAGCCAGCCGACCAGGTCCGGCGCCGGGCCGCTGACGGTGATGGCGGCGTCGTCCGGGGCACCCTTGCGACCGGTGCTCCACGCGCGCGTGCCGTCCGAGACGCGGGTGGGCGGCACATCGGGGTTCCCCGAGAAGCGTGCCGTCAGGAACGAGATCTCCCGCTGGACGAACTCCGCCGGCAGGTCCTCCAGCTCGTACCCGACGCCGAGGTCGACGTGGTGCAGCTCCACCTCGACCCAGCGCCGGAACGGCACGCGGGAGGCGGAGTCCGTCACGCCGTTGCGCAGGGTGACGGTGCGGGACCAGTCGGCGGGGACGGCGGCCTCGGCCTCGAAGCGGGCCGCGCTCTCCCGCAGGTCGGCGAGGTGTGCGGCGGGCGGCCGCGGGGCGTCCCGCTCGATGTCCGCGTCCCGGGCCTCGGCGCTGGGATACATGGGCCGGCCGGCAAGGACGTTCACCAGCGCGTCGGCGTTCCGGGCCAGGTGGGCGAGGACATGGCCGCGGGTCCAGCCCGGCAGCCGTGACGGCCCGGCGGTCGAATCGTTGTTCAGTTCCGCGGCTGCGGTGAGCAGCCGCTCGGTCGCGTCACGTACAGACGCCAGGTCGCGCACATGATCAATCATGGGGCCGACGATAGCTGCGTCACACGTCCGGGTGAAGGTGTCCAGGTCACCTCGGTAATCGAATGTGCGTGCTATATGGTCGGACGTGGCATCGGGCATTCTTGACGGTCCGGATGTGTTCCACAGGTGAACCGGGGAACCAGCCCGGCGTTGTCAGTGGCTCGCCCTAGTCTGTGAAAGACGGGGTTTCGTCCCTGTCACTTCTCTCTAGAAAGGTGCGGACCGGCGTGGCCGACCGTCTCATCGTCCGTGGCGCGCGCGAGCACAATCTCAAGAACGTCTCGCTCGACCTCCCGCGTGACTCCCTCATCGTGTTCACCGGACTCTCCGGGTCGGGCAAGTCCTCGCTCGCGTTCGACACGATCTTCGCCGAGGGCCAGCGGCGGTACGTCGAGTCGCTGTCCTCGTACGCCCGGCAGTTCCTCGGGCAGATGGACAAGCCCGACGTCGACTTCATCGAGGGCCTCTCGCCCGCGGTCTCCATCGACCAGAAGTCGACCTCGCGCAACCCGCGCTCGACGGTCGGCACCATCACCGAGGTCTACGACTACCTGCGCCTGCTCTTCGCGCGCATCGGCAAGCCGCACTGCCCCGAGTGCGGCAGGCCCATCACCCGCCAGTCGCCGCAGGCCATCGTCGACAAGGTCCTCGAACTGCCCGAGGGCAGCCGCTTCCAGGTCCTGTCCCCGCTGGTGCGCGAGCGCAAGGGCGAGTTCGTCGACCTCTTCGCCGACCTCCAGACCAAGGGGTACTCCCGCGCGCGGGTCGACGGCCAGACGATCCAGCTCTCCGAGCCGCCCACGCTGAAGAAGCAGGAGAAGCACACCATCGAGGTGGTCATCGACCGCCTCACGGTGAAGGACTCCGCCAAGCGCCGCCTGACCGACTCCTTGGAGACCGCCCTCGGCCTCTCCTCGGGCATGGTCGTGCTCGACTTCGTCGACCTGGCCGAGGACGACCCCGAGCGCGAGCGCATGTACTCGGAGCACCTCTACTGCCCCTATGACGACCTGTCGTTCGAGGAGCTGGAGCCCCGCTCCTTCTCCTTCAACTCGCCCTTCGGCGCCTGCCCCGACTGCACGGGCATCGGTACGCGCATGGAGGTCGACCCCGAGCTGATCGTCCCGGACGAGGACAAGTCGCTCGACGAGGGCGCCATCCACCCCTGGTCGCACGGCCACACCAAGGACTACTTCGCCCGGCTGGTGGGCGCCCTCTCCGACGCCCTCGGCTTCTCCACCGACATGCCCTGGGCCGGCCTGCCGCAGCGCGCCAAAAAGGCCCTGCTGTACGGCCACAAGACGCAGATCGAGGTGCGCTACCGCAACAGGTACGGCCGCGAGCGGGTCTACACCACGGCCTTCGAGGGCGCCGTCCCCTTCGTCAAGCGCCGCCACAGCGAGGCCGAGAGCGACGCCAGCCGCGAGCGCTTCGAGGGCTACATGCGCGAGGTGCCCTGCCCCACCTGTGAGGGCACGCGCCTCAAGCCGATCGTCCTCGCGGTCACGGTCATGGGGAAGTCCATCGCCGAGGTCTCCGCGATGTCCATCAGCGACTGCGCGGACTTCCTCGCCGAGCTGACGCTGGGCGCCCGCGACAAGAAGATCGCCGAGCGCGTCCTCAAGGAGGTCAACGAACGGCTGCGCTTCCTGGTCGACGTCGGCCTGGACTACCTCTCGCTGAACCGCGCGGCCGGCACCCTCTCCGGAGGCGAGGCCCAGCGCATCCGCCTGGCCACCCAGATCGGCTCCGGCCTGGTCGGCGTGCTCTACGTCCTGGACGAGCCGTCCATCGGCCTCCACCAGCGCGACAACCACCGGCTCATCGAGACCCTCGTACGCCTGCGCGACATGGGCAACACACTCATCGTCGTCGAGCACGACGAGGACACCATCAAGGTCGCCGACTGGGTGGTCGACATCGGCCCCGGCGCGGGCGAGCACGGCGGCAAGGTCGTGCACAGCGGCTCCATGAAGGAGCTGCTCGCCAACGACAAGTCGATCACCGGGCAGTACCTCTCGGGCAAGAAGTCCATCCCGGTCCCGGACGTGCGCCGGCCCGCCGACCCGGCCCGGCAGCTCACCGTGCACGGTGCCCGCGAGAACAACCTCCAGGACATCGACGTCTCCTTCCCGCTCGGCGTCCTCACGGCCGTCACGGGCGTCTCGGGCTCCGGCAAGTCGACGCTGGTCAACGACATCCTCTACACGCACCTGGCCAGGGAGCTGAACGGCGCCCGCTCCGTTCCCGGCCGCCACACGCGCGTGGACGGCGACGACCTCGTGGACAAGGTCGTGCACGTCGACCAGTCGCCCATCGGCCGCACCCCCCGGTCGAACCCGGCGACGTACACCGGCGTCTTCGACCACGTCCGCAAGCTGTTCGCGGAGACCACGGAGGCGAAGGTGCGGGGCTATCTCCCCGGGCGCTTCTCCTTCAACGTCAAGGGCGGTCGCTGCGAGAACTGCTCCGGTGACGGCACCATCAAGATCGAGATGAACTTCCTGCCGGACGTGTACGTCCCGTGCGAGGTCTGCCACGGCGCGCGCTACAACCGCGAGACGCTGGACGTGCACTACAAGGGCAAGTCCATCGCCGAGGTCCTCGACATGCCGATCGAGGAGGCGCTCGGCTTCTTCGAGGCCGTGCCCGCCATCGCCCGGCACCTGCGGACGCTCACCGACGTCGGCCTCGGGTACGTGCGCCTCGGCCAGTCCGCCCCCACGCTCTCCGGAGGTGAGGCCCAGCGCGTGAAGCTGGCCTCCGAACTCCAGAAGCGGTCCACGGGCCGGACCGTGTACGTCCTGGACGAGCCGACCACCGGTCTGCACTTCGAGGACATCAGCAAGCTGATCACGGTCCTGTCCGGGCTGGTCGACAAGGGCAACACGGTCATCGTCATCGAGCACAACCTCGACGTCATCAAGACCGCGGACTGGGTCGTCGACATGGGCCCCGAGGGGGGCAACGGCGGCGGCCTGGTCGTCGCCGAGGGCACGCCCGAGGAGGTCGCGGGCGTGACGACGAGCCACACCGGCAAGTTCCTGCGGGACATCATCTCGCCGGACCGGATCAGCGACGCGCTGCCCTCGCAGGGGCGGGCGCGGGCCAAGAAGGCCCCGGCGAAGAAGCCGGCCGCGAAGCGGGCGGTGGCGGCGAGCGCCACGGCCACGAAGAAGACGGCCACGGCCAGGACGGGCGCCCCCGCGAAGAAGGCCGGTGCCGCGAAGAAGGTGGCCGCCGAGAAGGCTGCCCCCGCCAAAAAGGCCGCGCCTGCGAAGAAGGCCGCCGTCGCCAAGAAGACGGCTGCCACCAAGGGGACGGCCGCCGTCAAGAAGGCGGCTGCCAAGAAGACGACGCGGGCCCGCAAGGCCTGACCGGCGTCACCGCCCGCAAGGCCTGACCGGCGTCCCCGGCCGACCGAAGCGCCCCGCCCCCCGTCCGGGGGCGGGGCGCTTCGCCGTGCGGTGCAGGGGGTGACGCGTTCTTGTGGGGGCGGCCCTGGCCGTGGTCGGCTGGCGAACATGTCCGTACGCAGTGAACGCACCGGCCCCGTCACCACCGTCGTGCTGTCTCGGCCCGCCGCGCGGAACGCCGTCGACGGACCGACCGCCCACGCCCTGGCCGACGCCTTCCGCGCCTTCGACGCCGACCCCGAAGCATCCGTCGCCGTCCTGTGGGGCGAGGGCGGGACCTTCTGCGCGGGCGCGGACCTGAAGGCCATCGGGACGCCCGAGGGCAACGACGTGACGGAGGACGGGGACGGCCCCATGGGCCCCACCCGGATGCGGCTGGGCAAGCCGGTGATCGCGGCGATCTCCGGTCACGCCGTCGCGGGCGGCCTCGAACTGGCGCTCTGGTGCGATCTGCGGGTCGCCGAGGAGGACGCCGTCCTCGGGGTCTTCTGCCGCCGCTGGGGCGTCCCCCTCATCGACGGCGGAACCGTGCGGCTGCCCCGGCTGATCGGCGAGGGCCGCGCCATGGACCTGATCCTCACGGGCCGCCCGGTGGGCGCGGCGGAGGCGCTCGGCATGGGCCTGGTCAACCGCACGGTCCCCACCGGCACCTCGCGCGCCGCCGCCGAACGCCTCGCCGCCGAGATCGCCGCGTTCCCGCAGACCTGCCTGCGGCACGACCGGCTCTCCCTCCTCGAACAGGGCGGCCTGTCCGAGCGGGAAGCCATGGCGGGAGAATTACGCCACGGCCTGCACTCCCTCGCGGAGGCCACCGAGGGCGCCGCCCGGTTCACGGCGGGCGCGGGACGCCACGGGGCGTTCACGGAGGGGTGAGCGCCCCGGGGGCGGCCCCGGCCCTCGTGGGCGACCCGGGCGCGCTGCCCCGAGCGGACCCGGACAGGCATCCCCGAGCAGACCCCGACAAGCAACCCCGGCGTCAGCGAAGCTCCACCGCGTACGGAGGTTCCGCGCCCGCCCGTGAGCAGGTGACCGCCGCCGCCCGTGCGGCGAAGCGCAGCACGTCGCGCCAGCCGTTGGCGCCCAATCCGGCCGAGGCCTCCGCCGAGAGCGCGTCGCGCGCCGCGAGGCCGTGCAGCAGCGCCGCGTTGACGGTGTCGCCCGCGCCGATGGTGTCCACCACGTCGACCCGTTCACCGGGCACCCGCAGCTCCATACCGTCCCGCGTGTACAGCCACAGGCCCTCGCCGCCCCGGGTGACCACCACGGCAAAGGGCCCGGCCGCCAGCCACTCCTCGGGCCCGCCGCCGAGCCAGTCGGCGTCCTCCTGCGACAGCTTGAGCAGGGAGACCGACGGCAGCCAGCTCCTGAACCGCGCCCGGTAGGCGTCCGCGTCGGGGATCAGCGCCGACCGTACGTTGGGGTCGAGCGCCGTGAACACCCCGCGCGCCGCCGCCCGCCGCAGCAGCTCCTCGTACGCGCTCGCGCCCGGCTCCAGGACGAGCGAGCAGGTGCCGAACGACATCGCGCGCACGCCGTCGGGAAGGTGCTCCGGAGCGCTGAAGAGCCGGTCGGCCGTGCCCTCGACGTAGAAGGAGTACCCGGCCGAGCCGTCCGCGCCGATCGAGGCGACGGCGAGCGTCGTCGGCTCCGGGCCGCGCTGGACGCAGGAGAGGTCGACGCCGGCCGCCCGCAACCCGTCCAGCAGGGCCTCGCCGAAGGCGTCCCGCGACACGCGCGAGCAGAAGGCGACGGGCGAGCCGAGGCGGCCGAGTGCCACGGCGGTGTTGTACGGGCCGCCGCCGAGGCGCGGCGCGAGCACGGGGAGCCCGGCCCCCGCCTCCCGTCCCTCGGGCACGAGGTCGATCAGGGCCTCTCCGGCGACGACTATCACGGGCGGTTCCTCTCGGGCGCTGCCTGGGCTCGGTCCGGGCCACACGTCACGCGACCCGGCGTCCCCGCCCAGGCTAGGCCGTGCGCGACCGCTCGGCCCCGAGCGGCCCCTCGCCCAGGTGCGAGCCCTCGGCCGCGCCCCGCGGCCGTGCGCGGGCAGCGGGTGCGGGCACATGCGTACCCCACCCGGTCCGCCGCTCTCCCGCCGGTATGGTCTGATCCGTCACCGATGCCCCTGACCTGTGGAGACACCATGCCCGGCACGCCCCCCGCCCGCCGCACCGTGCTGCGGGCCGCCGCTCTCGCCCCGGCCGTCGGGCTCGGCCTCACCGCCTGCTCCGCCGGCGACGAAGGCTCGAACCGGTCGGCGCCGACCGCGCCGGTGGACCTCGGGAACTCCGACGACGTGCAGGTGGGCGCCTCGAAGCTGTACACGGACCAGAACGTGGTCGTCAGCCGGATCTCCGACGACCAGTACAAGGCGTACAGCACGATCTGCACGCACGCCCGCTGCCCGATCAACACGCTGGAGGGGCACAAGCTCATCTGCCAGTGCCACGGCAGCCAGTTCGACGCCACGAACGGCGAGGTGCTGCACGAGCCGGCGGACGAGCCGCTGCGCGAGCTGCCCGTGAAGGTGCGGAACGGCAAGATCATCGCGGGCCCGGAGAAGAAGGCCTGACCACCGCCGCGGCCTCCCCCCCCAGCCTCACCCCCGCCCCCACGGGCCCCGGGTCACTGCCAGTCCCAGGCGATTCCCAGCAGCCCCGCCCGCACCTGCGGTTCCACCAGGTGCACCGAGCGGTGGCTGCCGCTCAGGGTCAGTTCCTGGCGGCCGCCGCGCGGGGCGGCCGCCGACTGCTGGGCGAAGCGGTGGCAGCGCACGGGCAGGGCGTCGGCGTCGAAGCGGATCTGGAGCGCGTACTGCCCGCCCGCATAGGTGAAGCCGCGCACGTACTCGGTGGCCGTCCCCGCCGTGCCGTCCTCGAAGCCGTATCCGAACAGATGGGTGTCGCCCGCCCGCAGCCGCGCGTCGAAGAGCAGCTCGGCGACCAGCACCCCCGCCCCCGCGTGCCACCGCACCCGTCCCGTCCGGCAGTTCTCCAGGGCCCGCACCCGTATGCGCTCGGGCGTGCAGCCGGGGTCGCCGTAGTAAATCGCCACATAGCGGTCCACGCCGTCCTGGTGCGCGCGTACGGCGTGCTGCGACTCGCGGCCGAGCAGCTCGCGGCGCGCGCCGATCCGCACCCGCTCGTGGTGGCCGATGGTGTGCAGCCCTCCGTCGACCGGGGAGCCGAGTTCGGCGAGGAGCCCGCGCAGCACGTCGGAGGCCTCGACCAGGGAGCGGTACGAACGGGCGGAGGGCCGTTCGGCGTCGGAGCGTTCCAAGGGGTGGTCAAGCAGCCGGATCAGTGACTCCTCGGGGAGCTGGAGGATCTCCTCCAGGGCGCGCACGGCGCGCAGCGACTCGGCGCGCTGGGGGCGCCGGGCGCCCTGCTGCCAGTAGCTGAGGCTGGTCACGCCGACGGTGATGCCGTACTGGGCCAGATGGTGACGCACCCGCTGCAACGGCAGCCGCCGGGTGGCGATCGCGGTGCGCAGCGCGATGTGGAAGGGGCCGGTGCGCAGAGCGGCCGTCAGCTCCGCCGGATCACCGTCCGCCGTCCGCTCTGTCCCATGCGCCCGCGCCACCTCGTTCGTCCGCGCCACCTCGTTCGAGCGTGCGCCCTGTGCGAGCCGTGAGCCGTACCGCATGAGGGCCCCTTCCTTGTGAACGTTCACTTCCGCCGCCGCGGCGTTCGGGCCGGTCACGGCGGGCCACCAGGTCGGCGCGCGGCGTGCGTTCACATCTGTGGGCCGCCGTTCACGGCCCAAGTAATTCCGCATTGAAGCGTGTTGACCTGCACCCGACAACACTCGATGCTCAATCGCAAGCGTCCGGACGCGCTCCTCCACACCCCACATCCCGCTCGGGAGGAACGCGATGCGCTCACCGATCAACAAGAGCGGCGGCACAGGCAGACGCAGACGTCTGTACGCGCTCGCCGTCGTCACCGCGGCTCTCCTCGCCGCGCCCACGGCCACCGCGACGGCGGCCCCCGCCCCCGTCACGGCCCCCGCCACGGCCTCCGTCCAGCAGGCGAGCGGGGGCCGGAGCGCCGCCGACGCCTCCGTCCTCGCCGCCAAGCGCCTGAACATCACCATGCAGGCACAGCAGAAGACCAACTGGTGCTGGGCGGCGGGCGGCAACACCATCGCGACCTTCCTAGGCCGCAACTACAGCCAGAACCAGTTCTGCAACGCCGCCTTCGGGCGCAGCCAGAACACCGAGTGCCCCAACAACCAGGCCACGCTCGGCAATGTCCAGAGCGGTCTGCGCTGGGCGGGCATCAACCCCGGCTCGTACGTCACCGGCTGGCTCCGTTACTCCACCGTGCAGTCCGAGATCAACGCGGGGCGCCCGGTCGAGACCCGCATCCAGTGGTCGAACGGCGGCGGCCACATGCACGTGGTCTACGGCTACGACGACGCCGACAGCTGGGTCTACTGGGGCGACCCGTGGCCTTCCAGCGACCGCTACAACTGGGCCTCGCACGCCTGGTACGTCGACAACGACACCTTCTCCTGGACCCACTCGCTCTACCGGATCGGGGCGTGAGCGCGATGACCCGTCACTTCCCGCGCCGCCTGGCCCGGACCGCGCTCGCCGGTTCGGCCGTCACTCTTCTCCTGGGCCTCGCGGTCCCCGCGGCCTCCGCCGCACCGGACCCCTCGGCCCCCGCCGCGCCCTCCACGGCCTCCCGCGAGGCCGCGCACGAGGCGGCAAAGGCGCCGAAGACCCTGGAGACGCTCTCCCGCTTCTTCGCCCGGGAGGGAGCGGTCCCCAAGGCCGCCGCCGACCCGCGCGTCCAGGGCGGGGCCGTGCCCGTGTACTACCTCTCGCCGGAGTTCGTCGCGGGCGAGAAGGGCGCGCCGGTCGCCCGCCTGGAGTTCCTCGCCAGCAAGGCGGTCTCCTCCGACGGCCAGGAGGCCTCCCTCTGGACCGTCCGGCGGGGCGGCTCCTGGCAGGTCGTGAACATCGCCACAGGGGACGACGAGACGCACTACGCGCGCGTGGGCGCCGCCAAGCTCCCCGGAGGCACCGTCTTCCACGAGCCGCAGATCAACGCCTGGTACGTGCAG
The DNA here is from genome assembly GCF_055581265.1 of Streptomyces sp. NPDC031466. NCBI lineage: Bacteria > Bacillati > Actinomycetota > Actinomycetes > Kitasatosporales > Streptomycetaceae > Streptomyces > Streptomyces sp. NPDC031466. Next base: position 609,929 of record NZ_JBVIJT010000002.1, read on the forward strand.
GGGCACGCGCGCGTGCTGCCGCTCGACAAGGACGCGGTGCGTGCCGTGGGCGCCGACGGCACCTCGCTGGCCGCCTACGGCAAGCGCGTGCGCAAGGCGTACGGCGACAAGCTGCCGGGCTCCGCGTACGAGCGGTCCGGCAAGGCGGGCGGCTATGAGGAGACGGAGTCCGGGCAGGCCTCTGCCCAGAGCCCCGCGCCGAGCCCTGCCCAGGGCCCCGTCACCGTCGCCTCCTCGCTGGCCGGCGCGGGCGCCCTGGCCGCCCTCAGCCTCTCCGGGACGATGCTGGTGCGGCGCCGCCGGGCCCGGCACCAGGGCTGAGGCACGCGAACGGCGGCCGGGACGCCGGCCGCCGTTCCCGCGCGCCGCCCCCGGGCAGGCGGCGGCCGACCCGGACTGTCGGTGCACGCCAGTAGGCTGTCCGACATGGCCGACCCTTCCAGCTACCGCCCCCAGCCGGGACAGATCCCCGACGCCCCGGGGGTCTACAAATTCCGCGACGAGCACCGCCGGGTGATCTACGTCGGGAAGGCCAAGAGCCTGCGTCAGCGCCTGGCCAGCTACTTCCAGGACCTGGCCAACCTCCACCCCCGCACCCGGTCGATGGTCACGACCGCCGCCTCCGTCGAGTGGACGGTGGTGAACAACGAGGTCGAGGCGCTCCAGCTGGAGTACACCTGGATCAAGGAGTTCGACCCCCGGTTCAACGTCAAGTACCGCGACGACAAGAGCTATCCCTACCTCGCGGTGACGATGAACGAGAAGTTCCCGCGCGTGCAGGTGATGCGCGGCCACAAGAAGAAGGGCGTGCGCTACTTCGGGCCCTACGGCCACGCCTGGGCGATCCGCGACACCGTCGACCTCCTCCTGCGCGCCTTCCCGGTGCGCACCTGCTCCGCGGGCGTCTTCAAGAACGCCACCCGCACCGGCCGCCCCTGCCTGCTCGGCTACATCGGCAAGTGCTCGGCGCCCTGCGTGGAGCGCGTCACCCCCGAGGACCACCGCGAACTGGCCGAGGACTTCTGCGACTTCATGGCGGGCCGCACCGGCACGTACATCCGCCGCCTGGAGCGGCAGATGGCGCAGGCGGCCGAGGAGATGGAGTACGAGCGCGCGGCGCGCCTGCGCGACGACATCGACGCCCTCAAGAAGGCGATGGAGAAGAGCGCCGTCGTCCTCGCCGACGCCACCGACGCGGACCTCATCGCCCTCGCCGAGGACGAGCTGGAGGCCGCCGTCCAGATCTTCCACGTCCGGGGCGGCCGCGTGCGCGGCCAGCGCGGCTGGGTCACCGACAAGGTCGAGGCGGTCACCAGCGCCGACCTCGTGGAGCACGCGCTCCAGCAGCTCTACGGCGAGGAGAGCGGCGACGCGGTGCCCAAGGAGGTGCTCGTCCCCGCCCTGCCCGACCCCATAGAGCCGGTCCAGGAGTGGCTGACCGAGCGCCGCGGGGCCGGCGTCTCGCTGCGCATCCCACAGCGCGGCGACAAGAAGGCCCTGATGGAGACCGTCGCGCGCAACGCCCGGCAGTCCCTCGTCCTGCACAAGACCAAGCGCGCCTCCGACCTCACCACCCGCTCCCGCGCCCTGGAGGAGATCGCCGCCGCCCTGGAGCTGGACAGCGCCCCCCTGCGCATCGAGTGCTACGACATCTCGCACCTCCAGGGCGACGACGTCGTGGCGTCGATGGTCGTCTTCGAGGACGGCCTCGCCAGGAAGAGCGAGTACCGCCGCTTCCAGATCAAGGGCTTCGAGGGCCAGGACGACGTCCGGTCCATGCACGAGGTGATCACCCGCCGCTTCCGGCGCTACCTCGCCGACAAGGAGCGCACCGGGGAGTGGGTGGACGAGGCCACGGGCGAAGTGGGGGAGAGCGGCCTCACCGAGGAGGACGGCCGCCCCAAGCGGTTCGCGTACCCCCCGCAGCTCGTCGTCGTGGACGGCGGGCAGCCGCAGGTCGCCGCCGCCCAGCGGGCCCTGGACGAGCTGGGCATCGACGACATCGCGGTGTGCGGCCTGGCCAAGCGCCTGGAGGAGGTCTGGGTCCCCACCGAGGACGACCCCGTCATCCTGCCGCGCACCAGCGAGGGGCTGTACCTCCTCCAGCGCGTACGGGACGAGGCGCACCGCTTTGCCATCACCTACCAGCGCGCCAAGCGGGCCAAGCGCTTCAAGGCGGGCCCGCTGGACGAGGTGCCGGGCCTCGGCGACGCCCGCAAGCGGACCCTGATCAAGCACTTCGGTTCGGTCAAGCGGCTCCGGTCCGCGACAATCGACCAGATCTGCGAGGTCCCGGGGATAGGCCGCAAGACGGCCGAGGTCATCGTGGCGGCCCTCGCCGGCGCGGTGCCCGCCGGCCCCGCCGTGAACATGGCGACCGGAGAGATCATGGAAGACGAGGAGCCCACCTCCGCGGGCACCTCGGACAGCGCAGGAGAGGAGCCCGTGACCGCGGGCGCCTCGGAGGAACGACGGGGGCAGGAGACATGAGCGAGCACGACGAAGGTGGAGAGCAAGTGAGCACGGGCACGCCGATCGAGACACCAGGGGTCCCCGACGCGGCGATCCCCGAGCTGGTGATCATCTCCGGTATGTCGGGCGCCGGACGCAGCACGGCCGCCAAGTGCCTGGAGGACCTCGGCTGGTTCGTCGTCGACAACCTGCCGCCCGCGCTGATCCCCACCATGGTGGAGCTCGGCGCCCGCTCGCAGGGCAACGTCGCCCGCATCGCGGTCGTCGTGGACGTCCGCGGCCGGCGGTTCTTCGACAACCTCCGCGAGTCCCTCGCCGAGCTGGAGTCCAAGAACGTCACACGGCGCATCGTCTTCCTGGAGTCCTCCGACGAGGCCCTGGTCCGCCGCTTCGAGTCGGTCCGCCGCCCGCACCCGCTGCAGGGCGACGGCCGCATCGTCGACGGCATCGAGGCCGAGCGCGACCTGCTGCGCGAGCTGCGCGGCGACGCCGACCTGGTCATCGACACCTCCAGCCTGAACGTGCACGAGCTGCGCGCCAAGATGGACGCCTCGTTCGCCGGCGAGGAGGAGCCCGAGCTGCGGGCCACCGTGATGTCCTTCGGCTTCAAGTACGGCCTGCCGGTCGACGCCGACCTGGTCGTGGACATGCGCTTCTTGCCGAACCCCCACTGGGTCCCCGAGCTGCGCCAGTACACCGGCCTCAACGAGGAGGTCGCCGCGTACGTCTTCAACCAGCCCGGCGCCAAGGAGTTCCTCGACCGGTACGCCGAGCTGCTCCAGCTCATCGCCGGGGGCTACCGCCGCGAGGGCAAGCGGTACGTGACGATCGCGGTCGGCTGCACGGGCGGCAAGCACCGCTCGGTGGCCATGTCGGAGAAGCTCGGGGCGCGCCTGGCGTCCGAGGGCGTGGAGACCGTCATCGTCCACCGGGACATGGGGCGCGAGTGAAGCCGACCCGCCGGACCGTCCGCCTGAGCCGTCTGGGCCGCAAGCGGGGCACCCAGCCGAAGGTGGTCGCGCTCGGCGGGGGCATGGGCCTGTCCGCCTCGCTCGCCGCGCTGCGCCGCATCACCGGGGCCGGTGACCTCACCGCCGTCGTCACCGTCGCCGACGACGGCGGCTCCAGCGGTCGCCTCCGTGACGAGCTGGGCGTGCTGCCCCCCGGCGACCTGCGCAAGGCGCTCGCCGCACTCTGCGGCGACGACGACTGGGGCCAGACCTGGGCCCGCGTCATCCAGCACCGCTTCCAGTCCCGCGGCGCGCTGCACGAGCACGCGGTCGGCAATCTGCTGATCGTCGCCCTGTGGGAGCAGCTCGGCGACCACGTCCAGGCCCTGGACCTGGTCGGCCGCCTGCTCGGCGCGCAGGGCCGCGTCCTTCCCATGTCGGCCGTGCCGCTGGAGCTCCAGGCGCTGGTCAAGGGCCACGACCCGAGCCGCCCCGACGACGTGGACACCGTCCGCGGCCAGGCCACGGTGGCCCTCACCCCCGGCGAGGTCCAGTCCGTGCACGTCGTGCCGTCCGACCCGCCGGCCGTCCCCGAGGCGGTCGCCGCCGTCCTCGACGCGGACTGGGTGGTCCTCGGCCCGGGCTCCTGGTTCTCCTCGGTGATCCCGCACCTCCTGGTCCCCGAGCTGCTGGACGCGCTGACCGAGACGAAGGCCCGCAAGGTCCTCCCGCTGAACCTCGCGCCGCAACCGGGAGAAACCGATGGCTTCTCTCCGCAGCGTCATTTGGAGGTTTTGGCCCGACACGCCCCTAAACTCGCCCTGGACGTGGTGCTGGCCGACGAGGACGCCGTGCCCGACCGTGAGTCACTGACCGACGCCGCGAAGCGGCTCGGTGCCACGGTCGAGCTGGCAGCGGTGGCCCGGCCCGACGGGACTCCGAGGCACGATCCGGAGCTCCTGGCAGCCGCGTACGACCGTATTTTTCGGATGCATGGAAGGATCGGCCCATGGCGATGACGCCAGCGGTGAAGGACGAGATCTCCCGGCTCCCCGTCACCCGGACCTGTTGCAGGAAGGCAGAGGTCTCGGCGATCCTGCGGTTCGCGGGCGGCCTTCACCTGGTGAGCGGCCGCATCGTGATCGAGGCGGAGCTGGACACCGCGATGGCGGCACGCCGCCTGAAGCGGGACATCCTGGAGATCTTCGGGCACAGCTCGGAGCTGATCGTGATGGCCCCCGGCGGCCTGCGGCGCGGCTCGCGCTACGTCGTTCGGGTGGTCGCGGGCGGTGATCAGCTCGCCCGCCAGACCGGCCTCGTGGACGGCCGCGGCCGTCCCATCCGGGGGCTGCCGCCGCAGGTGGTCTCGGGGGCCACCTGCGACGCGGAGGCGGCCTGGCGCGGGGCGTTCCTCGCGCACGGCTCGCTCACCGAGCCCGGCCGCTCCTCCTCCCTGGAGGTGACCTGCCCGGGTCCGGAGGCGGCGCTGGCCCTGGTGGGCGCCGCCCGCAGACTCCAGATCGCGAGCAAGGCGCGCGAGGTGCGGGGCGTGGACCGGGTCGTCGTCCGCGACGGCGACGCGATCGGCGCGCTGCTGACCCGCCTCGGGGCGCACGAGTCGGTCCTCGCCTGGGAGGAGCGGCGGATGCGGCGCGAGGTGCGCGCCACCGCCAACCGCCTGGCCAACTTCGACGACGCCAACCTGCGCCGCTCGGCCCGCGCGGCCGTCGCCGCGGGCGCCCGGGTGCAGCGCGCCCTGGAGATCCTCGGCGAGGAGGTCCCCGAGCACCTCGCGGCGGCCGGCCGGCTGCGCATGGAGCACAAGCAGGCCTCCCTGGAGGAGCTGGGCGCGCTCGCCGACCCGCCGCTGACCAAGGACGCGGTGGCGGGCCGTATCCGCCGCCTGCTCGCCATGGCGGACAAGCGGGCCCAGGACCTGGGCATCCCCGGCACGGAGTCCAATCTGACCGAGGAACTCGCGGACAACATGGCGGTCTGACCGCCCCATGAGCAGCGACAGCCGCCGACGCCTCCCGGGGCACCGGCGGCTTTCGCTTGCCCGCGGCCACCACCGGCCGCCCCCAGTCGCCGTATTGACATGATCATGCACTGTCACGAGCCTGGCATCCCGCACATCCGTGCCGGACAACCGCAAGGGGGGCTCATGAGACGAAGAGCGAGCGCGAGATCGATCCTCGCCGCTTCCGCACTGCTCGTCGGCGGTCTCGCCGCAGCACCGCACGCCGGGGCGAGCGGACCCGCGACGTCACCGGCCGCCGACGACCCGGCGGCCGTGAAGGTCTACCGGGCCGAGGTCACCAAGGAGCAGCTCCCCCTCCTGATCGAGGCGGGCCAGGACGCCCACGAACTGGCGGGGCAGGCACCCGAGCACGGCACCGGCCGCGTCGAGCTGTATCTGACCGAGGGCCAGGCCGAGGCGATCGAACGCCGGGGCGTCGAACTGCGCGAGCACACGATCTCCCCGGCCGCCGAGCAGCGGGTGCGGGCCGCGGGGGACGGCGTCTACCGGCCGTACAGCGGCAGGGGCGGGCTGAAGGAGGAGATCGTCAGGACCGGGCAGGCCCACCCCGGCCTCACCAAGGTCGTCTCCATCGGCAAGACCGTCCGGGGCAAGGACATCCTCGCCCTGAAGGTCTCCAAGAACGCCGGGAAGACCAGGGACGGCGCCAAGCCGGCCACGCTCTACCTGTCCAACCAGCACGCCCGCGAGTGGATCACCCCCGAGATGACCCGCCGCCTGATGCACCACTACCTCGACAACTACGGCAAGGACAAGCGGATCACCGAACTGGTGAACTCCACCGAGCTGTGGTTCGTGCTCTCCGCCAACCCCGACGGCTACGACTTCACGCACGCCGCCGACGGCGACCGCCAGTGGCGCAAGAACCTCCGCGACATCGACGGCGACGGCGCCATCGCCCCCGGTGACGGCGTCGACCTCAACCGCAACTTCGCCTACAAGTGGGGCTACGACGACGAGGGCTCGTCCCCCGACGCCTCCTCCGAGACCTACCGCGGCGCGGCGCCGATGTCCGAGCCGGAGACCAAGGCGCTCGACCGCTTCGAAAAGCGCGTCGGCTTCGAGTACGGCGTCAACTACCACTCGGCGGCCGAACTGATCCTCTACGGAGTGGGCTGGCAGGTCGCCACGCCGACCCCGGACGACGTCCTCTACCGGGCGCTCGCCGGCACGCCGGAGAAGCCCGCGGTCCCCGGCTACCACCCGCAGGTCGCCTCCGAGCTGTACACCACCAACGGCGAGGCCGACGGCCACGCGGGCAACGTCAACGGCATCTCGATGTTCACCCCCGAGATGTCCACCTGCCAGACCGCCTCGAACGTCGACCCTGACGACGCCTGGAAGCCCGGCGACTGCGCGTCCGTCTTCACCTTCCCCGACGACGAGAAGCTCATCCAGCAGGAGTTCGCGAAGAACGTGCCCTTCGCGCTCGCCGTCGCGGAGACCGCCCGCCACCCCGACAAGCCGGTCTCCGTCACCGGCGCCGAGGCCCCGGACTTCACCCCGGACACCTTCGCCACCTCGTACGCGCGCGGCGGCGACCAGGAAGTCGCCGTGACCGCCCGCAGGTCCGTGCGCGACAAGGAGCTGAGGTACCGCGTCAACAGCGGACGCACGCAGGAGAAGCACCTCAGGGCCTGGAAGGGCGGCGAGACCTACGGCGGGCAGGACAACCTCCACTTCGACGAGTACCGCGCGAAGATCGAGGACGCCCGGGTGGGCGACAAGGTGGAGGTGTGGTTCACCGGCCGCACCAAGAAGGGCCGCACGCACAGCGAGCACTTCACGTACACCGTCGTCGAACGCCCGAGGGCGAGCGCGCTGGTCGTCGCCGAGGAAGGCGCGCCGGCCACCCAGACCAAGAAGTACGTCGACGCACTGAAGGCCAACGGGCGCACCGCCGCCGTCTGGGACGTCGCCGAGAAGGGCGCGCCGCACCCGCTGGGCGTCCTGTCGCACTTCTCCGTGGTCGTCCACGCGACCGGCGACGCCGTGCCCGGGGCGCCCACCCAGCTCGCCCTGCGCGCCTACCTCAACGAGGGCGGCAAGCTCATCGAGTCCGGCGAGCGCGCCGGCGGCGACGTCGACCTGGGGGACGCCCTCACCGACGACTTCGCGCAGTACTACCTGGGCGCGTACGAACGTCTGTCCGCCCCCGGCGTCAAGGGCTTCGAGGGCAGCGGCGCCCTCAGGGGAGTGCGGACCCCGCTCGCGGACGCCGCGGCCAACCCGCTCGACAAGGCCGGCCGCTTCACCGTCACCTCCGACAACCTCCCGCCCGGGCGGTTCCCGCAGTTCAGGAGCGCGGCGGCGGGCTCCTACCCCGGCCTCACCAATCCGTACGCGCCCTTCGCGGGCCAGGGCATGGCGTCGGCCACCCACGCCGACCGGGACTACCAGCGGCTCACCCGCACCCTGGACCTGACGGGTGTCACGGCCGCCGACCGGCCCGAACTGCGGTTCGCGCTCAACTGGAACCTGGAGCCCGGCTACGACCACGGGGTACTGGAGGCCCACACCCCGGGCGCCGACGACTGGACGACCCTGCCCGACAAGAACGGGAACTCCCGGGCCACCGTGCCCGCCGAGTGCGCCGCCGGGTTCCTCATCAACGGCCACCCCTTCCTGCGCCACTACCTGACACGCACCGCGGACGGCTGCACGGCCACCGGCACCAGCGGCTCCTGGAACAGCTTCACGGGCTCGTCCGGCGGCTGGCAGCCCGTCGCCTTCGACCTGAGCGCCTACGCGGGCAAGAAGGTCGAGGTCTCCCTCAGCGCGATCACCGACCCCTCCAGTGGAGGGCGCGGCCTCTTCGCCGACAACGCGGAACTGGTCGTCGGCGGCGCTGTCAAGGAGAGCGAGGGATTCGAGTCCTCACTCGGCTCCTGGACCGCCGCCGCACCCCCGGCCGGGAGCCCCAATATCACAGGCGACTGGCGCCGCACCGGGGAGCTCCACCGGCCCCACGCGGCGGTCACAGCGCGTGACAGCGTCCTCCTCGGCTTCGGCTTCGAACACGTACCCGGAAACGCCGAAAGGGCCGCTCTTATGGGCGCCTCCCTGGCACATCTGCGCAGCTGACGCTGCGTAATCGGGACGAAGGTCCCGTGGTCCGTACCCCTACTGAGGGGTACGGACCTTTGTGCCGCCCGCAGCCCCTCTCGATGTCACTTCACGGGCCTTGGAGAGGTAGGGTCGGAGGCGGTCGGGGACATCCCATACAACTCGCCGGGGTCTAAAACCGGCGTACCAACGAGGAGATCGGTTTCGTGACGATCCGCGTAGGCATCAACGGCTTTGGCCGCATCGGTCGCAACTACTTCCGCGCGCTGCTCGAGCAGGGTGCGGACATCGAAGTCGTGGCTGTCAACGACCTGGGTGACACCGCGACCACCGCGCACCTTCTGAAGTACGACACCATCCTGGGCCGCCTCAAGGCCGAGGTGTCGCACACCGAGGACACCATCACCGTCGACGGCCACACCATCAAGGTGCTGTCCGAGCGCGACCCCGCCGACATCCCCTGGGGCGACCTGGGCGTCGACATCGTGATCGAGTCCACGGGCATCTTCACCAAGAAGGCCGACGCCGAGAAGCACATCGCCGGCGGCGCCAAGAAGGTCCTCATCTCGGCTCCGGCCAAGGACGAGGACATCACCATCGTGATGGGCGTCAACCAGGACAAGTACGACCCGGCGAACCACCACGTCATCTCCAACGCCTCCTGCACCACCAACTGTGTGGCGCCGATGGCGAAGGTCCTCGACGAGAACTTCGGCGTCGTCAAGGGTCTGATGACCACGATCCACGCGTACACCAACGACCAGCGCATCCTGGACTTCCCGCACAAGGACCTGCGCCGCGCCCGCGCCGCCGCCGAGAACATCATCCCGACCACGACGGGTGCCGCCAAGGCCACCGCCCTGGTCCTGCCGCAGCTCAAGGGCAAGCTCGACGGCGTCTCGATGCGCGTCCCGGTCCCGACCGGCTCGGCCACCGACCTGGTCGTGGAGCTCCAGCGCGAGGTCACCAAGGACGAGGTCAACGCCGCGTTCAAGAAGGCATCCGAGGACGGCGACCTCAAGGGCATCCTGTACTACACCGAGGACCCGATCGTGTCCTCGGACATCGTCAGCGACCCCGCCTCCTGCACCTTCGACTCCCTGATGACCATGGTCCAGGAGGGTACGTCGGTGAAGATCCTCGGCTGGTACGACAACGAGTGGGGCTACTCCAACCGCCTGGTCGACCTCACGGCCTTCGTCGGCGGTCAGCTCTAATATCCAGAGCAGGCATTTCGATGTGAGCACAGGGTCTGTCCCGCGCACCGCCGCGCCGGACGGGCCCTGTTGCATGTCACCGCCCTCCCAAGGAGCCCAGTAGTGAAGACGATCGACGCACTTCTCGCCGAAGGGGTCAACGGCAAGCGGGTCTTCGTCCGCGCCGACCTCAACGTGCCGCTCGCCGACGGCACCATCACCGACGACGGCCGCATCCGTGCCGTCCTGCCGACCGTCAAGGCCCTCGCCGACGCGGGTGCCAAGGTCGTCGTGGCCTCGCACCTGGGCCGCCCCAAGGGCGCCCCGGACCCGGCCTTCTCGCTGCTCCCCGCCGCCGAGCGGCTCGGGGAACTCCTCGGCGAGCCCGTCGCGTTCGCGCGGGACACGGTGGGCCCCGCCGCCCACGACACGGTCGGCGGCCTCGAGTCCGGCCAGGTCGCCGTGATCGAGAACCTCCGCTTCAACGCCGGCGAGACCAGCAAGGACGACGCCGAGCGCGGCGAGTTCGCCGAGCAGCTGGCCGCCCTCGCCGATGTGTACGTGGGCGACGGCTTCGGCGCGGTGCACCGCAAGCACGCCTCCGTGTTCGACCTGCCGGCCAAGCTCCCGCACTACGCCGGGTACCTCATCGCCACCGAGGTCGGTGTCCTGAAGAAGCTCACCGACGACGTCAAGCGGCCCTACGCCGTGGTCCTCGGCGGTGCCAAGGTCTCCGACAAGCTCGGTGTGATCGACCACCTCCTGGAGAAGGCCGACCGCATCCTCATCGGCGGCGGCATGGCCTACACCTTCCTCAAGGCCCAGGGCCACGAGGTCGGCATCTCCCTCCTCCAGGAGGACCAGATCCCGGCGGTCAAGGAGTACATGGAGCGCGCCGAGGCGAAGGGCGTCGAGTTCGTCCTGCCCGTCGACGTGCTCATCTCGCCGGTCTTCCCGGACCTGAAGACCAAGGCCCCGGCCAACCCCACCACGGTCGCCGCGGACGCCATCCCCGCCGACCAGGAGGGTCTCGACATCGGCCCCGAGACCCGTAAGCTCTACGCCTCGAAGCTCGCCGACGCGGCCACCATCTTCTGGAACGGCCCGATGGGCGTCTTCGAGCACCCCGACTACGCCGAGGGCACCAAGGCGGTGGCCCAGGCGCTCCTCGACTCCCCGGCCTTCACCGTCGTCGGCGGTGGCGACAGCGCCGCCGCCGTGCGGACCCTGGGCTTCGACGAGAACGCATTCGGCCACATTTCCACCGGTGGCGGCGCCTCCCTCGAATACCTCGAGGGCAAGACGCTCCCCGGCCTCGCGGCACTGGAGAACTGACACCTGATGACTACGCGCACCCCGCTGATGGCGGGCAACTGGAAGATGAACCTCAACCACCTCGAGGCCATCGCCCACGTCCAGAAGCTCGCCTTCGCCCTGGCCGACAAGGACTACGAGGCCTGTGAGGTCGCCGTCCTGGCGCCCTTCACCGACCTGCGTTCCGTGCAGACCCTGGTCGACGGCGACAAGCTCAAGATCAAGTACGGCGCCCAGGACATCTCGGCGCAGGACTCCGGTGCCTACACCGGAGAGATCTCGGGCCCGATGCTGGCCAAGCTCAAGTGCTCCTACGTGGCCGTCGGCCACTCCGAGCGCCGCCAGTACCACAACGAGACCGACCAGCTCTGCAACGCCAAGGTGAAGGCGGCCTTCAAGCACGGCCTGACCCCGATCCTCTGCGTCGGCGAGGGCCTGGAGATCCGCAAGGCCGGCCAGCAGGTCCAGTACACGCTGAACCAGGTCGACGGCGGCCTCAAGGACGTCCCGGCCGAGCAGGCCGAGACCATCGTGATCGCCTACGAGCCCGTCTGGGCGATCGGCACCGGCGAGGTCGCGACCCCCGAGGACGCGCAGGAGGTGTGCGGCGCGATCCGCGGCCGCCTCGCCGAGCTGTACTCGCAGGAGCTCGCCGACAAGGTGCGCATCCAGTACGGCGGCTCGGTGAAGTCCGGGAACGTCGCCGCGATCATGGCGCAGCCCGACGTCGACGGCGCCCTGGTGGGCGGCGCCGCGCTCGACGCGGACGAGTTCGTCAAGATCGTCCGCTTCCGCGACCAGTGAGTATGCGCTAGCGGCAATACGTCGTACCCTTGCGGGGGCCGGGCGGCCTCGGTCATCGAGGCTCCGGCCCCCGTCGTCGATACAGAGTCGATTCAGATCCGAGGAAGTTGGTCCAGCCGTGGTTATGGGGTTCTCGATCGCCCTGATCGTCTTCAGCCTGCTGATGATGCTGCTGGTGCTGATGCACAAGGGCAAGGGCGGCGGTCTGTCCGACATGTTCGGTGGCGGCATGCAGTCGTCCGTCGGCGGCTCCTCCGTCGCGGAGCGCAACCTGGACCGCATCACGGTCGTGGTCGGTCTGCTGTGGTTCGCGTGCATTGTCGCGCTGGCCCTGCTGACGAAGGCGAACAACTGACGCCAGGCACTGGTCGCTTGTCCGGTGCGAGCGCGCGTACGCGGCTTATCATGGGCTGGCGTCCGGGGGTGGGGTGTAACTCCGCACACTGGACGCGCGTTGGGCCTTACGTAAACTGAGGCGCCCGCAGCAGCACCATCACGCAGGGAGTTACGACCGTGGCAAGTGGCAACGCGATCCGAGGAAGTCGGGTCGGGGCGGGGCCGATGGGCGAGGCCGAGCGCGGTGAGTCCGCGCCGCGACTGCGCATCTCCTTCTGGTGCTCCAACGGGCACGAGACGCAGCCGAGCTTCGCCAGCGACGCGCAGGTCCCCGATACGTGGGACTGCCCCCGCTGCGGCTTTCCGGCCGGTCAGGACCGGGACAACCCGCCGGACCCGCCGCGCACCGAGCCGTACAAGACGCACCTGGCGTATGTGCGTGAGCGGCGCAGCGACGCGGACGGCGAGGCGATTCTCGCGGAGGCGCTCGCCAAACTGCGGGGCGAGATCTGAGACTTGGAGTACGGCCGGGCACCGACGAAGGTGCCCGGCCGTTCTCTCGTTCCGTCAGGTGTTCGGCATGTGCCCGGTACGTGAGGCGCGTGTCCGGTACGTGCGGGCACAAGCGCCTTCGGTCCTCTCCTCCCGCTGTCTGATCCATTAGGTTGGGCCAGGGGGGCACTGCACGTACGCGGGTACGAGAGAAGGCTGACGTCCGAGATGAACGCAGAGAGCCGCGCCAGGCTTGACCAGACGCCCGAGTGGACGGCGCTCGCCGCCCACCGCGAGCAGCTCGGGGAGGTGCGACTGCGCGAGCTGTTCGCCGCGGACCCGGCGCGCGGCACGGCGTACACCCTCCAGGTCGGTGATCTGCACATCGACTACTCCAAGCACCTCATCACCGACGAGACGCTGCGGCTGCTGCGCGAACTGGCCGCGGCCACCGACGTGTTCGGGCTGCGGGACGCCATGTTCCGCGGCGAGAAGATCAACACCACCGAGGACCGCGCCGTCCTGCACACCGCGCTGCGCGCCCCGCGGGACGCCGTCGTCATGGTCGACGGCGAGAACGTGGTGCCGAAGGTGCACGCGGTCCTCGACAGGATGAGCGCGTTCTCCCAGAAGGTCCGTTCGGGGGAGTGGACCGGGCACACCGGCAGGCGCATCAAGAACGTGGTCAACGTCGGCATCGGCGGTTCCGACCTCGGCCCGGCGATGGCGTACGAGGCGCTGCGCTCCTTCACCGACCGCGACCTGACCGTGCGCTTCGTGTCGAACGTGGACGGCGCCGACCTGCACGAGGCCCTGCGGGACCTGGACGCCGCCGAGACGCTGTTCGTCATCGCCTCGAAGACGTTCACCACCATCGAGACGATCACCAACGCCACCTCCGCCCGCGACTGGCTCCGCACAGAGCTGAAGGCCGGTCAGGAGGCCGTGGCCAAGCACTTCGTGGCCCTGTCGACGAACGCCGAGAAGGTCTCCGACTTCGGCATCGACACGGCCAACATGTTCGAGTTCTGGGACTGGGTCGGCGGCCGCTACTCCTTCGACTCCGCCATCGGCCTCTCCCTGATGATCGCCATCGGCCCGGACCGCTTCCGCGAGATGCTCGACGGCTTCCACCTCATCGACAAGCACTTCCGCGCCGCCCCGGCCGAGACCAACGCCCCGCTGCTCCTCGGCGTGTTGGGCATCTGGTACGGCAACTTCCACGACGCCCAGTCGCACGCGGTGCTGCCGTACTCGCACTACCTGTCCAAGTTCACGGCCTACCTCCAGCAGCTCGACATGGAGTCCAACGGCAAGTCCGTGGACCGCGAGGGCCGCCCGGTGCGGTGGCAGACGGGCCCGGTCGTCTGGGGCACCCCCGGCACCAACGGCCAGCACGCCTACTACCAACTCATCCACCAGGGCACGAAGTTGATCCCGGCCGACTTCATCGGCTTCGCCGAGCCGGTCGCCGACCTCGCGCCCGGCCTCGCCGCCCAGCACGACCTGCTGATGGCCAACTTCTTCGCCCAGACGCAAGCACTGGCGTTCGGCAAGACGCCCGAGGAGGTGCGCGCCGAGGGGGTGCCGGAGGAACTCGTCCCGCACAAGACCTTCCGGGGCAACCACCCGACGACCACCATCCTCGCCAAGGAGCTGACGCCCTCGGTCCTCGGCCAGCTCATCGCCCTCTACGAACACAAGGTGTTCGTCCAGGGCGCCGTGTGGCACATCGACTCCTTCGACCAGTGGGGCGTCGAACTCGGCAAGGTCCTCGCCAAGCGTGTGGAGCCCGCCCTCACCGAGGGCGCCGAGGTGCCTGACCTGGATGGTTCCACCACGGCGCTCGTCGCCAAGTACCGGGACCTGCGCGGCCGTTGAGCGACGCCGCCGGTTAATCGGGTGCGTGTCCGAGGTCCGGCGGGTGACACTGCTTCGGCTCTGTCACCCGCCGGGAGGGACCCCGTCATGGACCAGCTGCTCACCGCGCTCGCCGACCCCGAGAGACTGCGGCTGTACGCGCGCGTCGTCCTCGACGAGCTGCCGCCCGGCGAGGCGGACTCTCCCGTCGCCCGCAAACACCTGAACCGGCTGCTGGCCGCCGGGCTTCTGAAGCGGCTGCCCGACGGGTCGCTCCGCGCCGACCCCGCCGTCTTCCGGCGCGCGCCCGCCCCGGCGGACACCCACGCCGCCGTGCCCCGGCGCCTCACCGGCTTCTTCTCGCACGGCCGCCTCACGGCCATCCCCGTACGACCCGTCGTGCGCCACGAACTCCTCGTCCATCTGACGGACACCCTCTTCCGGGCCGACCGCGCCTACAGCGAGCGCGAGGTCAACGACGCGTTCCGCACCGTCCACGACGACACCTCCGCACTGCGCAGGTACTGCGTCATGGACGGCCTCCTGGTGCGCGAGCGGGACGGCAGCAGCTACCGCCGCGTCCCCGCCCACGCGTAAGGGCCCCGCACCGGGTGAGGTGCGGGGCCCTTGTCGCGTACCGCCTAGGCGATGGCCGACCGGTACAGCTCCGGAGGGAGCTGGGAGGCCGCCGCCGCGTCCAGCAACCACAGCGTGCGTGCGCGGCCGCGGGCGCCGGCCGCGGGGGCCTGCACCTCGCCCGCGCCGGACAGGGCGATGGCCGCGGCCCCCGCCTTGTCCTCGCCCGCCGCGAGCAGCCACACCTCACGTGCCGAGCGGATCGCCGGCAGGGTGAGCGTGACCCGGGTGGGCGGGGGCTTCGGCGCGCCGTGCACGCCGACCACCGTCCGCTCGCTCTCGCGCACCGCGGGAAGCTCCGGGAAGAGCGAGGCGACGTGCGTGTCCGGGCCGACGCCGAGCATCAGGACGTCGAAGGTCGGCACCGGGCCGTGGTCCTCGGGGCCCGCGGCGGCGGCCAGTTCGGCGGCGTAGACCTCGGCCGCGGCGTCCACTTCGTAGTGACCGTCGGAGGCCGGCATCGGGTGCACCCGGGCCGGGTCGAGCGGCACGGCGTCCAGGAGCGCCTCGCGGGCCTGCGTGTAGTTGCGCTCCGGGTCGCCCTCCGGCAGGAAGCGCTCGTCGCCCCACCACAGGTCCAGGCGCGACCAGTCGATCGCGTCGCGGGCCGGGGAGGAGGCGAGCGCCGCCAGCAGGCCGTTGCCGTTGCGGCCGCCGGTGAGGACCACCGAGGCGTGGCCGCGCGCGGCCTGCGCGTCGACGACCTTCGTGATGAGGCGGGCCGCCGCGGCCTGCGCCATCAGGTCCTTGTCGCGGTGGACGACGAGCTGCGGAGCCGTGCTCACTTGGTCACCGCCTTCTTCGCCGCGGCCTTCTTGGCCGGCGCCTTCTTCGCGGCGGCCTTCTTGGGCGCGGGCGCCGAAGCGTCCTGCCCGTCCTCGGCCCGCTCGGCGTCCTCGGGCTCTCCGCCGGCCGCGGGCCTGTCGGCGTCCTCGGCCTTGGACTCCGCCGTGGACTTTGCCTTGGACTCCGCGTTCGGCTCCGAGGCGGGTCCACCGAGGCGCTCCACGCCGTACTTCAGCGTGGAGGCGTAGGTGTCGTCCGGGTCGAGGCGGCGCAGCTCCTCCGCGATCAGCTCGGCCGTCTCGCGGCGCTTGAGCGCCACCGCGCGGTCGGGCTGTCCCTGGATGGAGAGCGTGGCCAGCGAGCCGTCGGCGCGGTCGAGCACGATGGGACCGCAGTCGGTCTCCATGCGTACGCCGGTCAGGCCGGGGCCCGGCGACAGCGTCCGCTTGACGGGGACGTCGAGGCGGTCGGCGAGCCACATGCCGAGCAGCTCGCAGCTCGGGTTGAACTCCTCGCCCTCCACCTGCACCGAGGTGACCTCGCACGTGACCTGGTCCAGGGCCGCGGCGAGCATGGAGCGCCACGGCGTGATGCGCGTCCAGGACAGGTCCGTGTCGCCGGGGTGGTAGGCCTCGGCGCGGGCGGTCAACTCGTGGATCGGCTGCTCGGCCGCGTAGGTGTCGGTGACGCGGCGCTGGGCCAGCGCGCCGAGCGGGTCCTTGGCCGGGTCCAGCGGCGCGTTCACCGGCCACCACACGACCACGGGCGCGTCGGGGAGCAGCAGCGGCAGGACGACCGACTGGGCGTGGTTGATGACCTCGCCGTACAGCCGCAGGACCACCGTCTCGCCGGTGCCCGCCTCGACGCCGACCCGCACCTCGGCGTCCAGGCGCGAGGTCGTGCGGTCACGGGGCGAGCGGGCGGCGCGCTTGATGACGACGAGGGTGCGCGAGGGGTGCTCGCGCGAGGCGTCGTTGGCGGCCTTCAGGGAGTCGTAGGCGTTCTCCTCGTCGGTGACGATGACGAGGGTCAGGACCATGCCGACGGCCGGGGTGCCGATCGCGCGGCGGCCCTGCACGAGCGCCTTGTTGATCTTGCTGGAGGTGGTGTCCGTAAGGTCGATCTTCATGGCCGACGCCAGCTCCGTCCGTCTCGTGCGAGCATGTCGTCCGCCTCGGTCGGGCCCCAGGTGCCCGCCGGGTACTGCGCGGGCTTGCCGTGCTTGTCCCAGTACTCCTCGATCGGGTCGAGGATGTTCCAGGACAGCTCGACCTCCTCCGTGCGCGGGAAGAGGTTGGCGTCGCCGAGCAGGACGTCCAGGATCAGCCGCTCGTACGCCTCCGGGCTGGACTCGGTGAACGACTCGCCGTACGCGAAGTCCATCGAGACGTCCCGGATCTCCATGGAGGTGCCGGGCACCTTGGAGCCGAAGCGGACCGTGATGCCCTCGTCGGGCTGGACGCGGATGACGATCGCGTTCTGGCCCAGCTCCTCGGTGGCGGTGTGGTCGAAGGGGGAGTGGGGCGCGCGCTGGAAGACCACCGCGATCTCCGTGACCCGGCGGCCGAGCCGCTTGCCGGTGCGCAGGTAGAAGGGGACGCCCGCCCACCGGCGGTTGTCCACCTGCAGCTTGACCGCCGCGTAGGTGTCGGTCTTCGACTTGGGGTCGATGCCCTCTTCCTGGAGGTAGCCGACGGCCTTCTCGCCGCCCTGCCAGCCCGCGGAGTACTGCCCGCGCACGGTGCCCTTGCCGAGGTCCTTGGGCAGCTTCACCGCGCCGAGCACCTTGGCCTTCTCGGCGACCAGCGCGTCGGCGTCGAAGGAGGCTGGCTCCTCCATGGCGGTCAGCGCCATCAGCTGAAGCAGGTGGTTCTGGATGACGTCGCGGGCGGCGCCGATGCCGTCGTAGTAGCCGGCACGGCCGCCGATACCGATGTCCTCGGCCATCGTGATCTGCACGTGGTCCACGTACGACCGGTTCCAGATCGGCTCGAACATCTGGTTGGCGAAGCGCAGGGCCAGGATGTTCTGTACGGTCTCCTTGCCGAGGTAGTGGTCGATCCGGAACACCTGGTCCGGGGCGAACACCTCGTGCACGATCGCGTTCAGGTCCTGGGCGGAAGCCAGGTCGTGGCCGAAGGGCTTCTCGATGACGGCGCGGCGCCAGGAGCCCTCGGGGGCGTCCGCCAGCTCGTGCTTCTTGAGCTGCTGGACGACCTGCGGGAAGAACTTGGGGGGCACCGAGAGGTAGAAGGCGAAGTTGCCGCCCGTGCCCTGGGCCTTGTCCAGCTCCTGGATGGTGGCCTTGAGCTGCTCGAACGCCTTGTCGTCGTCGAAGTTGCCCTGGACGAAGCGCATCCCCTGGATGAGCTGCTGCCAGACCTCCTCGCGGAACGGCGTGCGCGAGTGCTGCTTGACCGCGTCGTGGACGACCTGGGCGAAGTCCTCGTCCTCCCAGTCGCGACGGGCGAAACCAATGAGGGAAAAGCCCGGCGGCAGCAGACCTCGGTTGGCGAGGTCGTACACGGCGGGCATCAGCTTTTTACGGGACAAATCGCCCGTGACACCGAAAATGACCAGGCCCGACGGCCCCGCGATACGCGGGAGCCGTCGGTCTGCGGCGTCACGCAGCGGATTGCTGCTTGACAAAGTGGTCAGCCCTTCGAAGGAGCGAGGCGCTTCAGCTCGGCCTCGGTCGACTTGAGCAGGTCGTTCCAGGAGGCCTCGAACTTGTCGACGCCCTCGTCCTCGAGGAGCCGCACGACCTCGTCGTACGAGATGCCGAGCTTCTCCACGGCGGCGATCTCGGCGCGAGCCTGGTCGTACGTGCCCGCGATGGTGTTGCCGGTGATGGAACCGTGGTCGCCGGTGGCTTCCAGGGTCGCCTCCGGCATGGTGTTCACCGTGTTGGGCGCGACCAGCTCGTCGACGTACAGGGTGTCCTTGTACGCCGGGTCCTTGACGCCGGTCGAGGCCCACAGCGGACGCTGCTTGTTGGCCTGCGCCTTGTCCAGGGCGGCCCAGCGCTCCGAGGAGAAGACCTCCTCGTAGGCCTCGTAGGCCAGGCGGGCGTTGGCGAGCGCGGCCTTGCCCTTGAGGGACTTGGCCTCGTCCGTGCCGATGCCGTCCAGGCGCTTGTCGATCTCGGTGTCCACGCGGGACACGAAGAAGGACGCCACCGAGTGGATCTTGGAGAGGTCCAGGCCGCGCTCCTTGGCCTTCTCCAGGCCCGCCAGGTAGGCGTCCATGACCAGGCGGTAGCGCTCCAGCGAGAAGATCAGCGTGACGTTGACGCTGATGCCGAGGCCGATGACCTCGGTGATCGCCGGGAGGCCGGCCTCGGTGGCCGGGATCTTGATGAGCGTGTTCGGGCGGTCCACCAGCCACGCGAGCTGCTTGGCCTCGGCGGTCGTGGCCTTGGTGTTGTGCGCCAGGCGCGGGTCGACCTCGATGGACACCCGGCCGTCCTGGCCGTCCGTCGCGTCGAAGACCGGGCGCAGGACGTCGGCGGCGTCCCGGACGTCCGCCGTCGTGATCATGCGGATGGCCTCTTCGACCGTGACCTCGCGGGCGGCCAGGTCGGAGAGCTGCTGGTCGTAACCGTCGCCCTGCGAGATGGCCTTCTGGAAGATCGACGGGTTGGTGGTGACGCCCACGACGTGCTGCTGGTCGATCAGTTCCGCGAGGTTGCCGGACGTGATCCGCTTGCGCGACAGGTCGTCCAGCCAGATCGCGACGCCTTCTTCGGAGAGGCGCTTGAGTGCGTCTGTCATGGAATTACATCTCCTACTTCGTCGTATACGGGCGTCAGCGCTGGGCGGCGGCGAGGGATTCCCGCGCCGCCTGGGCCACCGCGTCGGCGGTGAACCCGAACTCCCGGAACAGCACCTTGGCGTCCGCCGAGGCACCGAAGTGCTCCAGCGACACGATGCGTCCGGCGTCGCCCACGAAACGGTGCCAGGTCAGGCCGACGCCCGCTTCGACCGCCACGCGCGCCTTGACCGACGGCGGCAGCACGCTGTCGCGGTACCCCTGGTCCTGCTCCTCGAACCACTCGACCGACGGCATCGAAACCACGCGCGTCGGAACGCCGGCGGCCTGGAGCTGCTCGCGGGCCTCGACGGCGAGGTGCACCTCGGAGCCGGTGCCGATCAGGATGACCTCGGGAGCGCCGCCCTCGGCCTCGAACAGGACGTAGCCGCCCTTGGCCGCGTCCTCGTTGCGCTCGTAGGTCGGCACACCCTGGCGGGTCAGCGCGAGGCCGTGCGGGGCGCCCTTGCCGAACTCCTTGGTGTAGCGCTTGAGGATCTCGCGCCAGGCGATGGCGGTCTCGTTGGCGTCGGCCGGGCGTACGACGTTCAGGCCCGGGATGGCGCGCAGCGAGGCCAGGTGCTCGACCGGCTGGTGGGTCGGGCCGTCCTCGCCGAGGCCGATGGAGTCGTGCGTCCACACGTACGTCACCGGCAGGTGCATGAGCGCGGAGAGGCGGACGGCGTTGCGCATGTAGTCGGAGAACACCAGGAAGGTGCCGCCGTAGATGCGGGTGTTGCCGTGCAGCGCGATGCCGTTCATCTCCGCGGCCATGGAGTGCTCGCGGATGCCGAAGTGGATCGTGCGGCCGTACGGGTCGGCCTCCGGCAGCGGGTTGTCCGCGGGGAGGAACGACGACGTCTTGTCGATCGTCGTGTTGTTGGAGCCCGCGAGGTCGGCGGAGCCGCCCCACAGCTCGGGGATGACCGCGCCGAGGGCCTGGAGGACCTTGCCGGAGGCGGCGCGCGTGGCGACGGCCTTGCCGGTCTCGAAGACGGGGAGCTTGTCCTGCCAGCCCTCGGGCAGCTCGCCCGCGGCGACGCGGTCGAACTCGGCGGCGCGCTCGTCGTTGGCGGTGCGCCAGGCGGCGAAGCCCTTCTCCCACTCGGCCTTGGCCTCACGGCCGCGGTCCAGCGCCTTGCGGGTGTGCGCGATGACCTCGTCGGAGACCTCGAAGGTCTGCTCCGGGTCGAAGCCGAGGACGCGCTTGGTGGCGGCCACCTCCTCGTCGCCGAGCGCCGAGCCGTGCGCGGCCTCGGTGTTCTGCGCGTTCGGGGCGGGCCAGGCGATGATCGAGCGCATCGCGATGAAGGAGGGACGCTCGGTCTCGGCCTTCGCGGCCTGGATCGCGGCGTACAGGGCGGCCGGGTCGAGGTCGCCGTTCTCCTTCGGCTCCACGCGCTGGACGTGCCAGCCGTAGGCCTCGTACCGCTTGAGGGTGTCCTCGGAGATCGCGGTCGCCGTGTCGCCCTCGATCGAGATGTGGTTGTCGTCCCACAGCATCACGAGGTTGCCGAGCTTCTGGTGCCCGGCCATCGAGGACGCCTCCGCGGAGATGCCCTCCTCCAGACAGCCGTCACCGGCGATGACGAAGATGTGGTGGTCGAACGGCGACTCGCCGGCCGGGGCCTGCGGGTCGAACAGACCGCGCTCGTAGCGGGCGGCCATCGCCATGCCCACCGCGTTGGCGACACCCTGGCCCAGCGGGCCCGTCGTCGTCTCCACGCCCGTGGTGTGGCCGTACTCCGGGTGGCCCGGGGTCTTGGAGCCCCAGGTGCGGAAGGCCTTCAGATCGTCCAGCTCCAGGCCGAAACCGGCCAGGTACAGCTGGATGTAAAGGGTCAGGGACGAGTGACCCGCGGAGAGGACGAAACGGTCGCGACCGGTCCACTCCGCGTCCGCCGGGTCATGGCGCATCACCTTCTGGAAAAGGGTGTACGCGGCGGGCGCGAGGCTCATGGCCGTACCGGGATGGCCGTTGCCGACCTTCTGTACGGAATCCATGGCCAGGACGCGAGCGGTGTCAACGGCTCGCTGGTCCAGTTCGGTCCACTCGAGGTCTGTGGTGGTCGGCTTGGTGCTCACCCTGAGTCAGGGCTCCTCTCCACATGTCGAATGCCGGCGATGAGAATCCCACCGGCCGTTGTCGAGCCTACCGTTGCCGGAACGTGCATTTTTTCGAGTCATTCCAGACTGCCGGGCCCCGCGGGGATCCGCCTCCCGAAAGGAATGCGCGGCGATTCGCCATGTGAATAGGGAACCGCTCAAATGTCCGCTCAAAGGTCGTTCGGCAACGCTCATGTGTCCGCTCATGTGTCCGCTCCATGGGCGGTTCACACCTCTGGGGGAGTACCCCACGTGCTCGCCGTACCCCGCGTCCGGCACCTCAACACGACCCCACCCCCGCGAAGGGCTAGGTATGGGCAACGACTACAGTGGCGTGGTACGCGCGAGCCTTTACCGGATCTTCATGTCTGAAGGTCCCGGCCGGTTCGCTGGGATGTCTCTGTCAGGGGTGTGCGTGACGGCCGTTGAATCCCGTCCAGCGGGGGTTTCCGGGACGGACCTTAGCCCGAGCCATCGGCCGTTCGGGGCCCGTGTCAAGGCGTTCGTGGAGCTGACCAAGCCGCGGATCATCGAACTCCTCCTCATCACCACCGTTCCGGTGATGTTCCTCGCCGAGCAGGGCGTGCCCGACCTGTGGCTGGTCCTCGTGACCTGCCTGGGCGGCTATCTGTCCGCCGGCGGCGCCAACGCGCTCAACATGTACATCGACCGCGACATCGACGCCCTGATGGACCGCACGTCGCAGCGGCCACTGGTGACCGGCATGGTCAGCCCCCGCGAGTGCCTCGTCTTCGGCATCACCCTCGCGGTCGTCTCCACGGCGCTGTTCGGTCTCGCCGTCAACTGGCTCTCCGCCTGGCTCTCGCTCGGCGCGCTGCTCTTCTACGTGGTCGTCTACACGATGATCCTCAAGCGCCGCACCTCCCAGAACATCGTCTGGGGCGGCATCGCGGGCTGCCTGCCGGTCCTCATCGGCTGGTCCGCGGTCACCGACTCCCTCTCGTGGGCGCCGGTCATCCTCTTCCTGGTCATGTTCTTCTGGACGCCGCCGCACTACTGGCCGCTGTCCATGAAGGTGAAGGAGGACTACGCGCGCGTGGGCGTGCCGATGCTGCCCGTCATCGCCTCCAACAAGGTGGTCGCCCGGCAGATCGTCCTCTACAGCTGGGTCATGGTCGCCGTCTCCCTGCTCCTGCAGCCCCTCGGCTACACCGGTTGGTTCTACACCGCGGTGGCGCTGGTGACCGGCGGCTGGTGGCTGTGGGAGGCGCACGGCCTGCAGAACCGCGCCAAGGCCGAGGTCACGGGCGGCAAGCTGAAGGAGATGCGGCTCTTCCACTGGTCCATCACCTACGTCTCGCTGCTCTTCGTCGCCGTGGCGGTGGACCCCTTCCTGCGCTAGGCCCTAGGCGCTTTGCGCGGGCGGTGCGTGGGCGACGCCACTTCGAAGGGCTGTCGACCCGATGGGCTACCCGTCGGTAGCATCCTGTCCATGGCAGACACGCAGCAGGTGGACGAGCAGACGGACGACGGCAAGAAGGCCGCCCGCGCGGAGCGCAAGGCGGCCCGGCTCGCCAAGGAGATCGGCGCCTTCGCCCGCGAGCACGGCGGCGCCGAGGGGCAGGTCGCCTACCTCGGCCAGAAGGGCGCCCGCATCGCCCTCGTCGGCGAGGACGGCGGCTGGGGCAACCTGGTGGCGCCCAGCCACGCCGTGGCGCTCAGCGCCCTGGAGAAGGCCGGCGTCACCCTCCACGAGGAGTTCGACGGCGACTTCGCCGCGAAGGTGCGGACCGGCCCCTACGAGTGGACGCGGATGGCCGGGATCCAGATCGGTGGACCGAAGAACGCCTGAGACGGGCTGAAGAACGCCTGGGGCGCGCTGAAGAACGTCGGGGAGCAACACCTGACACAGGGGTCACCCGTTAGGACCGTAGGAGCCAGGTCCATCCAGCGGGGGTCCGCATGATCGAAACGCCGTCCCTGGTGGACCAGTACTGCCATGGCGTCCTCCGTACGGAGCTGGGCCTCGGCACCTTCGAGGCCCACCTCGGCCGGGGCGAGGGTCCGCCCGCCCCGGGCACCACCTTCTTCGACACCCAGACCGGCTTCGCGGTACGCCGCTGGTGCCCGCCGCTGCTCGGCCTCGAACCGCACTGCCCGCCCGCCCGCTATCTGGCCCGGCGCCGCGAGCTGGGCGTCCTGGAGGCGGGACGGCGGCTGCTGCGGGGCAGCGGCATCACCACCTACCTCGTCGACACGGGGCTGCCGGGGGACCTGACCGGGCCCGGCGAGATGGCCGCCACCGGCGGCGCCGAGGCCCGCGAGATCGTCCGCCTGGAACTGCTCGCCGAGCAGGTCGCCGACACCTCGGGCACCGCCGACTCCTTCCTCGCCAACCTCGCCGAGTCCGTGCACGGCGCCGCCGCGGGAGCCGTCGCCTTCACCTCCGTGGCGGGCGCCCGGCACCCGCTCGCCCTCGCGGCGCGGCCGCCGGGCCCCGGCGAGGTGCGCGGCGCGGTGGGACGCTGGCTCGCGGCCCGCGAGGTGGGCGGGGCGCTCGGCGACCCCGTACTGCTGCGGCACCTGCTGTGGGTGGCCGTCGCCTCGGGACGGCCGCTGCAACTGCACGCGGGGGCCGGCGACCCGCAGACCTGCTTCGGGGACTTCGCGCGCGCCACCGCGGGCCTCGGCACCGACCTGGTGCTCCTGCACGGCTACCCCTACCACCGGGGCGCCGCCCACCTCGCCGCCGTCTTCCCGCACGTGTACGCCGACCTCGGCCCCGCCCTCGTCCGCACCGGGGCGCGGGCGGCGGCCGTGCTCGCGGAGATCCTCGAACTGGCGCCCTTCGGCAAACTGCTGTTCTCCAGCGGCGCGCACGGGCTGCCCGAGCTGCACGTCGTGGGGGCCCAGCTGTTCCGTGAGGCGCTCGGGCGGGTCCTTGGCACCTGGGTCGCCGAGGGGGCGTGGTCGCTCGGCGACGCGCAGCGTGTGGCGGGCCTGATCGCGGCGGGCAACGCCCGCCGTGTGTACGGGCTAGACCGCCGAGAGCCGTGAGTCGTCCGCCTGCGCGGGCACCTCGACCACGGGCAGCGGCCGCTCCCGCAGCGACAGCAGGACGCGCAGCACGGCGATCCACACCAGGCACGAACCGAACATGTGCAGGCCGACGAGGATCTCCGGCAGGTCCGTGAAGTACTGGACGTAGCCGATGGCGCCCTGCGCGAGGAGGACCAGGAACAGGTCGCGGGTGCGGGCCAGTGGACCGTGCGGCGCGTCGACCGCCTTGAGGACGAACCACAGGGCGAACGTGAGAGTCACCACGATCCAGGCGAGGACCGCGTGCAGCTTGGTCACGCCCTCCCAGTCCAGGCCGACCGGGGCGAGGTTCATCCGGGGCACGTCGCTGGAGTCACCCGCGTGCGGCCCCGCGCCGGTCACGACCGTGCCGACCGCGATCAGCAGCACCGCCGCCGCCACCAGGAACCACACCAGCTGCGCCACAGCCTTGCCGACCAGCGGACGCGGCTCGGTGTCGCCCTCGCGGGAGCGCTGCCACATGGTGGCGGCGACCGCGATCAGGGCGGTGGAGAGCAGGAAGTGCGCGGCGACCGTGTACGGGTTCAGGCCGACCAGGACGACGATGCCGCCGAGCACGGCGTTGCCCATGACCAGCCAGAACTGGGTCCAGCCGAGCAGGAGCAGGCCGCGCCGCACCGGCTTCTGCGAGCGGGCGGCGATGATCGCCCAGCCGACGGCCGCGCACAGCACGTACGTGAGCATGCGGTTGCCGAACTCGACGACGCCGTGGAAGCCCATCTCGCTGGTCGCGGTGAGGGAGTCCTGCGTGCACTTGGGCCAGGTGGGGCAGCCGAGCCCCGAGCCGGTCAGCCGGACGGCGCCGCCCGTGACCACGATGACGACGGTCATGGCGAGCGAGAGGAAGGCCGCCCGCTGGACGGTCCGCTGGGCGGGGGTCCAGCGCTCGGCGATGAAGGCGAGCGGGTTCCGCGCGGCTTGAGCGAGGTCGGCTCGGGTCACGTTTGGCACGCCCACCATCGTAGGGGGCCGCTTGTGCACGGCTTCACGAGGGGGACGTATCCGGCGTTCGGGCCGCGTGGCGCGCTGCTGCACGGGCTACTCCCACGCGCTGCCCCTGCGCGCCGCTCCCACGCGTTACTCCCAGCGGAAGAACCTCGCCGCCGCGCCCAGTCCGAGCACCGCCCACACCGCGAGGATCGCCAGGTCCGCCCACGGCATGCCCGCGCCGTGCCGCAGCACGTCCCGCAGCCCGTCGGAGAGCGCCGCGATGGGCAGCAGCCCGAGCGCCGTCTGGGCCGCGTCCGGGAACTTGTCGAGCGGCACGATCACCCCGCCGCCGACCAGCAGCAGCAGGAAGACGAGGTTCGCGGCGGCCAGCGTCGCCTCCGCCTTCAGGGTGCCCGCCATCAGCAGGCCGAGGCCCGAGAAGGCCGCCGTGCCGAACACCAGGAGCAGCAGCACCCACAGCGGGTTGCCGTGCGGCGACCAGCCGAGCGCGAAGGCGATGGCCGTGAGCAGCACGATCTGGAGCACCTCGGTGACCAGCACGGAGAGCGTCTTGGCCGCCATCAGGCCCCAGCGGGGCAGCGGGGAGGCGCCGAGCCGCTTGAGCACGCCGTAGCGCCGCTCGAAGCCGGTCGCGATGGCCTGGCCGGTGAACGCCGTCGACATCACGGCGAGCGCGAGGATGCCGGGCGCGAGGAAGTCGACGGCCTTCCCGTCACCCGTGTCCACCACGTCGACCGCGCTGAACAGCACGAGCAGCAGGGTCGGGATCACGACCGTGAGGAGGAGCTGCTCGCCGTTGCGCAGCAGCATCTTGGTCTCCAGCGCGGCCTGCGCGGCGATCATGCGCGGCAGCGGGGCGCCGCCCGGCTTCGGCGTGTACGTTCCGGCGGCGCTCATCCGCGCAGCTCCTTACCCGTGAGCTCCAGGAAGACGTCTTCCAGGGTGTGGCGTTCGACCGAGATCCTGTCGGGCATCACCCCGTGCTGGGCGCACCAGGAGGTGACCGTGGCGAGCAGCTGCGGGTCGACCGTGCCGCTCACGCGGTAGGCGCCCGGGGTCAGCTCCACCGCCGCCGAGTCCGGGGGCAGGGCCTTGAGGAGCGAGCCGACGTCGAGGCCGGGGCGGCCGGTGAAGCGCAGGGTGTTCTCGGCACCGCCCCGGCACAGCGCGTCGGGGCTGCCCTGTGCGATGACCCGGCCGGCGTCGATGATCGCGACGTCGTCGGAGAGTTCCTCGGCCTCGTCCATGTGGTGCGTGGTGAGGATGACGCTGACGCCGTCGCGGCGCAGATCGCGTACGAGGTCCCAGGTCGCCCGGCGCGCCTGCGGGTCGAGGCCCGCGGTCGGCTCGTCCAGGAAGACCAGGTCGGGCCTGCCGACGACGGCCATCGCGAGCGCGAGGCGCTGCTGCTGGCCGCCCGAGAGGCGCCGGTAGGTGGTGCGGCCGCACGAGCCGAGCCCCAGGCGCTCGATGAGGGCGTCCACGTCCAGCGGGTGGGCGTGCAGCTTGGCGACGTGGCGCAGCATCTCGTCGGCGCGGGCGCCGGAGTAGACGCCACCCGACTGGAGCATCACGCCGACGCGGGGCCGCAGCGCGGCGGCCTCGCGCACCGGGTCGAGGCCGAGGACGCGGACGGTGCCCGCGTCCGGCCTGCGGTATCCCTCGCACGTCTCGATCGTGGTGGTCTTGCCGGCGCCGTTGGGGCCGAGGACGGCGGTGATGCCCGCCCGGGCCGTCAGATCGAGACCGTCGACCGCGGTCTTGGTTCCGTACCGCTTGACCAGACTCTCGATCTGGACGACGGGCTCTTCTCGCATGGTGGACCAGTCTAGGGACGGACGGCGGGCGCCGGGCGGGCGGGGCACCGGTCAGTGATCGTTTCCGCAGGTCAGCTTAGGTTTGCCTAAGTGACGCAGCGCACCACGCGGTGATCATGGCGCGGGTTGTCAGCCTCTGAGGAATTACGCAACAATGGCGTTGTGAAAAACGTTGGCGAGGCTCCGCAGGAGGAACTCGCGACCGGTGAGCGGTCCACCCGCAACCGCGTCGCGCGCTCCATCCTGGACCACGGCCCCTCCACCGTCGCCGATCTCGCGAAGCGCCTCGGCCTGACCCAGGCCGCCGTCCGCAGGCACCTCGACGCCCTCGCCCATGAGAACGTCGTCGAGCCCCGCGAGCAGCGCGTCTACGGCGCCCGCACCCGCGGCCGCCCCGCCAAGGTCTTCGCGCTGACCGACTGCGGGCGCGACGCCTTCGACCAGTCGTACGACAAGCTGGCCGCGGACGCGCTCCGGTGGATCACCGAACAGCACGGCGAGGAAGCGGTCGTCGCGTTCGCCCGGGCGAGGATCACCGCCCAGGCCGAGACGTACCGGAACGCGATCGACGCCGCACCCGCCGAGCGGCGCACCGAGGCGCTGGCCAGGGCGCTGACCGCCGACGGGTACGCTGCCACGGCGCGCACCGCGCCGGTCGGCGAGCAACTGTGCCAGCACCACTGCCCGGTCGCCCATGTCGCCGAGCAGTACCCGCAGCTGTGCGAGGCGGAGACGGAGATGTTCTCCGCGCTGCTCGGCACGCATGTGCAGCGCCTGGCCACCATCGCCCACGGGGACGGCGTCTGCACGACGTTCATCCCGCGCAGCGGCGGCAGCGGCGCCGGCACCACTCAGACCACCCCATCAGCATCAGCAAGTACGGCCGGGAGGAACCCCGCATGACGCTCCCCACGGAGACTGCCCACCCCGAACTCGAGGGTCTGGGCACGTATGAATACGGCTGGGCCGACTCCGACGTCGCCGGTGCCTCCGCCAGGCGCGGCATCAGCGAGGACGTCGTCCGGGACATCTCGGCCAAGAAGTCCGAGCCGGAGTGGATGACCAAGCTCCGCCTCAAGGGCCTGCGCCTGTTCGACAAGAAGCCCATGCCGAACTGGGGCTCGGACCTCTCGGGCATCGACTTCGACAACATCAAGTACTTCGTGCGCTCCACGGAGAAGCAGGCGGAGTCCTGGGAGGACCTGCCCGAGGACATCAAGAACACGTACGACAAGCTCGGCATCCCCGAGGCGGAGAAGCAGCGCCTCGTCTCCGGTGTCGCGGCCCAGTACGAGTCCGAGGTCGTCTACCACCAGATCCGCGAGGACCTGGAGGAGCAGGGCGTCATCTTCCTGGACACCGACACGGCGCTGAAGGAGCACCCGGAGCTCTTCAAGGAGTACTTCGGCACCGTCATCCCCGTCGGCGACAACAAGTTCGCGTCGCTGAACACCGCCGTGTGGTCCGGCGGCTCGTTCATCTACGTCCCCAAGGGCGTGCACGTCGACATCCCGCTCCAGGCCTACTTCCGCATCAACACGGAGAACATGGGCCAGTTCGAGCGGACGCTGATCATCGTCGACGAGGGCGCCTACGTCCACTACGTCGAGGGCTGCACCGCGCCGATCTACAAGTCGGACTCGCTGCACTCCGCCGTGGTCGAGATCATCGTGAAGAAGGGCGGCCGCTGCCGCTACACGACGATCCAGAACTGGTCGAACAACGTCTACAACCTGGTCACCAAGCGCGCCGTGGCCTACGAGGGCGCGACCATGGAGTGGATCGACGGCAACATCGGCTCCAAGGTGACGATGAAGTACCCGGCCGTCTACCTCATGGGCGAGCACGCCAAGGGCGAGACGCTGTCCATCGCCTTCGCGGGCGAGGGCCAGCACCAGGACGCCGGCTCCAAGATGGTCCACATGGCGCCGAACACGTCCTCCAACATCGTCTCCAAGTCGGTGGCGCGCGGTGGTGGCCGCACCTCGTACCGCGGCCTCGTGGAGATCGGTGAGGGCGCTCACGGCTCGAAGTCGAACGTGCTGTGCGACGCGCTGCTCGTCGACACGATCTCGCGCTCGGACACCTACCCCTACGTCGACGTCCGCGAGGACGACGTGTCGATGGGCCACGAGGCGACCGTCTCCAAGGTCTCCGACGACCAGCTCTTCTACCTGATGAGCCGCGGCATGACGGAGTTCGAGGCCATGGCGATGATCGTGCGCGGCTTCGTCGAGCCGATCGCCAAGGAGCTGCCCATGGAGTACGCCCTGGAGCTCAACCGGCTGATCGAGCTGCAGATGGAAGGGTCGGTCGGCTGAGTCCGGCGACCGTCCCCGCAGCGAGCAGACTTCTTACGCAGAGCGCAGAGAGAGAGCACGACGACAGCCATGGCTGAGGCCCAGAATTCCCCGGTGGGATCGACGACCGCCGGATCCATCGCGGTGGCCGCCGAGTCCACCGTCGCCACCCGCATGAGCGCGCCCCCGTCCTTCGACGTGGCGAACTTCCCGGTCCCCCACGGCCGCGAGGAGGAGTGGCGGTTCACGCCGCTGGAGCGGCTGCGCGGGCTGCACGACGGCACGGCGGTGGCCGACGGCGGTATCCGTGTCGAGGTGAGCGCCCCCGACGGCGTCACCCAGGAGACGGTGGGCCGGGACGACGCGCGCGTCGGCAAGGCGGGCAAGCCCGTCGACCGCGTCGCCGCGCAGGCGTACTCGTCCTTCGAGAAGGCCTCGGTCATCACCGTCCCCAAGGAGACGGTCCTGACCGAGCCCATCCGCATCGGTGTGCACGGCGAGGGCGGCACCGCCTTCGCGCACCAGGTCATCGAGGTGGGCGCGTTCGCCGAGGCCCTGGTCGTCATCGACCATACCGGTGACGCCGTGCTCGCCGTCAACGTCGACTTCATCGTCGGCGACGGCGCCAAGCTCACCGTCGTCTCCGTCCAGGACTGGGACGACAAGGCGGTGCACGTCGCCCAGCACAACGCGCTGATCGGCCGCGACGCCTCCTTCAAGTCCGTCGTCGTCACCTTCGGCGGCGACCTGGTCCGCCTGCACCCCCGCGTGACCTACGCGGGCACCGGCGGCGAGGCCGAGCTGTTCGGCCTGTACGTCACCGACGCGGGCCAGCACCAGGAGCACCGCCTCCTGGTCGACCACAACACCCCGCACTGCAAGTCGAACGTCGTCTACAAGGGCGCGCTCCAGGGCGACAGCGCCCACGCGGTGTGGATCGGCGACGTCCTCATCGAGGCCGCCGCCGAGGGCACGGACACCTACGAGCTGAACCGCAACCTCGTGCTGACCGACGGCGCCCGCGTGGACTCGGTCCCGAACCTGGAGATCGAGACCGGCGAGATCGTCGGCGCGGGCCACGCCTCGGCGACCGGCCGCTTCGACGACGAGCAGCTGTTCTACCTCCAGTCGCGCGGTATCTCGCAGGAGGACGCGCGCCGCCTGGTCGTGCGCGGCTTCTTCGCCGAGCTGGTCCAGCAGATCGGTCTGCCGGACGTCGAGGAGCGCCTCCTCGCGAAGATCGAAGAGGAGCTGGAGGCGACGGTCGCATGACCTTCGTACGCGTCTGCGGACTGAGTGAGCTGTCGGAGGACACCCCCAAGCGGGTGGAACTCGACGGCACGCCGGTCTCGGTCGTCCACACCGAGGGCGAGGTGTTCGCCATCCACGACATCTGCTCGCACGCGAACGTCTCCCTCTCCGAGGGCGAGGTGGAGGACTGCCAGATCGAGTGCTGGCTGCACGGCTCCGCGTTCGACCTCCGCACCGGCAAGCCGTCCGGCCTCCCCGCGACGCGCCCCGTCCCCGTATACCCCGTAAAGATCGAAGGGGACGACGTGCTCGTCTCCCTCTCCCAGGAGTCCTGAGGCACCCATGGCAACGCTTGAAATCAAGGACCTGCACGTCACCGTCGAGGCCGACAACTCCACCAAGGAGATCCTCAAGGGCGTCGACCTGACCGTGAAGCAGGGCGAGACCCACGCCATCATGGGCCCGAACGGCTCCGGCAAGTCGACTCTCGCCTACTCCATCGCGGGCCACCCCAAGTACACGATCACCCAGGGCAGCGTGACCCTCGACGGCGAGGACGTCCTGGAGATGTCCGTCGACGAGCGCGCCCGCGCCGGCATGTTCCTCGCCATGCAGTACCCGGTCGAGGTCCCCGGCGTCTCGGTCTCCAACTTCCTGCGTACGTCGGCGACGGCGATCCGCGGCGAGGCCCCCAAGCTGCGCACCTGGGTGAAGGAGGTCAAGTCCGCGATGGAGCAGCTCCAGATGGACCCGGCCTTCGCCGAGCGCAACGTGAACGAGGGCTTCTCCGGCGGCGAGAAGAAGCGCCACGAGATCCTCCAGATGGAGCTCCTCAAGCCGAAGATCGCGATCCTCGACGAGACGGACTCCGGTCTGGACGTCGACGCGCTGCGCCAGGTCTCGGACGGCGTCAACCGCGTCCGTGAGACCGGCGAGGTCGGCACCCTGCTGATCACGCACTACACGCGCATCCTGCGCTACATCAAGCCCGACTTCGTGCACGTCTTCGCCAACGGCCGCATCGCCGAGTCGGGCGGCGCGGAGCTGGCCGACAAGCTCGAGGCCGAGGGCTACGAGGCTTACACGAAGGGCGGCGCATCCGCGTGACACAGTTGCCGGGCCTCCTCGACACCGAGGCGATCCGCAAGGACTTCCCGATCCTGGATCGCACGATCCACGACGGCAAGAAGCTCGTGTACCTGGACAACGCGGCGACGTCCCAGACGCCGCGCCAGGTCCTCGACGTACTGAACGAGTACTACGAGCAGCACAACGCCAACGTCCACCGCGGCGTGCACGTCCTCGCCGAGGAGGCCACGGCGCTGTACGAGGGCGCCCGCGACAAGGTCGCGGCGTTCATCAACGCGCCCAGCCGCAACGAGGTGATCTTCACCAAGAACGCCTCCGAGTCGCTGAACCTCGTGGCCAACATGCTGGGCTGGGCCGATGAGCCCTACCGCGTGGACCACGAGACCGAGATCGTCATCACCGAGATGGAGCACCACTCCAACATCGTGCCGTGGCAGCTGCTCTCGCAGCGCACGGGCGCGAAGCTGAAGTGGTTCGGCCTCACCGACGACGGACGTCTCGACCTGTCGAACATCGACGAGATCATCACCGAGAAGACGAAGATCGTCTCCTTCGTGCTGGTGTCGAACATCCTGGGCACGCTCAACCCGGTCGAGGCGATCGTGCGCCGCGCCCAGGAGGTCGGCGCGCTCGTCCTCATCGACGCCTCGCAGGCCGCGCCGCACATGCCGCTGGACGTGCAGGCGCTCCAGGCCGACTTCGTGGCCTTCACCGGCCACAAGATGTGCGGGCCGACGGGCATCGGCGTGCTGTGGGGCCGCCAGGAACTCCTGGAGGACCTGCCCCCGTTCCTCGGCGGCGGCGAGATGATCGAGACCGTGTCGATGAACTCGTCGACGTACGCTCCCGCGCCGCACAAGTTCGAGGCGGGCACGCCCCCGGTCTCCCAGGCCGTGGGCCTGGGCGCGGCCGTGGACTACCTCTCGGCCATCGGCATGGACAAGATCGCCGCGCATGAGCACGCGATCACCGAGTACGCGGTCAAGCGCCTCCTCGAAGTCCCGGACCTCAGGATCATCGGTCCGACGACGGCCGAGGACCGCGGCGCCGCGATCTCCTTCACGCTCGGTGACATCCACCCGCACGACGTGGGCCAGGTCCTGGACGAGGAAGGCATCGCGGTCCGCGTGGGTCACCACTGCGCCCGCCCCGTCTGCCTGCGCTACGGAATTCCCGCGACCACGCGAGCGTCGTTCTATCTGTACTCCACG
This sequence comes from Streptomyces sp. NPDC031466, assembly GCF_055581265.1. Classification (NCBI taxonomy): domain Bacteria; kingdom Bacillati; phylum Actinomycetota; class Actinomycetes; order Kitasatosporales; family Streptomycetaceae; genus Streptomyces; species Streptomyces sp. NPDC031466. The sequence continues at coordinate 643,477 of NZ_JBVIJT010000002.1, forward strand.
CCCGGCGAGATCGACGCCCTTGTCGACGGCCTGGAGCACGTACGGAACTTCTTCGGCTGAGGGGCTGGCTGAGCACGTGAAGCTGGATTCGATGTACCAGGAAGTCATCCTGGACCACTACAAGCACCCGCACGGGCGTGGTCTGCGCGATGGCGACGCCGAGGTGCACCACGTCAACCCGACGTGCGGTGACGAGATCACCCTGCGTGTGAAGTACGACGGGTCGACGATCGCCGACGTGTCGTACGAGGGCCAGGGCTGCTCCATCAGCCAGGCCAGCGCGTCCGTCCTGAACGACCTGCTGGTCGGCAAGGAACTGGCCGAGGCGCAGAGGATCCAGGAAGTGTTCCTGGAGCTGATGCAGTCCAAGGGCAAGGTGGAGCCCGACGACGCCATGGAGGAGGTCCTGGAGGACGCGGTCGCGTTCGCCGGGGTCTCCAAGTACCCCGCGCGCGTCAAGTGTGCTCTGCTGAGCTGGATGGCGTGGAAGGACGCGACGGCGCAGGCGCTGGGCGAGAACGACGGTGCCGCCGCTTCGGGCGCCGCCGCTGAGAGGAAGACCGCATGAGCGAGAACGAGACCCTGACCACGAAGCCCGCTTCCGAGGAAGAGGTCCGCGAGGCGCTCTACGACGTCGTCGACCCCGAGCTGGGCATCGACGTCGTCAACCTCGGCCTGATCTACGGCATCCACGTCGACGACGCCAACATCGCCACGATCGACATGACGCTCACCTCGGCGGCCTGCCCGCTGACCGACGTCATCGAGGACCAGGCGAAGTCCGCGACGGAGGGCATCGTCAACGAGCTGCGGATCAACTGGGTCTGGATGCCGCCGTGGGGCCCGGACAAGATCACGGACGACGGCCGCGAGCAGTTGCGGGCGCTCGGCTTCAACGTCTGAGTCCGCTTGATCCATATGAGGGCCCCGGGCAGCTGTCCCGGGGCCCTCATCTCGTTACCGGCGCCGCTTCACCGCCTCGGCGAAGACGCGGAAGGCTGCGATGCGCTGATCGCCCCGCAGCCCCCGGAGCGTTGCGAGGTGGCCCACGAACAGGGTGACGACCACCGTCAGCGGCAGTCCTGCGAGCAGCAGGAGCTCGTGAGTGAGTGACATGGGTCCTGGCCTTTCGACGGAGAGCGGGCTTGGCGATCGCTTGGCCTCACGAAACCCGCACGCAGGGAGCCAGGTCCATCGCCCGCTCGACCGTCGAGGGAAGGGCCGCAGGTCAAGACGGGTATGCGGGATTTCCCGGCGGGACGCGGCTCACCGCGCAAAACCCCGCTCGGGGTCGCGGGCGTCGTCGGCGCGGAAGGGCTTGAACCAGTCCTCCGCCTCCAGGTTGGCCATGCCGAGTCGTTGGTTGACGAAGTTGCCGGAGTCCTCGATGCCCTGGGACCAGGGCTCGTACAGGAACAGGACGTCGGTGTCCTCGAACAGCACGTCCACGCAGAGGTTCCAGTCCCAGTCGTCGTGGTGCGGGGGGATCTCCGCCACCCACGGGGCCACCAGTTCCGGCTCGTCCACCACCATGTTCGAGGCGTGCTCGATGGCGACGTGCAAGGCCATCTCCTCGCCCGTGCACGTGGGGCGCGGCCAGTTTCCCGCCTTGATGTCCGACGCCAAGTCGTGGAAGCAGCGCGCCATTTGTCGGCGCCACCGAGCGTCCATGGACCAGGTGAGCACCGGCAGGTCGCTGAAGATGTAGGCGTACTTGTTCCGGAGGTCGATCCGCTTGTCGCCGATCTCCTCCAGCACGTCGTAGGCCATGTCCGAGGCGATCTCCAGGGCCGCTTCCAGGACTCGCAACGTGCGGGCGGTCGGGCCGTAACCGCTCTCCTCGTCCTCCCAGTCCTCCTCGCCGTCCTCCGTGACGCTTTCCTCGGCGGGCGGGGGCGGTGGCACGAGGCATTCCGGGACCGGCCCCGAGGTGGCTCTCGGCTCGTTGTAGTAGGACTCCGATACTTCGTCTCCGGCTTCCGCCGCCCTCCGGTACCAGGCGCCCGCGGCGCGCCTGTCCTGGTTGCGGAAGTGGAGGTTGCCCATGAGCCGCAGCGCCAGGACATCGCCCGCGTCGATGGCGAGTCGAAGCCACCGCACCGCTTCTTCCTTGTCACTTCGTTCGTGGAGGAGCCCCAGGGTGCGCATCGCGTCGATGTCGTCCGACTCCGCCAACGGCAGGAGGGCTCGTCGGCCCACGTCCATGCGGTCGTTGGCGTGGGCGGCCAGGGCGATGCTGAAGCGCTGGTGGCGGTGGGGGCTCCGGGCCAGAACGACTTCCCAGATCCTCTCCGGGATCAGCTCGGGGGAGGGGCCCCGGTCGCGCAGGTGGGCGTCCAGCAGATAGTCGAAGGCCCGGACGCCCTCACCCTCGGGGACCAGCAGGCGCGTGACACCTCCGTCGTGCGGGCTGCCGGCCCAGGAGAGAGCTTCGTCCAGCGGTTCAGGACCGATCAACTGCCTGTTGCGGCCCGGAAGATATGCCTCGTGCAGCTCGGTGAGCAGTTCCACGGACACCGGCTCGACCAGCCCTGCCAGGGCCACATCGATGGCGGCCCATACGAGTGCGGCGCCTCTGGGGTGGCCCTCCACGACTGAGGCGCTGGTCAGCTCGCGCCAGAGCTGAGGGCCCGCGGCAAGGGTCTCGGCGACTCCGAAGTCCTCTGCTTGTTCCAGGGCGAGGCGCAACCGCCCGTCATGGCGGGATCGCAGGTGCTCCCTGGCCCGTTCGAGCTCCGGGGCCGACCACAGGCGCGGCACCTCGAACTGTTCGGCGAGCCTGACCAGTTCGTCGGACGGCAGGTCCGCGAGGATGCGGGAGCGCATCGTGCCCAGCAGTACGGTTCCGGCTCTGCGCAGCGCCCGGATGTCCTGCAGGCTCAGGCCGCCGAGCCCCAGGAACTGCTCCATGTCGTTCAGCCAGAGGACACATCGCGTGTGGGCCTTGGCGGCCCGGACCGCCTCGGTGACGGCGGCCGGCAACTCCGTGACATGACGCGGGACGATGAGCAGGTGGTCGGGCAGGACCGCACGCATCGCTTCGTAGGCGCATCTCGTCTTGCCGGCTGTGGAGGCTCCGACGAGCAGGATCACCCCTCCGTCATCGCTCACACGGGCCAGCGCGGTGCGGACGGAAGTGTCGACGTCCCGCGGGATGTAGTCCGGTACGGCGTTGCCGTCCGCGGTGGTGCGCGCTCGATGGACTTTCAGTTCCAACGGGTCCGCGTCGCGTACCAGGAAGGTCGCGACGTGTGAGCCCGAGGCCGACACGGGCGCCCGCTGCGCGCGTTTGAAGAGGCGGCGCCACTTCTCGCGGTCGAGCTTTCCTTGCTCCAGTGAAGCCGCTCTCTCCAGGGCGGTGAGGAACGACTCCACCACGGCCCAGGAGGCGGGGATCCGCTCCCCCCTCTTCCAGGCACTGATCGCCGTGGTGCTGCACCTGGGCCGCCCGCCCCGCTGGGAGGCTCTGTCGATGCGGGCCAGGGTGGGCTTCGTCGCACCCGCGCGTGCCGCTTCTTCAATCGCTGATCCGATGGCCCGGGCGAACTCGTCGCGAGCCCCATCCCCGAATGTCGCGTGTTCCATGGCGGGATGGTGCCAAACACCACTGACAGTTCACTGCGGGGCCGGGTGTGCGACAGACGGCCGGGACGCCTCCGCCAGCGCCTGGGCCAGGCCCTCCGTGCGGATGCGGCGGTCGATGTAGAGCAGGGCCGTCACCAGGGGGAGGAAGAGCGAGGCCAGGAGTTGTGTGAGGAGGCTGGCCGCCAGGCCCGCGAGGGCGTAGAGGCCGAACTGGGAGCGCAGTTGGTCGAAGAGGATCTCCGACGTGTCGCTGTCCGGGGTCACGACGGGTGGCTCCGGGGCGGCGAACTGGAGGGGGAGCCGCAGCGCCAGGGACACGATCAGCACGATGAGCCCCGCGAGCAGCGAGATACCGAACGTGCGCCACCGGGCGCCGCGTACGAGGCGGGCGGAGCGGCGCAGTGCCGTGAGAGGCCCCGCCATTTCCAGGACCGCCGCGGTGGGGGCGAAGGCGAACGTGACGTACAGCCACGCCGACAGAGGGGTCACGACGAGCAAGAGGAGGAAGATCAGGCCCAAGGGGGCGCTCGAATCGGTCATGACCGAGACGAAGAAGGCGACGAAGAGCAGGGCGAGGACCACGAGCGGCAGCAGCAGGACGAGGGCGAGCAGCAGTGTCACGGCGGCCACCGACGGTGTCCGCGACCACGCCCCGCGCCACACCGCCCGGAACGTCGCGCGGCGGCCGAGGACCGCCTCGTGCAGGGTCTTCGCGCACGCGGCCTGGATGAAGGAGTTGACGGCCAGGCTGCCCAGCAGTCCCGTGAGCCAGACGGCGCCGAAGGCCAGCAGCAACGGCCGGCCGTGCTCCCAGGAGAAGGTGGCGCCCGGCGCGTACATGGCCCGGAACTCGTCGCGGGTGGCGGCGTGGGCGAGCAGGAGCGCGCCCGCCATCACCGCGGCCAGCAGGCCGTACGCGGCGGCCGCCGTACCGAAGAGCGGCTTGGCGTAGCGCCGCATCGCGGCGAAGGCGCCGCCGAACACGTGATCGACGCCGAGCGGGGCGAGGGGGATCACACCGGGCTTCGGTGGCGGAGGCGGCGGCGGGCCCCAGGGATGCTGTTGCCAGCCGTACGAACCCCATCCGGGACCCGGCCCCGCCTGAGGCCCCTGTGGCTGCTGCGGCCCCTGCGGCCCCTGCGGCCCGTGTGGTCCCCACCCCGGTGTGTCCGGCATCGCTCTTGCGCTCCATAGGTGTGCGTCGTGCGTCCTGTGGCCCCCCACAGAGATCGCGTCACCCTAACCGGTGCGGACGGGACGCCTTTGCGTACGCCCGTACACAACGATATGTACACTCGTACACATGGGATACGCGCTGCTCGCCGGGGCCATCACCGCGGAGGTGGCCGCCACCACGGCCATGACGTACAGCGAGGGGTTCAGCAGGCTGTGGCCCTCGCTGATCACGCTCGCCGGATACCTGATCGCCTTCACCCTCCTCGCGCAGACCCTCAAGACGCTCTCCGTGGGCACCGCCTACGCGATCTGGGCCGGCGTCGGCACCGCGGCCGTCGCCGCCATCGGCATGCTCTTCCTCGGGGAATCGGCCGGTCCGGTCAAGCTCGTCGGCCTCGCCCTCGTCATCGTCGGTGTCGTCGTGCTCAACCTCGGCGGGGCCCACTGATGCCCCGCCGCCACGACCCCGAGCGCCGCCAGCGGATCATCGACGCCGCGATCCGGGTGGTCGGCGCGAAGGGGATCGCCGGGCTCAGCCACCGCTCGGCCGCCGCCGAGGCCGACGTGCCGCTCGGCTCCACCACGTACCACTTCAAGACGCTCGACGAGCTGCTGGTCGCCGCGTTGCGGCAGGCCAACGAGGGCTTCGCGAAGGCGGTGGCCGCGAGCGGCGCCTTCGCGGACCCGCGCGCCGACCTCGCCGCGGAGCTCGCCCGGCTCCTCGGCGACTGGCTCGCGGGGGAGCGCACCGGCGTCGAGCTGGAGTACGAGCTGTACCTCGCCGCCCTGCGCAGACCCGCCCTGCGCCCCGTGGCCGCCGAGTGGTGCCGGGGCGTCACCGACGTGCTGACACCCCGCACCGACCCCGTCACCGCGCGCGCCCTGGTCGCCCTGATGGACGGGATCTGCCTCCAGGTGCTGCTCACCGGCGGGACCTACGACGAGGCGTACGCGCGCGAGATGCTCGGCCGGCTGCTGGCGCCCGCGCAGGGGCGGCCCGGACCCTGAGACCGGTTCGCCCGCGCGAGGCCGCTCCGGTTAGGTTTCACCCATGACCGACACGAACGCACCCCGCACCACCGGCGCCATCGCCGCAGGCCTCGCCACCGTCACCGCCGAGGGCACCGTCCTCGACACCTGGTTCCCCGCGCCCGAACTCGTCGCCGAGGCCGGCCCGGCCGGCAGCGAGCGGCTGAGCGCCGAGCGCGCCGTGGAGCTGCTCGGCGAGGGCGCCGCCCAGGCCATCGGGCCGGACGCCCGCCGTGGCGTGGAGGTCATCGCCGTACGTACGGTCATCGCCTCCCTCGACGACAAGCCGCTGGACGCCCACGACGTCTACCTCCGTCTGCACCTGCTCTCGCACCGCCTGGTCAAGCCGCACGGCGTCAACCTCGACGGCCAGTTCGGCTTCCTCGCCAACGTCGCCTGGACCTCGCTCGGCCCGGTCGCCGTCGACGACGTCGAGAAGGTGCGGCTCAACGCCCGCGCCGAGGGCCTGCACCTCGCCGTGACGTCCGTCGACAAGTTCCCGCGCATGACCGACTACGTCGTGCCGAAGGGCGTCCGCATCGCCGACGCCGACCGCGTCCGCCTCGGCGCGCACCTCGCCGAGGGCACCACGGTCATGCACGAGGGCTTCGTGAACTTCAACGCGGGCACGCTCGGCACCTCCATGGTCGAGGGCCGCATCTCCGCCGGCGTCGTCATCGGCGACGGCTCGGACATCGGCGGCGGCGCCTCCACGATGGGCACGCTGTCGGGCGGCGGCAACGTCCGCATCGTCATCGGCGAGCGCTGCCTGATCGGCGCCGAGGCGGGCGTCGGCATCGCGCTCGGTGACGAGTGCGTCGTCGAGGCGGGCCTGTACGTCACGGCCGGCACCCGCGTGACCATGCCCGACGGGCAGATCGTCAAGGCCCGCGAACTCTCCGGCGCCTCGAACGTCCTCTTCCGCCGCAACTCCGTCACCGGCACGGTAGAGGCCCGCCCGAACAACGCGGTCTGGGGCGGCCTCAACGAGATCCTGCACAGCCACAACTGACCCACGACGGGGCGGCCGAGCGCCCGCGGCCGCCCCGCCCCCCAGCGCGCCGGGCCGCCGCCGGCCCTCCGCGCCGGCCGACCTGCTACAACTGCGGGGTGGCCGCCGCTGGGCGCGGGGCCGGGCGACAGGGGGAAGTCATATGCGCGGAACAGGTGTGCGGGCGCTGGCTCTGGGGGCCGTGACCGTGTGCGGGCTGCTGGTCGGGTGCGGGCAGAGCGCCGGGCAGGTCCAGGGGGACGGCCAGGGCGTCGAGCGGGAGGTCAGCCGGGCCGTGGCGGGCGACCACGGTTACCCGCTGCGCAAGAGCGACATCCCCTGGAGCGGGAGCCCGAGCCCCTTCAACGCCCAGGTCAAGCTCGCCGACGGGCGGCGCGTGGCCATGCACTACATGCGGGGCAAGGGACTCTACGTACAGGACTACAGCCCCCGGGCCAGGGGCTGGTCCAAGCCGGCCGTGGTCCACAGGACCAGGACCGACGCCTGCCAGGGGATCACCCTCAAGGCCAAGGACGGCACCGTCGCCGCCTTCGGGGACTTCGGTGTGTACTGCGCGGACGGCGAGCCGCCCACCGAATCGGTCGCCACCGTGGCCACGGGCCGGCTGACCACCTGGGACAAGCACCTCACCAAGGACTTCGACGGCTGGGAGAAGATCGCCGTCGCCTCCGGGGGCAAGAAGGTCACCTTCAGCCGGGGCGGCACCACGCTGCGCTGGACCAAGGCGGCCGGCTTCCCCGCCGGGAGCTGAATCCCCGCCCCTCCCCGCTCTCCAGGAGCGGTCGCCCCTCGGGGTGACCGCTCCTTTTTCTCTTTCCTCCCGGCAGGAGGCATAGCGGGGCCCTGCCGGACCCGTCCTCACTGGTACGGGAGGGCAACGGGCCCCCCAGGGAGCGAAGGTGACGATGGATGCCGAAGAGCAGGACAGTTTCCGGGAGTTCGTGGCGAGCAGATCGCCGGCGCTGCTGAAGACCGCGGTGCTGCTCAGCGGCGGCGACCGGCACGCCGGCGAGGACCTGCTGCAGAACGCGCTGGTCAAGGCCGCGGCCCGCTGGCGCCGCATCGACGAGCCGGAGGCGTACGTACGGCGCGTCCTCTACCGCCAGCAGGTCAGCCGGTGGCGGCTGAAGTGGCCGCGCCGCGAACTGGCCGTCGCCGACCCGCCGGAGAGCGCCGCCTCGGGGGACGGCGCGTCCGCCGCGGAGCTGCGCGTCGTGCTGCGCGGGGCGCTCGCCAAGCTCACCACGCGCCAGCGGACCGTACTGGTGCTGCGTTACTTCGAGGACCTGCCGGAGGCGGACGTCGCCCGACTCCTCGGCTGCTCCGTCGGCACGGTGCGCAGCACGACGCACCGCTCCCTCGCCCGGCTGCGCAGCCTCGCTCCCGACCTGGAGCGCCTCGACCGGCCGGACGCCGAACCCCGGCCGGCGTCCCGCGACTTCTCGCCCATGGAGGTATGACCGTGAACGTGGAAGAACTGGTGCGCGAGTCGCTGCGGGAGCAGGCCGACCAGGGCGCGCCCCCGCCGGGTGACCTCGCCGACCGGGTGCTGGCCGCGCGGCGCCGCCGCCGGGCCCGGACGATCACCGGCGCGTCGCTCGCCGTCGTGACGGCGGCGGTGGTGGCCGTCGCGGTGCCGAGCCACGACCCGGGGCCCCACGAGGCGCGTCCGGCCAGTGAATTGCAGAGCGGTGACGTCGTCGCGCACCCGGGGCAGACACCGCCCCGGGACCTGATCGCCGTCGGCGACACGGCGCTCGCCGCGTACAGCACGCGCAGCCGCGTCAAGCTGCCGGACGGCGACGAACTGGTCGAGCGCACCTACCACCTGCTCGACCAGCGGACGGGCACCTACCGCAAGGACGCCCGGTGGGCGTGGCTGGCCGTCGCCCCCGGCCTGCGCACCGCCGCGGTCGTCGAACGGGGGCTGCCCGCACAGCGGGTCGGCCTGCTGAACCTGCTGACCGGGGAGGTCGAGCGCTGGATCCCGGTGCGGCGGGGCGTCGCCGGCCTCGCGTTCTCACCGGACGGCGGAAAACTCGTCGCCACGACCTACGCGAAAGACCCGGACCGGCTCGACATGGACCGGCCGATCCACGACGGCAACCACAAGCGGCCCGGCCCCGGCGAACCGAGCAGGACCGGCTTCTACGTCATCGACGTGGCGTCGGGCGAGGCGCACTGGAGCGCCGTGGAGATGCAGTCCGACAAGCCCGACGAGTTCGGGCTCTCCGGCATCAACGCCCGGGAGGACTTCGGGTTCAGCCGGGACGGCACCCTCGTCCTCTCCGGTCTCACCACCGCGCCGTACCAGCAGTACTACGACTTCGAGGGCCGCGAGCGGAGCGCCCCGCCGCAGGAGAAGCACCTGCGTCCGTACAACGAGGCCGGGCTCTCGCCGGACGGGAAGCTCGCCGCGGGCGACTTCGCGGGGAGCGCCGGAACCACCGCGTCCGAGGTCATCGACCCCGCGACCGGCAAGCGCGTCGCCAAGGTGCCCGGCCAGCAGCTGCTCGCCTGGGCCGACTCGCGGCGGCTCATCGCCTGGGACATCGAACCCGGCACGAGCGAATACCGGCAGCGGCTCGTCCTCGTCACCATCGGCGACCGCAAGACCGTTCCGCTCAGCGGCTACCGCTCGACGAAGGAGGACTCCGCCGGACGCTGGACGCCGGTCTTCGCCGAACGGTGAGGAGCGGTGCGGAGCAGTGCGCGACGGTGAGGAGATGACGTACGCACTGGTGCCAACTCGGCCCTGTATGGGTCACCATGGCACAACAGTCGGTCCCTAGGAGGCGTCATGAGGCTCGGCAAGGCACTCGCGACCGGTATCGCCGAAGAGCAGCCGCGACAGGAGGAGACGGCGCGCGCGGACGAGACGGCGCGCGCGGACAGGGCGTCCGCATCCCGTCCCTGCCCGAAGGCCCCGGAGTCCGTGCCGGAGCCCCGGCCCGTCGAGGCCGCGGTCACCCGATGAGGGCGCGGCTCCCCGAGGAACGCCCGACGGAGCCGCCGACCGGATACAAGATCGCCCGCCCGGTGCTGTCCCACGACGGCACCCGGGCCGCCTTCACCGGCGTCTCCCTCGGCGCGGGCCTGCCCTACGGAGTGCTCGACGAGGCGCGCTGCGTCTACGGCAGACGGCACAGCGCCCCCAGCCGCCGCTGTGACTGCGGCTTCCACTGCGTGCACGACCGCGCCACCGCCGAGGGGCTGCTGTGCACCGCCGAACACCGCGGGGCGGTGCTCCTCGAAGTGACGGTGCTCGGGGCGTACATCCGCTTCGAGCGCGGCTTCCGGTACGCCAGGCAGCGGGTGCGGTGTGCGACCGTGCCGCCGTGCGGCTGCGGCGCCCCCGCCTCGCTCCTGGCCGACGCCGGGTGGGGCAGGCCGGGGTGGCGGGTCCTCGAAGCGGCGTGCGGGCGGTGCCGGGGTGGGCGGCAGGCCGTGTCCGTCGCCGGGTTCGCGCGGCTCGCGGGCGAGGGGCTCACCGTCGTCGCGCCCGCCCCGCCCACCTCCCCGGACGGGCCCGCGGGCCCGCTCGCGGGGGTCGGGATGCCCGAACTGATGGCCGAGGCCGCGCTTCTCCAGGCACGCCTGGACTGGTTCCAGGCCGAGTTGTCCCGGCTGGCCGGGGATCAGCGGGGATAGCGCGGCCGGGCGCGGGTACCCGGGCCTCCCAGCCAGAAGGGAGGCGGCACCCGTGACCGGGACCATGGACGAGCAGCCGACGCGCGAGAACGCGCAGCACTCGGTGGGTCAGCTCGTCGAGCAGGCCACCACACAGCTTTCGGAGCTCGTGCGCCAGGAGATGCGGCTCGCCGCACAGGAGATGGCCGAGAAGGGCAAACGCGCGGGCCGCGGCGGCGGACTCATCGGCGCGGCCGGCGCGATCTCGTACGTAGGGCTCATGGCCCTGTCCGCCACGGCGATCGCGGCGCTCTCGCTCGCCCTGCCCGTCTGGGCGGCGGCCCTGATCGTCACCGGCGTCCTCTTCGCCGTGGCCGGGGTACTGGCCGTGCTGGGACGCGGCCAGCTGGCCCGCGCGGTTCCGCCCGTGCCGCAGGAGGCCATCGACAGCGTCAAGGCGGACGTCGAGGAGATCAAGGAAAGGGCGCACCGATGACGAATATGCCGGAGGATTCCGAGAAGACGGGCGTGAAGGGGCCGGACGAACTGCGCCGGCAGATCGAGGAGACCCGCGGGCGACTCGGCGAGACCGTCGAGGAACTGGCCGCGAAGGCGGATGTGAAGACCCGCGCCCGGCAGCGCGCCGAGGCGGTCAAGGGCCAGGTACGAGGAACGGCGGCACAGGTGAAGGAAAAGATGACCGAGCAGGCGGCGCGCGCGAAGAGCAAGGCGACGGACGAGGCGGGACACGCGAAGAACGCGACCGCCGAGGGCGCGGCGCAGGCCAAGGGCAAGGCGATCGAGGGCGCGGCCCAGGTGAAGGGCAAGGCCATCGAGGGCGCCGCTCTGGCGAAGGGCAAGGCCATCGAGGGCGCCGCCCAGGTGAAGGGTGCCGTGCTCGGGGCCAAGGCGCGTGCGGAGGAGCACCAGGCCGTGGCACAGGCCGAGGAGAAGGTCGCCGAGGCGGCCCGGATCGTGCAGGAGAAGACCCCCGAGCAGGTCAAGGCCGTGGCGAACGGCGTCGTACGGGCCGGCAGCCGGCGCCCCGGCGCGTTCGTCGCGGCGGGAGCGGGCGTGCTGCTCGCGTACGTGCTGCTGCGCGGCCGGAAGCGGGGTGGGCGCTGATGAGCAAGGTCACGGTGCTGTACAAGCCGCTCGGCATGGCCTTCGGCATGCTCGGCGGCATGGTCGCGAGCTCCCTGTTCGCCCGTACGTGGAAGGCGGTGGCGGGCGAGGACGACGCCCCGGACGCCCACGACGAGGACCGGAACCTGCGCGAGATCCTCGCCGCCGCCGCGCTCCAGGGCGCGATCTTCGCCGTGGTCAAGGCGGCGGTGGAACGCGGCGGCGCGGTCGGCGTACGCCGTGTGACGGGCCGCTGGCCCGGCTGAACGTCCTTCGCGGGGCCTCCGGTCCGGGGCGAGCGCCTTGTGGCGCCCCTGGGCCGGGGGCCCTTCGCTGGTTGTGGGCCTTCGGCCAGAGGGCGCCGGGGCTGGGCGTGGCGCTACCGCTGACGGCCCGGCCGCGTCGGCAGGGCGGCGCGGCCGATGTGAAGGCGTAGGCGTGTCCGGGGCGCCGCGCAGGGGGTCCTCGGCACGCCCGGGAAGCGCCGTGAGGGCGCGTTGACGGGGTCCGGTGGGCGGAGGAAGCTCGGCCCATGACCACCACGCAGCACCATCCGTACGCACGCTACGTCGCGCTGGGGGACAGCCAGACCGAAGGCCTCGGGGACGGCGACGAGACGTACGGCTACCGGGGCTGGGCCGACCGGCTCGCCGAGATACTCGCCGCGGCCAACCCCGACCTCACCTACGCCAATCTCGCCGTGCGCGGCCGGCTGACGGCGGGGATCAAGGCGGAGCAGCTGGGCCCCGCCCTCGCGCTGAAGCCCGATCTGGTGACCGTCATGGCGGGCATGAACGACCTGGTGCGGCCGGGCTTCGACGCCGGACGCGTCGCCGCCGACATCGAGGAGATGTTCACCGAACTGACCGCGGCGGGCGCGCACGTCGCCACCGTGACCTTCCCCGACCTCGGGCGCATCTCCCCGCTCGCGCGGCGCGCGCTGCCCCGCGTCCTGGACCTGAACGCCCGGATCCGGGCGGCCGCCGACCGGCACGGGGTGACCGTGCTCGACACGTTCCCGCACCGGATCACCACCGACCCGCGCCTGTGGAGCGGCGACCGCATGCACGCGAGCCCGCTGGGCCACGCGAGGATCGCCGCGGGGATGGCGGACGCCCTCGGCCTGCCGGGGCACCGGAGCTGGCTGACCGCGCTGCCGCCGCTCGCCCGGGCGTCGGTGTTCGCGCAGGTGACGGCGGAGGCACGCTGGTGCGCGGGGTTCATGGGGCCGTGGCTGTGGCGGCGGATGCGGGGGCGCTCGTCGGGAGACGGCCGGCAGGCCAAGCGCCCCGTCCTCGGCGCGGTGCACACCGGAGTGTGAACGGGCTTGACCTGAACCGCGCTTGAGGTCGGAGCGTGGTGCGTGCACCGGAGCCGGACCCCACCGGCACCGCGACGACCCGCACCGACGAACGGATGGACAGTCATGTCTGCGACCAGGACCCTCCGCACCGCCACCCTGCCCGACCCGACCCACCCGGACGTGGGCCTCACCTTCTTCAGCACGTGGGACACCGGGTCGCCCGAACGGCAGCAGGCCACCCTGGACGCCATCGCACGGGCCTGGGAGAGCCGTCCCTGGCCGCACGAGGGGCTGCTGTCGTACACCGTGTACGCGGGCGGTGACGGCACGACGCTCCTGCACCACTCCCAGTGGCGCGACGAGGAGGCCTACCAGGACTTCTTCGCCAGTCCGGCGAACGGCAGGGACGCCCGCAACGCCGACATCGACGCGGCCGTGCCGGGCATCGCCCGCCTCTCCCTCTCCAAGACGCGGCTCCACCGCGGCTGGCACGCCGACGCGGACCGCGACGACCGGCGGGTCGGCGCGATCGTGGTCGTACAGGTCGACTTCGACGGTCCCGACGCCGACCGCCAGCGCGCCTGGATCGACGGCGTGCTGGCGGCCCTGGACAGTGACCCGGTCCGGGACAAGGGACTGATCTCGGCGCACTTCCATGCCACCACGGACGGCACCAAGGTCGTCAACTACGCGCGGTGGGAGACCGAGCAGGCCCACATCGACGCGCTCGCCGCGGCGGGCGACGGCGTCGGCTCGCCGACACCGCAGTGGCGGCGGGTGCGCGACTTCCCCGGCGTCACCTCCGGCGGATCGGTCGCCCGGTACCGCTTCGCGTACCGCCTCATACCGAGCTGAGCGTAGATCCCGGGCCGCCTGCCGCCGCTCGCCGCGCCCGCCTGGACAGCCGGGGCCGGTGGCGGGACGGTGGCGGGACGGTGGAAGGCTCCGGACGGTGCCGCTCGGTGGCGACCGGAGTCGACGGGGACCCCGAGGGAGTCGGTATGAGCGACGGCGGCAAGGAGTTCGAGATAGCCCGCGAGTTCGAGGTCGAGGGCTCGCCGGCCGAGGTCTGGGCCGCCCTCACCACCGGCACCGGCGGCTGGCTGTGGCCCATGCGCTACGAACCGCGCGAGGGCGGTGCCGCCCCTTTCGGCGGCACCGTCACCCGCTGGGACCCGCCGCACCGCCTCACCGCCCGGGTCGAGGACCCGGACGGGGTGCGCGGCCAGGGGCTCGACCGGCTGGACCACACCATCGAGCCCCGGGACGGCGGCCGCCGCTCCTGGCTGCGCTACGTCCACAGCGGCGTCTTCACCGAGCACGGGCACGACCAGTACGAGGACGCCGCGAAGCGCGTCGACTTCCACCTGCACACCCTGCGCCAGTACCTGGCCTACTTCGGGGGCCGCGCCGCCGTCTTCTGCGCCCTCAACGGCCCGCCCGGCTCGGCCGGACCGGACGCCTTCGCGCGCCTGGCCCGCGCCCTCGGCCTGCCCGACGACGCGAGCGAGGGGGCCCGCGTCCGCGTGGAGGCGCCGGGCGCGGAACTGGACGCCGTGATCGACTTCCGCAGCCGGTACTTCATCGGCCTGCGGACGGACGACACCCTGCACCGCTTCTTCGGCCGCAACCACTTCGGCGCGCCGGTGGCCGTCCGCGTGCACGACTTCGGCCCGCACGCGGACGCCAAGCGCACCGAACTGGCCTGGCAGGACTGGCTCCACCACCTCTACGGCTGAGCCGGCCCCGCCGCCTGCCCGTTACGGCCTGAAGAGCTACGGCTTGAAGCGCTACGGCTTGAAGCGCAGCACCTGCGGGTCGTGGTCGCTGTTCTGGTCGGCGAACTCCGCGTTGATGTGCACACTGTCGTAGGAGAAGCCGTCGCCGACGCCGGGGCTGGTCAGGATCTGGTCGAGGACCTGCGAGTTGCCCTGGTAGACGTACGAGTAACGCTCGCTCCTCGGCAGCGACTTGACGGCCGCGTACAGGGCGCCACCGTCCTGGAGGGCCTTGGCGGTCGCCGAGAACTCGAAGTCGTTGATGTCGCCGAGCACGACGACGTCCGCGTCGCGCTGGACCTCGCGGATGTCCTTCACGAAGCCGTTCACGGCCTGCGCCTGCTTGACTCGCTGCGTCTCCGAGGAGCGTACCGGCGGCTGGTGGTGTGAGGTGAGGCCCTCGTCGCCGCCCTTGGAGGCGAAGTGGTTGGCGATCACGATGACCGTGCGGCCACGGAAGACGAACTCCCCGGCCAGCGGCTTGCGGCTGTTGGTCCACGCCTCGTTCTGCGGGTCGATCCGGCCGGGGGAGTGGCTCAGCGCGGCCCGCTTGCCCGCGCGGACGACCTCGGTCGCCGTCGTCGCGTCCCCGCCCGCGCGCTCGGTGAAGGAGACCCGCTCGGGGTTGAAGAGGAACACCTGGCGGATGTTGCCGCCCGGCTCGCCGCCGTCCTTGTTGTTCACCGGGTCGATGGAGCGCCACTCGTAGCGCGGCCCGCCCGCGGCGGCGATCGCGTCCGTGAACTTGCGCAGGGTCGCGCCCGCGGCGACCGTGCCGTCGTTCTTCGCGCCGTTGTCGTCCTGGATCTCCTCCAGGGCGACGATGTCGGGCGAGGCGAGGTTCGTCACGACCGCCCCGGCGAGCGCGTCGAACTTCTCCTGCGGGTCCGTGGGGTCGAGATTCTCGACGTTGTACGTGGCCACGGCCAGCTCACCCTTGGCCTGGCGCCGCGTCTTCTCCCGCACGAGGCCCTTGTCGCGGACGTCGCCCAGCTCGCGGGCGGCGAGGGTGTAGCCGCCGAACTGGTTGAAGTCCAGGGGACCGGCCGCGCCGCCGGTCAGCACATCGCCGACGTTCGCCTTCGGGAAGGGGTGCTCGGAGACCGGCGCGAGCTGCTGGATCTGGAGCCGGCCGCCGTTCTGCGCGTCGTAGGAGCCGTAGACGGTGCCGCCGCGCCGGTCGCGGTGCTCGTGCGGCTTCACCGTCACCCACAGCTCGTTGTACGGGTCACTCGCCCCGACCACCCGCGAGGTGCCGACACTGACGTTCATGCCCTCCAGGGACTCGTAGAGGTCCAGGGCGTACGTACGGGGCTTCAGCGGCAGCCCGTTGACGCTGTTGCCCTGCGCCGGGTCACCGGCGGGCGCGTAGCGGGCGGGCACCGCCCGTGCGTCGATCCGCACCGGCGCGGGCAGCGCGTTGCCGGAGGACTCCACCGTCACCGTCGGTTTGGTGAGCTGCGTGAGCGACTGGTTGCCGGAGCCGGTGCCCCCGGGGACGTACTCCCCGACCGTGCCGGAGACTCGCACCGCGTCGCCCGGCTTGACGGTGAGCGGCGCCGAGCCGGTGAAGACGAAGACGCCCTCGCTGGTGGCCGGGTCCGCGTCGGCCTGCGCGGACTGGAGCCAAAAGCCCTTGGAGCCGTAGGTCCGCACGCCGGTGACGATGCCGGGGACGTCGGTGACCTGCTGCCCGGCCAGCGGGGAGACACGGGTGGTGCCCTGGATGTCGTGGACGCCGACCCCGTCGGCCGAGGCGGCGGAGGAGGAGGCGGCGAGCAGGCCGGCCGCCAGGGCGGTGGCGACGACTGCACTGACCGCGGCCGTTCTGGAGGTGCGGGGCGTCGGTATCTGCGGCATGAGGGGCTCCGGATGAGGGTGAGGGAAAACGGTGCGGCGGTGCGGCGTCGCGCGGGGCCGGGCGGGGCCACGCGGGTGCTCTACGCGCGTCAATCTCTTGCCTGACCAGGGCAGTTGTCAAGGTTGTGCGGGCATTCCCGCACCCCGCGTCTTCTGACAGGGACATGAACCGGGCGGCATGGGGCCAAATCCGTCTAGGCTTGCGCCCTGCCCGACCCTTCCCCGAGCTCCGGACGCCGTTCGAGCTGGGGAGCCCCCCATCCGCCGGAGGAGAACCAGCCGATGTCCGTAAGCCCCGCCACCCTGCCGCCGGTGCTGCTGCACTCCGAAGCGGAGCTCGCGCGGGCCGCGCTCGCCACCCCGCTGCTCTCCCGCGCCGTCCGGCTCGCCCGCTGGACCGGCCCGGGGACCCGGGTGGGCGCGGGTGGCGAGCTGGTCGAGGCCCAGCTCCCGGCGGCCGCCGCCGAGCTGGGTCTCGCGGCGGACGACCCGGACGCGGCTGCGCTCGCGAGCGAGGCCTGGCGGATCGCCGTGGACACCGGCCTGGTCGACGTCACGGACGCCGAGGAGGAGGGCGCGCAGGGCACCGCCGCCCAGGGCGAGGAGCTGGCCCTGCTCTCCTCCGGCGGCCCGCAGGACGTCCTCGGCATCTGGCTCGGCGCCCTGGACACCGTGTACGCGGACGCCACCGTGCCCGACATGGAGAACCTCCTGGACGTCCTGGAGGAGAACGGCGAGGTGAACTTCGACGAGCTGGGCTGGGACCCGCAGGCGGAGGCCGACTTCCTCGACGGCGTGCTCGGCAACCTCTACCTGCTCACCGTGGGCGACGCCGCGGCCGGCGGGGGGCCGGTCCCGCTGCCCGCGCTCGCCGCCTCGATGATCGTCCCCGACGACATGGGCGAGCCCACGGACGACGTCCTGGAGCAGGTGTCGGACGCGATGATGAGGCTCGACGACCAGTTCCGCCTCTTCGAACCGCTCGGCCTGGTCGAGTACCAGCCGGTCGACGAGGCCCTCATGGCCGAGATCGACGACGAGGGCAGCGACGAGGTGCGGGAGCCCGACCCGGTCGACGACGAGGACGTCACCCGCTACGGCATGGTCCGGCTCACCCCCCTCGGCCTGTACGGCGTCCGCGCCCGCATGCTGGAGGCCGGCGTCGACGCGCCCGCCGTCGGCGACCTCGCGGACAAGGGCGCCGACGCGCTCCTGGCGGGCACCTCCGGCTTCCCGCAGGCCGCCGCGCAGGCGGAGATCGAGCAGTGGCTCGCCCGGCACGAGCCGCTCGGCGCGGCGCGCGAGCTGCTGGCCGCCGCCCGCGGCGGCGACGAGGGCGCGCCGCTGCGCAGGCTCCGCTGCCAGCAGGCGCTCTCCCTGGTCGGCGGCGAGGCGGAGCCCGCTCTCCGGGAGGTGCTCGACGACCCGGAGCTCGGCGGTCTCGCCCGGGTGTGGCTCGCCGAGCAGGGCGCCGCGGACGTACCCGCGCCGTCCGAGGCGCTCATCTTCTGGCTGACCATCGACACGCTGGCCGCGCAGCTCGCCGCCGAGGGCAACTCCGACGAGCTGCAGGGCCTCGTCGAGGGCCTCGCACAGCAGCACAGCGGCTTCTTCGCCCAGGCGTGGCGGGTGGAGCACCCCGCGACGGCGGACGTCCTGGACGCGATGGGCCGGCTGCACCCTGACAAGAAGGTGGCCAAGGAGGCCCGCAAGGCGGCCTTCAAGGCGAGGTCGCAGCAGGGGCTGTGACAGGGCCGACCGTCGGGTGGGCGCGTATCGCCCCGCCCGCCCGGCGGTCGGGTTCACGCAAGGTGGCCCTTCGGCGTCGAACGGCGTTCAACCGCCGTTCAAGCGCGGGCGGGACGGTTTCGGCGACGGCAGCCGGTCGTACGCATCCGCCTCAGCGCCCCAGGAGAAACCATGTCGCTCGCCCGCAGGGACCTCACCAGACGCTCCGCGCTCTCCGGGGCGGGGGTCGCCCTGGCCGGCAGCGTCGGCGCGCTCGCCACCGCACCCGGCGCGCTCGCCGCCACCGAGACCGACACCGACCACGGCACCGACCCCGGCGACGTGGGGGCGGACGCGGAAGCGCGGGGCCACGGACACCACGACCCCGGCTACGGCCCGCTGCTCCCCGACCCGAAGGGCCTGCTGGCCCTGCCCGCCGGGTTCTCCTACCGCGTCCTGACCCACAGCGGGAAGACGAAGCTGGAGAGCGGCGAGTACACCCCCTCGCACCACGACGGCACCGCCGCCTTCGCGGGCCCGCGCGGCACCACCCTCCTCGTCAACAACCACGAGCTGGGCGGCCCCCGCGGCAAGTGGGAGCACCCCGTCCCGCTCACCGAGGGGCTGGTGTACGACCCGGCCGCGTCCGGCGGCTGCACCGTGGTCGAGGTCCACCGCGACGGGCGGGTCGCCGAATGGGTCGCCATCGCGGGCACCGCCACCAACTGCGCCGGCGGCAGCACTCCCTGGGGCACCTGGCTGACCTGCGAGGAGACCGAGGACAAGGCCGGCCGCAACGGCATGACCAAGGACCACGGCTACGTCTTCGAGGTCGACCCCGTGGACCGGCGCGCCAACCGCGCCCCCAAGCCCGTCAAGGCGCTCGGCCGCTTCGCCCACGAGGCCGTCGTGGTCGACCCGAGGCGCGGTCACCTCTACCTCACCGAGGACGCCTCCGGGCCCAACGGCCTGCTCTACCGCTGGAGCCCGCCGCACGGCTTCGAGCACGGCCGCGGCAGGCTGCGCACCCTCGCCGACGACGCGGGCGTCCTGAAGGCCCCGAAGTGCTTCGACTCCGGCGGCCGCTTCGTCGACGACCTGTCCCGCGCCACCCGGATCGGCACGGTGTACGGCGTGGACTGGGTGGAGGTCCCCGACCGCGACGCGCGGACCGTGCCGGTGCGCCAGCAGTTCGACGACGGCGACATCACGCGCGCCCGCAAGCTCGAGGGCATGTGGTGGGGCGACGGCGGCGTCTACGTCGTGTCCTCCTTCGCCCGCGCCGAGAGCCCCGTACAGCATGACGGGCAGGTGTGGTTCTACCACCCCGGCCGCCGCACCCTGACCCTGAAGGTGCTGCTCGGCGTGAACCCCGACCCGGGCCGCGACGGCGCCTTCGACGGCCCCGACAACATCACCGTCTCGCCCTACGGCGGTCTGGTCGTCGCCGAGGACGGCGACGGCGTCCAGCACCTGTTCGGCGCGACGGAGCGCGGCCGGACGTACCCCATCGCGCGGAACGAACTCAACCTCGGCACGGAGGACGACCCGGAGTACAGCGAGTTCACCGGCGTCACCTTCTCGCCCGACGGCCGCACGCTGTTCGCCAACATTCAAAAGCCCGGCATCCTGCTGGCCATCACCGGCCCGTGGAAGCGGCAGCGGCGCTGAATCGCCTGACCGGGCGTGAGAGGTGTCACGATTTCGCCGCTTCCGGCGGCCCGCCGGCGCGGCCCACCGGCTCCTCGGGGCCGCGATGCCGGTGATCCGTGCCTCCGGTACCTTCTTCGCCGGGGGACTCACCGCCGAGGCCCTGGCACCCCTGGCGTCCGGCGCGACAATCCGGGCGGTTACTGGCCATATCGGTGTCGTCCGCGGCTCCGAACGCGGGTGGCGGCGGGTGCGGTCTCACCCGATACGGCGAGACGGCCCCTCCGGACAGGGGGCGAACCGATCATGGAAAACACCCCCGGCACCAGCCGCTTGTGTGTCTGTTCCATACCGATGTGAAAGCGGTGTGAGCTCGGAGCATGGTGCGGGGGGTGTCCGGGGGCGCATACTTCGAATATGACGAGGCCCGCCGGCTCGCGCCGCCACCTGCCGAACAGTCCCTTCAACGTGCCCGCTCCGCCCGCACCACCCGTAGAGCAGTTCGCCGTGGGCGACCGGGTCTCCCACGACCAGTACGGACTCGGGAGGATCGTCGGCGTCGAGGGAGAGGACGCGGTCGTCATCGACTTCCAGGGACGCCAGGGACGCTTCCTGAGCCCCTACTCGAAGCTGTCCAAGCTCTGACGCCCGACCGCTGACCTGACACACGTGAGGGGCGGTGGACCGCATGTCGCGGTCCGCCGCCCCTCACGCATGTCCGGCTACAGCGCCTGGGCCGCCGGCTTCACCATGCCGCGGACCGTGCGCGACTTGACGAACTGGCCCATGCCGGTCATTTCCCACTCGCCGGTGAACTGCTTGATCAGCTTGGCCATCATGACGCCCGTCTGCGCCTCGGCGTTCGTCAGGTCGAAGCGGACCAGCTCCTCGCCGGACGCCGCGTCGATCAGACGGCAGTACGCCTTCGCGACCTCGGTGAACTTCTGGCCGGAGAAGGAGTTCACCGTGAAGACCAGGCCCGTGACGTCCTGGGGGAGGCGGCCGAGGTCCACGACGATCACCTCGTCGTCACCGCCGCCCTCGCCCGTGAGGTTGTCGCCGGAGTGCTTGATCGCGCCGTTGACGATCGACAGCTTGCCGAAGTAGCAGCTGTCCACGTGGTTGCGGTTCGGGCCGTAGGCGATGACGGAGGCGTCCAGGTCGATGTCCTTGCCGCGGAAGGCGGGCTCCCAGCCGAGGCCCATCTTGACCTGGGAGAGCAGCGGCTTGCCGCCCTTGACCAGGGACACCGTCTGGTTCTTCTGCAGGCTGACCCGGCCCTTGTCCAGGTTGATCTTCCCGGCGCCGGGGGCGGGCGCGGCGGGGGCCGGGGGAGCGGCGGGCGCGCTCGGCGCGGCCTGACGCGGGTCGGCGACCGGCGGGGGCGGGCCCTGGACCGGCTGCCCCACGGGGGGCGCCATCGGGGCAGCGGGGGCGGCGGCCGGGGCCGGGGCGGGCTCCTCGACCGAGACGCCGAAGTCCGTCGCGATGCCCGCGAGGCCGTTGGCGTACCCCTGGCCGACCGCGCGGGCCTTCCACGCGCCGTTGCGCAGGTAGATCTCGACGATCACCAGGGCCGTCTCGGAGCCGAGCTGCGGCGGGGTGAAGGTGGCGAGGACGGAGCCGCTGTCCGCGTCGCGGATGGTGGCGGTGGGCTCGATGCCCTGGAAGGTCTGGCCCGCCGCGTCCGGGCTCGCGGTCACGACGATCTTCTCGATGCCGGCCGGCACGGCGGCCGTGTCCACGATGACCTTGTCGGGGGTCGTGCCGCCACCCGACTGATAGGTCACGCCGGGGCCCGAGGGCTGGTTGAAGAAGATGAAGTCGTCGTCGGAGCGCACCTTGCCGTCGGCGGTGAGCAGCAGGCCCGATACGTCGAGCCGCACCGGGGCGGCGACGTCCACCGCCACGCGGGCGGCGGTCAGCGGGATGTTCGAGCCGGGGGTCATAGCTGTCATGCCAGAGGTAACGAACGACCCCGCTTTACCGTTCCCTTACTCGCGGAAGCTTTTTTCGCGGGGTATCGGATTGCGGTGTCAGTGCGGCCACACCGGCGGGTCGGTGCAGAAGTGGCCGCCCAGGTGGGCGTGGGCGGGGTCGTCGGGGTCCAGTTCGCCCTGCTCGGCGATGAGCTTCGCGGCGTACGGCTCGGAGTCGTCCCGCGGGTCGTAGCCGAGCGCACGCGCGGGGGAGAGGTCCCACCACAGGCGGGTGTTGGCGGACGAGCCGTGGACGACGGTGTGCCCGACGTCCTCGGCGGTGAGCGCCGCGTGGAAGAGCCGGGCGCCGTCGGCGGGGCTCATCCAGACGGACAGCATTCGTACGTTCGTCGGCTCGGGGAAGCAGGAGCCGATGCGCACGGACACCGTCTCGATGCCGTGCTTGTCCCAGTAGAACTGGGCGAGGTCCTCGCCGAAGCACTTCGACAGGCCGTAGAACGTGTCGGGGCGGTGCGGGGTGTCGACCGGGATCAGCGGGTCGTCCCCCCGGGGGCGCCGCGTGAAGCCCACCGCGTGGTTGGAGGAGGCGAGGACGATCCGCCGCACGCCCTCCGCACGGGCCGCCTCGTAGAGGTTGTACGTGCCTTCGATGTTGGCCTTGAGGATCTTGTCGAAGGTGGACTCCAGGGAGATGCCCGCGAGATGGAGGACCGCGTCGACCCCCCGTACGGCCGCACGCAGCGCGTCCTCGTCGGCGAGGTCGGCGACGATCGCGTCCGGCTCGTCCCCGATGGCGCGCAGGTCGAGCAGGCGCAGCTCGTGTCCATGGGCCGGCAGGAGGTCGCGCATCAGCGTGCCGAGGCCGCCGGCGGCGCCGGTGAGCAGGACGGTGCGGGCAGCGGGCATGCGGGGTCTCCTCGGGCGGCCGTATGCGGGTGCGTAGCCGTACGGATGGACGCGGCCGTTCTTATCGGCGTACAGGATTCACATCCGTAGACAACTTAGGGATCCCGGTCGCGCCGCGTCAAGTGTCTTCGGGCGCCTTCCCGGAGTCTCTGGGAGGCGGTGAATCCGCTCCTGTGCGGGGAGTTCGTCCGCTTGACCGGGGCCGACGGGGCGCCTTAGCGTGACGGTGTTCAGGGATATGGACGCCAATCATGAACGTGCACGCCTAGGGAGAGTCCGTGACGTCAGCCCCTCTCGCTTTCCGACTTCGCGTCCCCAGCGGGCCGTTGTTCTTCCCGGTCACCGCGTACGGCCCCGACGGCTCCGTGGACCTGGACGCCTTCCGCGCCCATGTGCGGGCCGGCGTCGACGCGGGCGCCGCGGCCGTGTTCGCCTGCTGTGGCACGGGCGAGTTCCACGCCCTGACGCCCGAGGAGTTCCAGAGCTGCGTCGGCGCGGCCGTCCGGGAGACGGCGGGGCGCGTGCCGGTCGTCGCCGGCACCGGGTACGGCACCGCGCTCGCCGTGCGGTACGCGCGCCTGGCCGAGGAGGCGGGCGCCGACGGGCTGCTCGCCCTGCCGCCCTACCTCGTCGTCGCCGGACAGGAGGGCCTCGTACGGCACTACAGCGAGCTGGCGGGGGCCACCTCCCTGGACGTCATCGTCTACCAGCGCGACAACGCCGTCTTCACCCCCCGGACCGTCGTCGAACTCGCCCGCACCGAGGGGATCATCGGCTTCAAGGACGGCCTCGGCGACATGGACCTGATGCAGCGCGTCGTGAGTGCCGTGCGCAGCGAGGTGCCGGAGGACTTCCTCTACTTCAACGGACTGCCGACCGCCGAGCTGACCGGCCTCGCCTACCGGGGCATCGGCGTGCGGCTGTACTCCTCGGCCGTCTTCTGCTTCGCGCCCGACATCGCGCTCGCCTTCCACCGCGCGTTCAACGCGGGCACCCCGGAGGGCGACGCCACCGTCAACCGCCTCCTCGACGGCTTCTACCGGCCCTTCGTGGAGCTGCGCGCGCTCGGCCGCGGCTATGCCGTCTCCCTCGTCAAGGCGGGCGTACGGCTCGGCGGCCTCGACGTCGGCCCCGTGCGGCCGCCGCTGCACGAACCGGCCGGCGAACACGTCAAGCGGCTGGCCGAACTCATCGCTCGCGGCCGGGAGTCGCTCGGGCCCGCGCACCCGGGAGCGGACGCATGAGGGCCGCCGCGTTCCTCTACCCCTGGGACGTCGTCGGCGACCCCGACGCGCCCGCCCGCCTCCTCGACCTCGGCATCCGCCAGGTCACCCTCGCCGCCGCCTACCACTCCACGCGCGCCCTGACCCCGCGCCACCCCCGCCACCGCATCGTCACGGCCGCGCACGCCGCCGTGCTCTACCCGCCGGGCGACCGGTGGCAGGGCCGCGGGCTGCGGCCGTACCCCGCCGGGGAGTGGGCGCCCGGCGACGCCTACGGAGCGGCCGCCGAGGCGCTCGCGACCGCCGGAATCGCCGTACGCAGTTGGGTCGTCCTCGCCCACAACTCCCGGATGGGCGAGGAACACCCGACCACCTCCGTCGTCAACGCCTACGGGGACCGCTATCCGTGGGCGCCGTGCATCGCGCGGCCCGCCACGCGCGCGTACCTCGTCGACCTCGCCGCCGAGGCCGCCGTGCGCCCCGGAGCGCACGGCACCGAACTGGAGTCGTGCGGCTGGTACGGCCTCGCGCATCTGCACGCCCATGACAAGACCGCCGGCGTCGGCCTCGGCGAGGCGGGGCAGTACCTGATGTCCCTGTGTTTCTGCTCTTCCTGCCGCGCGGGGTACACGGGAGCCGGCCTCGACCCGGACGCGCTGGCGGCCACCGTCCGGCGCGGCCTGGAGCCCGTGTGGCGCGGCGAGGCGGACGACACGGGCTGGGCGTCCGTCGAGACGCTCATCGGCACCGACCTGGCGGCGGCCACGCGTGCGTGGCGCGAGGAAACCGCCCGCACGCTCCAGGAGGCCGCCGTCGCCGCCGTACGCGCGGCCGCCCCGCCGGACTTCCAGGTGTTGCTGCACGCGGACCCGGTGCCCTACCACTGCGGCGCGAACGCGGGCGTGGACCCGGCGCACGTCCTCTCCGTGGCCGACGGCGTCGTCGTGCCGTGCACGGGCGGCGCCGAGGCCCTGACGCCGTTCACCGCCCACGCCGGGCCCGCCACCGTCCTGGCCGCCAACCTCACCGTGGTGGGCACCATGGGCGGCCGCCCCGGCACACTCGCCGCCGACGCGGCCCGCGCCGCACGGCTCGGCGCCACGGAACTGCGGCTGTACCACGCGGGGTTGGCGTCGGACGACGACCTCGCGCAGGTCGGCAGGGCCCTGTCGACCCCGGAGTGAACGCCCCCACGATCCGCGCACCGCGATCGTCGCCGAGGGGGAGGGAGACAAGGCGCGCGGCCCGTCCCTTCCCGAGCCGGCCACCGTCAAGCTGCCCGAGGCCGAACGGGCGCGGGCCCTCGCGACGATCAAGCGCCGGACGAACGTGAAGTGACTCCGCGCCGCAGGAGCAGGGGCGCGGCGATCAGCAGCCGCGCCCCCGCGAGCACCGGCAGCAGGACGCGCAGGTCCACGCACTCCACGAGGGCCGCGCCCGCCGCGATGCCGAGCGCGGTCGGCGTGAACATCACCGTGTTGGCGGTGGCCGCCACCCGGCCGAGCAGCGCGCCGGGCGTCTCGCGCTGCACCGCCGTCAGGCCCGCGATCAGCACACAGGGCAGTCCGACGCCGTTCGCGAAGCTCCCCGCGAGCACCGCCGCGTCGCTCGGCAGCGCGCTCAGGGCCGCCGCCGCGCCGGTCAGCGCGATGCCCGCCCCACCGAACCGCCGCGCCCCGAACCGCCGCAGCAGCGCCCCCGACGCCACGCCCACCGCGACGGACCCCGCCCCCTGCACGGCGTACAGCACACCCGCGTACGCGGGCGTGTGGCGGAGCCGCTCCACGATCGCGTAGACGGCCGCGCCGCTGACCCCCGACGACAGCATCGTCAGACCTCCCGCCACCACCAGCGGCCGCAGCCGCGCGTGCCCCCGCAAGTACCGTGCCCCCTCGGCGGTGCGGGCCCGCAGGGAGGCGCGCTCGCGTGCCGGGGCGGCCTCGCGCACCCGCAGCAGCGCGTACATGCCGGCGGCGAGCACGAAGGTGACGGCGTCCAGGAGCGCCACCGCGGCGCCCCCGTAAGCGGCGAACAGGCCGGCGCCCGCGAGGGGCGCCACCAGTTTCATGCCCTCGTTCGCGGACATCCGCAGGCCGTTGAGGTCGCCGAGCACTTCCTGGCCGACGGCCGTCGGGACCAGGGCGGCCTCCGCCGCGTCCGTGACGACGCCGCACACCCCGTACAGCAGGAGGACGGCGAAGAGGATCCACAGCCCTCCCGTGCCGTCCGCGGCGAGCAGGGACAGGAGCAGCACCCCGAGCGCGAGGTTCGCGGCCACCAGGAGCGGTTTGCGGCGCGTGCGGTCGGCGAGGGTGCCGAGCAGCGGGCCGACGAGGGTGGGCGCCCACAGGGCGAACTGGCAGAGCGCGGCGAGCCCGTCGGAGCCGGTCAGCTCCTTCACCCAGACGCCGCAGGCCAGCCACAGCGCGGAGGTCCCGAAACCCGAGACCACCACCGCGCCCAGGTAGAGGCGGGCATCGCGGTTCCGCAGGACGTGCCCGATCGTCGATGTCATGCCAGGTGATGCTGGCTTCTAAGGCCCCCGCCAGGGAATCGGGCTGCTTCCCCAACTGCCGGCCGGTGAGTCCGGGCCCCGGGCCGATCACCAGAGGAGACACGCCGGGACCGCTGCCTTAGGGGAGACAGGGGGACCCTCATGGCGGGCGGCCGGGGCCGGCGCCCCTCTGCCTGGTGACGGCAGCGCGATATAGGTTGCATTCCTGACTAGGTCGCCATACGGTCTAGGTAGTTCAGACGCTCAGGGGTCGCGCGGCACGCGGAGACATGCGGCGCGCGGCCCCCTCGGGAAGGGGGATCCCATGACCATCTCGCCGGACTTCTCGGTCGCCTCGACGGCCGTCACGGCCACGCTCGCCGCCTATCTGCTGCTCGGTGAGCCCTGGGCCGGCCGCCGGATGTACGCCTCGCTGGCCCGCCGCAGGGACACCGAACCCCGCGCGCTCGTCCGCTACTTCGGCGTCACGCTCGCCCTGTGGGGCGTCCTCGCCGCCGGCGCCGTGGCGGCACTGCTGCTCTCGCCCGGCGTCGACGCCGCCGACCTCGGTCTCGTCACGCCGGAACGGCCCGGATACACCGTGACCCTGACGCTCCTCTTCGTCGCGATCGCCGTGGCGTCCGGACGCAACTTCCGCGGCATGGTCGAGCAGGGCAAACACGTGCCCGGGCTCGCCTCCATCGAGGCGATGCTGCCGCGCACGGCCGAGGAGCGGCGGCTGGCGATCGCCGTCGCCGTCACCGACGGCATCGGCGCCAACCTCCTGTACCGCGGCCTCCTCATCGCCTTCGGCGTCGGCGCGCTCGGCCTCGACCTCTATGTGGCCGCGGCCCTCTCGGTCCTCGTCTACGCGCTCGCCGGCTTCTACCAGGGCCGCCAGGGCGTCCTCGTCTTCGCCCTGGTCGGCGCCGTCATGACCGGCCTCTACCTCGCGACGGGCAGTCTGCTGCTCCCCGTCGTGGCGCACGCCGCGCTGAGCGCCCGCGACCTGACGCTGCCCGCGCCGGACGAGCGGCGCGCCACGTCCGCCGCCTGACGGGGGGACATCCGTGCCGAAGAAGGGCCTGACACCATGACCGACCGCCGCGCCAGCTGGTTCAAGGGCGTGCTCGACCTCCTCGTGCTCGCCAGCCTCACCGACGACGAGAGCTACGGCTACGAGATCGCCAAGCTGCTCTCGGCCGCGGGCTTCGGGCAGATCAAGGGCGGCACGCTCTACCCCGTCCTCAACCGGTTGGAGGAGGCGGGCCTGGTCGCCGCCGAGTTCCGCGCCACCGAGAAGGGGCCCGGCCGGCGCTACTACCGGCTCACCGACGCGGGCCGGGAGACCCTCGGCGAGCAGGGCGGGCTGTGGCTGGCCTTCGACACGTCCGTGCGCGAGGTCCTGGCCAAGGCGGGAGTGACGCCACGATGAACGGAGCGGACGCGGTGAACACCCGG
Source organism: Streptomyces sp. NPDC031466 (assembly GCF_055581265.1). Classification (NCBI taxonomy): domain Bacteria; kingdom Bacillati; phylum Actinomycetota; class Actinomycetes; order Kitasatosporales; family Streptomycetaceae; genus Streptomyces; species Streptomyces sp. NPDC031466. Next base: position 671,377 of record NZ_JBVIJT010000002.1, read on the forward strand.
TACGAGCAGGACGGTTACCTCATCGACCTCGCCGAGCGGCTGCGGGCGCGCGGGCTGCCCGCCGACCGGGTCGAGGCGACCGTCGAGGAGCTGGCCGCGCACCTGGAGGAGTCGGGAGCCGACGCGCTGGAGGAGTTCGGACCGGCCGACGAGTTCGCCGGGCAGCTGGTGCCCGCCACGGGGGAGCGGGCACCGACCGCCCCGGCCGCCCACGGCGAGACGTGGCGCTGGACCGCCGACACCTACGTCGACGAGGAGCTGCTGAACCGTTTCGGCGACGAGGGCTGGGAGGTGGAGCGGGTCGACGCACTCGGCCGCTTCGTCTGCCGCCGCGACGCGGAGCGGCCGCAGCGCTGGGAGTACCGGCGCGAGCTGGTCTCGCGCGGCCGCGAGGGCCTGGACGGGCGGCTCGCCCCCGACGGCTGGGAGGCCTGCGGCACCTGGCTGGTCCACGCCTGGTTCAAGCGGCCGAAGGCGGCGAGCCTCGGCCCCGGCGCGGAGCTCGCGTCGCCGCCGCCGGTGCCGGACCGCAGCAACTTCCTGAGCCGGAAGTTCTACGCCCTGGTGGCCGTCGTCATCGCCGCCGTGGCCGCCTCGGGCGTCTCGACCGCCCTCGACGACGGCGCGAGCACCGGGATCGGCTACGCGACGGGCCTGCTGGCCGGCGCCTGCGCACCGTTCCTGCTGATCGTGCTCGGCCGGACCTGGCGCGGGGGCCGCGAGCGCAAGCGGGACCGGGAGTGAGGCCGGGTCGGGCTGATGCGGGCGGGGGTCGACGCGGGCGCGGCCGAGGCGGACGGGAGTTGCGGCCGGGCCGGTGAGGCAGGCCGAGCCGGGCTGAAGCGGGGCAGGGACTGGGGCCGAGGGTGGCGGGGTTCGTGCCACCGTGCCACCGGAGTGGCCACCGTGGCGGTGGGCGGTGGGCGGTGGGCGGCGGGGGGTCGGGCCACCGTCGCGGCGGAGTGCCCCGGTGGCGCGGCAGGGCGGGGGCATCGGGCCGCCGCGGCGGTGGGGCTGCGGGCGGCGGCGTGTCGTGGTGGCGTCGTGGGGTGGCGCCGGTCCCGCTCAGCGGGCGAGCGCCGCCTCCATCATCGCCTTGGCGATCGGCGCCGCCAGACCGTTGCCGCTCACCTCGTCGCGGGCCGCACTCGACGACTCGATCATCACCGCGACCGCCACCTGTCGGCCGTCGCCGCCCTTGGCGTACGACGTGAACCACGCGTACGGCGTCTTGCTGTTGTTCTCGCCGTGCTGCGCCGTACCCGTCTTGCCGCCCACCGTCGCGCCGTCGATCCGCGCGTTCGAACCGGTGCCCTTCTCCACGACCGTCCGCATCGCCGACCGCAGGCCCTCGGCGACGGACTCGCTCATCACGCGCCGGGAGTCCCCGTCGCCGTATTTCTCCAGGGTGTTGCCGTCGGCGTCGGTGATCCGGGAGACCATGTGCGGCCGGACCAGCTCGCCGCCGTTCGCGATCGCCGCCGACACCATCGACATCTGGAGCGGCGTCGCCGTCACGTCGAACTGGCCGATGCCCGACAGACCCGTCTGCGCCTTGTCCATGCCGGCGGGGTACACGCTCTTCGCCGCGCGCACCGGCACGTCGAGCTTCTCCGCGTTGAAGCCCATCTTCTCCGCCATCGCCGCGACCTTGTCCTGGCCCAGGTCGACGGCCATCTTCGCGAAGACGTTGTTGCAGGAGTACCGCAGGCCGGTGCGGATCGTCGCGTTCTCGCAGGGCGCCGACGCGTTCTCGTTGCGCAGGACCGTCGCCGTGCCCGGCAGCGTGTACGGGTTCGGGCTGTCGGTGCGCGCGTCCACCGAGGAGTACAGGCCGTCCTCGAGGGCCGCGGCCGCGACGACCAGCTTGAACGTCGAACCGGGCGGCAAGGGCTGGCGCATCGCGCGGTTCACCATCGGCTTGTCCTTGTCGGAGGTCAGCTCCCGCCACTGCGCGGAGTCCGTGGAGCCGCTGATCCGCGACGGGTCGTACGACGGCGTCGAGACCATGCCGAGGATCTCGCCGGTCTTCGGGTCGACGGCGACCGCCGCCCCCTTGGTGTCACCGAGCGCCTTGTACCCGGCCTTCTGCACCGCCGGGTCGATGGTCGTCATCACGTCGCCGCCCTCGGCGCGCTTGCCGGTGAGCGTGTCGAGCGGGTTCTTCAGCCGGCTGTCGGTGCCGTCGAGGAGGTCCTGGTAGATGCCTTCGAGCTGCGTGGCGCCGTACACCTGCGAGCTGTAGCCCGTGACGGGCGCGTAGAGGGCGCCGTTTTTGTACGTGCGCTTGTACGCGAGGTCTCCTCCCTTCGTCCGCACGGAGCCGGTGACGGCCTCACCGCCCACGATGATGTCGCCCAGCGGGTTCGCGTACTGCTCGATCGCCTTGCGCCGGTTGTGCTTGTCGTCCGTGAGCGCCTTCGAGTCGTGGAACTGCACCCACGTCGCCCGCACCAGGAGGGCGAGCACGAGCAGCAGTGCGAAGACCGAGGCGCGCCTGATCGTCTTGTTCATCCCACGGAAGGACGAGCGGACGGGAGGGTTTCGTTCCCTTCTGATCCGCTTGCGACCGTTTTCTCAGAAAGTCCTCATGAACCCGGGGCGCCCCCGCCGTCCCGTCGGCGCGGGAGCCGGCTCAGTCCCGGTCCACGAAGCCCGCCTCGTACGCGGCGATCACCGCCTGCGTGCGGTCCCGCGCGCCCGTCTTGGCGAGCACGGACGCCACGTGCGTCTTCACCGTCGCGGCGCCCACCCCCATCCGTGCGGCGATCTCCGTGTTGGTCAGCCCCGTCGCCATCAGCCGCAGCACCTCGCTCTCCCGGCCGGTCAGCCGCGCCACCCACGCGGGCGGCGCCGGCCTCGCGCGCCCGTACTCGGCGGCCAGGGCGCGCACCGCCGCGGGGAACAGCAGCGAGTCGCCGTGCGCCACCACGCGCACCGCCTGGACGAGCGCGTCCGCGTCCGCCCGCTTGAGCAGGAAGCCGGCGGCGCCCGCGCGCAGCGCCTCGTACACGTACGCGTCGTTCTCGAAGGTCGTCACGACCACGATCCGCGGCGGCTCCGGCACCGTCCGGAGTATCTGCTCGGTGGCGCGGATGCCGTCGATCTCCGGCATGCGTACGTCCATCAGGACGACGTCGGGCCTCAGTTGTCGCACGACCGACACGGCCTCGGCGCCGGTCGCCGCCTCGCCGACGACCTCGATGCCCGCCTCCGCGGAGAGGATCGCGCGCAGGGCGGTGCGCACCATGCGCTCGTCGTCGGCGAGGACGATCCGGATGGCGGTGGTGCCGGTGGGTGCGGAGGTGGTCGTCATGCGTGTCCCTTCAGCGGAAGTCGTACGTCCAGTCGCCAGGCGCCGTCCGCCGGGCCCGCCGCGGCCGTGCCGCCGAGCAGCCGGGCCCGGTCCGCGATGCCGCGCAGGCCGTGGCCGCCGCCGGGGCGGGTGGCGGGGGAGTGGAGCGGCAGCGGGTTCTCGGCCGTGACGGCCAGGTCGGGGCCGTCCAGGGCGATGCGCAGGGTCACCCGGGCGTCCCCGCCGCCGTGCCGCAGGGCGTTGCCGAGCGCCTCCTGCACGATGCGGTACGCCTCGCGGGAGACCAGCGGGGGCAGGGTGTCCGGCTCCAGGGCGACGGTGGCGCCGACCCGCAGACCGCTCGCCCTGGTGCGGCGCAGCAATCCGTCCAGGTCGGTGGCGAGGGTCGGCGCGGGCGCCGTGGAGCGGGCGTCGTCGGCCTCCCGCAACACACCCAGCACGGCGTCGAGTTCGCCGGCCGTGCGGCGCGTGGTGTCCTCGATGGCGGCCAGCGCCTCCCGGACGAACTCCGGGTCGTGGTCCAGGACGCGGCGGGCCGCGCTCGCCTGGAGGGTGACGGCGCTCAGCGCGTGGCCCACCGAGTCGTGCAGTTCGCGTGCCAGGCGGTTGCGCACCGCGAGGTCGGCGGCGCGCTGCTCGGCGGCCGCGAGCCGGTCGGCGGGCGTCGGCCCGAGCAACGCCGGGGCCCAGCGCGCGAGGAGCCCGCCGGACGCGGCCGCGCAGGCGGCGAGCGCCACCAGCGAGGCGCAGCCGATGACCGGCGAGAGAGCCACCAGCCAGGGCTCGCCGAAGACCTCGGGCAGCCCGATGCGGCTGTCGCGGAGCACGGCGAAGAACGGCACCGCCATCAGGACGCACGCGAACGGCGGCAGCGCCAGCGACATGCCGCTGACGATCCCGCCGAGGCCCAGGTGCAGCGTGAACCACGCCGCGGTCCGCCCGCGTGCCGCCCGCCCCCGCGCGGGCCCCTCGGCGAGAGCGCCGTCGGGCACCCCGCACAGGGCGCGTACGGCGGCCACCGACATCGGGCGGGTCAGCGAGAACAGCGCGGTGATCGCGGCCAGCGGCAACCCGGCGGCGAAGGAGGCGAGTTGCGAGGTGAGCGAGCCGAAGAAGCGGTCGTCGTGGAGGAGCGGCCCGACGATCACCGAGCCGACGAAGACGTACGGCATGGCGAGCGCGCCGCCGAGGATCAGATGGACCCACCGGCGGCGCGCCCGGCGCCCGAGCAGGGCGGCGGCGAGGCCCCTCACGCCGAGGAACCCGCCCGCTCTTCGAGGAGACCCGCCCGCTCTGCGCGGGAGCCCGCTCGCTCCTTGAGGAAGCGCACCCCGACGGCGGCCACGAGCGTTCCGATGATCATCTGCACAGCGTAGGCGAGGACCATGGCGGCGGTGGGCTGCTTCGTGGCGTCGCCGAGGCTCATGAGCGAACCGAACAGCAGCCAGCCGCCCCAGCAGCCCACCGCGCCCGACCCCAGCCAGGCCAGCGCGAGCGGCACCTTCACCGGCAGCGCGGGGCCCCACCGGAACGCGAGGAGCAGGGCGCCGCTCACGGCGAGGACGAGGTACAGCGCGCTCAGGGACTCCAGGGCGCGGAAGTCGGGGCCGCGTTCCTCGATCCGGCCCTCGTCGAGGCCGGCGGTCGAGCCGGTGGCCCACAGCAGGTGCAGGGCGCCGGGGAAGAGCGTGAGCAGCGCGGCCGTGACGGCGACGGCCCGTGCGCCCGGCCGACGGCTCGGGGGCAGGTCACGCACCCGTCCCCGCCACAGGTGGCTCCAGCGGTCCCCGGCGTAGAGGACGAAGAGGGAGCCGAGCGCGACGCCCTGGACGATGAAACCGGTGTAGACGACGCCGAACACCCAGTCGTCCAGGAAGGGTTCGCTCGATCCGCCGGCCCCGGAACGGGGGCCGGACCCGGTGCCCAGGGCCTGGACCAGCAGGGTCAGCGGGAACCCGGCCATGATCGGCACGAGCAGCCCACTGGCCGTCCACATCGGCGGGACGAGCAGCCGGGCCGGCGCCCGCAGGCCCCATGGCCGGGTCAGGAGCAGCACCAGCACGATGACGGTCGCGTCCATCAGGACGGTCAGACCGTTGGCGAAGATCAGGGAGGCGCGGTGGCCGAGCAGCGGGCTGCCCTCGGGGATGCCGGTGTGACTCCCGCAGATCCAGGCGACCTTGAGCGCGAGGTACGGGGCGCAGGCCGCCATGGCGACGAACCGCAGCGCGCGGCGCGGCCGGCTGAGGCCGACCGCGGCGAACGCCGTCGGGCCGGCCTGCGGGGAGGGCAGGGTCCGTGTCATGACTCCACCCTCCCGGCCCGCCGCGGCACGGCACGTCCTGCGCCCTGACGATCCGCCTCCACCCCGCGGGGGAGCCGAGGGGGCATGGGGAGGAGAGAGGGCCATGTCACGTGCGACGGAGCCCGGAGATCCGCTCAGGGGGTCTCCGGGGGCTCCAGGACCGCGGCGAACCGGCGTTGTCCGCCTCAGAGCCTACGAGTCGCCAGGGTCAGCCGGTCGCGCGCGTCGAACAGGGCGTCCTTGACCATCTGCTCGTGCGCGGGCGTGAGGCGGGCCACCGGCACCGAGCAGCTGATCGCGTCCCGGGCCGGGGTGCGGTAGGGGATGGCGACACCGAAGCAGCGCAGGCCGAGCGTGTTCTCCTCGCGGTCCACCGCGAAGCCCTGCTCGCGAACCGTGTGCAGCTCCTCGATGAGCTTCTCGCGGTCGGTGATGGTGTGCTCGGTGAGCGCGGGCAGCGCCTGGGGGAGCAGCGCGCGGACCTGCTCGTCGGTGAAGGTGGCGAGCAGCGCCTTGCCGAGTGAGGTGGAGTGCGCGGGCAGCCTGCGGCCGACCCGGGTGAAGGGCCGCAGATAGTGCTGCGACTGGCGGGTGGCCAGATAGACGACGTTCGTGCCGTCGAGCCGCGCCAGGTGGATGGTCTCGGTGGTGTCGTCGGAGAGCCGGTCCAGGGTTGGCCGGGCGGCGGCCACCACCTCGTCGCCGTCGATGTAGGAGGTGCCCACCAGCAGGGCGCGCACGCCGATGCCGTACCGCGTGCCGGTCGCGTCCGTCTCCACCCAGCCCAGCTCGACCAGGGTGCGCAGCAGCATGTAGAGGCTCGACTTGGGGTACCCGACCGCCTCCTGGACGGCTGCCAGGGAGTGCATTCCGGGACGGCCCGCGAAGTACTCGAGCAGTTCCACCGTCCGCACCGCGGACTTGACCTGTGCCCCGCCTCCGGTCTCGCCAGCCGACATCGCCCTTGACCCCTTAGATCGCCGAGAAATACGCTCCGAGTCCCTGCCCGTTCATCAGCGGAGACGTTGTTCAGCATATCGAACAGCCCTGGTGAGCGGCAGACCTCAGCCCGTACGACCGGCATCACCTTTGGAAAGGGAATCCGCGGTGGCAGCAGCACCAGTCTGGAGTGTCGACCCCCGAACCGGGAAGCAGCGCGAGCAGGTTGCGGTGGAAGCCACGGCCGAGGAGGTCGACGGCGCGGTCCGCGCCGCCCGGGACGCGGCGCCCGCCCTCGCCGACCGCGTGGTCCGCGCCGCCTTCCTGCGCACCGCCGCCGAACTGCTCGACGAGGCGAAGGACCACCTCGTGGAGGCCGCCGACGCGGAGACCGCGCTCGGCCCGGTCCGGCTCACCGGCGAACTCGCGCGCACCTGCTATCAGTTGCGAGCCTTCGCGGACCTGGTCGACGAGGGCGCCTTCCTCGGCGTCGTCATCGACCACCCGGACGCCTCGGCGACCCCGCCCATCCCGGACCTGCGGCGCTACAAGCTCCCGCTCGGCGTCGTCGCCGTCTACTCCGCGTCCAACTTCCCCTTCGCCTTCTCCGTGCCCGGCGGCGACACCGCGAGCGCGCTCGCCGCGGGCTGCCCCGTCGTCGTCAAGGCCCACCCCGACCACCCGGGCACCTCCGAGCTGGTCGCCTCCGTGCTGCGCAGGGCGGCGGCGCGGCACGACATCCCCGAGGGCGTCCTCGGCCTGGTGCACGGCTTCGAGGCGGGCGTCGAGCTGGTCAAGCACCCGCTGGTCGCCGGCGCCGGGTTCACCGGTTCCATCCGCGGCGGGCGCGCCCTGTTCGACGCGGCCGCCGCCCGGCCGGTGCCGATCCCCTTCCACGGCGAGCTGGGCTCCCTCAACCCCGTCGTGGTCACCGAGGCCGCCGCCGCCGAGCGCGGCGAGCAGATCGGCACCGGACTCGCGGGTTCGATGACGCTCGGCGTCGGCCAGTTCTGCGTCAAGCCGGGTCTCGTCCTCGCCCCCGAGGGCGCGGCCGGCGACCGGCTCGTGAAGTCGCTGACCGAGGCGGTCGCCGACACCGAGGCCGGGGTGCTCCTGGACCACCGGATGCGGGACAACTTCGTCGCCGGGGTACGCGAGCGCGCCGCACTCCCCGACGTCCAGGCCCCGGTGACCCCGGGCGCCGGCGGCGAGCACACCGTCAGCGCCGGCTTCCTCACGGTCCCGGCCGCGCGCCTGGCGGGCGAAGGGCCGCACGACCTGCTCCTGGAGGAGTGCTTCGGCCCGGTCACCGTCGTCGCGCGCTACACCGACGACGCGGAGATCACCGCCGTCCTCTCGCGCCTGCCCGGCAACCTGACCGCGACGGTGCAGCTCTCCACCGACGAGGCGGCGGGCGCGAGCCCGCGCGGCGCCGAGCTTCTCGCCGAGGTGACCCCGCTCGCCGGGCGCGTGCTCGTGGACGGCTGGCCCACCGGCGTCGCCGTCGCGCCCGCCCAGCACCACGGCGGCCCCTACCCCGCCACCACGTCCACGTCGACGTCCGTGGGCGGCACGGCCATCGAGCGCTGGCTGCGCCCGGTCGCGTACCAGAACACCCCCGAGGCCCTGCTCCCGCCGGAACTGCGCGACGCCAACCCGCTGGGGCTGCCGAGGAGGGTGGACGGACGGCTGGAACACTGACCCGCGGCGGGCTCGGGGCGGGGCCCGGCCGACCCGGGCCTCACACCGTCACCCGGGTTCCGGTGGCCGCCGCCCGCCCGATCGCGTCCAGCAGGCGGTGGCGCCGCACCGCGTGCGCGAAGTCCGGCGCGTGGGCGGTGCCCTCCGTCAGGTCGGCGAGGATCCGGGCGTACTGCGCCCCCACGTTGTAGGCCACTTCGTACGACGGCGCGGCGCGCAGCTCGTCCAGTTCCGGCACGGCGAAGTGGCGCGCGGGCACCGGAAGTTCGGTGAGGCCCCGCTCGGCGCCGCGGCCGCCGCGCACGGTCACCGCCGCCTGCTGGAGGTGGCCGGAGTCGCCGGTGACGACGAGGTCCCCGTCCGTGCCGTTGATCTCCCAGTGGAAGTTCGTGCCCCGGGACAGACCCGAGCGGAAGTGCGCCGAGACGACCGCGCCCGATGCGAGCCGCCCCGACACCGCGACCTGGTCGGCGGCCGTCATCGGGGCGGTGCGTCCGGTGCCCGCCTCGCGTACGACGGGACGCCGCGTCGCCAGCGTCGCGGAGACCTCGGTGAACTCCCCGAGGGCCATGGTGAGCGCGTCGACGGTGTGCCCGAAGGGGATCGTCAGCATCGTGGCGCCGTTCCGCTCGTCCAGCAGATAGGCGCCGCTCGGCTCGAACGTGGGTCCCCACCCGCGCCCCGAGGCCACCAGGCTCGTCGACAGGACCTCGCCGACCCGGCCCTCGGCGACCAGTTCCCGTACGTACCGCACCGCCGGCGCCGAACGGGCCTGGAGCCCGGTGAACGTCCGCACCCCGGCCCGGTCCGCGGCCGCCGCCAGCTCCTCGGCCTCGGCGAAGCCGTTGCCGAGCGGCCACTCGCAGAGGACCGCCTTGCCCGCGCCGAGCGCGGCGAGGACCGCCTCGCGGTGCAGCGGCACCCGCACGCTCACCACGACGAGGTCGACCTCGTCGCTGCGGACGAGTTCCCCGGTCGACCCGAAGGCCAGCGGCACCCCGTACTTCTCGCCCGCGGCCCGCGCGGACGCCTCGCTCGACGCGGACAGGGCGCGCAACTCGTACCCCTTGAGGCGCGAAAGTGCGGGCAGATGGGAGCGGGACGCCCAGCCGCCGCGGGCGGACAGGCCGACGAGGCCGACCCGCACGGGCGAGGAGGGGGAGACGGGGGAGGCACTGGGAGCAGTCATGAGCGGGACCGTAGGGCGGACCGCCCGGTCACCCGCAAGGGACCCAACTATATTTGGGGAACCATGACTGGTCAGACCCCTGATGAGAGCCCCGGCGCAACTGCTCGGCCCCATGACATCTACGGCCTGCTCTGCCCCGGCCGCGAGGTCTTCGAGCTCCTCGTCCACAAGTGGACGGGGCTCGCCATCACCGCCCTGGAGGACGGTCCGCGCCGCTTCGGCGAACTGCGCCGCAAGCTGGAGGGCGTCAGCCCCAAGGCGCTCACCCAGACCCTGCGCCGCCTGGAGGAGAACGGCCTGGTCACGCGCACCGTGTACGCCGAGGTCCCGCCCCGCGTCGAGTACGAGCTGACCGGCCTCGGCCGGGGCGCCCTGGAGCCGCTCGCCCACCTGCGGACCTGGGTGAGGGCGAACGCGGGGAAGTTCACGGCGGGGGAATGAGCCGCTTTGCCCGTGCGTTGACGCTCTGAGCGGAGGCTCCCTCCGCACCGACCGCCCCGTACCGACGCGGTCGCGTACCGCACGACCCGGAAAGAGCCACACATGCGCGTCGAGATCTGGAGCGACATCGCCTGCCCCTGGTGCTACGTGGGCAAGGCCCGCTTCGAGAAGGCCCTCGCCGCCTTCCCGCACCGCGACGGCGTCGAGGTCGTGCACCGCTCCTTCGAACTGGACCCCACCCGCGCCAAGGGTGACAGTGGCCCGGTGATCCCGATGCTCATGCGCAAGTACGGCATGACCGAGGACCAGGCCCGCGAGGGCGAGCGCCGGCTCGGTGAGAACGCCGCCGCGGAAGGCCTGGAGTACCGCAGCGAGGGCCGCGACCACGGCAGCACCTTCGACATGCACCGCGTCCTGCACCTCGCCAAGGAGCACGGCAGGCAGGACGAGCTGATCGGCCTGCTCTACCGCGCGAACTTCGCCGAGGAGCGGTCCGTCTTCGAGGACGACGAGCGCGTCGTGGCGGCCGCCGTCGAGGCCGGCCTGGACGCCGACGAGGTGCGGGCCGTGCTCGCCGATCCCGCGAAGTACGCCGACGACGTCCGCGCCGACGAGCGCGAGGCCGCCGAACTGGGCGCGACCGGCGTGCCGTTCTTCGTCCTCGACCGCGCCTACGGCATCTCCGGGGCCCAGCCCGCCGAGGTCTTCGCGCAGGCCCTGGAGCAGGCGTGGGGCAACCGCTCGCCGCTGACCACGCTCGCGGACAGCGACGGCGGAGAGGCGTGCGGGCCGGACGGATGCGCGGTTCCGCAGGGGTGAACGCTCACGTAGGTTGATCTTCATGACACTCATGGGGATCAGCGACGGCACCGGCCACGCGGGGGAGTTCGCTCCGACGACGACCTACCTCAACACCGCGAGCTACGGCCTGCTGCCGCGCCGCGCCGCCGAGGCCGTCCGGGCCCTGACGGCGGAGATCGCCTCCGGCGGGCGCGTCGGCTCGGGCGACTTCGGCGAGGTCGACGCCGCACGCCGGTCCTTCGCGCGCCTGGTGGGCGTGGACCCCTCGCGGGTGGCGACGGGCGGTTCGGTGGCCGTGCACGTCGGATTGATCGCCGCGTCCGTCCCGGCGGGCGCCGAAGTGCTCTTCCCCGAGGGGGACTTCTCGTCCCTGATCAACCCCTTCGTGCTCCGGGGCGATCTCGAACCGCGGTTCGCGCCGCTGGAGGAACTCGCCGACGCGGTCGGCCCCCGGACCGCGCTGGTGGCGTTCTCCACCGTCCAGTCCGCCGACGGCAGGACGGCGGACTGCGCCGCGATACGCGAGGCGGCCGCCGCCCATGGCGCGCGCACCCTCGCCGACGCCACCCAGTCGGTGGGCTGGCTGCCGTTCGACGCGGGCGCGTACGACTACACCGTCACCGGCGCCTTCAAGTGGCTGCTCTGCCCGCGCGGCACGTCCTTCCTCACGGTGGGCGAGGCGGCGCAGGAGTCCCTGGTGCCGCTGCACGGCGGCTGGCTCGCGGCGGCCGACGGCTGGGAGTCGACGTACGGCCCGATCGGTGAAGTGGCCCCGGACGCCCGCAGGTTCGACGAGCCGCCCGCCTTCCTCGCCTACCACGGGGCGGCGGCGGCGCTCTCGCTCGTCGAGGAGGTGGGCGTCGAGGCGATCCACGCGCACGACGTGGCACTCGCCGAGCACTACCGCGCGGGGCTCGCGGAACTGGGCCACACCCCGGTGCCGGGCACCGCGGCGATCGTCTCGGTCCCCGGACTCGCCGACCGCGAGCCGGAACTGGCCCGCGCGGGCATCATCGCCTCCGCACGGGCCGGCCACCTGCGCGCCACCTTCCACCTCTACAACACCGAGGCGGACGTGGACCGGCTCCTCGACGTGCTGTCGAACTGAGGGCCACCCGGCCGACGGCCCGTGCGGCCGGCTGAAAGGGCCCCGCCGGGCGCCGGCTCAGCGTCGCGACGCCCGCTCCCGCGGCGCCTCCTCCGCCCGGCGCTCGGGGCAGTCCGCCGTCTCCGTGCAGAGGTTCGTCTCCACGCGGGTGAGCAGCCGCAGCAGCTCTCCGCGCTCGGCCTCGTCCAGGCCGTCGAGCGTGTGCCCCTCCAGCTCGCCCCAGGCCCGCTCCACCTGCGCGAGCAGCCCGCAGCTCGCGTCGCTGGCCTCGACGAGCACCGCCCGGCGGTCGGCCGGGTCGGGGCGCCGGCGCACGTGCCCCGACTGCTCCAGGCGCTGGAGCATCTTGGTGACCGTCGACGGGTCGAGGTCGACGGCCTTGATCAGCTCGGACTGCCGCACCGGGCCGGCGTCCCACAGGTGCATCATCACGAACTCCTGGCCCGGGTAGAGGCCGACCCCCTTCAGGACCTTGCCCGCGGCGATGCGGTGCAGCCGCGCCACCCGGCTGAGCGCGTGACTGACGGGGCCCGCCGCGGCCACCTGGGGGAGCCCCGGGGGACAGGCGGGGTCGGCCGTTTCGGTCGGTGCGGGGTCGGCCTTCATCACGTGCTCCTGCGGGTCATCGGACGTCTTCCGAAAAGTTTACCTTGGTCGGCCAAGGAATGAGTTACAGTGTGGTCCGGCACGTTACTTGGTCGACCACATAAACCTTGTCCGGGAGTTCTGATGACCACCGCGTTCGACCCGATCGACCTGTCCGGCACCCCGCTCGCCAACCGCATCGCCATGGCCCCCATGACCCGAAGCCGCGCAGGTCAGGGCGGTGTGGTCACGGATCTGACCGTCGAGTACTACGCCCAGCGCGCCTCCGCCGGTCTGATCATCACCGAGGGCGTGCAGCCTTCTGTGGTCGGCCAGGGATATCCCGATACACCGGGCCTGCACAGCGCCGAGCAGATCGCCGGCTGGCGCAAGGTCACCGACGCCGTCCACGCGGCGGGCGGCACGATCTTCGCCCAGCTCATGCACGTCGGCCGCATCGGCCACCCGGTCCTGCTCCCCGAGGGCGTGGTCAACGTCGCGCCCTCCGCGGTCACCGCCACGGGCCAGGTCTACACCGCCGAGGGCCCCAAGGACTTCGTCACCCCGCGCGAGCTGACCGACGCCGAGATCCGCGCCACCATCGCCGACTTCGCCACCGCCGCGCGGGGCGCGATCGACGCGGGCTTCGACGGGGTGGAACTGCACGGCGCCAACGGCTACCTCATCCACCAGTTCCTCGCGCCCAACACCAACCGGCGCACCGACGCGTGGGGCGGCTCCGTCGAGAACCGCCTGCGCTTCGCCGTCGAGGTCGCCAAGGCGGTCAGCGCGGAGATCGGCGCCGCCCGCACCGGCATCCGCCTCTCGCCCGGCAACCCCTTCAACGACATCTCCGAGCCCGACCCGGAGCCGACGTACACCGCGCTGGTGAAGGAGCTGGCGGCACTGGACCTCGCGTACCTGCACCTCCTGGAGGCGGGCGAGATCCGCGAGCTGACCGACCGGCTGCGCCGGGACTTCGGCGGGACGTTCATCCTGAACCCGCGGACCGAGGGCCCCACCGGCCAGGACGCGCTCGCCCTCGTCGAGGACGGCACCGCGGACATCATCGCGTTCGGCGCGCTCTTCCTCGCCAACCCCGACCTGCCGGCCCGCCTGAAGGCCGGCGGCCCGTACAACACGCCCGACCCGGCCACCTTCTACGGCGGCGCGGAGAAGGGCTACACGGACTACCCGGCGCTGTAGCACCGACGAAAAGGCCGGTGGCCCGGCACCCACGGGGGGTGCCGGGCCACCGGCCCACCTGCGTCAGGTCACCCCACCGGGGTGAAGTCCCGCGCCCCGATGAACTCGGGCCTGCGCACCGGCGCCGCGAACGGCTCGACGGCGGTGTTCTCCACGCTGTTGAAGACGATGAAGACGTTCGACCGCGGGTAGGGCGTGATGTTGTCGCCGGAACCGTGCATGGCGTTGCAGTCGAACCAGGTGGCCGAGCCGGCCTCACCGGTGAAGAGGCGGATGCCGTGCTCGGACGCGAGGTGCGTCAGCGTCTCGTTCGACGGGATGCCCGCGTCCTGCATCTGGAGCGAGCGCTTGTAGTTGTCCTTCGGCGTGGCGCCCGCGCAGCCGAGGAACGTCTTGTGCGACCCCGGCATGATCATGAGACCGCCGTTGGTGTCGTGGTTCTTCGTCAGCGCGATCGACACCGAGACGGTGCGCATGTTCGGCAGACCGTCCTCCGCGTGCCAGGTCTCGAAGTCCGAGTGCCAGTAGAACCCGGAGGCCCCGAAACCCGGCTTCACGTTGATCCGCGACTGGTGGACGTACACGTCGGAGCCGAGGATCTGCCGGGCCCGGCCCACCACGCGCGGGTCGGCCGCCAGCTTGCCGAACAGCTCGCTGATCTTGTGCACCTCGAAGATCGAGCGGATCTCCTGCGAGCGCGGCTCGACGATGGAACGCTCGTCCGCGCGCATCGCGGGATCGTTCATGAGCCGTTCCAACTCGGCGTGGTACGTGGCCACCTCGTCCGGGGTGATCAGCTGGTCGATGGCCAGGAAACCGTCCCGCTCGAACCCCGCGAGATCCCCGGCCGCGATCGGCCCCCGCGCACCCGGCTCGGACCACACCACCGGGTCCTTGCGTTCGATGAGCACCTCTTCGGCGCCTCGGGTCGGGTACAGGTCAATGGTGCGTTCGGGTGCGGTGGTCATGGTGTTGCCTGCCTCTCCTCTCGTACGGCCCTGTGCGGGATGTCGGCCGACCTCGGCCGACCGGCGCGCGGCGCTCAGCCCTTGTCGTCCTCCGTCAGCAGCGGGTACACGCCGTTCTCGTCGTGGTCCTCACGGCCGGTGACGGGCGGGTTGAAGACACACAGGCAGTGGAAGTCCTCCTTGATCCGCATGGTGTGCTTCTCGTGCCCGTCGAGCAGGTACATCGTGCCGGGCGTGATCGTGTACTTCTCGCCGGTCGTGTCGTCGGTCAGCTCGGCCTCGCCCTTGGTGCAGACGACGGCCTCGATGTGGTTGGCGTACCACATCGACGTCTCCGTGCCCGCGTACAGGATGGTCTCGTGCAGGGAGAACCCGACACGCTCCTTGGCGAGGACGATGCGCTTGCTCTCCCAGGTACCCGACTTGGCCTTCACATGCCGGTCGGTGCCTTCAATGTCCTTGAACGAACGGACGATCACGGTGTGGTGTTTCCTTTTCTCTTACGTCGTGCGGGGCTCGGACTCTCGCTCGCTCAGGCGGTCTCGCGTACCGCCCGGGCCAGCGTGCGCAGCCCCTCGTCCAGCTCGTCGGGGGTGATCGTCAGCGCCGGGAGGAGCTTGACGACCTCGCCCTCGGGGCCGGAGGTCTCGATGAGCAGGCCCAGTTCGAAGGCCCGCTTCGCCACGGCGCTCGCACGGTCCTTGTCCAGGAACTCGATGCCCCAGACCAGGCCGCGGCCGCGGAACTCCTTGATCTCGGTCCGGTTCTCCTCGACGATGGCGGCCAGCGCCTGCTCGACCTGCTCACCGCGGGCGCGGGTCTGCTTCTCCATGGCCGAACCGTCGGTCCAGTACGCCTCGAGGGCGGCGGCGGCCGTGACGAACGCCGGGTTGTTGCCGCGGAACGTGCCGTTGTGCTCGCCCGGCTCCCAGACGTCCAGCTCCGGCTTGAACAGGCACAGCGACATCGGCATGCCGTAGCCGCTGATGGACTTCGACACCGTCACGATGTCCGGCGTGATGCCCGCCTCCTCGAAGGAGAAGAAGGCGCCGGTGCGGCCGCAGCCCATCTGGATGTCGTCGACGATCAGGAGCATGTCCCAGCGCTCGCACACGTCGGCGAGCTTGCGCAGCCACTCGGCGCGGGCGACGTTGATGCCGCCCTCGCCCTGCACCGTCTCCACGATGACGGCGGCGGGCTGGTTGAGGCCCGAGCCCTGGTCCTGGAGGAGCCGCTCGAACCAGATGAAGTCGGGGGTCTGACCGTCGAGGTAGTTGTCGAACGGCATCGGCGTGCCGTGCACCAGCGGTATACCGGCGCCCGCCCGCTTGAAGGCGTTGCCGGTCACCGCGAGCGAACCGAGCGACATGCCGTGGAAGGCGTTCGTGAACGACACGATCGACTCGCGGCCCTTGACCTTGCGCGCCAGCTTCAGCGCCGACTCCACGGCGTTGGTGCCCGTCGGGCCCGGGAACATGACCTTGTACGGCAGGTCGCGGGGGCGCAGGATGATGTTCTGGAACGACTCCAGGAAGTTGCGCTTCGCGCTCGTCGACATGTCGAGGCCGTGCACGACGCCGTCGCGCTCCAGGTAGTCGATCAGCGCGCGTTTGAGCACCGGGTTGTTGTGGCCGTAGTTGAGCGAGCCGGCCCCGGCGAAGAAGTCGAGGTACTCATGGCCGTCCTCGTCGTACATGCGGCTGCCCTGCGCGCGGTCGAAAACCGTGGGCCAACCGCGGCAGTAGCTGCGCACCTCCGACTCCAGGGTCTCGAAGACGCTCAGGTCGGGCTGGGTGATGGTCACAGCGGATCTCCTGGGAGATGGAAAGTCGTGGGAGTGGGGGGTATGGACGTGCGGGGGGAGGCGAGCGAGGGCGCCGAGGCTCAGTGGCCGATCGGGCCGATGCGGTAGAGCACCTCTGACTCGTGCCCGTCATCAGGGAAAAGACCCGCGTCGAAGAGGATCTTCCGCTCGACCGACGCGCCGTGTCGTCGCGCGTAGGAGAGGAAGAGCCGCTCGGACGCCGTGTTGTCCGGCGTGATGGTCGTCTCGATCGTGGTCAGCGGGCGTTCGGCGGCGACCTTCGCGGTCAGCCCGTCGAGCAGGGCCCCGGCGAGGCCGCGGCCGCGCTGCTCGTGGTCGACGGCCACCTGCCAGACCAGCAGGGTGTCCGGGCGCTCGGGCCGGATGTAGCCGGTGACGAAACCGGCCGGCTCGCCGTCGGCGCCCCGGGCCACCACCGAGGTCGCCGCGAAGTCGCGGCACCACAGCAGGTAGCTGTACGAAGAGTTGAGGTCCAGCACCTTGGAGTCGCGGGCGATCCGCCAGATGGCGGCGCCGTCGGCGACAGCGGGGGTGTCGAGTCGCAGCCCCTCCGGCATTTCCAGGAATTTCGCTCGCAGGTCGGTCGGTAGATCGGCTTGTGCAGCGGTCATGCGAAGTGAATTTACCGAGCAATTTCTTGAATTGCATCGGGGTGAGGGGTTACGTGAGAGCTTCCCATGTGTTATCGCGCGTAGGTGTGTGCACGCATGAGAAGTTTGCGGTTTGGCCCGATTTGGCACGGACGTATAGGGATAAAAAGGGCGCGATGTGGAGTGTGTCACACGGAGGAAACCTCATCGCGATGCGCCCGAATCACGCCGTTCGGCCCTGACGAAACCTTAGTGTTTAGGGTCGGGGAAATCGGGCAGAAGAAGACTGCAAGCTGTGCTGATAAAGAATTCGTGAGAATGCGCGGGGGAATTGCAGGACGATGCTCGGTGAGAGCTTTGCGGGAACGCCCGATTCAAGTTCCCGTCACGCCGTCGATGCGTTCCCGCAAGAGATCCGCATGGCCGTTGTGCCGCGCGTACTCCTCGATGAGGTGGACCAGGATCCAGCGGAGACTGACCGCCTCCTCGCCGCCCATGACGGCCGCCTCCTCGGGCCCGAGCCGCCCCGTGTCGTCCAGCGAACGCCCCGCGCAGATCTCGCGGTTCACGGCGACCTCGCCCTCCCACACCGCGAGCACCTCGGCGAACGTCCGGGACCGGTCCGGGGTGAAGCCGGTGCGGTCCCGGTGGAGCGACGGCGCGTCGCGCCGGGCGAACACCCGCTGGATCCAGTTCCGTTCGACCTCGGCCAGGTGCTGCACCAGGCCGAACAGCGAGAGCGTGGACGGCTCGACCGGCGTACGCAGCGTCTGCTCGTCGTCGAGGCCCGCGCACTTCAGGGCGAGCGTCGCGCGGTGCATGTCGAGCCAACTGGTCAGCATGGCGGGCTCGTCGGCGGTCGGGGGCGGGATGCGGCGGCCGTCCGGAAGCGTGGTCATGCCCCGCACGCTGCCACGCGAAGGCCCCGCGGGGGAAGAGCCGCCCGCGGGACTCCCGGCGGCGATCCGGACGGCCGGGGGCCGCTCAGCGCCAGGCGTCGGTCACCGCGCGCCGGGCCGCCTCCAGATCGACCGTGAGACCGGCCTCGCCCATCGCGGCGCCCAGGGCCGCCAGACAGGCGTGCACGACACCGCGCGTCGCGTCCGGCCCGTAGTGGTTGACCCGGATCATCTCCTTGGCCAGCGCACCGCCCCCGGCGACCAGCGGCAGCACCGGGTCGGCGGCCAGCGCCTTGGCGACCAGCTCCGAGGCGTCGGTGCCCGCGGGGGCCCGCAAGGTGGTGGCGACCGGCGCCGCGTCCACGGCCTCGCGCACATAGGGCGCGAGGCCCCCGCCGAGCGCGAGCGCGCCCGCGCGGGTGGCGGCGGCAGCGGTGGCGTGCCGCGCCGTCACGGCGGCCAGGCCCTCGGTCTCGACGCGCTCCACGCAGGCCTCAAGGGCCAACATCTCCAGCTGCGCGGGAGCGTGCAGCAGGGCCTTGCGGCCGGCGTCGATCCAGCGCTCCTTCCAGTCCAGGAGGGAGAGGTAGGAGCGGCGGGGCGCCCGCGGGTTGGCGGCGATGCGCTGCCAGGCCCGCTCGCTCACCGACACCGCGGAGACACCCGCGGGGCCGCCCATCGCCTTCTGCGCGCCGATCACGCACAGGTCCACGCCCCACGCGTCGGGCAGCAGCGGCTCGGCGGCCACCGAGGCGACCGCGTCCAGCATGAACAGGGCGCCGTGCGCGCGCACGACCTCACCGATCTCCGCGACCGGGTTGGTGTTGCCGGTGGCGGCCTCGGCGTGCACCAGCGACACGAAGTCGATCTCCGGATGCTCGGCGAGGGCCCGGCGCACCTGGTCGGCGGTGACGGCCGTGTGGAACGGCACGGCGAGATCGACGACCGTGGCACCGCAGTCCCGCAGCCAGTCGCCGAAGGTCTGCCCGTACGGGCCGGTGATCACGTTCAGCGCGGTCGTGCCGGGCCCCGCCACGCCCCGGATGCACCCCTCCAGGGGCAGCAGGGCCTCACCCTGCATGATCACGACGTCCTGCCCGGTGCCGAGCAGCCGGGCCACCCGCGCCTCGATGGCGGCGAAGTGCTGGGCGCTCAGCGGCGCCAGATCCAAAAAGGGGTGCGTCACAGTACTGCTCACGTCACTGCTCACTTCGCTCACGAGTTCGTCCGGGCTGCGGTACGAGCGTACCGACCGGCCCGTGCGGGGGCGTTCCCAGCGCCCCGTACCGCCCGTCCGGAGTGCCTCCTAAGCTGCTGCCATGAGTGATCACGCGGTGCTGCACGTGAAGGGGCGGGTGCTCGTCGGACCCGAGGACGTACGGGACGAACTGTGGGTCGTCGGGGGCAGGGTGACCTATCGCCGGCCTGTCGCCCCGGCCGCCGAGACGGTCACCGTCGAGGGCTGGGCGCTGCCCGGCCTGGTCGACGCGCACTGCCACGTCGGCCTGGACGCGCACGGCCCCGTGGACGCCGGTACGGCCGAGAAGCAGGCGCTGACCGACCGCGGGATCGGCGCCCTGCTCCTGCGGGACGCGGGCTCGCCCTCCGACACCCGCTGGATCGACGACCGCGAGGACTTGCCGAAGATCATCCGGGCGGGCCGGCACATCGCCCGCACGCGCCGCTACATCCGCAACTACGCCCACGAGATCGAGCCCGAGGACCTCGTCGCGTACGTCGCCCAGGAGGCCCGGCGCGGCGACGGCTGGGTCAAGCTCGTCGGCGACTGGATCGACCGCGAGGCCGGCGACCTGACGGCCTGCTGGCCGCGCGACGCGGTCCGGGCGGCGATCGCCGAGGCGCACCGGCTCGGCGCCCGCGTCACCGCCCACTGCTTCGCCGAGGACTCCCTGCGGGACCTGGTCGAGGCAGGCATCGACTGCGTCGAGCACGCCACGGGCCTGACGGAGGACACCATCCCGCTCTTCGCCGAGCGCGGGGTCGCGATCGTGCCGACCCTCGTCAACATCGCCACCTTCCCCGACCTGGCCGCCGGCGGCGAGAAGAAGTTCCCCCGCTGGTCGGCCCATATGCGCAGGCTGCACGCCCGCCGCTACGACACGGTGCGCGCCGCCTACGACGCCGGCATCCCCGTCTTCACCGGCACCGACGCGGGCGGCTCCCTGCCGCACGGCCTGGTCGCCGCCGAGGTCGCCGAACTGACCCGCGCCGGCATCCCGCCCCTGGCCGCACTCTCCGCGACGACCTGGTCCGCCCGCGCCTGGCTCGGCCGCCCCGGCCTCACCGAGGGCGCCCCGGCCGACCTCGTGGTCTACGAGTCGGACCCCCGCCAGGACGTTCGGGTCCTCGCGGCACCGCGGCGGGTGGTCCTGAACGGCAGGGTGGTCGGTTAGCCGGGGACCCCTCGGCCGAGGCGGCGGGTTGACCGGGCGTTACGTGGGAGCTGTGTCCCTCGTTTGTTGTCGGCTGATTCGGGGGTGTGGGGTGGCCGGTGCCCGAAGCGGGTGAGGAGCGGGTGGTTCCAGGGAACGCACGTGCCGGGGGATTCGAAAGCAAGGTCGGAAACCGCCCTTTGGAGTGAACTCACGTCTCGTTGCTGACTGTTCACTCTGAGTGCGTAAAGATTCCCGCGTCGCCCCCCGTCGATGGAGGGCGACGCCCTCGGCGCGCACGTGATGTCCCCATGTGGCGTGCGCCGCCGACGGCCCATGTCTCCCGTGGGGGTTCCACCACCTTGAACAGCAACACCTTCCGCATGCTCGCCCGCCGCCGTCTCGCCGTCGTGGCCACCGCCACCGCCCTCGCCGCCGGTCCCGCGGCGCTCGCGGGCGCCGGGGCCGCGCAGGCGACCGACGGCGACCGCGGCGGCCGCGCCGACGCCGTCGTCCTGCGGACCGGGCTCGACGTCTCCTTGCTCGACAAGACCGTGCACGTCCCGCTCCGGGTCTCCCTCAACGAAGTGCAGGCTCCCGCCTCCGCCGACAAGACGGCGCTCACCGCCCGCCTGGACGGCATCGACGGCGGACGGCCGTTCAACGTGCTGCGCGCGGACGTCGCCACGGCCAAGGCCACCGTCGAGGGCGACCGGGCCGAGGGCCGCAGCAGCATCGTGCGGGCCAAGATGCACGTGCCGGGACTGCCGCTGCTCTCCCTCATCGAGGTCGAACAGGTCACCGCCAAGGCCGTCTGCGAGACGGGCAAGCGGCCCGTCGCCGAGGCGAACCTGCTGGGCGGGGTGAGCGTGCTCGGCAAAAAGGTCACGTTGACCGCCGGACAGGCCACCGAGGTCAAGGTCCCCGGGGTCGGGGAGGTGCGGCTCGACCTGTCGAAGACGCACACGACGTCGCGTACGGCGGCGGCGTCCGCACTGGAGCTCAAGGTGTCGGTGAACCCGCTGAAGCTGAACGTCGCCGAGGTCGAGGGAACGGTGAAACTGGCCGGGGCCGGCTGCGAGGCGCCGGAACCGGCGCGCCGGCCGGGCGGCACGAAGCCGCAGGGCGAACCGGCGAAGCCGGCCGCGCCGAAGGCCCCCGAGGCGAACCTCGCCGAGACCGGCGGCAGCTCGGCCACGCCGTACGTGGCGGGCGGCGCGGTGCTCCTCGTCCTCACGGGCGCCGGCGGCCTGGCGCTGACCCGCCGCGGCCGGAACTGACGCCACTCACACCAGGCCCCTACGCCAACGACCCCATGCGGGGTAATCGGGTGGGTGGGGCGGGAAACATCCGCCACGCAGCGGCGGCACAGCCCAGGCCCTACGCCAACGGCCCCACGCGGGGTAATCGGGTGGGTGGGCGGGAAACCCCGCCGCGCAGCGGCGGCGCAGTCCACCCCCCCCTAGGCCAACGGCCCGACCCGGCGACCCGGCCTAGGGAAAAAGCACCTCCCGCAGCACGGCGAGGAAGCGGTCCGAGGTCCCCCGATCCCGGACCGCGACCCGCAACCACTCAGGCCCCAGGCCAGGAAACGTGTCGCCCCGCCGCACCGCGAACCCCCGCCCCCGCAACCGCTCCCGCACCCACGCGGCCCCGGGCACCCGCACCAGGACGAAGGGCCCCTCCGCGGGCCCCACCACCCGCACCCCGAAGGAGGTCAACTCGGCCAGCCCGGCGAGGAGATGGGCCCGGTCCGCGGCGACGCGGTACGCCGCGTGACCGGCCTCCGCCAGCGCCCGCGGCCCCACGCAGGCCCCCGCGGCCACCAGCGCCGGCGTGGACACGGGCCACAGCGGTTGCGCCTGCTCCAGCGCGGAGATCACGTCGGGGGCGGCGAGGACGTAACCGATGCGCAGCCCGGCGAGGCCCCACGTCTTGGTGAGGCTGCGCAGCACCACGAGGCCGGGCACGTCCGTGCGGCCGGCCAGCGCCTCCCGCTCGCCCGGCACGGCGTCCATGAACGCCTCGTCCACGACCAGGATCCGCCCGGGGCGCGCCAGCGCGGCGACCGACGCCGCCGGGTGCAGCACGGACGTCGGATTCGTGGGGTTGCCGATGACGACGAGGTCGGCCTCTTCGGGGATCGCCGTCGACCCGGTGAGCCGGAAGCCGTCCGCCTCCCGCAGCAGCACCCGCCCGACCTCGTGCCCGGCGTCCCGCAACGCCGCCTCGGGCTCGGTGAACTGCGGATGCACGACGACGGGCCGCCGCACCTTCAGGGCGCGGGCGAGCAGGACGAAGGCCTCCGCGGCCCCCGAGGTGAGCAGCACCCGGTCGGGCGGCACACCGTGCCGTGCCGCCACCGCCTCCCGCGCCCGCCGGCCGTCCGGGTAGGCCGCGAGGCCGTCCAGGGAAGCGGCGATGACGTCCTTGAGCCACACCGGGGGAGTGTCGGCCCGTACGTTCACCGCGAGGTCCGTCAGGTCCGCGCCGTCGTCCCGCACCTCCGCGTCCCCGTGGTGGCGCAGGTCGTGGCCGAGGCCGGACCTCTCGGAGCCGTCGACGCGGCGCGCGACCGCGCACGTGGCCATCGCCGGCCGGCCGGCCGGCGCCGACTTCCGCTTGGGGACGAGCAGTTCACCGCCGCCGCGCAGCGCCGCCGCCTCCGCGACGGACGGCGTCCCCACGGCCGCGCGGGACCGGTCGGTGGGGTTCGGCACCCGCACGTCCGCCAGTTCCCGCGCCGGGTACGCCACGAGCGGCACCCCGAGACGGGCCGCCGCCCCGACGATGCCCGGCTCCCGCGCCTTCACGTCGACGGTCGCCAGCTCGGCGACCGCCCCCTCGTCGAAGCCGGCCTCGGCGACCGCGTCCCGGACGAGCCCGAGCACCTCGTCGAGGGAGGCGCCCTCGCAGGCGCCGACGCCCACGACCAGTACCTGGACGTCAGCCATGGAGGGGTCCTTTCATACGAGGAGGGGGGACACGGGGTGCGGGATGCGCGCGGGAGGGCGACGATCCGCTAGCAAGGGGCCATGGCGGTGTTCGTGGCGCTCGGCGCCTTCCTCATGACCCTGGTGGGCGGCTGGACGGCCCAGCGGGTCACCGACCGGCGCCATCTCGTCCTCGGGCTCGCCGGCGGCCTGATGCTCGGCGTCGTCGGCCTGGACCTGCTGCCGGAGGCGCTGGACGCCGCCGGGCGGCCGGTGTTCGGCGTACCGGCGGCGCTGCTGCTGTTCGTGGCCGGCTTCCTCGTCGCCCACCTCGTGGAACGCCTCCTCGCGGGCCGCCAGGCCGCGCACGGCGCGGGCGAGGCCGCGAACGGCCGGGTCCCGCAGGTGGGGCTCACGGCGGCCGCCGCGATGGTCGGCCACAGCGTCATGGACGGCGTCGCGATCGGCGCCGCCTTCCAGGTGGGCGGCGGCATGGGGGCGGCCGTGGCGCTCGCCGTCATCGCCCATGACTTCGCGGACGGCTTCAACACGTACACGATCACCAGTCTGTACGGGAACGCCCGCCGCAAGGCCCTCGCGATGCTGTTCGCGGACGCGCTGGCCCCGGTGGCCGGTGCCGCCTCGACGCTGCTGATCACCATCCCGGAAGAACCGCTCGGCGGATATCTCGGCTTCTTCGGCGGCGCGCTGCTCTACCTCGCGGCGGCCGAGATCCTGCCCGAGGCGCACCACGACCACCCGGCCCGCTCGACCCTGCTGTGCACGGTGGCGGGCGCCGCGTTCATCTGGCTGGTGGTGGGCGTCGCCGAGTGAGCGGCGGCGCGCGTTCACGGCGTACATCTGTCGACGAAGCGGCGTGCGACGTCCGGCCGCGCGGCCCAGTGCGTGTGCAGGTAGCTGGCGTGCACGTTCGCCTGCACGAAGCCCTCGACGCGCCGCTCGGGCGCGTGCAGGCCCCAGGCGGGCGCCGCCCCCGCGCCGGGCTCCACGACGGTGCGGTGGAATTCGTGACCCCGCGTCCGCGTCCCCGCCGCCGCGAGCACGCTGTCCGACACGGCCACGGCGTCCCGGTACCCGAGCGTCAACCGCCCCGACATCCGCGCCCCGGCGTCGAGCACCCCGCACATCGGCTTCCCGTCCAGCTCGCGGGCCAGGTACAGCAGCCCCGCGCACTCGGCGGCCACCGGCGCCCCGGAACGCGCCAGCTCCGCCACCGCCTCGCGCAGCGGCTCGTTGGCGGACAGCTCGGGCGCGTACACCTCGGGGAAGCCGCCCCCGATGACCAGCCCGGCGGTCCCGTCCGGCAGCCGCTCGTCCCGGAGCGGGTCGAAGGTGACGACCTCGGCCCCGGCGGCGGCGAGCAGCTCCGCGTGCTCGGCGTAGGAGAAGGTGAAGGCGGCCCCACCGGCGACGGCCACCACGGGCCGTCGTGCGGGCGCCCCCCGGCCCGTCGTGGGCCCGGGGCCGGGAGGGTGCGCGGACGCACCCGGCGAAGCCGGTGCCGGCCCGAGCCCCGCCGCGGGGTCCCACGCATCCCCGGACAGGGGAGCCGCATCGCGCGCCAGGGCGAGGAGGGCGTCCAGGTCGCACCCCGCCCGCACCTGCGCGGCGAGCGCCGCCACCGAGGCCACCGCGTCGGCGTGTCGCTCGGCCACCGGCACGAGCCCCAGGTGCCGCGACGGCGTGTCGACCTGCGGCGCACGGCGCAACGCGCCGAGCACCGGCACCCCGGACTCCTCCAGCGCCTCCCGCAACAGCAGCTCGTGCCGGTCCGAGCCGACCTTGTTCAGGATGACGCCCGCCACCCGCACCCCCGGGTCCCACGAGGCGAAGCCGTGCACCAGCGCCGCCACCGACCGGGACTGCGAGGACGCGTCCACGACCAGCACCACCGGCGCCCGCAGCAGCTTGGCGACATGCGCCGTCGACGCCAGCTCCCCCTGGCCCGCGGCCCCGTCGTACATCCCCATCACGCCTTCGATCACGGCGAGATCGCACCCGGCGGACCCGTGCGCGAACAGCGGTGCGATCAGGTCGGGCCCGCACAGGTACGCGTCGAGGTTGCGGCCGGGGCGGCCGGTCGCCAGCGCGTGATAGCCGGGGTCGATGTAGTCGGGCCCGACCTTGTGCGGGGACACGGCGAGCCCGGCCGCCGCGAAGGCGGCCATCAGGCCCGTCGCGACGGTCGTCTTGCCGCTGCCCGACGACGGCGCCGCGATGACGAGGCGAGCTACCACTCGATGCCCCTCTGGCCCTTCTGGCCGGTGTCCATCGGGTGCTTGACCTTGGACATGTCGGTGACGAGATCCGCGAAGTCGACCAGCTTCTGCGGCGCGTTGCGGCCGGTGATGACCACGTGCTGGGTGCCGGGGCGCTCGCGCAGGACCTCGACCACCTCGTCCGTGTCGATCCAGCCCCAGTGCATCGGATAGGCGAACTCGTCCAGGACGTACAGCTTGTACGTCTCCTCGGCGAGGTCGCGCTTGACCTGCTCCCAGCCCTCGCGGGCCTTGTCCTCGTTGGTCAACTCGCCCTCGGCGGGAGCGCGCTGGATCCACGACCAGCCCTCGCCCATCTTGTGCCAGGCGACCGTGCCGCCCTCGCCGGAGGCGCCGAGCACCTTCAGCGCGTTCTCCTCGCCGACCTTCCACTTCGCCGACTTCACGAACTGGAACACCCCGATCGGCCAGCCCTGGTTCCAGGCCCGCAGCGCGAGCCCGAACGCGGCGGTCGACTTGCCCTTGCCGACGCCCGTGTGGACGAAGACGAGCGGGCGGTTGCGGCGCTGGCGTGTCGTGAGCCCGTCGTCCGGTACGACACTCGGCTGTCCCTGCGGCATCAGGCGGCCCTCCTCGTGGTCGAGTTCATTCCCTGTACGTTCTTGACGAGACCGGCGATCGAATCCGCCCGCAGCTCGTCCAGCGTCACGGCCGTCCCGCCGAGCTCGCCCGCCAACTGCCCGGCCAGACCCAGCCGTACGTAACCCGACTCGCAGTCCACGACCACCGAGGCGACGCCCTCGGCCGCGAACAGCCGCGCCGCGCGCCCCGCCCGGGCCACCGGCTCCACCCCGCCCGTGGCGCGCCCGTCCGTCACCACGACCACCAGCGGCCGCCGCGCCGCGTCCCGCAGCCGCTCGACGCGCAGGACGTCGTGCGCCTTCAGCAGGCCCGCGGCCAGCGGGGTGCGCCCGCCGGTCGGCAGCGATTCGAGCCGGGCCGCGGCCGCGTCCACCGACGACGTCGGGGGCAGCGCCACCTCGGCGTCCTTGCCCCGGAACGTCACCAGCCCCACCTTGTCGCGCCGCTGGTAGGCGTCGAGCAGCAGGGACATCACGGCGCCCTTCACGGCGCTCATCCGCTGCCGGGCCGCCATCGACCCGGAGGCGTCCACGACGAACAGCACGAGGTTGCCCTCACGGCCCTCCCGTGTCGCCTGCCGCAGATCGTCACGGCGGACGACCAGCCCGGGGCCGGAGCGCCCGCGCGCCTTCTGGTGCGGCGCCGCGGCCTGCACGGTCGCCGCCAGGTGCAGCTTGGTCAGCGCGCCCCGGGGGCGCCGCGAACCCGTCGTGCGCCCGTGCTCGGTCCGGGCCCGCGAGCGCCGCCCGGCGGCGCCCTCGCCGATGCCGGGCACGCTCAGCGTCTTCGTGCGAAACGGCTCGGCGGCGCCCACCGCCCGCTGCTCACCGGCACCCGCGCCGGGCGCCGGGGCGGGCTCCTGCGGGGCCGGCGCCTCGTCGGAACCCGGCCCCTGCTGCTGGGAGGGCAGGTCGGGGGCGGTGGGACCGTCCGCGGGGGGCTGCCCGCCGCCCGGGCCGCCGTCGGGGCCACCGTCGGGGCCGCCCCCGTCGGGATCGTCGTCGCCCTCCGGCGGCTCGGGCTCCTCGGAAGCGCCGTCCTCGCGGGCCTCCTCCAGCGTCTCGTCGAGCTTGTCCTCGTCCAGCCCCGGCGCGTCGAAGGGGTTGCGGCGCCTGCGGTGCGGCAGCGCGAGCAGCGCGGCCTGCCGCACGTCCTCGCTCGTGACCTCCGTACGCCCGGCCCAGGCGGCCAGCGCCGTCGCCGTGCGCGCCATCACGATGTCCGCCCGCATCCCGTCCACCTCGAACGCCGCGCAGGTCGCCGCGATCTGCCGCAGCGCCCCGTCGCCCAGGACGACCTGGGGCAGCAGCGCCCGCGCCGCGACGACCCGCTCGCGCAGCGCGGCCTCGTCCGCGGCGAAACGCCCCGCGAAGGCCTCGGGATCGTCGTCGTACGCGAGCCGCCGCCGCACGACCTCCACGCGCTGGTCGGTCTCCCGGGACGCGGCCACCTCCACGGTGAGCCCGAACCGGTCGAGCAACTGCGGCCGCAGCTCGCCCTCCTCGGGGTTCATCGTGCCGACGAGCAGGAAGCGGGCGGCGTGCCGCACGGACACGCCCTCGCGCTCGACGTACGAGGCACCCATCGCGGCCGCGTCCAGAAGGAGGTCGACCAAGTGGTCGTGGAGGAGGTTGACCTCGTCGACGTAGAGGATGCCGCGGTGCGCGTCGGCGAGCAGTCCGGGCTCGAAGGCCTTGACGCCCTCCGCAAGCGCCCGCTCGATGTCGAGGGCGCCGACGAGCCGGTCCTCGGAAGCGCCGACCGGCAGCTCCACCATCCGCGCGGGCCGCGCCGTGGCACCGCCCGCCTCGTGCGGGCCGTCGGGGCAGTTCGGGTCGGGCGCCGCCGGGTCGCACGAGAAACGGCATCCGGCGACGACCGGCACCCGCGGCAGGAGCGCCGACAGGGCGCGTACGGCGGTGGACTTGGCGGTGCCCTTCTCACCCCGCACGAGCACGCCGCCGACGGCGGGCGAGACGGCGTTCAGCAACAGCGCGAGCCGCAGGTCGTCCTGCCCGACAAGAGCGGTGAACGGATACGGGGTACTCACAGAGCCTCCTTGGTGCGGTGGTGCGGGGCGGTGCTCATGACGGCGCGCCCGGCGCGATGAACGGCAGACCGGCCGGCGCGCCCTTCTCGATCAGGCGCAACAGCCCGTCCGTGTCCGCGTGTTCTTCGATCAGGTCACCGAGCAGGTCCAGCTGCTCCTCGCGCAGGGCGGCGAAGCTGATGTCCGGCGCGGGCACGAAGCGGCGCCCGGCCGCGCGCGCCACCTCGGTGAGGAAGCGGCGCCGGAACGCGTCGCTCTCCAGCGACCCGTGCCAGTGCGTGCCCCACACCTCACCGACCCGGCAGCCGTCCAGGAACGGCTCCCCGCCGGCGACCTCGGCGACCCCGTGATGGATCTCGTACCCCTCGACCGGTTCGCCGAGGGCCTCGCCGACCGGCCGGGCCAGCGTCTTCTCCCGGGCGAACCGCACCCGCACCGGCAACAGCCCGAGCCCGGCCACGGAGCCCGCCCGCGACTCGACGTCGTCCTCGATGTGCTCGCCGAGGACCTGGAAGCCGCCGCAGATCCCGAGCACCGGCCGCCCCTCGGCGGCCCGGCGCGCCAGCGCGTCCGCGAGCCCGCGCTCCCGCAGCCACTGGAGCGCCCGTACGGTCCCCCGGGTGCCCGGCACGACCACGAGGTCGGCGTCGACCAACTCCTCGGCCCGGTCCACGAACCGCACGACGACACCCGGCTCGGCGGCCAGCGCGTCCACGTCCGTGAAGTTGGACATCAGCGGCACCGCGCACACCGCGACCCGCAGCACGTCCGCGCCGACCGGCGGCGCCACGGCGGACTCCCGCACGGCGCCCCGCAGGGACACCCGCAGGCCGTCCTCCTCGTCGATGCCGAGCCCGTGCCGGTAGGGCAGCACACCGAAGGTGCGCCGGCCGGTGAGGCCCAGGAGCATGTCGAGGCCGGGTTCCAGGAGCGAGACGTCCCCCCGGAACTTGTTGACGAGATACCCGGCCACCAGCTCCTGGTCGGCCGCACTCAGCAGCGCCGTCGTCCCGAAGAACGAGGCGAACACCCCACCCCGGTCGATGTCCCCGACCACCAGGACGGGGAAGCGGGCGGCGCGTGCGATGCCCATGTTCACGATGTCGGTGCGCCGCAGATTGATCTCGGCGGGACTGCCCGCGCCCTCGCAGATCACGGCGTCGTAGGTGCCCCGCAGTTCCTCCAGACACCCCACGACGGTCTCCAGGAGCGCCTGGCGCCCTCCCTCCCGCGGTGTCCCGCAGGACGCGCCGCCGGGCCCCCCGAAGAACCCGCGCGCGCTCATCTCGCCCACCGGCTTGCCCATGAGCACGACCTGGCTGGAGCGGTCGCTGCCCGGCTTGAGCAGGACGGGGTTCATCAGCGCGCTCGGCTCGACGCGGGCGGCCTGCGCCTGCATGGCCTGCGCCCGGCCGATCTCGGCGCCCTCACGGGTGACGAAGGAGTTCAACGACATGTTCTGCGCCTTGAACGGCGCGACGGACACACCCTTGCGGGCGAGCCACCGGCAGATCCCCGCGGTGACGACGCTCTTCCCGGCGTCCGATGTGGTCCCGGCGACCAGCAGTCCACCGCTCATGCTCTTCTCCCTGACTTCGCCGCTCGCGGCGACCTCGTCGACCCCAGCACCCGCCGGGCCGCCACCGCGACCCCCAGCGCCAGCCAGCTGACCCGCCGGGAGAGCCGCACGGCCCGCTCGATGTCCGCCACGCGCACGTCCCGCCCGTCCGCGTTCAACACGGGCCGGTGCTCGACCCGCCCCCCGTACGAGAGGGTGCCGCCGAGCCGCACGCCCAACGCCCCCGCGAAGGAGGCCTCGACGGGCCCGGCGTTCGGGCTCGGATGTTCGGCGGCGTCCGCGCGCCACGCCCGCACCGCCCCCGAGGGCGAGCCCCCGGCCAGCGCCGCGAGCCCCGCGGTGAGCCGCGCCCCCGGCCAGCCGAGGACGTCGTCCAGCCGGGCCGACGCCCAGCCGTAGCGCCGGTACCGGGGCGACTTGTGCCCGACCATCGCGTCGAGGGTGTTCACGGCACGGAAGGCGACGAGCCCCGGCACCCCGCCGACGGCGCCCCACACGAGCGCGCCGACCACGGCGTCCGAGGTGTTCTCGGCGACGGACTCGACCACGGCGCGCGCGATGCCGTCGCGGTCCAGCGCCTGCGGGTCCCGCCCGCATAGATGGGGCAGCCGCTCCCGGGCCACCTCGATGTCCCCCGCTTCGAGGGCGCCGCCGACGGCCCGCGCCTCCCGGCCCAGCGAGGTCCCGCCGACCACGGCCCAGGTCGCGGCGGCGGTCAGCGCGACGGACGCGGCGGGGGAGCGGCGTACGAGACGGGCGGCGAGGGCGGCGGCACCCGCCGCGCCCCCGGCGCACACCACGGCATGCAGCGCGCCCCATCCGCGGTGGTCGCGCCACAGCAGCCGTTCGACGGCGCCCGCCGCCCGTCCGAACCCGGCGACCGGATGGCCGCGGCGGGGATCGCCGAGCAGCAGGTCGCCCAGGAGGCCGGCGGCGGCGCCGTACGCGAAGTCGCGGTCGGCACTCATCGGCTCAGCCGGCCGCTGTGCCGAGAAGGGAGCTGACGCTCGGGAAGTGGTCCGGCAACGGGCGGCCGCGCATGGCGATATGTCCTCACTCAGGGTGTCCGCGCCCTGGTTCGACGTGATCGGCGGCGAGAGTTCCTGGCTTTCCGGGAGGGCGTCCGTGACGGCCTCCCGGTGACAGTGGCGGGACCGCGCCGGATTCGCACCGGCTTCCTCTTCTGCCGCCGTAGTTGGCCCCGGAAGTCCACCACGCCCCGCGAACGCCCGTCAACTCGCCGTTGACCTGCGGCGGGAGAGTGTGCGGAGCCCCACATACGACGGTGGGGCGCCGGACGTGAAGACACGTCCCGCGCCCCACCGGGGGACCGCTGCCGTCAGGCGACGATCAGATAGATCCCGTACGCCACGGCCGCCGCGCACAGGGCGAAGCAGGCGTACGCGCCGGTACGGGCCAGGGCCGCGGAGCCGCCGGCCGGGGCGGCGGCGGCCGTCTCCTGCTTGGAGAGGCCGACGACGCCGAGGGTGAACAGGCCCACGAGAGCCACCGTCACGGCGAGGCTGACTCCGAAGACCGAACCGAGAGCTGCCCAGTCGATGTGCATGCTGATGTGTCCTTACACCGTCGCGGGCCGGGCGGGGTCCGCCATGGCGCCGGTCGAGGTCGTGGTCGGGGCCGCGATGGTGGCCTTGACCGGTTCGCCGGCGGGGGCGCCGACGGCGGTCAGCGTGCCCGCGGGGGGCGGGGAGACGGCGGCGATGGCGGTGGTCACGACGCCCGCGGGCTCGGCGCCCGGGGTGGCGGCGCGGCGGATCTCGTCGTCGGTGACGTTGGTGTGGTCCACGGAGTTGCGCCGCGAGAGCACCCAGATCACCGTGGCGCCCGCGATGAGCAGCGCGGCGGTGGCCGCGACGCCCCAGGGGCCCTGCTGGGTGAGGAACTCGGCGCCCGCGCCCACCAGGCCGGCGGCCGGCAGGGTCAGGCCCCAGGCGATGAACATGCGGCTCGCGGTCGACCAGCGGACCACGCCGCCCTTGCGGCCGAGGCCCGAGCCCATCACGGCACCGGAGCAGGACTGGGTGGTGGAGAGCGAGAAGCCGAGGTGCGAGGAGGCGAGGATGACCGTCGCGGCGCTGGTCTGGGCGGCGAAGCCCTGCTGCGGCTGGAGGTCGGTGAGGCCCTTGCCCATGGTGCGGATGATGCGCCAGCCGCCCAGGTAGGTGCCGAGGGCGATGGCCACACCGGCCGAGACGATGACCCACAGCGGGGGGTTCGAGCCGGGGCTCAGGACCCCGCCGGTGACCAGGGCGAGGGTGATGATGCCCATGGTCTTCTGCGCGTCGTTCGTGCCGTGGGCCAGCGAGACGAGGCCCGCGGAGGCGATCTGGCCCGCGCGGTAGCCCTTGGCGGTGGCCCGCGTGTCGGTGTTGCGGCCGATCCGGTAGGTCAGGCGGGTGGCCAGCATCGCGGCGAGGCCCGCCACGAGCGGCGCGGCGAGGGCCGGGATGAGGATCTTGGTGACGACGGTGCCGCCGTTGATCGACGACCAGCCCATCGACATGACCGCGGCGCCGATGAGGCCGCCGAAGAGCGCGTGGGAGGAGCTGGAGGGCAGGCCCACCAGCCAGGTCAGCAGGTTCCACAGGATCGCGCCGACGAGCGCGGCGAAGATGACCTCGGTCTTGAGGCCGTCCTCGTTGACGATGCCGCCTGAGATCGTCTTGGCGACTTCGACGGAGAGGAAGGCTCCGACGAGGTTCAGCACGGCGGACATGGCCACCGCCGTCTTGGGCTTGAGAGCGCCGGTCGAGATGGTCGTCGCCATCGCGTTGGCAGTGTCGTGGAAACCGTTCGTGAAATCGAACACGAGAGCGGTGACGATCACGATCCCGAGGAGAAGCGTGATGTGTTCCATTTACCCAGGCTTCTGTTGGACGTCAGTGGCATGAGAAACGTAGGCAACCTGGGTGAACGGAAAGTGAACTGGGCCGGGCGACGCGGTGACCCTAAGCGGAGCGCCGCCTCTCCATATCCTCCAGGCGTCTGCGAGCGATCGTACGGAGTGGCGGCTCGGGGCCCCTGAACCAGCCGGAGTGTCGCCCTCCGCCACCCTCCCGGGCGCCCTCGCGCACCCCCCTTCCGCG
The DNA here is from genome assembly GCF_055581265.1 of Streptomyces sp. NPDC031466. NCBI lineage: Bacteria > Bacillati > Actinomycetota > Actinomycetes > Kitasatosporales > Streptomycetaceae > Streptomyces > Streptomyces sp. NPDC031466. The sequence goes on from NZ_JBVIJT010000002.1 coordinate 704,194, forward strand.
CCCCAAGCGGAATGGCACGCCACCCCCTCCGCGAGACCCATCTCACCCGCCCCGGGCTCTCGGCGAGGCCTTCAGGGCCGCGCCCCCGGCTGGCAGGATCACCCCATGACTGAGCAGCGGCAGGGCGCGGAGCGGGACGCCGTCGGGCGGGCGTGGGGCGAGCTGGTCGAGACGGCGCGCAGGACGGTGGCGGACGGTCTCGTCGTCGGCACCTCGGGCAACGTCTCCGTGCGGGTCGGCGACACCGTCCTGGTCACCCCGAGCGGCGTGCCCTACGACCGGCTGGGGCCCGCGGACGCGCTCGGCGTCGACCTCGCGGGGCGGCGCGTCCTCGGGGAACTCACGCCCACCAGCGAGCTGCCCATGCACCTGGCGATCTACCGCACCACCGACGCGAGGGCCGTGGTCCACACCCACGCCGTGCACGCCACCGCCGTCTCGATGCTGGTCTCCGAGCTGCCGGCGGTCCACTACATGACGGGCGCCCTCGGCGGCCCGGTCCGCGTGGCCCCCTACGCGCTCTACGGCACCGACGAACTGGCCGAGAACATGCTCCGGGCCCTGCGCGAACGCACCGGCTGCCTCCTGCGCAACCACGGCACCATCACCTACGGGGACTCCCTGGCCCAGGCGTACGACCGCACCGCGCAGCTGGAGTGGATGTCCCGCCTGTGGCTCACGGCCAGCGCGGTGCCCGGCCGTGCCCCCACCCTCCTGTCCGACGCCCAGCTGCGCGAGGCACGCGACAAACTGCGCGGCTACGGACAGCCCGCTCCCGCACACTCCGCTCCCGGCGAGCGCCCGCATCCGGCCGAGCCGCTTCCCGACCGTTGACACCGCCATCCCGGGGCACCAGACACGTATGGCAGAACCGACGCGTACACACGGCTCCCGGCCCGTGGGCCGACGGGGCGGGGCGCTGCCCTGGAAACGCTCCGCGCCCGCATCACCCCGCGGGCCCCGCCCACTGGCCCCACGGCCCCTGCCCCCGGACACTGGGACAGTGCGCCCAGCCAAAGCGACGGCAGCGGCCGTCACCGCAGTCACAGCAGCCCTCGGCACAGCCGCGGCCGCGGTCGCGGCGGGCAGATTCGCCAGCGACGCCGCCCTCAAGGCCCCGGCGGGCCGTCCGCTGCCGACCGAGCCACGCCTGACCGTGCACGCCACGGCCGCCGGCCAGATCTCCCTGACCCGCGCCCTGGCCAGCCTGCGCCCCGGCACCTACGGCCTGAGCGGCAGCGGCACCCACGCGATCGTGGGCCCGGTCCTGGACGGGGCCCCGCACAAGGCGGACACCGTCGTGCGCCGCCTCGAATCCGTCACCCACGGCACCCTGGAGCCCGGCGCGAAGGTCTGGCTCACCCCGCAGGTCCACCTCGGCGACCCGGGCACGGCGCTCGGCCTCGACCACGAGGAGGTCGTCGTCCCCGGCGAGCTCGGCGGCCTGCCCGCCTGGTTCGTGCCCGGGCTGCGCGACACCTGGGTCATCACCGTGCACGGCCTCGGCACCACCCGTGAACACCCCATGGTCGTCATGGACTTCCTGCACCGCCTGCAACTGCCGGTGCTCGACATCGCCTACCGCGGCGACCCGGGCGCCCCCCGCTCCGCGGACGGCCTCGGCCACCTCGGCGAGACGGAGTGGCGCGATCTGGACGCCGCCATCCGCTACGCGGTGCGCCGCGGGGCGCGCAACGTCATCCTGCACGGCTGGTCCACCGGCGCCACCATGTGCCTGCACGCCGCCGCGCACTCGGCGCTGCGCGAGCGCGTCAGCGGCCTCGTCCTGGACTCCCCGGTGCTCCACTGGGAGACCACTCTGCGCGCCCTCGCCGCGGCCCGGCGCACCCCGGGGCCGCTCCTGCCGCTCGCGGTCCGCGCGGCACAGGGCCGCACGGGGCTGCGCGGCGACCGCGTCCTCGCGGCCGCGCGTCCGGACCTGCTGCGGGTCCCGACCCTGATCCTGCACGGCCCCGACGACGCCATCGCCCCGTGGGCCCGCTCCCGGCAACTGGCCCGGCAGCGCCCCGAACTGGTCACCCTGCGGGTCGTCCCCGGCGCCCCGCACGGCGCCATGTGGAACGCCGACCCGGCGGGCTACGAAGAGGCCCTGCGCCGTTTCCTCACCCCCCTGATGTGACCGTCCGCTCCCCTCTGATGTGACCGTCCGCACCTCCTCCGACACGGCCGCGAAATCCCTGTCGCACGGCGTCCCGAGGGCCACCGACGCCATCCCGTTTGGGTTTTCGGACCGTCAACAGGAAGACTGCTCCCGTGACGTCCCGTACCCCGCGCGACTCCAGGCTCCGACTCGTCCGTGCTCCCCGCCAGAGGGCCGAGAAGCGAGGGGAGGCCCAGCGCGACCCAGCGCGCCCCCTCTCCGCCGCCCCCGGCGCGGTGAGCAACCGCCGCACGCGCCGCCCCGCGCCCCGCCCGCCCGAGGGCACGCCGGCGCCCTCCGAGCTGGCCCGGGGAGCACGCGAGGGCCTCGCCGACGCGGTGCGGGTCGCCCGCTGGGCCGACGCCGCCCTGCGCCCGGGACCCGGCCGCACCGGCGCGCGGCCGGACAGCAGGGGCGCCCTGACCGACGCCACCGCCGAACGGGCCGCCGCCGAGCTGGGACTGACCCCCGCTCAGGTCCGCGCCGACTGGGACACCGCGCGCCTCGCGGGCCTCGTCGAGATGCACGGCGACAGCGCCCGCCCCGGCTGGCGCCTGCGCGCCTGGGACCGCGACGACACCGCCGTGCTGCGCGGCTGGGTCGCGCTCTTCGACGCCTGGTCGCTGGCCCATCCGGCGCCGGACGACCTGCCCGCCGCGGCGGTCGCCGAGGTCGTCGAGGCCATGCCGCAGGTCCTGTCCTTCCTACAACTGTCGGCGGGCCCGGTCCCCGTGCCGCAACTGCTCGACCTCCTGGACCAGCGCGTCACCGAACTGCGCACCGAACGCTGCGAGATCCCGTACGGCGCGCACTCCGGGACCGCCCCCGAAACCACCCCCGAGACCGCCTCGGCCGACCGCGCCGAAGAGGACGCCCCGCTGCCGGCCCTCCTGGACTGGGCGCTGCACGGCCTCGCCGCCGTCGGCGCGCTCACCTTCGCCGACGGCCAGGCCACCCTCACCCCGCTCGGCAGTTGGGCGGTCTGGGTCAAGCTGGAGCAGATCTGCGTCGCGGCGCAGAGCCCCGCCGGGCACTTCGAGCAGTCCGCCGAGGACATGCTGCGCGGCTGTGCCCGCCTGCGGCCCAACGCGGCCCGCGCCGAGTACCGCGCCTGGCTCGCCGCCCGCCCCGTCGGCAGCGCCGTCACCGACCTGCTCACCGCCGCCCGCGGCGAGGACGCCCTGCTGCGCGGCCTCGCCTTCGAGGCGCTGCGCGTCGTCGGAGCCCCGGCCGAGGCGGAGGTCAGGGCCGTCCTGGACGAGACCCCGCTGCGGCCCTACGCCCTGCTGTGGCTCGCCGAACAGGAGGGCGCCGACCCCGAGGACGTGCACCTCGTGCTGACCCGCGAGGAGTCCACCTGGCTGTGGATCGACACCGCGGCGGCCGTCGCCGACCACGGGGAGGCCCAACTGCTCGTCCGGCACCTGGAGTCGGCCGTGCAGCCCACCGTGCCCGCCCTCCTGGACGAGGTGCGCCGCGCGGGGCACCCCCGCACCGTGCAGGTCCTGGTCGCCCTCGCGGCGGCCCACCCCGACCCGGCGCTCGCCAAGGCAGTGCGCCGCGCCGCCTTCCAGGTGCACACCGGCGGCGAATGACACCCGGCCGGGGGCGGGACCACGGCCTTGTGCGGGGTCAGGGCCGTATCTCGGGGGCGTATGTGCCGAAGCTCCACACGTTGCCCTCGGTATCCCTGGCCATGTAGTCCCGCGAGCCGTAGTCCTGGTCGGTCGGGGGCATCAGGATCTCCGCCCCGTGCTCCTTGGCCCGCTGGTGATGGGCGTCCACGTCGTCCACGACGATGTACGCCCCGCTGGGCCCCGCGTCCTTCATCACCTGGTCGAAGAGACCGCCCCGGCCCTTGGAGCCGAGCATCACCGCGCCGTTGCCCTGCGCCAGCTCGGCGTGCATGACGCTGCCGTCCTCGCCCTCGTACACGCTCACCTCGGTGAAGCCGAAGGCCTCCGTCAGCTGCTTGATCGCGGCCTTCGCGTCCGCGTACAGCAGTGTCGGGAAGACGCTCGGCCGTCCGCCGTCGTCGCCTGCCATGCCGACCACTCCCATCGGATCCCTGACGCGGGATGTGACCCACCCCACACCTGCCCCCAGTCTCGCACCAGGGTCCGACAACGCCCGCCGGAGCCCGAGCGGGCCGGGCCCCGCCCCGGTCGGCCCGCTCAGCGGAAGGTGTCGCACTGCCCCATCTCGCCGGTGCGGTAGCCCCGGTAGAACCACTCCTGGCGCTGCTCGGCCGAGCCGTGCGTCCACGACTCGGGGGTGACCCGGCCCTGGAACTTCTCCTGGATGCGGTCGTCGCCCACCGCGGCCGCCGCGTCCAGGCCGTCCCGGATGTCCGCGTCGTCGAGGCTGCTGATCAGCGGCTTGCCCGTGCGCTCATCGGGGCTGCGGGTCGCGTGCCGCGCCCACACCCCGGCGTAGCAGTCGGCCTGGAGCTCGACCTTCACCGCGTTGCTGTCGCGGCCCGTGCGCCCGTCCTGGGCCCGCCCCAGGACTCCCGTCAGGTTCTGCACGTGGTGCCCGTACTCGTGGGCCACCACATACGCCTGTGCGAAAGGACCGCCCGAGGAGCCGAACTTCGTGCGCAGCTCGTCGAAGAAGCCCAGGTCCAGATAGACCTTCCGGTCGCCGGGGCAGTAGAAGGGGCCGACCGCCGAGGTCGCCGCCCCGCAGGCGGTGCCCACGCGGTTGGTGAACAGGACGGTCCGCGCGGGGGAGTACGAGGCCCGCCTGCGCTGGAACTCCGGGCGCCAGAAGTCCTGGACGCTGTTGACCACCGCCACGATGCGGCAGTCCTCCTTGGTGTTCGCGTCCCGCCCCGTGCGGCAGCTCTGCTGCACCTGCGCGAGGGACGACGAGGACGCCTCGGGCTCCTCGTCACCGGACGACAGACCCAGTTGATCGGGGCCCACCCCGAACAGCAGGCCGAGCACCAGCGCGATGAGACCGGCGATGCCGCCGCCGACGGTCGCCCGGCCGCCGGGGATCCGACTGCCGCGCACATCCTGCACCTCGGAGGTGTCCAGGCCGGCGTCGTCGTCGAACTGCATGGGTGTACCCCTCTGTGTCGCACTCGGGGCGGCACGCGCCGCCCCGCACCGAGTCCCCGGCCACTTCATCCTCATGCGCCCGCCCTTGCGCGGCCCCGGACGGAGGTCCGAACGGGGGACGCGCCGGGCGCCGCGCGCCGTGTCGCGCCCGCCGGCGAGGGCGGTCCGCGGCCCCGCCGCTACGCTCTGCGCCTGATCCGTGGGCAGTGGTACCGAAGGGGGCGTCATGTCCGCTCCGCCGCGCGAGCCGGCCGCCGACCCCGGGGCGGCGCCCTCGCGCCGGGCCCGCACGGGCGTCCGCCTCCTGCTCCCCGTCGCCCTCGCCCTGCTCGCCGTGCCGCTCATCACCGCCGCCCACCACTCCCGGCCCGCCCCCTACGGAGACCACCTCGTCGCCCACGCGCGCGTGCCGGGCGCCACCCTCGGCCCGGCCCCCGCCCTGCGGACCAAGGGGCGGGCCGTCGAGGCGTACGACCCACGCAGTGGCACGGTCCGCTGGACGTACACGCGCGAGGGGCGTCGCCCCCTCGCGCTCCTGCCCGCGCCCGGACACGCCTTCGCGCTCTGGAGCGACGGTCTGGTCACGGACACCGAACGCGACGCGGGCCGTTTCGTGCGCTGGCACCGGGCCATCCCGCAGAGCGCCGCGTGGCTGCGCACCCCGGCCGCGCGCGGCGGCGCCGGAGTGCTCCGGCCGCTCACCGGGGGTGCCCGCATGCTGGCGGTCGTCACTCCGCACCGCATCGCCGCCTACCGCGCCGTGGACGGCGATCTGCGCTGGGTGCTGCCCGCGCGCCCGGGCTGCGCCTTCGCACCGGCCCGCTCCCTGCGCCGCGGCGGCGCCCTGCTCGTCGCGCAGCCCTGCCCGGGGGCCGCCCTGTCCTGGACGGCGCAGGTCATCGCGGTGGACGACCGCGGACGCGTCGTCCCCGGCCGCACGCCGCTCGGCAACGGAGACCTGGAGCGGGGCGCGGAGCGCGCCGGGAGCCCAGAAAACTAGTTGCGTTCGCCCGTTAGAATGGCTGCCATGGCAGCTCCTCTCCTCAGTTGGACGGCGTAGACACCGGCCCCGAGCAACCAGTCGTCCCTCTCGCCGTCCACCCTGTTCAGGAGTAACCCCCCGTGATCACCGCTTCCGGCATCGAGCTGCGCGCCGGCGCCCGCATCCTCATCGAGAACGCCTCTTTCCGCATCGCCAAGGGCGACCGCATCGGCCTGGTCGGCCGCAACGGCGCGGGCAAGACCACCCTCACCAAGTGCCTCGCGGGTGAGGGCATCCCCGCGGGCGGCACCATCTCGCGCTCCGGAGAGGTCGGCTACCTCCCCCAGGACCCGCGCACCGGCGACCTCGACGTGCTGGCCCGCGACCGCATCCTCTCCGCGCGCGGCCTCGACACCCTGATCCGCAAGATGCGCGAGAACGAACAGCGCATCGCGAACGGCCAGGGCTCCACGCGCGACAAGGCGATGAAGCAGTACGAGCGCCAGGAGACGGAGTTCCTCACCAAGGGCGGGTACGCCGCCGAGGCCGAGGCCGCCACCATCGCCGCCGCGCTGAACCTCCCGGACCGAGTGCTCGGCCAGCCCCTGCACACGCTCTCCGGCGGTCAGCGCCGCCGTATCGAGCTGGCCCGCATCCTCTTCTCGGACGCCGACACCCTCCTGCTCGACGAGCCGACCAACCACCTCGACGCCGACTCCATCGTCTGGCTGCGCGACTACCTGAAGACCTACCGCGGCGGCTTCATCGTGATCTCCCACGACGTCGACCTCGTGGAGACGGTCGTCAACAAGGTCTTCTACCTGGACGCCAACCGCTCGGCGATCGACGTATACAACATGGGCTGGAAGCTCTACCAGCAGCAGCGCGAGTCCGACGAGAAGCGCCGCAAGCGCGAGCGCCAGAACGCCGAGAAGAAGGCCGCCGTCCTGCACTCGCAGGCCGACAAGATGCGCGCCAAGGCCACCAAGACGGTCGCCGCGCAGAACATGGCGCGCCGCGCCGACAAGCTCCTCGCGGGCCTGGACGAGGTGCGCCGCAGCGACAAGGTCGCCAAGCTCCGCTTCCCCGAGCCCTCGCCGTGCGGCAAGACGCCGCTGATGGCGGAGGGCCTGTCGAAGTCGTACGGCTCGCTGGAGATCTTCACCGACGTCGACCTCGCGATCGACAAGGGCTCGCGCGTGGTCATCCTCGGCCTCAACGGCGCGGGCAAGACGACCCTCCTGAAGCTGCTCGGCGGCGCCGAGAAGCCCGACACCGGCAAGGTGATCGAGGGCCACGGCCTCAAGCTCGGGTACTACGCCCAGGAGCACGAGACCCTGGACCCCGAGCGCACGGTCCTGGAGAACATGCGCTCGGCCGCCCCCGACCTCGACCTGGTCGAGGTGCGCAAGACGCTCGGCTCCTTCCTCTTCTCCGGGGACGACGTCGACAAGCCGGCGGGTGTGCTCTCCGGTGGTGAGAAGACCCGGCTCGCGCTCGCGACCCTCGTGGTCTCCTCGGCCAACGTCCTGCTCCTGGACGAGCCCACCAACAACCTCGACCCGGCGAGCCGCGAGGAGATCCTCGGCGCCCTGCGCACCTACAAGGGCGCGGTCGTCCTCGTCACCCACGACGAGGGCGCCGTCGAGGCGCTCCAGCCGGAGCGGATCATCCTGCTGCCGGACGGCGTGGAGGACCTGTGGGGCCCGGACTACGCGGACCTCGTGGCCCTCGCCTGAGCCGTCCACTTCGCGTGATCGAACCACTGATCCACTGCGTATGGATCATTCGGCCGATCCGTGATCCCTCATCTGTGTGAGCCGTCCTCGTACCGAGGTGTGTCATACACGCATTTCGGGGCGTCGTGGGCATGATGACGGCCGTCTCCGCCACCACCCCGCTGACCTGGTGATTCTTGGCGCGGGCCGCTCGCGCGTACGACCTCCGACGCGCGGAATCATGGATTCCGTTCGTGGCGTCCCAGGTCCGGGCGGCAAACCTTGTCGTACGGACCTTGCCGAATGGGTGGCCAGGAGGCCCGCGAGGGGTGATCATGAGAAGTCCAGAGCGCACTTCCCACGAGGAGGCACGGGTGGCCGAGACTCTGAAGAAGGGCAGCCGGGTAACCGGCGCCGCGCGCGACAAGCTCGCGGCAGACCTGAAGAAGAAGTACGACGGCGGTGCGAGCATCCGGGCGTTGGCCGAGGAGACCGGCCGTTCGTACGGGTTCGTGCACCGCATGCTCAGCGAGTCCGGCGTCACGCTGCGGGGACGCGGCGGGGCGACGCGCGGCAAGAAGGCCGCCCCCACCGGCTGACGGTGGGCGCGCGCTGTTCCATGGTCCGATGGTGACCACCCGGTCGATCGCCTGATCGGCCGGGTGGTTACTGTGCAGTCACTTACGGGCGCTCCCGGGCGTCCGGACCGACCGCACCCCATCGGAGGCACCCATGGCTTCGTCCGGCAGCGAGCTCGCACCGGTTCTCGACAAGGACGGCGTACGCCTCACCATCGACGAGGCCGTCGCCACGGTGACGCTGACCAACCCGGCCAAAAGGAACGCCCAATCTCCCGCGCTGTGGAGGGCGTTGGCCGAGGCCGGTCAGCTGTTGCCGGGCAACGTCCGGGTCGTGGTGCTGCGCGGCGAGGGCAAGTCCTTCTCCGCGGGCCTGGACCGGCAGGCGTTCACGCCCGAGGGCTTCGACGGCGAGCCGTCCTTCATCGATCTGGCGCGCGGTGAGGACGGCGTCCTCGACGCCACCATCGCCGAGTACCAAGAGGCGTTCACCTGGTGGCGGCGCAGCGACATCGTGACCGTCGCCGCCGTTCAGGGGCATGCCATCGGCGCCGGGTTCCAGCTCGCGCTCGCCTGCGATCTGCGGATCGCGGCGGACGACGTGCAGTTCGCCATGCGCGAGACCAGTCTCGGCCTCGTCCCCGACCTCACCGGCACGCATCCGCTCGTGGGGCTGGTCGGCTACGCCCGCGCGCTGGAGATCTGCGCCACCGGCCGCTTCGTCCACGCGGACGAGGCCGAGCGGATCGGCCTCGCCAACCTCGTCGTCCCAGCCGACCAGCTGGAAGCCGCCGCACAGGACCTGGCGGCCGCGCTGATCGCCGCGCCGCGCGACGCGGTCATCGAGACCAAGGCGCTGCTGCAGGGCGCGGTGAACCGTTCGTACGAGGAGCAGCGCGTCGCCGAGCGTGCCGCGCAGGGCCGCCGCCTGCGGGACCTCGCGGGCATCGGCGACTGACGCCACCCCGGCGGCCCTGGGCTAGGGCGTTTCCACCGCGGTGACCAGCACCGCCACCGAAGGGCGGTCCGCCAGCGCGTCGCCGACCGCCGCGCGGACCGCGAGCGCCACGTCCAGGGCGCGGTGTTCGTGGTCCGTCGCCAGCTCCACGCGCACATGGCGGCGCGGCAGCGCGCCCGGCGCAGGCCGTTCGTCGATGACCACGGCCGGGCCGAGCGCGCCGGTCAGCCGGGTCACGCCGGGCACCGCGAGCGCCGCCTGCCCCGCGGCGGCGTCGTCGCCCTCGCCCGCGGGGACCTGGGCCGCGGGCGCGCGGGGCGCGGGCGGGAGTACGTCCTCGTCGGGGCCGATGCCCTCGTCCACCAGGGCCGTCACCCGCAGGTCCACCTCCTCGGCGGCGAGCCCGATGCGCAGCGCCGCCTCGTGGAGCGCCGCGCGCAGCCGGTCCGCCGCGGCCGGCAGCGGCAGACCCGTGGCGGCCGTGAAGTCCGCCGTGACCCGCAGCGGCCCCGGCGGCAGCGCGCTCGGCGGGGGCGGCACCGCCGGGGCGTGCGTGGCGCCCGGATCGGCCGGGGCGACGCGCAGCCCGCCCAGGCGCACCCCGGTGACCCGTTGCGCCGCATGGCGCAGTACGGCACCGGCCGCCGCCTCCGTCACCCATGTGCCGTCCCGCGCGCCGCCCAGCGGAAGCACCCGGCCAAGGCCCAGTTGTCGGCGTACCGCCTCGGTCCACCCGTCACCCGTCATGCCTCCACCCTGCCGCATCCCTGGGGCGCCGTCGCGCAACCCGTCTTAATGTGGGCAAAGAAAGCAGATCCCCCTTTCGAACGGACGGTACGGCGATGACCGACACCGGAGAGCGGAAGACGTCTCAGACGCTGGAGAAGGACTCCCTGGGCCACGGCCTGGGCGGCGCGGGCGCCCGGGGCGGCGGTGACCCCGGGAGCCGGGGCCGCACGACCATCGCCGACGGGGTCGTGGAGAAGATCGCCGGACTCGCCGCACGCGACGTCGAAGGCGTGCACGCGATGGGCGGCGGCCTCGCGCGGACCTTCGGGGCCGTGCGCGACCGCGTCCCCGGCGGGGGCACGAAATCCGTCTCGCGCGGGGTGAAGGCCGAGGTCGGCGAGGTGCAGACCGCGCTCGACCTGGAGATCGTCGTCGAATACGGCGTGCCGATCGCCGATGTCGCCCAGGACGTGCGCGAGAACGTGATCGGCGCCGTCGAGCGCATGACCGGCCTCGAAGTGGTCGAGGTCAACATCGCGGTGAGCGACGTGAAGCTGCCCGACGAGGACGACGAGGAGCCCGCGGGCCGTCTCCAGTAGCAACCAACCTTCAGCCGCGTCTCGCTAAGGAGCGCACATGAGCATGGCCGTGATCGGCATGGTGGCGGGAATGGCGCTCGGCTTCGCCGGATACTTCGGCGGATTCGGGGCGTTCCTGCTGGTGGCCGCCCTGGGAGCGATCGGCTTCGTGGCCGGCCGGTTCCTGGAGGGAGACCTGGAACCCGGCGAACTCTTCCGCGCCCGCGGCGACCGGCGGCGGTGAGCGGTGGCGGCACAGGTCGCGCCCGGGGAGCGCGGCGCCACCCGGATCGCCGACCGGGTCGTCGCGAAGATCGCCGCGCGGGCGGCGCGAGAGGCGCTGCGGACGGTGCCGGCCGACGGCTCCCCGCCGCACGCCACGGTCTCGGTCGCCCACCACGCCGCCCGGGTCCGCGTCAGCCTCGAACTGGACTACCCCTGCGACATCGGCCGCCAGTGCGGCGCCGTCCGCAGCCGGGTCGCCGAACGCGTGGCGGCGTTGGCGGGCATGACCGTCCCCGAAGTGGTGGTCCAGGTGGAGCGGCTGCACTCGGCGCGGGTCCGCGCCGCGGGACAGGGGAGGACCCGATGAGCGAAACCCCGGAGAGCGGCGCCACACGGTCGCTGCCGGTCGTCGAACAGGCCGGTGAGGACGCGCCGGGCCGCTCCGGTTCCTCGGCGGGCGGTTCCTCGGCGGCGGATCAGCCCCTACCCACCCTCTCCGCCGACGACAAGGCGCCCCGGTTCTGGTCGTCGCGCCGGGTGCCCGCCGCTCTCCTCGCCCTGGTGGGCCTGGGCCTCGCCGGGCTGTTCCTGTACGACGTGGTCGCCGTGCGGGCCGGTCATCGCGCGCTGAGCTGGCGTCGCGGACTCGCCCGCCGGCTCGGCGAGTGGACCCTGGACGACACGGCGGTGCTCGTCGGGGCCGCCGTCGCCGCCCTCGTCGGCCTGTGGCTGCTCGTGCTCGCCGTGACACCGGGCCGGCGCGCGCTCCTGCCGATGCGGCGCGCCGACGGCGACGTGCGCGCCGGACTCCACCGCGCGGCCGCCGCCACGGTGCTGCGCGACCGCGCCATGGACGTGTCCGGCGTGCAGTCCGCGCGGGTCCGCCTGACGCGTTCCAAGGCGGACGTCCGGGCGGTCGCGCACTTCCGCGAACTCGACGACGTACGGGGCGACCTGGACGCGGCGCTGAGCGACGGCATCCGCGACCTCGGCCTGGCGCGCGCCCCCGGGCTCTCCGTCCGGGTCGCCCGGCCGGGAAGGAAAGGGTGAGCGCCATGCTCCGCTCGGTCAACCGCGTCGTCCTGGCCCTGGCCGGACTGGTGCTGCTCGTCCTCGGCGGCTCGGTCCTCGCCATCGGGCTCGGCGCCTCGCCGCCCTCCTGGTGGCTCCACGACGGGCGGCACGACGTGCTGCTCGACGAAGCCGACCGCACCCGCTGGCGCGACGAGGGATGGTTCTGGCCGACGGTCATCGCCGTCCTCGCCGTCCTGGTCCTGCTCGCCCTGTGGTGGCTCTCGGCGCAGCTGCGCAGGCGCCGTCTCGCGGAGGTCCTGGTGGCGACCGGGGACGGCGAGGGCGCCCTGCTGCGTGGGCGCGCCCTGGAGGACGTCCTGGCCGGAGAGGCCGAGTCGCTCGATGGCGTCGAACGCGCCCGGGCCACCCTCACCGGGCGGCGCGGCGCACCGCGGGCGCGTGTGGAACTCGTACTCGAACCACGGGCCACGCCGTCCGACGCGCTGCGCCAGTTCTCCTCGGAGGTCCTCGCGCCCGCCCGCGACTCGGCCGGCCTCGCGAGCCTGCCCGCGACGGTGCGGCTGCGCGGGGTCAAGCACCGCGCGGACCGCGTGAGTTGACCTCACGCGCCCTGCCCGCCCGCGCCGCACGCCCCGCCGTGGTCAGAAGCCGCTGCGCGCCCCGCCGTCCACCGGCACCATGACCCCGGTCAGGTACGACGCGGCGGGCGACAGCAGGAACGCCGCCGCGCGGCCGAACTCCCGCGGTGTGCCGTAGCGGCGCAGCGGGATCCTCGCCTCGTTGGCCGCCCGGGTGGCCTCCGGGTCGGGGGAGAGGCCGTCCAGCTGGCGCATGCGGTCGGTGCCGATGCGGCCCGGCAGGACGCCGAGGACCCGGATGCCGCGCGGGCCGACCTCGTCCGCCAGCGACTTGGCGAATCCGGCGAGCCCGGGCCGCAGCCCGTTCGAGATCGTCAGGCCCGCGATCGGCTCGTACACCGAACCGGACAGCACGAAGGCGATGACGCCGCCCTCGCGCAGCTCCGTCGCGGCGGAGCGGGCGAGCCGCACCGCGCCGAGGAAGACGGACTCGAAGGCCGCCTGCCACTGCTCGTCGGTGCTGTCCGCGACGAAGCCGGGCGGCGGCCCGCCGACGCTGATCAGCACACCGTCGAAGCCGCCGAAGTGCTCGCGGGCCGCCGCGATCAGCCGGTCCGCGACGGCCGGGTCGGCGTTGTCGGCGACGACACCGGCCGCGTTCGGGCCCAGCTCGGCGGCCGCCTCGGCGACGGCTCTCTCGTCGCGACCGGTGATGACGACCTTCGCGCCGTCGGCGACCAGTTCCCGCGCGGTGGCGTTGCCGAGGCCGCGGGTCGCGCCGGTGACGACGTAGACACGGTCTTTCAGTCCAAGATCCATGCCCCTATCCTCCCGCTTCCCCGTCGAAGAGCGCGAGGGCGGTGTTCACCAGGCCGATGTGGCTGAACGCCTGCGGGAAGTTGCCGAGCTGACGGCCGCAGACCGGGTCGTACTCCTCCGCGAGCAGCCCCACGTCGTTGCTCAGCGACACCAGGCGCTCGAACAGCTCCCGCGCCTCCTTGGTGCGCCCCGTCATGTGCAGCGCGTCCGCCAGCCAGAACGAGCAGACGAGGAAGGTGCCCTCCTGGCCGGGCAGGCCGTCCATCTCCTTCTTGTCGGAGGTGTAGCGGCGCATCAGCCCGTGGTGGTCGAGCTCCGCGCGGACCGCGTCGATCGTGCCGATGACACGCGGGTCGTCGGGCGGCAGGAACCCGGTGTGCGGGATGAGCAGCAAGGAGGCGTCCAGTTCGGTGGAGCCGTAGGACTGCGTGAAGGTGTTGCGCTCGGGGTCGTAGCCCCGTTCGCACACCTCGCGGTGCACCTCGTCCCGCAGCTTGCGCCAGCGGTCCGGGTCGCCGCGCAGCTCCGGGTTCTCCTCCAGGGCGCGCACCGCCCGGTCGGCGGCGACCCACACCATCACCTTGGAGTACACGAAGTGGCGGCCCGGCCCGCGGACCTCCCACAGGCCCTGATCGGGCTCGCGCCACTTCTCGTGCAGGAACTCCAGGAGGCAGAGCTGGAGGTTCCAGCCCTGGGCACGGTGCGCTATGCCGGAGCGGTGGGCGAGGGCGAGGGAGTCGACGACCTCGCCGTAGACGTCGAGCTGCAACTGCTCCACGGCCCCGTTGCCGACGCGTACGGGGGCCGAGCCCTCGTAGCCGGGCAGCCAGGGGATCTCGTACTCGGGAAGGCGCCGCTCCCCGGCGAGGCCGTAGACGATCTGCAGGTCGGCGGCGTTGCCGGCGACCGCGCGCAGCAGCCAGTCGCGCCAGGCCTCGGCCTCCTCCAGATAGCCGGCCATCAGCAGCGCGCCCAGGGTGAGGGTGGAGTCGCGCAGCCAGCAGAAGCGGTAGTCCCAGTTGCGTACGCCGCCGATCTCCTCGGGCAGCGAGGTGGTGGCGGCGGCGACGATGCCACCGGTCGGGGCGTAGGTGAGGGCCTTGAGCGTGATGAGGGAGCGCATCACCGCGTCGCGGTACGGGCCGTCGTACTGGCAGCGCGCGGTCCAGGTACGCCAGTCCTCCAGGCACTCGCGCAGCGCTTCGTGGGGGTCGACCAGGGGCGGGCGCGGTTCGTGCGAGGGGTGCCAGGTGAGGACGAACGCCACCTTCTCCCCCTCCTCGACGGTGAACTCGGAGTGGGTGCCGAAGTCGTGCCCCCAGGTGCGTACGGCCGGTTCGCTGCGCAGCCAGACGGAGTCCGGCCCGGCGACGGCGACGCGGTGGCCGTCCACCTTGCGCACCCAGGGCACCACGGAGCCGTAGTCGAAGCGGAGCCGCAGGGTGCTGCGCACGGTGACGCTGCCCTTGAGGCCTTCGACGATGCGTACGACATCGGGGGCGCGGTCGCGCTGCGGCATGAAGTCGGTGACGCGGACGGAGCCGTCCTCGGTGTCCCACTCGGTGTCGAGGACGAGGGAGTCATGGCGGTAGGCGCGACGGGTGCAGGAACCGGCATCCGTGGGAGCGATGCGCCAGTGGCCGTTCCCCTCGTCGCCGAGCAGCGCGGCGAAACAGGCGGCGGAGTCGAACCGGGGCAGGCAGAGCCAGTCCAGCGAGCCGTCCTTGCCGATGAGGGCGGCGGTCTGGTGGTCGCCGATGAGCGCGAAGTCTTCGATAGGGCGGGACACGCAGAACGGGTTCCCGGGTCGGGGCCCCGCCAATCGAGAGGAGCCCGGGCAGTCGTGAGCGGCGCTCAGGCGGCCGCCGGCGTCTTCTCCTCGGCGGGGGAGGCGGCCGCGGCGGCGCGGTCACGGCGCTCCCTGCGGACCAGGACCACCCAGCCGACCGGGACGCCCGCGGCGAACAGCCACCACTGGACCGCGTACGCCATGTGCGGGCCGATCCCGCTGTGGTCGGGCTCGCCGATCAGCTCGGGGGAGCCGTCGCGGGGCTCGGGCGAGGTCTGCTCGATGTAGCCGCCGAGGACCTGCTTGCCGAGGCTCGCGGCCTGCTGGCCGCTGCTGATCAGCATGATCTGACGGTCCGGCAGGCCCCGGACGTCCTTGATGCCGCTGGCCGCGGACGTCTCGTCGGCCATCAGGCGGCCGGTGACGGTGAGCCGGCCCCGGGGGGCGGCGGGGATCTCGGGGAAGGCGGTCTGCGGGCCGTCGGCCGGGACCCAGCCGCGGTTGACGAGCAGGACCTTGCCGTCGGTCAGGACGAACGGGGTCAGGACGTGGAAGCCGACCTCGTCGTCGGCGTTGGTGCGGCGCCGCACGACGACCTCGTGCTTGGTGTCGTACGTCCCCCTGGCGCTCACCCGGCGGTACAGATCGGACCTCGGCACCTCGTGGCCGGGGGAGGTGAGCCGCTCGGCCGGGACCGGGTCGGCGGCCAGGGCCCTGGAGATCCGCCCGTTCTGCGCGACGCGGTGCTCGTGCCGGTGCAGCTGCCAGAAACCCAGCTCGACCATCACGGGGATGAGGACGAGGGCGATGAGGGTGAGGATCACCCACTGCCGGGTCAGGAGGAAGCGGTACACCCCACGACGGTACAACTCGGTCGCGGGGTGTCTCGACGTGGGGTGTCTCGACGCGGGGTGTCCCGACGTGCGGTGTCCGGACGTGGGGTGCCCGACGTGGGGTGGGAGCGCGGGGGCGGGCCTCAGACCCTGTCGACGATGCCCACCTGCCCCTCCGCGCGCGAGCAGTGGGCGCCGCAGTACCAGTGGCCGTCCGCCTCGACGCCCTGGCCGATGATGCGGCACCGGCAGTGCTCGCAGATGGGCGCCATGCGGTGGATGGCGCAGGAGAAGCAGTCGAAGACGTGCACCGCGCCCTGCGCGTGCACCTCGAAGGACATGCCGTAGTCGTTTCCGCAGACCTCGCAACGTGCCATGCGCCACAGGGTGGGGCGCGGCGGCGGCGCGGGGCGAGCGGTGTGCGGGCGAGTCGCCCGCAATCACCCGTCTGACGGTCGGCCGCCCGGAATCACCCGTCTTGACGGTCGGCCGCCCGCCGTCACCCGTCCGTGGCGGGCGCCACGTCCTGGAGGAGCTGGCCGAAGGCCGCCTCGTCGATCACCGGCGTGCCGAACGAGCGCGCCTTGACGGTCTTGGAGGTGCCCGAGTCCGGGTCGTTCGTGACGAGCAGGCTGGTGAGGCGCGACACGCTCGTGGCGATGTGCAGGCCCGCCTCGACCGCCCGGTCCTCCAGGAGGTCGCGCTCCACGGAGGTGTCCCCGGAGAACGCCACCCGCATGCCCTGCTTGAGCGGTTTGCCCGGTTCGTAACGTCCGGGGTTCGGGTGGGGGCACGGCGGACGCTTGCGCGAGGGGCGCCAACTGCCCGGCCGGTACGACGAGGAGGGCGCCGGTCCCGTCGACTGCCGGCCGATGTGGGGCGTGCCGTCGGACCACTCGGTGAGCGGCCGGCACTCCAGGAGCGGCAGGCGGACATTGCCGCCGGCCGCCGCGTGCAGGCTCGGACGGAACGCCTCGGCGAGCACCCGCGCGTCGTCCAGCGCGTTGTGCGCGTGGCGCTGCTCGACGCCGAAGTGGGCGGCCAGCGACTCCAGCTTGTGGTTGGGCAGCGGCAGCGCCAGCTCCTTGGAGAGGGCGATCGTGCACAGCCGCTGGCGCACCGGGGCGACGCGCTCCGCGCGCGCGTACTCCCTGGCGATCATCGACCAGTCGAAGACGGCGTTGTGCGCGACGAGGACGCGGCCGTCGAGCCGGCTCGCGAACTCCTCGGCGATGTCCCGGAACAGCGGCGCGTCTTCGAGCGTCTCGCTGGTGAGGCCGTGGATCCAGACGGGGCCGGGGTCGCGCTGGGGGTTGACCAGCGTGTACCAGTGGTCCTCGATCTCCCCCCGGGCGCCCACCCGGTAGACCGCGGCCGACACTATGCGGTCGTCGCGGGCCAGGCCGGTGGTCTCCACGTCGACGACCGCGTACCCCGTTGGATACGCGGCCGGCCAGGGGGCGGCGGGCGCTGCGGTCGTCTGGTCTTCGAGCATGGTCCCTGAGGATACGGGCCGCCACCGACAGTCAGGCGCCCGGTCCGAGAAGCCCCGTCACCAGAGCCTTGACGGAGGTGGTGAACAGCGCCTCCGGATCCAGGGGGCCGGCGAGCGCGCGGGCGAGCGCGCCGTCCCGCTCCGCCGCCCGCGCCGTCCACAACTCCTCCTCGCCGGGGTGCTGCGCGGGGGCGCGTTCGCGGTTGCGTTCGACCAGGACGTGGCCGACGACGAGGACCTGGACGGCGCGGACGGCGTCGGCGGCGCGGACACCGCGCAGGCCGGCCTCGTGCACCTCGTGGACCAGCGCACGCTGCGCGGGCAGGAACATCCGTTCGGTGAGCCCGCGTTCGTGGACCATCGCGACGAGGTGCGGATGGTCGAGCAGTTGGCGGCGCAGGGCGCGGGCCACGGAGACGACGCGCTGTGCGGGGGTGCGGCCTGCCGGGCGGATCTCGCCGAGGTCGGCCAGCGTGCGCTCCACGAGGGCGTCCAGGAGCGCCTCGCGGTTGCCGACGTGCCAGTAGATCGAGGTGACGGCGGCGCCCAGCTCGCCGGCGAGGCCGCGCATCGTCAGGGACCGCGGGCCGTGCCGCATGACCAGGCGCTCGGCGGCGGCAAGGACGTCCTCCCGGCCCAGGCGCGTACGCGTCCCTTTACCCTTCACGGCTCCTGTTGTAACTGTGTTACAGAGCTGCCGCAAGTCCGACGCCGCGCCGACGAAGGGTGGTACGACATGGCACGCGTACGCTACGGGCCGCGCACCGAGGCGGAGATCGCCGCATCGCGCACCGCGAGTTCCCGGCTCCCCGACATCTGGTCCACGGGCGTGGTGGCCCTCTGGGAGAGCGACCCCGACGCGGTCGCGGCGGTCCTGCCGCCCCCGCTCGAGCCCACCGGGCGGCCCCTGGTGCGGGCGAACATCAGCAGGGTCGACCTGCCCGGCTACCCGCTCGGCGCGGGCTCGGTGGCCGTGGCCGCCGAACACGGGGGAGTGGCCGGCTGGTACCCCCTGGTGATGCCGATGACCCATGAGCGGGCCCTGATCGGGGGCCGCGAGGTCTTCGGGGAGCCGAAGAAGCTCGGCGAGGTCGAGGTGGAGCGCGACGGCCTGGTCGTCCGCGCCAGGCTGGCCCGGCACGGCATCGCCTTCGTGGAGGTGCGGGGCGCCGTCGGCGGCGCGCTCCCGCTCCCCGAGCCGGCCGACAGGACGGACTTCTACTTCAAGTTCCTGCCCGCCGTCGACGGTTCGGGCTTCGACGCCGACCCCGTGCTGGTGCACTGCGTACGTCACGAGAAGGTCCGCAGGCTGGAGAGCGTCACCGGTGACGTCGTCCTGCGGGAGTCGGTGTACGACCCCGTGGCCGATCTGCCGGTGCGCTCGCTCGTCGGGATCACCATCGGCGAGAAGACCACCGACCAGCGGGGCCGCGTCGTCGAGCGCGTCAGCGCGCGGGCCCTGCTGCCCTACGTCCACCAGCGCTACGACGACCCCGCGCAGATCCTCGACGGGCCGCCCGAGGGGAGCGTGTGAGATGGAGCTGCGCGAGGGACAGGTCGCCGTCGTCACCGGCGCGGCGAGCGGCATCGGGCTCGCCATGGCGCGGCGGTTCGCGGCGGACGGCCTGAAGGTGGTCCTCGCGGACGTCGAGGGCGCCGCCCTGGAGAAGGCGGCCGCCGGACTGCGCGCGGACGGGGCGAGCGTGCACGCGCGCGTGGTCGACGTCGGCGACCGCGCGCAGGTCCTCGCCCTCGCCGACGAGGCGTACGACACCTTCGGCGCCGTCCATGTGCTGTGCAACAACGCGGGCGTCGGCTCGGGCGCCGAGGGCCGCGTGTGGGAGCACGACCCGAACGACTGGAAGTGGGCCTTCGAGGTCAACGTGTGGGGCGTCTTCCACGGCGTCCAGGCCTTCGTGCCCCGGATGCTCGCGGGCGGCGAACCGGGGCACGTCGTCAACACCTCCTCCGGCGACGGCGGCATCGCGCCGCTGCCCACCGCCTCCGTGTACGCGGTCACCAAGGCGGCCGTGGTGACGATGACCGAGTCGCTGTACGCCCACCTGAAGGCCGAGCACGCGCGCGTGGGCGCCTCCGTGCTCTTCCCCGGCCCCCACATGCTGCGCACCGGCCTGTGGGAGTCCCACCGCAACCGCCCCGACCGGTACGCCAAGGCACGCCCCCGCAGGACCCCTTACCGCAGCCTCGACCAGTGGGAGGCCGCGATGAGGGAGGCCGGGCAGGAGGTGCGGTTCACGCCCGTCGAGCAGGTGGCGGACTTCGTGGCCGAGGGCATCGCGGCGGACCGCTTCTGGTTGCTCCCGCCGAGCGAGCACAGCGACCGGCAGATCAGGGCCCGCTCGCAGTCGATGCTCGACCGCTCTGACCCGTCGTATCTGGAGAACTTCATCCTGGACTGAAGGGAGCGCCGCCGATGAGCGCTCAGGACCCGTATCTGATCATCTCCTCCGACTGCCACGCGGGGCTCCCCACCGAGGAGTACCGCCCCTACCTCGACAGCCGCTTCCACCGCGCCTTCGACGGCTTCCTCGGCGAGCGGGACGCCCGCCGCCAGGAGGCGACCCGGCTGGGGATCCGCAACGACGCGTTCGCCGACCAGTGGTTCCGCGACAACGAGGAGGGCCTGCGTGGCGGCTGGGACACCGCCCAGCGCCTCAAGGAGCTGGACGGCGACGGGGTGGCCGCCGAGGTCGTCTTCCCCGACGCGGACGCCGTGGACAGCCGCACGGCCGCGCCCTTCGGCGTCGGGCTCGGCCTCAGCGGCGACCAGGACCCCGAGCTGGGCATGGCGGGCGCGCGGGCCCACAACCGCTGGCTCGCCGACTTCGTGTCCGAGCACCCCGAGCGGCACTGCGGCGTCGCGCTGCTGCCCGTCACCGGCGAGGTGGACCGCGTCGTCGCGGAGATCCACCGCGCCAAGGAGTCGGGGCTCGGCGCGCTGATGATCCCCTCCATGTGGGTCGACAAAGCGCCCTACCACGACCGGCGTTACGACCCCGTGTGGGCGGCGGCCGCCGCGTGCGCGATGCCGGTGGTCACCCACTCCGGGGCGGCGCCCCGCCACGAGTACGGCGACCACCTGGGCATCTACGTCTCCGAAGTGACCTGGTGGCCGGCGCGGCCCCTGTGGTTCATGCTCTGGTCCGGCGTCTTCGAGCGCCACCCGGGGCTGCGGTTCGGCGTCGCCGAGTCGGGCTGCTGGTGGCTGCCGAACCTCCTGTGGTTCATGGACCGCCTCTACCTGGGCGCGCACGGCGGCAAGAAGCTCTCCCCGTTCGCGGAACTGAAGCGTCCGCCGCACGAGTACCTGGACCGCCAGCTCTTCGTCTGCGCCACCAACACCAAGCGCCGCGAACTGGCCCAGCGCTACGAGATCGGCGTCGACAACATCCTGTGGGGCAGCGACTTCCCGCACCCCGAGGGCACCTGGCCCGACACGCGCGCGTGGCTGCGGAGAACCTTCCACGACATCCCCGTCGGGGAGAGCCGGCGCATGCTGGGGCTCGCCGCCGCCGAGGTCTTCGGCTTCGACACCGCCAGGCTCGCCCCGCTGGCCCGCCGCATCGGCCCGACCCCCGCCGACCTCGGACAGGACAGCGACCAGGCGGCCGTGGCGGCCTCCTGGGCCCGCTCGCGCGAGGTGGGCCGGCACTGGCTGACCGGCCACGACTTCCCCGCACTGGGGACGGCCTCATGAGCGACGACCGCTACACCGTCATCTCCGCCGACTGCCACGCGGGCGCCGACCTGCTGGACTACCGGCCCTACTTGGACTCCCGCCACCACGACGCGTTCGACGCCTGGGCGGCGTCCTACGTCAACCCGTACGAGGACCTCCTCGCGGACACCGCCGACCGCAACTGGAACTCCGCCCGCCGCATCGCCGAACTGGAGGAGGACGGCATCGTCGCCGAGGTCGTCTTCCCGAACACCATCCCGCCGTTCTTCCCCTCGGCCTCGCTGATGGCCCCCGCGCCCACCCGTGCGGAGTTCGAGCTGCGCTGGGCGGGCCTGCGCGCCCACAACCGCTGGCTCGCCGACTTCTGCGCCGCCGCGCCGGGGCGCAGGGCGGGCGTCTTCCAGATCCTCCTGAACGACGTCGACGAAGCCGTCGCGGAGGTCCGGCGGTCGGTGGCGGCGGGCCTCACCGGCGGGCTGCTGCTGCCCGGCACCCCGCCCGGCTCGGGCCTGCCGGAGCTGCACTCGGCCACCTACGACCCCCTCTGGGCCGTCTGCGCCGAGCTGGGCGTGCCGGTCAACCACCACGCGGGCTCGGCGTCACCGCCCCTCGGCGAGGAGCCCGCGGCACGCGCGGTGTTCATGGTGGAGACCACGTGGTTCTCGCACCGGGCGCTGTGGCACCTCGTCTTCGGCGGCGCCTTCCGCCGCCACCCCGGGCTGCGGCTCGTCCTCACCGAGCAGGGTTCCGGCTGGATCCCCGGCGTCCTGGACATGCTGGACTACTACCACGCGCGCCTCGTCGCCACCGCCACGAAGGCGCCGGCCGCCGACACCGCCGAGTCGAAGTTCGGCGCGGGCCTCGCCGAGTCGATGGGCAAGGGCCCCTCCGAAGTGTGGCGCGGGAACTGCTTCGTCGGCGCCAGCTTCATGCGCCCGCACGAGGCGGCCCTGCGTCACCGCATCGGCCTCGACAAGATCATGTGGGGCAGCGACTACCCCCACGACGAGGGCACGTACCCCTACTCCCGCGAAGGCCTGCGCGCCGCCTACGCGGGATTGCCCCGGGAGGAGATCGCGGCCATGGTCGGCGGCAACGCCGCCCGCGTCTACGGCTTCGACCTGGAGCGGCTCGGGCGCATCGCCGCGCGCGTGGGACCGACGGTCCAGGAACTGGACGAACCCCTCAAGGAGGCCCCCGCCGACGCGACGAGCCCCGTGTTCGCGCCGGGCGGGTCGGTGCGGGTCTGGTGAGCACGCGATGACCCGGGGCGGTACGGCCCAACACCGTACCGCCCCGAAGATCCGGGGCGGTACGGGCCAACCCCCCCCGCTCCGGGCCCCTTGTGGAATCCTGGCCCGCGTCGAGCTCGGTTCAACGGGAGGCGCGGGCCATGGGGCAGAGCAAGCAGGCACTGGTCATCGCCGTCCCGCGCTACGAACTGGAAGAGGCCTTCCCCGACCTGACCTCGGCCGTCCACCGGGACGCGGAACTCCTCGGCGAGGCCCTGCACTCCTCCGGATACAGCGTCGAGGTCCTCGGCCTCGCCCCCGACCGGCCCGCCCAGCGCTCCCGCATCCGCAGCGCCGTCAGCCGGATCTGCTGCACGGCCCCGGAGGACGGAACCGTCCTCATCCACTTCACCGGGCACGGCCTCTCCGTCGGCGGCGCCGACCACCTCGTGCCCGCCGACGCCCAGTTGAGCTGGGCCGTCCAGCCGCCCGAGGTGGCCGTCGACAGCCTCATCGACCTGGACCTGACCTCCCTGCTCGCGGGCTGCCAGGCCGGCACGGTACTGCTCACCGTCGACGCCTGCCGCGACCGGGCGGGCCCGGACAGCGCCTCGCACGGCGGCCCCGCCACCAACTTCCCCGCGTGGCGCGACCGCGTCGCCGTCCTCTTCGGCTGCGGGCCCGGCCAGACCTGCGGCTCCGACGACGAGCACGGCAGCCACTTCACGCGCGCCCTCGCCGAGGCACTCGACGCCGACACCGCGCCGCGCACCGTGGCCGAGGTCATCGCGTACACGACCACACGGACCACCGAACTGGCCCGCGCCGCCCGGCACGAGCAGACACCCACCCCGCACTACGCGCCGAGCGGGCCGGACGCCATCGCCCCCGTGCTCCTGTGCTCGGGACGCACGCTCCAGGAGTCGTGGTCGACGGCCGTCCGCGACCCCGAACTGTGGACGGCCGTGCGCTGCGACGACGACCGCCGGGCCGCTCTCCAGAAGGCCCTGGTCGAACTCACCCGGCAGTGCGCGCGCTGGTACACCTCCTCGATGGCCGGGGTGCCCGACCCGTGGGCCGACGACGACTACCCCGTGCGGGTCCTCACCAGAGGCCTCCGCCCGCTGCTCGCCCCCTCCCGGACCCAGGGCGGGCCCCTGCTGGACGCGGGCGAGTTCGCCGTGCTCGCGGCCGCTCCCTTCGTCCGGGAGGCGCTGTACGCCCTTGGCGTCAAGGCGGCGGTCGACGCGGACGCCTTCCGGCTCGAGACCGTGCCGGCGGGCCCCGGGCTCCGGACGGAGCGGGTGGACCTGGAGCACACCTTCGCCGCGCACGCGCTGATCTGGCGCAAGGGCCGCGAACTGGCCGCCCGGGGACGGGCCGAGGAGGCACAGGCCGTCGCCGCCTGGCTCGTGCACCGGCACGTCCGCGGCAAGGAGGAGCTGTGGGACGAGGCGTACGCCGGGCAGCTCCTGGCCCCGCTGGCCAGGGTGCTCATCGGCGGGGACGCCTCCGCCCGGCGGGTGGCGGAACTCACCGACGAACTCGTGCGCGTCTGCCGTCAGACGGGTGTCGTACCCGCTCGGTCGTACGACGAGGAGCGCGAACCGCCCTTCCGCGTCGCCGAACTCGTGCTCGCCGGCCCGCCGGGCGTCAGCGAGGTGACGGAGACCTGGCGGCCCCGCGAGCTGTCCTGGCTGCTCGCCGTCGCCGGTCTGCTCGGCGGGGACCTGCGGGAGCTGCCCGGCGTCCTCGTCGACAACATCGGCGTCGCCGACGGCCTCGTCCCCCGCCGGGCCGTCGAGTGCGTGCGGGAGCTGAGGTGGGTCAGGGACCGCTACACCCGCGCCATCGACCTCGATGTGGCCTGCCCCCACCCCGCCGTCCACGCCGGCCTGGAGGCGCTGACCGGCTGGACCGACGACGCGGTGCTGCGCATCAGGCAGCATCTGGGCCGGCCGGTCCCCGACGGCCTCCTCGCCCATCTGCCCGAGCGGGTGACCTGCGGCAGACTGCGCCCCCAGTACGACGTCCGCACCAAGGGCGACGCCTATGGAGTGCCCCTCATGCGCTTCGGCCTGGCCGAGGACGAGATGCGCGAACTCCTCATGGGCACGCAGCTCTACGGAGACCGCAACCTCGCCCTGCGCGAGCTGTACCAGAACGCCCTGGACGCCTGCCGCTACCGCCAGGCCCGGCTGCGCTACGGCAAGGCCGGCAAGGGCATCCCGTACACCTGGCGGGGCGAGATCGTCTTCCGGCAGGGGACCGACGACGAGGGCCGCCCCTACGTGGAGTGCGAGGACAACGGCGTCGGCATGGGGCGCGACACGCTCCGCGGCACGTTCTCCCGCGCGGGTCGGCGCTTCGAGCAGTCCCGCGAGTACCGCAGGGAACAGGCCCTCTGGCGCCGGGCCGACGAGAACCTGCGGATCTACCCCAACAGCCGCTTCGGCGTCGGTGTGTTCAGTTACTTCATGCTGGCCGACGAGATCAGGATCTCCACGCGCGCCACGGACGCGTACGGGCGCGCGGAGTCGGGCCGCGGGCTGGGGGTGGACATCGCCTCCAGCGGCAGTCTCTTTCGGATCAGGCCCCGCGACGAGTCGCAGCCCGGCGGCGGCACCACGGTGCGGCTCTACCTCCAGGACGACTCCGTCGACGTCGCCAAGGAGCTGGCGGCGCTGGTGTGGCGCACCGACTACACCATGCGGGTCGAGCGCGACGGGGAGACGGTGCGGACCTGGGAGCCGGACACCCTCTACTACGAAGGCGACGCCGGCCGGGCGGTGCGGGCGGCGCGGGACCTGTGGTGGGTGCCGGGGGACGGCCGGTTGCTGGCCGACGGGGTGCTGTTGGGAACGCCGGGGGAGCAGGCCGGGGAGCACCACCTGCCCCCCTGGCCCAGGGGGGACCACGCCAGAGAGCCCTACGACTCCCGACGCGGAAGATTCCCGGCCGGGTGCGTGGTGGATCTCCGGGAGAGCCATGCCCCGGAGATCAGCACCAGCAGGACCCGTGTCTTCTCCTACGACCAGGAGTGGGTGGCCCGCGAGATCATCGACGCCTGCGCGACGTTCGAGGCTCCCCAGTGGTTCCACCTGGAGTGGCTCTGGGAATTCGCCTGGTGGGTGCCGGAGGGGGCCGCGCGGATCACGGAACGGCTGCTGGCCGCGGACGCCCGGGTCACCTCCGTGCTGGCCTGGGACCAGCGGGCCCTCATCTCTTTCCGCCGGGTGGGTTACTTCCCGAGCGACCCGGCGCTCGCCGCCGAGCACGGAAGGTTCAGAGGCGGGTACTCGCTCGCCGACGACCGCTACCTGGCCTGGCGGTCGGGCATCCTGCGGGACGCGGGCATCCGGCGGGGTGAACAGCACCGGGCCCTCCCCGTCCCGGACTCCATCGAGGGATACCCGCGGCCCCGCGCCTGGGAGGCCCGCGCCGACCACGACAACCTGCACGCGGGCGACTTCCTGCTCCGGGCCGCCATGTCGTCCGCCACCGAGAAGCACACGTTCGGCAGCTTGCTGGCGCGGATCCGGCGCCACGCCGTCACAGGGATCGACGTGCCCGCCGTGGCCGACCTCGAAGCGGCCCATGCCATGGAGCTGGACGACGTCGACCGCGGGCTGCTCAACGGCCGCGGCGGCTACGGCGGCCTGCAGCCCTACTGGTCGCTCGACACCGAGGAGGACGCCGTCGAGGACACGGTCTGGCTCCTCGAACGGTTCTCCACATGGACCGGGCTTCCGCCGCGGGAGGCGCTCGGCCGGATGCGGCGCTTCGCCGCCGCCGGATTCGCCTTCCGCGTACCGGACACCGTCTCGGAGCCGCCCGCCGACCGGCCGGCCACCGCCGAAGAGCTGAACGCCCTGTCGTGGCACCCCTGGTGCGCGGGGCTCGACGGGCGCGGCAGGCGCGGCCCTCGCCCGGACCACCGGTTCTACGGGGAGGTGCTGCGCCGCTACGCCTGGCTGGGGCTGCCGGAGCTTCCCGCGCTGGGGGAGGAGCGGCAGGCCGTGGCCGAGGGGGACGGCAAGCGCCGCGGGTTGACCGGCGAGGAAAGGGAGGCGTACGCCGAATTCTTCAGCCCGTATGTGACCGATACGCAGGTCTCGCTCGTCCGGGTGGGCATCGCCTCGGAGGCGCTGTCCCTGACGTTCGCCGAGGTCGTCGAGCGGTTCGCCCCCCAGTTCGAGGCCCTCGGGATGAAGGTGCCCGGACTCGGCGACCTCGCCGGTTACATGTGCAGCAGGCTCGACTACGAGCTGCTGAAGCCTTCTCGGTCCCGCTTCGACTCCACGGTCCTCCACATGGCCCCCGTCCCGCTCGTCCACACGGCCCGCGCGGTCCATGAGGTGCGGGCGGACCCCGAGCAGGTGCGCCGGGCTCTCACCCGGCTGGCGGAGGGCGGTCTGATCCACGCGTCGGCGCCCGGACTGCTGGACCGCTGGCGGGAGGTGTCGCGTCAGGACCTGGAACTCCTGCCGGGCAACCCGAACGTGTACGGGATCCTGCAACGGACCGAGGGGGCCGGCTTCGACGACGCGCAGGAGGAGTTCGACGCGGCCTACGGCCTGGTGGCCGCGGCGCTCGCCGAGCAGTCCCTCGGCCCGACCTTCGACCGGCTCGCCGTGCTCGGCCCCCTGACGGGCCACGAGGCGCCCCTGCGCCTGCCGTCCCCGGGGCTCGCCGGGCTGCGCCCTTCCAAGGCGGACGCCGCCGCCTGCTGCCTGCGTGGTGAACGGGGCGTCGTCTGGCGCGAGACCCCGGACGTACGCCTTCTGATCGAGCACGCGCGCGACCAGGACTGCACCCTGGGCCAGAGCCTGGACGCCCTCCTTCCGTACGCCGAACTCGGCGCCCCCTGGCAGGCGCCCGCCGACAACGACGACCAGACGTGGCGCGACCACCGGCCCACCGTCCACGACACCGCCCTCTTCCAGGGCGACTTGGTCGGCAGCGGCCGACCCGTCACCCCTCTGGACCTCGTCCGCGCGGCCGCCCGCTTCGGCTGGCCCCTTGACCGGGCCTGGGACCGGCTCGCGCGCTACCGCCCCTTCGGCCTCGAACTCGTCATGGAGCGGCCCGGCATGGCGCTGGTCCCCCGCTGGCAGGACCTGATCCTGCTCACCTCCCGCTTCACGGGGCGGGCCCCCGCCGTCGCCGGGGAGGTCACCGCCCGCCACATCGCCGTCGCCGCCCGCGAGGTCGAGGAGTCCACCCACTGGGTGCGGGACCGGCTCGTCCTGTACGCCCCGCTCTTCGGTACGACCCTGCCCGCGCACTGCCCCGCCGAGCCCGCCCCGACCCCGCGGGCCGAGCGCTACGTGCCCGTGACCGAGTGACCGAGTGACCGCCTGACCGAGTGACCGCCTGACCGACTGACCGCCCGGCCGACTTGCTCACGGAGGACGACACCCCATGCCCGCCCACGATCCCACTCCGTTCCAGGAGTCGGAGGCCCAGGCCGTCGGCTCCTTCACCGTGGAGCGCTCCCCCGACGGCCGCTGGTACACCGTCACCGGCGCCTGCCCGGTCTGCCGCGGCCGCACCGTGTTCCGGGTCGCCTTCGGAGTGCTCGGCCCCGCCAAAGGGCGCGGGCGGCGCACCCGGCCCGAGCCGCTCACCGGCTCGATCCCGGTCTACTGCCAATGCGGCTACCCGCACCCCGACCGGCCGCCCGAGTCGCCCGACTCCGGGTGCGGCGCCTTCTGGGACGTACCGGTTCCGCCCCCGGCACAAGGGGGTGCCACCCCGTGACCGACCTCGCCAAGAAGCGGTTCGCACAGCTCGGACAGCAGCTCCAGGTCGACCAGCTCGGCGCCGTCCGCCGACAGGCCGAGGGATGGCGCAACGGCCTCGCCGGGCTCACCGGACTCGTCGGCGCCGTCTTCGTGCTCAAAGGCCGCGAGAGCGTCGCGGGGATGCCCGACCTGTGGCGGTGGACCACGGCGGGCCTGCTCGTCGCCGCCTTCGCCCTGCTGCTGTCCGGCGCGCTGAAGGCGGTGCGGGCCGCACACGGCCAACTCGGCCAGCAGGTCTGGCTGAGCGGCGACCGGCTCTTCGCGGCCGTCCTCGACGAGGTCGAGCAGACCCAGGCAGCCCTGGCCTCCGCCCGGCGGCGCTCGGTCGTGGGCCTGTGCGCGATCGTGGCCGCACTGGCGGTCAGCTGGGTCGTGCCGGTCGGCGCCGATGAGGACAAGAAGGCCGAGGGAGGCGCAGGTGGGCCGTTCCGGGTGCTGGTGACGACGGCGGAGGGCACCGCCTGCGGAGAGCTGGTGGTGAGCGACGCCCGGGGCGTGGTGCTCCGGGTGGCGGGGGAGGGGGCCCGCGGGGGGAAGCCGGCGCGGCGGACGATCCCCGCCGACGAGGTCAGGTCGCTGGCCCCCGCGAGGCGCTGCTGAGCCCCCCCGGACGGCCGCCGGTCCGGCCTTCCACGGCCCCGCCTTTGGCGGGGATCACCAACAACCGACCTCGTACCGCCGGTAATACTTGTCGGTAACAACCTCTAGTCGCGGGCGGGGAGCCGTTCTACCGTGCACGCATGTCCCCGAACCTGCCCGATGTCGTGCTGTGGTCCATCCCCGCCTTCGTGCTGCTCACCGCCGTCGAGATCGTGAGCCACCGGATCCATCCCGACGAGGACGCGGCGGGGTACGAGACCAGGGACGCGGCGACCAGCGTCACCATGGGCCTCGGCAGCCTCGCCTTCGACCTGCTGTGGAAGATCCCGATCGTCGCGATCTACACGGCCGTCTACACGCTGACGCCCCTGCGCGTCCCCGTGCTGTGGTGGACGATCCCGCTGATGCTCCTCGCCCAGGACTTCTTCTACTACTGGTCGCACCGGGGCCATCACGTCATCCGCATCCTGTGGGCCTGCCACGTCGTGCACCACTCCAGCCGCAAGTTCAACCTCACGACCGCGCTGCGCCAGCCCTGGACGAGCCTGACGGTGTGGCCGTTCTATCTGCCGCTCATCGCCTGCGGCGTCCATCCGGCGGCGCTCGCCTTCTGCTCGTCGGCCAACCTGGTCTACCAGTTCTGGATCCACACCGAACGCATCGGAAAGCTGCCCCGGCCCTTCGAGTTCGTCTTCAACACGCCCTCGCACCACCGCGTCCACCACGCCTCCCAGGGCGGCTATCTGGACCGCAACTTCGGCGGCATCCTGATCATCTGGGACCGCCTGTTCGGCTCCTGGGTCGCCGAGACCGACCGTCCCGTGTACGGCCTGACGAAGAACATCAGCACGTACAACCCGCTGCGCGTCGCCACCCATGAGTACGTGGCCATCGCCAGGGACCTGAGGGCGGCCACCAGTTGGCGCGAGCGGGCCGGGCGGGTCTTCCGCGGCCCCGGCTGGCGGCCGAAGGCCCCCGCGGCCCTTGCGGCTCCCGCAGCCCCCACGGCCGCCGTACGGCCCGGCGAGGCGGCGGTCGCGGAGCGGGCGGCGTGATGTCGCGGCGCCCCTCGCCCCGGCTCCTCCTCGGCGCCTTCGCCCTCGCCGCGTTCGGGGACCTCGTCTCGCTCCTCGCGGTCCTCGGCCCCGGCCACGCCGTGTGCAAGCCGCTGCTCATGCCGCTCCTTGCGGCCTACGCCGCCACCCGGCGGGCCCCCCGCCCGCTGATCGCCGCCCTCCTCTTCGGCTGGGGCGGCGACACCCTCCTCCTCTTCGACGCCGAGCCCGCCTTCCTCGCCGGGATGGGCTCCTTCGCCGCCGGGCACGTCTGCTACCTCGTACTGTTCAAGAGGTACGGCGACACCCGGTGGTACGCCCCGGCGGGCGGCTCGCCCCGCGCGCGGGGGACGGCCCTTGTCGCCGGGTACGCCCTCGCACTCGCCGTCACCGTGACGCTGCTGTGGCCGGACCTGCCGGCCGACATGCGGGGCCCCGTGGCGGGCTACAGCCTGCTGCTCACGGCCATGGCGTGGGGCGCCACCGCGCTCGGTCCCGCGGCGGCCGCCGGAGGGGCGCTGTTCCTTCTCTCCGACACGCTCATCGCGACCGGCGTCGCGGCGTGGCCGCAGCTGCCGAGGCCCGACTTCGCGATCATGCTCACCTACATCGCGGCGCAGTACCTGCTGACCACAGGCGTCCTGCGCTCGGCTCACCAGCGGATCGGCAACGGCACCGCGGTCAGCAGTGCCGACAGGACGACGACCACGCCCAGCGCGACCACCTCCCGGCGCGCGGGGGCGTAGGCGCGCAGGCGGCCGCCCGTGCCTACCCTGAACGGGTCGAGCGGCGGGCCGGGAAGATTGCGTATGGTCACAGCCACTCGGGCCGGTCACCGCCCCAAGGCCCCGGCGGGCGGGCCCAGTTGTCCGGACCGCCCTCGAAGGCGACCGGCGGCAGGGCGTACCGGAGCCGCCCCAGCGGACTGTCCGTCCCGCCGAGCCAGGGCCCCGGATCGGCATAGGCCTCGCCCACCACCACGCCCACTCCCTCGGACGCCTCGTCCGTCCGACGCCCGTGGTCTTCCTCCCGCGAACCACCGCTCCGCTCGTCCGCGCCCGCCCCGATCAGCCATGCCGCCGTCCCCGCCAGCGCGAGCCGCGTCAGATGGGTCCCGCCGGTGCGCGACCGCTCGGTGAGCGAGCGCAGGACCGCCGCCGCGAGGAGATAGCCGCTGCCGTGGTCCAGGGCCTGCGCGGGCAGCACGCCGGGCCGCTCCGGTGACCCCTCGATCACCGCGATGCCCGTCGCCGCCTGCACCAGGCTGTCGAACCCGCGCCGTCCGGCCCACGGCCCGTCCCGCCCCCACGCCGAGAGCTGCGCGAGGACCACCCCGGGCCTGCGCTCGGCCAGCGCCTGGGGGGAGAGGCCGAAGCGGTCGAGGGCGCCCGGACGGTAGCCGGTGACGACCACGTCGGCATGTGCCAGCAGCTCCTCGAAGGCCCGCCGGTCGGCGCCGCTCGCCAGGTCCAGGGTCGTGGAGCGCTTCCCGAAGCCCGTGTCCGCGTGCTGGTCGGAGAGTTCCGGCAGCCCGGGCGGGTCGACCCGCAGGACGTCCGCGCCCAGCAGCGCGAGGGTGCGGGTGGCGACCGGCCCCGCGACGACCCGGGTCAGATCGAGGACGCGGAGCCCGCGGGCGGGCAGCGCGGGGGCGCCGGCCGGCGGCGGCAGGGGGCACGCGGGCGCGTCGCCGATCCGTTCCCGGCGCGGCAGCGGACGGGCGCCCGCCGCGACGCCCTGGGGATGCGCCGCCCACTCCCGCGGGGAGCGCAGTGCCACGGCGAGGCCCCCGGCGGCGTACACGGCCTCCTCCACCGCCACGGCGGACCGGTCGGCCAGCGTCGCGGCCACCGCGTCCACGGAAGGCTCCGCGGTGAACCCGAGCGCGGCCCACAACGCCGCCCGGTGATGCGGGTAGTTGGCGTGGGTGCGCACCCAGCCGTCGGCCGTGCGCCAGAACCGGGACAGCGGGGCGAAGTTGACGGGCGCGCGCCCGTCGACCAGCAGGTGCCGCTCACTGGTGAACGCCGTCGCCAGGGCCCCGTCATCGACCCGTACGGACGGCACGCCTCCGTCGCCGCGCGCGGCCGTCAACTCGGCGGCGGCCAGCGCGCAGACGGCGCCACAGGCCCGCGCGAGCCCGATGACGGGCAGCCGCGCGGGCAGGGCGCCCTCGCGGACGACGAAGGAGACCCGGGAGAGGAGCGCGGCGTCACCGCCGAGCGCGGCCCAGGCGGCCCGGGTACCGCTCATGCGGTCGCCCCCTCATGCTCCGCCGCCGCCGACCACCGGAGTCTGATCGACACACCCGGCGTCGAGGGCTGCAGCTCCCACCCCTGGGCGGCCGCCGCCCGGACGACGTAGTGCCCGCCGCAGCCGCGGTAGTCGCGCCGCGGGATCTCGCACTCGCAAGGAGGCGCCGGCTTCTTGGGCACGCGCGGCGCCGACGCGCGCTCCGTCCACCGGGCGAGCACCCCGTCGACGCGGGCGCGGTAGTAGGCGGCGTCCCCTTCGTGGCGCACCTCGGACCAGAGCACGCACCAGTGGGGGAGCGTGGTGATCCGGCTCATCGCCCGGTCCATGAAGTCCTCGTAGGCCCGCTCGTACGAGGAACTCACCGCGGCGATGACCTCGGTGGCCAGGCCGATGGCGAGGACGGCGGCGAAGACCGCGATCCCCAGCGCGATCCAGAACGGCATGAACAGCACCGTGGCGGCGAACCTCAGCACCAGCTGCCAGCGGGGCCGGGCGGGCCACGCCACCCACTGCTCCGTGCCGGCGAACACGAACGCGGAACTTTTGAACTCGTACATGACACAAATTCTCTCGTGGTGCGACGGGAATGGGCCGGGTGGCTCCTCGGCCGCCCGGCCCGACCCGTGCCGGCACATTGCCACTGAGGCACAGTGCTACTTGCGCACGGCGTCCAGCGCGTCGGCCATGCCCACGCCGTAGAAGCCGTTCTTCTCCGTGTCGCCCTCGCAGACCGCGTCGATCTTGCCGTCGGCGTCGATGTCGTACGGATCCGTGCACGCCATGGCGTCCGCCTGGCGGTACAGGAGCGCCTTCAGGCGTGCCGGGGAGGCGTGCGGGTGGGTGGACTTCAGCAGCGCGACCACGCCCGCCGCGTGCGGGGACGCCATCGACGTACCGCCCTTGTAGCCGAACTTGCCGCCCGGCAGCGTGGACAGGATCCGGCCGTCGACGGCCGGCGGCTCGGGCGCCTGGTACCTCGTCTGGTCACCGCCGGGGGCGGTGATGTCGATGACGCCCTCGCCGTAGTTCGAGTACGACGCCTTGATGTTCTTGGCCCCGGTGGCGGAGACCGTCACGACGCCGGGCAGCTGCGAGGGGAGGTCGAAGCAGTCCTTGGTCTTGATGGTGCGGGTCACCGGAGTGGTGTCGTTGGGGCTCGTCTTGTCGACGAGCTCGTCCTGCGCGAGGTCGGTCCGCGCGTTGCCCGCGGCCGCGACGTTCACCGCGCCCTTGCGCTCCGCGTACCGCGCGGCCCTGCCGACCGCGTCGACCAGCGCCTTCTGGTCGTCGTCCGTCGTGCAGTTGAACAGCCACGGGTCGGTGTAATAGCTGTTGTTGGTCACGTCCACGCCGTGGTCGGCCGCCCACACGAAGCCGCAGACGACGGCCTCCGTGTAGTACAGGCCGGTCGCGGGCTCGGCCACCTTCAGGCTCGCCACCTTCACGCCGGGCGCGATGCCCGTGATGCCGGTGCCGTTCTTCGCCGCGGCGATCGAACCGGCCACGTGCATGCCGTGGTCGCTCTCCTGGGCGACCGGGCGCCACGCGTTGTCCTTCTGGACGGGCACGCCGTTCAGGCAGCTCGCGGACGCCTCGCGGTCGAAGTTGGGCGCTATGTCGGGGTGGGTGTCGTCGACCCCGGAGTCGAGCACGGCGACCGTCACCTTGCGGCTGCCCAGCGATATCTTGTGCGCCTTGTCCGCCTTCATGGCGGGCAGGTCCCACTGGAGCGGCTCCAGTTCGTCCTGGCCCGCCGCCGCCTTGC
This sequence comes from Streptomyces sp. NPDC031466, assembly GCF_055581265.1. NCBI lineage: Bacteria > Bacillati > Actinomycetota > Actinomycetes > Kitasatosporales > Streptomycetaceae > Streptomyces > Streptomyces sp. NPDC031466. Next base: position 738,152 of record NZ_JBVIJT010000002.1, read on the forward strand.
CCGCGGCGGCCTTGACCTCGGCGGCGGTGAGCGTGCGCTCGGAGTCCAGGGCGTCGTCGGACTGTGCGGACAGCGGGGCCGTGCGGGTCGCGCCCGCCGAGTCGACGCCCTTGACCGCGCGGATCGTCGCGGCGAAGTCCGGGTTCGCCGAGTGGACGACGATGACGCCGATCCTGTCGTACGCGATGACGACGTCACCGCCGGCCCGGGCGATGGCCTTCTTGACGCGGGCGGAAGTGCCCTTCCCCGGGTGGACGTTCACCACGTAACTCATCGACGTGGCGTCGGCCGAGGAGGCCGAGGCAGCGGCGGACGCCGGCGCGTCCGGCACCGCGGCGGGCCGCGCCGAGGCCGGGCCCGGCAGGAAGGTGACGGCCGAGGCCACCGCCACCCCGAGCGGCAGGGCCAGCGCGCGCCGGGAGCGCGGGAAACCGGTGGTCCTGGCCCGGGATATGGCCCCGGCGGAGAATCTGGTCGACCTGGTCATGTCCGTGTCCCCCGTCACTTCTTCTTCACGGCGTCGAGTGCGTCGACGAGTCCGCTGCCGTAAAAGCCGTTGTCACCCTTGCCGCCGCTCTCGCAGACCGCGTCGACGTCACCGTCGCCGTCCGGGTCGTACGGCTCGGCGGGGCACTCCATGCGGTCGGCCTGCGCCTTGAGGAGGCTGCGCAGTTGTGCCGGGCCCGCCTTGGGGTGCGTGGACTTCAGCAGCGCGGCGACGCCCGCGGCGTGCGGCGCGGCCATCGACGTGCCGCGCAGCCAGCCGTACTCGCCGTTCGGCATGGTGGAGAGGATGTTGCCGTTCTTCGACGGGGTGTCGGTCGGCGTCTGGTACTTGTCGCCGCCGGGGGCCGTGATGTCCACGACGCCCTTGCCGTAGCTGGAGTACGCCGCCTTCAGGTTCTTGACGCCCGTCGCGCTCGTGGTGACGATGCCCGGCAGCTGGGCCGGCGCGTCCAGGCACTCGTGCGGGTCGATGGTGCGGGTCACCGGCGTGGAGTCGTCCGGGCTCGTCTTGTCGACGATCGCGTGGGAGTCCAGGTCGTGGTTGGAGTTGCCCGCGGAGGAGACGTTGAGGGTGCCCTTGCGCTGGGCGTACAGCTGGGCGCGGTTGACCGCGTCGAGGATGGCCCGCTGGTCGGGGTCGTCCTTGCAGTTGTACAGCCACGGGTCCACGTAGTAGCTGTTGTTGGTGATCTCGACGCCGTGCTCGGCGGCGAACACGAAGGCGCAGACCACGTTCTCCGGGTAGAACAACTCGTCGACCGGGTCGGCGACCTTGATGCCCGCTATCTTCACGCCGGGCGCGACGCCCGCGACGCCGACGCCGTTGCGCGCGGCGGCTATCTCACCCGCCACGTGCGTGCCGTGGTAGTGGTCCTTGGCCGGGCGCCACGCCCCGGCGGAGGTGTCCGCCTTGCCGCCGACGCAACTGGCGGACTGCGTCGCCGAGAAGTTCGGGGCCAGGTCGGGGTGGGTGTCGTCGACGCCGGTGTCGATCACGGCGACCGTGACCTTCCTGCTGCCCGGGTTGATCCTGGCCGCCTTGTCGGCCCCGATCGCCCGCAGGTCCCACTGGTCGCCCTCCATCGGCTCGGCGCCCGGGGCGGCGGTGCGCTTCAGGGCCTCGGCGTCGGCCTTGGAGAGCAGCTCCGCCTTGCCGTCGTCCGTGGTGCCCGCGGCCCGCAGCGGCGCGGTGTGGGTCGCGCCCGCGGACTGCACACCGCGGACGCCGCGTATCCGCTCGCCGAACGCCGGGTCCGACGAGTGCGCGACGATGACGCCGATCGTGTCGTGCGCGACGACGACGGAGCCACCGGCCTCGGCTATCGCCCGCTTCACGTGCGCCATCGTCCGGTGATCCGCACGGGTGTTGACGACGTACGCGAAAACGGGGGCGTCCTTCGCGGCCGACGCGACGGCGGGTGCGGGCGATTCGTCCGGGGCCGCCGTCGCGGCACCGGGTACGAGGCCGACCGAGGCGGCGAGCGCGATACCGAGCGGCACGGTGAGCGCCGTACGGCGTCTTGAACGCAGATGAGCCATGGGATCTCCACATCATCCGGATACGGAACTGCCCGAACACAGCTGGTGCTCGGGCAGGTACATGACGGGTCGTGCACGGGTGAAGCTATCCCCCGAACTCCCAGGCCAGCAATGCCTTCCCGAAGAAACCGGCGGGCCGGGGCGCGTCGTGCGCGCCACCGCGACGTTGAGCAGACAACGGAAGCAACATCAACCCCTGTCGGATCACGTCCTGTGGCCCTAGCATCGCCAACCGTGGTCCACGTGATCCGCGTCACGCCGGAACGCGAGACCAGAGAACCGATGGAAGAACCGACCGTCCCCATCCCATCCGCACCACGAGGAGACTCCGTGGCCACCGACGCACCGCCCCCCTCGAAGGGTGGCGCAGGAAAAGAAACCGCTCCCCACGCGCCCTCCACGGAGGAGTTCACCGAGGTGCAGCAGAGCGCGGAGTTCGGCGAACTGCGCGCCGCGCACCGCTCGTTCGCCGTGCCGCTCACCATCGCCTTCATCACCTGGTACCTCGTGTACGTCCTGCTCTCCAACTACGCGGGCGACTTCATGGGCACCAAGCTGTTCGGCAACATCAACGTCGCCCTGGTGCTCGGCCTCGGGCAGTTCCTGACCACGTTCCTCATCGCCTGGTTCTACTCCCGGCACGCCGCCGCGAAGCTCGACCCGAAGGCCGAGGCGATCAAGTCCCGCATGGAGACCCGCATGGAAGCCCGCACGGAGACCGGCACCGAGCCCCGCAAGGAGGGTGACGCATGAGCCCCGCGCACACCGCGGCCCTGGACCTCGCGGCGGCCTCCGACGCCTCCGAGCACCGCACGCTGATCATCAGTCTCTTCGCCGCCTTCGTCGTCGCCACCCTCTGCATCACCGTCTGGGCCGGCCGGCAGACCAAGAGCGCCGCCGACTTCTACGCGGGCGGCCGCCAGTTCACCGGCTTCCAGAACGGCCTCGCGATCTCCGGCGACTACATGTCCGCCGCGTCCTTCCTCGGCATCGCCGGCGCCATCGCCCTCTTCGGCTACGACGGCTTCCTGTACTCCATCGGCTTCCTGGTCGCCTGGCTGGTGGCGCTGCTCCTGGTCGCCGAGCCGCTGCGCAACTCCGGGCGCTACACCATGGGCGACGTCCTCGCGTACCGCATGCGCCAGCGCCCGGTCCGCACGGCCGCCGGCACCTCCACCATCGTCGTCTCGATCTTCTACCTGCTCGCCCAGATGGCGGGCGCGGGCGTCCTGGTCTCGCTGCTGCTCGGGATCACCTCCGACGCGGGCAAGGTCCTCATCGTCGCCCTCGTCGGCGTCCTGATGATCGTCTACGTCACCATCGGCGGCATGAAGGGCACCACCTGGGTGCAGATGGTCAAGGCCGTCCTGCTCATCACGGGCACCATCCTCATCACCTTCCTGATCCTGCTGAAGTTCCACTTCAACGTCTCCGACCTGCTCGGCTCGGCCGCCGCCAACAGCGGCCAGGGCTCGAAGTTCCTGGAACCCGGCCTCAAGTACGGCCTGAGCGCCACCTCCAAGCTGGACTTCATCTCGCTCGGCATCGCCCTGGTCCTCGGCACCGCCGGCCTGCCGCACATCCTGATCCGCTTCTACACCGTGCCCACCGCGAAGGCCGCCCGGAAGTCCGTCAACTGGGCTATCGGCATCATCGGCGCCTTCTACCTGATGACCATCGTGCTCGGCTTCGGCGCCGCGGCCCTGCTCAAGCACGCCGACATCATCGCCTCCAACAAGGCGGGCAACACGGCGGCGCCGCTCGCCGCCCTGGAGATCGGCGGCGGCGGGGGCTCCACCGGCGGCGCGATCCTCCTCGCGGTGATCTCCGCGGTCGCCTTCGCCACGATCCTCGCGGTCGTCGCGGGCCTCACCCTGGCCTCGTCCTCGTCCTTCGCGCACGACATCTACGCCAACGTCATCCGCAAGGGCAAGGCCACCGAGAAGGAGGAGATGAGGGCCGCCCGCTGGGCGACCGTCTTCATCGGGATCGTCTCCATCGCGCTCGGCGCCCTGGCCCGCGACCTGAACGTCGCCGGCCTCGTCGCCCTCGCCTTCGCCGTCGCCGCCTCGGCGAACCTGCCGACGATCCTCTACAGCCTGTTCTGGCGGAAATTCACCACGCAGGGCGCCCTGTGGTCCATCTACGGCGGTCTGACCGCGGCCGTCGGCCTGGTGCTGTTCTCCCCGGTCGTCTCCGGCAAGCCCACCTCCATGTTCCCGGACGCGAACTTCGACTTCTTCCCGCTGGAGAACCCGGGCCTGATCTCCATCCCGCTGGGCTTCCTGCTCGGCTGGCTCGGATCCGTCCTGTCCAAGGAGGAGCCCGACAAGGGCAAATACGCCGAGCTGGAGGTCAAGTCCCTCACCGGCTTCGGGGCCCACTGACCAAGAAGCGTTCACACGTTCGTAGCGGCCGCGTCGTACAGTCCTACGACGCGGCCGCGCCGTTCCTCGTGGCAAATGGCCCATGAGGTTGTCACAGGGGTCGCGTAAGGTCGAAAGCAGTGGGATCCCTACCGGTGGGACCCGCGAGCATCCAACCGCCGGGGAGGGGGCCGCAGTGCTCATCGACACCTTTGGCCGAGTAGCCACTGACCTGCGCGTTTCACTGACCGACCGCTGCAATCTGCGCTGCACGTACTGCATGCCGGAAGAAGGCCTGCAGTGGCTGGCCAAGCCCGACCTGCTCACCGACGACGAGATCGTGCGCCTCGTGCGCGTCGCCGTCACCCTGCTCGGCATCACGGAAGTCCGCTTCACCGGCGGCGAGCCCCTCCTGCGCCCCGGCCTCGTCGGGATCGTCGAGCGCTGCGCCCGGCTGGCACCCCGCCCCAAGATGTCCCTGACGACCAACGGCATCGGTCTCAAGCGCACCGCCGAGGCCCTCAAGGCCGCCGGCCTCGACCGGGTCAACGTCTCCCTGGACACCCTGCGCCCCGACGTCTTCAAGACCCTCACCCGCCGGGACCGCCACAAGGACGTCCTCGAAGGCCTCGAAGCGGCCCGCGACGCCGGGCTCACCCCCGTCAAGGTCAACACCGTCCTGATGCCGGGGCTCAACGAGGACGAGGCCCCCGACCTCCTGGCCTGGGCCGTGGAGAACGACTACGAACTGCGCTTCATCGAGCAGATGCCGCTCGACGCCCAGCACGGCTGGAAGCGCGACGGGATGATCACCGCGGGCGACATCCTGGCCTCCCTGCGCACCCGCTTCGAGCTCACGGAGGAAGGCACCGGGGAGCGCGGCTCGGCCCCCGCCGAGCGCTGGCTCGTGGACGGCGGCCCGCACCGCGTCGGCGTCATCGCCTCGGTGACCCGCCCCTTCTGCTCGGCCTGCGACCGCACGCGGCTCACCGCCGACGGCCAGGTGCGCACCTGCCTGTTCGCCACCGAGGAGACGGACCTGCGCGCGGCCCTGCGCGCCGCCCCGGAGAGCAGCGAGGAAGGCTCGGACGAGGAGATCGCCCGCATCTGGAAGCGCGCCATGTGGGGCAAGAAGGCCGGCTCGGGCCTGGACGACCCCTCGTTCCTCCAGCCGGAGCGCCCGATGTCCGCGATCGGCGGCTAGGAGTCCTGGTCCGGCCACTCCGCGAGCGGCACGACGTCCTTCAACATCCCGCGGACGCCGAGGAATTGGGAGAGGTGCTCGCGGTGCTCCTCGCACGCGAGCCACGTCTTGCGCCGCTCCGGCGTGTGGATCTTCGGGTTGTTCCAGGCGAGCACCCAGACCGCGGCCACGCGGCAGCCCTTGGCGGAACAGATCGGCGTTTCGTCACTCACAGTCGCGTCCCACAACGTTCCGAACAAGGCGACGCCGAGCAGCCACGGGGGGAGCTGCCCGGCGTCGGTCTGTCGCTCCGACGGGGGATGCGGAGCGCGTACGAAGTATGTCACGCGGGACCCGATGACTGGCACCGGAACTACATGATTGATCTGAGCTTTTCTTGAGCTTGGCGCAACGTCGACGGTCAGTTCTGACCGTGCGGAGCGCCGCGCCGCTGGTCGTGCGCACCACCCAGGGGATCTTCCGGGACGGATTCGGCGGGGCCGACCGGAGCGGGCGGCGCGAGCATTGGCCGAGAAGGAGCGGGTACGAACGTCGACGGCAGCGAGGGGTTGCTCTCGCGCCCCGCGTTGGCGATCACCACGGAGATGTACGGGAGGAGCACGCCGAGCACCAGCGCGACGATGGCCACATGCCGTTCGACGTTCCACAGCACGGCCGCGGCGACCACGGACAGCGTCCGGACCGACATGGAGATCACATACCGGCGCTGACGGCCGCGCACGTCCTCCGCGAGTCCCTGACGGGCCCCGGTGATCCGGAAGACCTGGCCGCCGCTCTGCTTCCGCATCACGCTCCACCACCCTGTCCGCTGCGCCGGACTCACCCCGGAATCTGCCCCGGTCCGGCACCTCCACGGTACGCCTGACCCGCGCCGCCCACGAGAGCGGGGGCAGGCCTGTGCCCGGCGTGGTTCCCGTGTCCCGCCCCGGATGGGGGCGCCCGACATGCGCCGTACGGCGCACGGACCGACACTGGCGGTAATGCTCACGTAGAGCCGTACAAGGAGGCAGCTATGGGCTGGTTGTGGGCGATCATCGTGGGATTCGTGCTGGGGCTGATTGCCAAGGCGATCCTGCCGGGCAAGCAGCACAGTCCGCTCTGGCTGACCACGGTGTTCGGCATCATCGGAGCGGTCGTGGGCAACTGGCTCGCGACGCAGTTCGGCATCAACGAGACCAAGGGCATCGACTGGGGCCGGCACGCGCTCCAGGTGGCGGCGGCGGTCGTGGTCGTCGGCCTGGGCGACGCGGCCTACAAGATGCTCAAAGGCAACCGGCGAACAGCCTGAGCCCTGCCGCCACGGCGTGCGAGCCGCGTCTTGCGCGGCGAAGGCCCGGCCCCCCGCGCGGGGGGCCGGGCCTTCGCCGTGAGCGCGTGAGCAGCCCGCGTGCGAGCGGCCCGCGCGCGATCAGCCCGCCGTCACCTCGACGGCCGCGAGGTTCTTCTTGCCCCGGCGCAGCACGAGCCACCGCCCGTGCAGCAGGTCCTCGCAGGCGGGGACGGCGTCCTCGGCGGCGACCTTGACGTTGTTCACGTAGGCGCCGCCCTCCTTGACCGTGCGGCGGGCGGCGGACTTGCTCGCCACCAGGCCGACCTCGGCGAACAGGTCCACGACCGGGCCGAGCTCGGCGACCCGCACGCGCGGCAGCTCGGAGAGGGCAGCGGCCAGCGTCGCCTCGTCCAGATCGGCCAGCTCGCCCTGGCCGAAGAGCGCCTTGGACGCGGCGATGACCGCGGCGCACTGGTCGGCGCCGTGCACCAGCGTCGTCAGCTCCTCGGCGAGCGCGCGCTGCGCGGCGCGCGCCTGCGGACGCTCCTCGGTCTGCTTCTCGATCTCCTCCAGCTCCGCGCGGGACTTGAAGGACAGGATCCGCATGTACGTAGAGATGTCCCGGTCGTCCACGTTCAGCCAGAACTGGTAGAACGCGTACGGCGTTGTCATCGTCGGGTCGAGCCAGACGGCGCCGCCCTCGGACTTGCCGAACTTGGTGCCGTCGGCCTTGACCATCAGCGGCGTGGCGAGCGCGTGCACGGCCGCGTCCGGCTCCAGGCGGTGGATCAGGTCGATGCCGGCCGTGAGGTTGCCCCACTGGTCGGACCCGCCCTGCTGGAGGGTGCAGCCGTAGCGCCGGTACAGCTCCAGGAAGTCCATGCCCTGCAGGAGCTGGTAACTGAACTCCGTGTAGGAGATGCCCTCCTGCGACTCCAGGCGCCGGGCGACCGAGTCCTTGGTCAGCATCTTGTTCACCCGGAAGTGCTTGCCGATGTCCCGCAGGAACTCGATCGCGGACAGGCCCGCGGTCCAATCGAGGTTGTTGACCATCACCGCGGCGTTCTCGCCCTCGAAGGACAGGAACGGCTCGATCTGCGAGCGCAGCCGCGCCACCCAGTTCGCGACCGTCTCCGGGTCGTTCAGGGTGCGCTCGGCGGTCGGCCGCGGGTCGCCGATCTGGCCCGTGGCACCGCCCACCAGGGCCAGCGGGCGGTGCCCCGCCTGCTGGAGCCGGCGCACGGTGAGGACCTGCACGAGGTGTCCGACGTGCAGGCTCGCCGCGGTGGGGTCGAAGCCGCAATAGAACGTGACGGGACCGTCCGCGAGCGCCTTGCGCAGTGCGTCTTCATCGGTGGACAGGGAGAAAAGTCCCCGCCACTTCAGCTCGTCGACGATGTCCGTCACGGGTCTCGCGTCTCCTCGGGAGTGCTTACAGGGTGCACGGATGTGCAAGGACCGAGGTTATACGCCCTGGCTGACCGAACTCATGTTGAAATCGGGGACGCGCAGCGCGGGCATCGCGGCCCGGGTGAAGTAGTCGCCCCACTCGCGCGGCAGCGTCCGCTCCGTGCGGCCCGCCTCCGAGGCCCGGCCGAGCAGGTCGACCGGCGACTCGTTGAAGCGGAAGTTGTTCACCTCGCCGACGACCTCGCCGTTCTCCACGAGGTAGACGCCGTCCCTGGTCAGGCCCGTGAGCAGCAGCGTCGCCGGGTCGACCTCGCGGATGTACCAGAGGCAGGTGAGCAGCAGCCCGCGCCCGGTCGCGGCGACCATCTCGTCCAGGGAGCGGTCGCCGCCGCCGTCCAGGACGAGGTTGTCGACGGCCGGGGTCACCGGCAGGCCGGTGAGGGCGGCGCTGTGCCGGCTGGTGGCCAGGTGGGCCAGCTCACCCTCGCGGATCCACTCGGTGGCGCTCAGCGGCAGGCCGTTGTCGAAGACGGAGGCGTCCCCGCCGGAGGAGTGCGCGAGCACGAACGGCGCCGACTCCAGGCCCGGCTCGTGCGGATCACTGCGCAGCGTCAGCGGCAGCCGGGCGAGCCGCTCGCCGAGGCGCGTGGCGCCGCCCGGCTTGGCGAAGACCGTGCGGCCCTCGGCGGCGTCCCGGGCCGAGGACGACCAGAACTGGTAGATCAGCAGATCCGCGACGGCGGTCGGCGGCAGCAGCGTCTCGTACCGCCCGGCGGGCAGCTCGACGCGCCGCCGCGCCCAGGCGAGGCGCCGCTCCAGCTCCGCGTCGAGCACGGTCGGGTCGACGTCCTTGAAGTCCCGGGTGGCCCGCCCCGCCCACGCGGACTTGGTGCGGTCCGGCGACTTGGCGTTCAGTTCGAGGGTGCCGTTGGGCTGGTCGTGGCGCAGGCGCAGCCCCGTGGAGGTGCCGAGGTAGCTGGACACGTACTCGTGGTTGGCGAAGCCGTACAGCTCGCGGCCGCCCGCGCGGGCCCGGGCGAAGGCCTCGCCGAGCGCGGGGGCGAAGTCCGCGAAGACCGCCGAGGTGGTCTCGACGGGGGCGTCGGTGAAGTCGGGCGACGCGGCGACGCCGGTCACCAGCGGCTGGGCGTCCTCCGCGGGGCCGGCCGAGCGGGCGGCCGCCTCGGCGGCCCGCACCAGCGGCTCCAGGTCGTCGGCGGTGACGGCGGAGCGGGAGACGACACCGGAGGCGGTGCCCTCCTTGCCGTCGACGGTGGCGATGACGGTCAGGGTGCGGCCGCGGGTGACGCCGTTGGTGGTGAGGGCGTTGCCCGCCCAGCGCAGGTTCGCCGTCGACTCCTCGTCGGCGATCACCACGCAGCCGTCGGCGGTGGACAGGTCGAGGGCGCGCTCGACGATCTCGTGCGGCTTGGCGGTGCGCGGGCTCATCGACCGGCCTCCTGCGTGGTGTTCAGAATGTTCACGCCCCGGAACAGGGCGGACGGGCAGCCGTGCGAGACCGCGGCGACCTGGCCCGGCTGGGCCTTGCCGCAGTTGAAGGCGCCACCGAGTACGTACGTCTGCGGACCGCCGACCGCGGCCATGGAGCCCCAGAAGTCGGTGGTCGTCGCCTGGTAGGCGACGTCGCGGAGCTGTCCCGCGAGCCGCCCGTTCTCGATCTTGTAGAAGCGCTGACCGGTGAACTGGAAGTTGTACCGCTGCATGTCGATCGACCACGACCGGTCACCGACCACATAGATGCCCCGGTCCACGCCCGCGATCAGGTCCTCGGTGGAGAGCCCGCCGGGATCCGGCCGGAGCGACACGTTCGCCATGCGCTGCACCGGCACATGGCCGGGGGAGTCGGCGTACGCGCAGCCGTTGGAGCGCTCGAAGCCGGTGAGCCGCGCGATGCGCCGGTCCAGCTGGTAGCCGACCAGCGTGCCGTCCTTGACCAGGTCCCAGGACTGCGCGGCCACGCCCTCGTCGTCGTACCCGACGGTGGCGAGCCCGTGCTCGGCGGTCCGGTCACCCGTCACGTTCATCAGCGAGGAGCCGTAGGCGAGCTTGCCGAGCTGGTCGAAGGTGGCGAACGAGGTGCCCGCGTACGCCGCCTCGTAGCCGAGCGCGCGGTCCAGCTCGGTGGCGTGACCGATGGACTCGTGGATCGTCAGCCAGAGGTTCGACGGATCGACGACGAGGTCGTACGAGCCCGCCCGCACGCTCGGCGCCCGCATCTTTTCGGCCAATTGCTCGGGCAGCCTCGCCAGCTCGCCCGCCCAGTCCCAGCCGGTCCCGGTGAGGTACTCCCAGCCCCGGCCGACCGGCGGCGCGAGCGTGCGCATCGAGTCGAACTCACCGCTCGTCGCGTCCACGGCGACCGCCGTCAGCTCCGGGTGCAGCCGCACCCGCTGCTGGGTGGTCACGGTGCCCGCCGTGTCCGCGTAGAACTTGTTCTCGTGCACGGTGACCAGGGAGGCGTCGACGTGCGCGACCCCGTCGGCGGCCAGCAGCCGCGCGCTCCACTCCGCGAGCAGCCCCGACTTCTCCTCGTCCGGGACCGTGAAGGGGTCGATCTCGTACGACGACACCCAGGTGCGATCGGCGTGCACGGGCTCGTCCGCGAGCTCCACACGCTCGTCGGACCCGGCCGCCCCGATCACCCGCGCCGACAGCTTCGCCATGGCCACGGCCTGCGAGGCCACCTTCGCCGCCGCGTCCATCGTCAGGTCGACGCCCGAGGCGAAACCCCAGGTGCCGCCGTGCACCACCCGGACCGCGTACCCCAGGTCCGTGGTGTCCGAGGAACCGGACGGCTTGGCGTCGCGCAGCCGCCAGGACGCGCTGCGCACCCGCTCCAGGCGGAAGTCCGCGTGGTCGGCGCCGAGCGCCCGCGCGCGGGCGAGCGCGGCGTCGGCGAGAGCCCTCAGCGGCAGCGCCGTGAAGGCTTCATCGATGGTATGAGGCACGGGTGTCTCCCTGCTGTCGGCACCGGTCGGGTCCGATCATGTCGCGCCCGACGGCCCCGCGGCCAGAGTTTTCTGTAGGGACCCGACAGGGAGTCCTCCGCGCCACTGTCGGTCGCCGATTCTCCGTATCGCGGAAGGTACCGATAGGTTTTCGAGGTACCAGACCGCTATCGAAAGGGTGATCCGTTGAGCCGCTCGGTTCTCGTCACCGGAGGAAACCGGGGCATCGGCCTCGCCATCGCCCGCGCCTTCGCCGACGCCGGCGACAAGGTCGCGATCACCTACCGCTCGGGTGAGCCGCCGCAGGTCCTCACCGACGCCGGGGTCCTCGCCGTCAAGTGCGACATCACCGACGCCGAGCAGGTGGAGCAGGCCTACAAGGAGATCGAGGACAAGCACGGGAACGTGGAGGTGCTGGTCGCCAACGCCGGCATCACCAAGGACCAGCTCCTGATGCGCATGTCCGAGGAGGACTTCACCTCCGTCCTCGACACCAACCTCACCGGCACCTTCCGCGTCGTCAAGCGCGCCAACCGCGGCATGCTGCGCGCCAGGAAGGGCCGCGTCGTCCTGATCTCCTCGGTCGTGGGGCTCATGGGCGGCCCCGGGCAGGCCAACTACGCCGCTTCCAAGGCGGGTCTGGTCGGCTTCGCGCGCTCGCTCGCCCGCGAGCTCGGGTCGCGCAACCTCACTTTCAACGTCGTCGCACCCGGTTTTGTCGACACCGACATGACCAAGGTGCTGACGGACGAGCAGCGCGAGGGCATCGTCTCTCAGGTGCCGCTCGGCCGTTACGCGCGCCCCGAGGAGATCGCCGCCGCGGTGAAGTTCCTCGCGTCCGACGACGCCTCGTACATCACTGGAGCCGTCATCCCCGTTGACGGCGGATTGGGCATGGGTCACTGATCACATGAGCGGAATTCTCGACGGCAAGCGCATCCTCATCACGGGTGTGCTGATGGAGTCCTCCATCGCCTTCCACGCGGCCAAGGTCGCCCAGGAGCAGGGCGCCGAGGTCATTCTCACCGCCTTCCCGCGGCCCACGCTCACCGAGCGCATCGCCAAGAAGCTCCCCAAGCCCGCCAAGGTCATCGAGCTGGACGTGACCAACCAGGAGCACCTGGACCGCCTGGAGGGCCTCGTCCGCGAGGAGCTCGGCGGCCTGGACGGCGTCGTGCACTCCATCGGCTTCGCCCCGCAGGGCGCCTTCAACTTCCTGGAGGCCACCTTCGAGGACGTCTCCACGGCGATGCACGTCTCGGCGTACTCCCTGAAGTCGCTCACCATGGCCTGCCGCCCGCTGTTCGGCGACAGCGCCTCGGTGGTCGGCCTCACCTTCGACGCGCAGTACGCGTGGCCGAAGTACGACTGGATGGGTCCGGCCAAGGCCGCCCTGGAGGCCACCAGCCGCTACCTCGCCCGTGACCTGGGCAAGGAGAACATCCGCTGCAACCTCATCTCCGCGGGCCCGATCGGCTCCATGGCGGCCAAGTCCATCCCGGGCTTCGCCGACCTCGCGGACGTGTGGAACAGCCGCTCCCCGCTGGAGTGGGACATGGCCGACCCGGAGCCCGCGGGCCGCGGCATCGTCGCCCTGCTCTCGGACTTCTTCCCGAAGACCACGGGCGAGATCGTCCACGTCGACGGCGGCGTCCACATGATGGGTGCCTGACCCGGCATCGCATACGTGAATGACGCCCCGTCCCCGCATCGCGCGGGGGCGGGGCGTCACCCGTTCGGCCCCCGTACCGGGCGGCGCCGGGGCAGTGCCGCGCACCCTGGAGTGTGCGTCTTTCCGGTGCGGTGCTCGCCGCTCTCGCCCTGTTGGCCGCCGCGCCGCCGTCCGGCGCCGCGTCCCTCGGCGAGGCCGGTCAAAACGGCCCGCACGCGCGCGTGGAGCCACGAAAACCCCGGCCCTTCGGCTCGGAGTGCCGCACCGGCGTCGCCGGTGCCGCGGTGGTCGCGTACTGCCACAACCCCTATCCGGAGACCGACCGCGTTCGCCTGCACGTGGAGTGCGACCGGTGGTGGGACATCGACGTCGACACAACCGCGGTCGAGGCGGGTCCCGCCCAGACCGTGCGCCTGACCGGACGGTGCTGGAAAGAGGTCCGCGCCGCCTGGGTCAGCCACCAGAAGTGACGGGCCGGCACATGAACGGATAGCCCGCCGCCTCCGTGGCCGCGGCTTCCGTGTCCCGCGCGCGGATCGCCTCGACGAGCCGGGCGTGGTCCATGTGCGCCTCGGGCGTGAGCGTCGTGCCGACGTCCTCGCGCAGCCAGTCGCGCATCACCTCGCCGAGGTCCGCGTACAGCGCCATCATGACGTCGTTGTGCGACGCGGCCACCACGGCCATGTGGAACGACGCGTCGGCCGTCACGAAGGTCTCCGCGTCCCCCGAGGCCCAGGCCTCCTCGCGGCGCGCCAGGAAGGCGTCGAGCTGCTTGAGGTCGCGTGCGGTGCGACGCTCCGCGGCGAGCCTGGCCGCACTCGACTCCAGCGTGCTGCGCAGCTCGGCGATGTGCCGCGGATCCGCGTCGGCGAACCTGCGGTGCATCACGCCCGCCAGCTCGCTGGTGGCGATGACGAACGTGCCCGAGCCCTGGCGGATGTCGAGCAGGCCGTTGTGCGCGAGGGCGCGCACGGCCTCCCGGACGGTGTTCCTGGCCACGCCCAGCTGTTCGACCAGTTCGGGCTCGGTGGGGATGCGGGAGCCGACCGGCCACTCGCCCGAGGAGATCTGGTTGCGCAGCTCGGTGATGACCTGTTCGGACAGAGCCGAACGATGCGCGGTGGTCAGCGGCATGACATTCCTTCCTGACGGACTGGACAGCCAATCATCCTATGATTCTATGATGGGTCCATGGCTAGTGAGGAAACCACCACGATGACATCGACGGCGCCCCCTTCCCCGCGTACCGGACCGGCGGCGGAACAAGCCTCCACGCGCGCGTGGACGACACGCCTGGTCGTCGTCGGCATCGTCCTCGCGGCCCTCAACCTCCGCCCGGCCATCACCAGCCTCGGAGCCCTCCTCGAAGAGGTCCGCGACGGCCTCGGCATGAGCGGCACCCTCGCCGGACTGCTCACTTCCGTGCCACCCCTGTGCTTCGCCGTCTTCGGAGTGATGGCGCCCCGCCTCGCCCGGCGCTTCGGTGCCGGCGCGGTGGTCTGCGTCGGCATGGCCGCGATCGCCGCCGGTCTGGTGGTACGCCCCTTCCTCGGCGGCACCGCCGGCTTCCTCGCCGCCACCGCGCTCGCCCTCATGGGCATCGCGGTCAGCAACGTCCTGATGCCGGTCATCGTCAAGCGCTGGTTCCCCGACCGGGTCGGCTCCATGACCGGCCTGTACTCGATGGCGCTCGCGCTCGGCACCTCCCTCGCCGCCGCCCTCACCGTCCCGATGACCGACGCGCTCGGCGGGCACTGGCAGAGCGGGCTCGCCGTCTGGGCGGTGCTCGCCGTCGTCGCCGTCGCGCCGTGGATCCCGCTCGTCAGCCGGGACCGGGCCGCCACCGCCGCCGCTCCGGAGCACGTCAGCCCCGACGTGCGCCGGCAGGACGCGGGGCTGCGCATCACCCACAGCCGCACCGCCTGGGCGCTCGCCGTCTTCTTCGGACTCCAGGCCACGGCCGCGTACGTCACGATGGGCTGGATGCCGCAGATCTTCCGTGACGCGGGCGTCCCCGCCGGCGAGGCCGGCGTGCTCCTCGCCGTCACGATGGCCATGGGCGTGCCGCTGGCGTTCGTCATCCCGAGGGTCGCCACACGGCTGACCAACCAGGGCCCCGTCGTGGTCGTCCTCGGCGCCTGCGGTCTCGCCGGATACGCGGGCCTCTACCTCGCTCCCGCGGGCGGCGCCTGGGCGTGGGCCCTGCTGCTCGGCATCTCCAACTGCGCCTTCCCGCTCGCCCTCACGATGGTCGGCATGCGGGCCAAGAGCAGCGTCGGCGTGGCCAAGCTGTCCGCCTTCGCGCAGAGCACCGGCTACCTGATCTCGATCCCGGGACCGCTCCTGGTGGGCGTCCTCTACCAGCACAGCGGCGGCTGGGGCCTGCCGATCGCGCTGATGGCGGGCCTGATGGTGCCCCAGATCGTCGTCGGCACCCTCGCGGGCCGCAACCGCACGGTCGAGGACGAGGTGGCGGCCAGGGCCGACGGGGCGGCGGCCGAGGCGGCCTGACCCCACCGGCCGGGGCCGGGGGCGAGGGTGGGAGACTGGCGTCATGCCCGTCCTCGACCCGAACCCCCAGAACGGCCAGAAGAAGCTGCTCATCGTGCTCGGCGCGATGCTGGCCATCACCGTGATCATCGGCATCATCGCCGCCATCGCCTCACCGTGACCTGAGGCCACCCGCAGCGGGATGGTGGGGCTGGCACCCCCATCCCCTAGGGGGCCAGTGTCAGGGTCAAGTGGGTGGAACACCGGATGGGCCAAGGGCCGCCGATCGCCTAGTTTCGAGTTGTGCCCGCGACGACGGGACATGGACCACTCGAAGACACGGAGGCGGTATGTCGGCCCGTACGCACACCCGGCGCGACCCCGCGGAGTCGGGGAGCATCGAGATCCAGCTCCCCTGGTGGGGGATCGCCCTGCCCGCCATCGCCTTCGCGACCCTGCTCCTGCTGATCCTGAACCCCGCCGACGCCCACGCCGCGAGCAGCGAGCCCGTCGTCACGAGCCTCCTCGAGCGCATCCAGGCGATAGCCCTGCGCGCGACCGCGTGAGCCCCGCTCCGCGGCCTCCCTCACCCGCCTCGGCGGACCGCGTCAACTACCTGCGCCCTGTGGCGCGTTTCATGCGAAGCTAAGACGCATGAGCGTCGCAGAATCCCGCAGGATCGTCCTCTTCCGGCATGCGAAGGCCGACTGGCCCGATGTCTCCGACCACGAGCGGCCGCTCGCTGATCGAGGCCGCAGGGACGCCCCCGTCGCCGGACGCAAGCTGGCCGACAGCGGCATCCCCCTCGACCTGGCCCTCTGCTCGACCGCGGCCCGCACCCGCGAGACGTGGAAGCTCGCCGTCTCGGAGCTGCCGCAGCGGCCGAGGACCGTCTACGAGGACCGGTTGTACGAAGCCTCTCCCGGTGAGCTGATCGCCGTGCTCAACGAAACCCCGGACGAGGTGCGCAACATCGTCCTGATCGGTCACAACCCCAGCATCCAGGGCCTGACCGACGTCCTCGCCGGGGACGCCGAGGGCGACGCGAGGGAGCGGCTGAACCGCCGCGGCTTCCCGACCGCCACTTTCGCCGTCCTGACGTACTCCGGATCCTGGAAGGCGCTGGAACCGGGCGTGGCCACCCTCGTCGACTACTGGGCGCCGTCCGAGTAACCCACCCCTCCACCGGTACGACGACGGGGCCCCGCCTGTATGGCGCGGGGCCCCGTCGTCGCGAGGGATGCGAGGGAGGGGAAAGGACGCAAGGGCGGAGCCGAGCCGGCCCCGGGCGTCAGTCGCTGTGGGTCTCCGCGGCCTCGACCTCTTCGCGGGTGATCCCGAGGAGATAGAGGACGGTGTCCAGGAAGGGGACGTTCACCGCGGTGTGCGCGGCCTCGCGGACCACGGGCTTGGCGTTGAAGGCGACCCCGAGGCCGGCCGCGTTCAGCATGTCGAGGTCGTTCGCACCGTCGCCGATCGCCACCGTCTGCTCCAGCGGGACCCCGGCCTCCTGGGCGAAGCGGCGCAGCAGCCGCGCCTTGCCCGCCCGGTCGACGATCTCGCCGGTCACCTTGCCGGTCAGCTTGCCGTCGACGATCTCCAGCGTGTTGGCCTGGGCGAAGTCGAGGCCGAGACGTTCCTTCAGGTCGTCGGTGACCTGGGTGAAACCGCCCGAGACGACGCCCACTTGGTACCCGAGGCGCTTGAGGGTGCGGATGAGGGTGCGGGCACCCGGGGTCAGCCGGACCTCGGCGCGGACCTTGTCGACCACCGAGGCGTCCAGACCCGCGAGCAGGGCCACGCGCGCGTGCAGCGACTGCTCGAAGTCCAGCTCGCCGCGCATCGCGGCGGCCGTCACCTCGGCGACCTCGTCCTCGCATCCGGCGTGCGCGGCGAACAGCTCGATGACCTCGTCCTGGATGAGCGTCGAGTCGACGTCCATCACGACCAGGCGCTGCGCGCGGCGGTGCAGGCCCGCCGCGACCACCGCGACGTCCACGCCGAGCTTCGCGGCCGCTATGGCGAGGGCCGTGCGCAGCTGCTCCGTCTCGGTGCCGGACACCGCGAACTCGACGGCCGTGACCGGGTACTTGGCGAGCCGGAAGATACGGTCGATGTTGCCGCCGGTGCCCGTGATGCTGGCGGCGATCGCCGCGGTCGACTCCGAGGTCAGCGGGTGGCCGAGCACGGTCACGAGCGAGCGGCCGAGGCCGCGCGGCCGGTTGTCGCCGATGCCCGAGATGATCTCGGCCTGCATCTTCATGGACTCCGCCCAGCTGTGGACGGTGGCCCGCAGGTCACCCTCCATACCGGCGGGCGGCACGGTCACCAGCGCGCACAGCACTATCCGGCCGCGCGTGACGACCTGCTCGATGTCGACGACGTCGAGGGAGTAGGCGGCGAGGGTGTCGAAGAGGCCGGCCGTGAGGCCGGGGCGGTCCTTGCCGAAGATCTTGACGAGAAGCGTCGGGACGTCGGCGGACTGAGGGGGCTGCGAAGCACTCATGGTGGTGCCTACGGTATCCGTCCACTTCCCGGGGGCGCCCGGCGGTCCGCTTCCCGGACACCGGCTGTTCGTCTCCCGCTCGCTTCGCGACGTTTGCCCGCGGTGCCGGGTATCGGGGGAAGGGGCGGGTGTCAGCGGGGCCTGCGGGGCGGAGGTTTCGGCGGTGGTGGGGGAGGGGGCGGCGGAGGGGGCCAGCCGCCCGAGCGCGGGCGGGGCCGGGGCCGGGGCGGTGGCACGAGGGGTCCCGAGACGGTGGGGGCGCCGGAGACGTCCCCCGGGGGGCGTAGATAGGGGTTCGTATCAGGGTTCGGCGGCCGAAGCGGGGTGCTGGGCCGGTACGGTCCCGTCGCCGGGGAGGCGGGGTCCGGGGGTGCCGTCGGTGCCGGTGCCGGTGCCTGTACCGAAGGCGATGCCGCCGACGCAGACGCCGGTGCCGCCGAGTCCGTGGCCGACGACGAAGCCGGGACTGGTGCCCGTGCCGACATCGACACGGGCGCCGGTGTCGATGCCAGAGGCGAGGCCCTCCCGCCCGCTGCTCCCGTGACGCACGCCATCAGCGCCCCCGCCACCCCCGCCCCGAACCCCCACGCCGCCCCGAGCGGCACCGCCGGCCCCAGACGGCCGTGCAGCTCGATCCCCGCTCCGAACGCGTCGAAGCCGAGTACGGACAGCGACGCGTCGGCGTCCACCCCGGTCAGCCACACCAGCAGCGGCAGTCCCACCGCCGTCACGCCCCCGAGCCGCACCCCACACCACCCGGCGAACCTGAGCGCACCCCCCACCCCCGCGCGGCGCCCGACGAATCCCCCGGAACCCCCCGCCGCCCCGCCGCCCCGCCGCGTCCGGCGTACCCGGCGTGACCGGCGTGATGCCCCACCGCCCCGCGCCGCCCGGAGGCCTCCGCAACATCCTCCGTCGCTCCGCCGTACCCGGCGTGTTCCTCCGCCACCCCGCCGCGTCCGGCGTACCCGGCGTGTTCCTCCGCCACCCCGCCGCGTCCGGCGTACCCGGCGTGGCTGGCGTGATGCCCCACCGCCCCGCGCCGCCCGACGCCCCCCGAGACATCCCCCGCCACCCCGATCCACGGCGTCCGCACCGCCGTGAGTACCCCGGCGAACAGCATCGTCAGTGCCGCCGCGACGCCCAACAGCCAGACGCTCCGGTCGAGTTCGGCGAGGCGCCCCAGTGTGAGTGCCCTGTCGGAGGTGCCCGAGAGCAGGTCGTCCACCGGGTCCGGCAGGAATCGCGAGAGCACGCCCGTCGCCCTGCCGTCCCACGGGACGAAGAGCCCCACGGGGACGCCGAGCCACACGCCGTTGGGCGCCCCGAGCAGCGCGGCGCCCGCGATCCGCCGCAGATGGTCGTCGCCGACCATCGCGTGCCCCGCAGCCGCGAGCCCCGCGGCGACCGCGACCAGCACCACCGTGACCAGCGCGGAAGCCGCGGGCCGCACCATGCGGTGCAGGCCGGCGAGCCCGCGCGGCAACGGCGTACGGCGCGACGCGAGGAGCGCGATGAGCAGGACGCCGGCCGCCCAGGCCGTGCCGCCGAGCAGCGTCGGCACGGTGTCGACGGTGAAGCCGACCGAGGCCTTCGCCCGCGCCAGGTCCCCGAGCCGCTCGGGCAGGAGCCCCTCGATGCCCCCTATGCCTCCCAGGTCGCCGAGGTCGCCGAGACCGTCCGGCAGCTTGTCCCCCAGGTCACCGGGCAACCCGTCGATCCCCTTCCCCAGCCCCTCCTCGATCCCCTTGCCGACGCCGAGCCGCTCGCCGTCGATCGTCACGACGTCGTGCCCCACCCAGGCGAGCCCCGCGAGCATCGCCAGGAAGAAGGTGAGCACCGAGCCCACCCGCGCGAGGAGTTCGGTGGGCGTGACGACGGCTCCCGCCGCGCGCAGGGAACGCAGGAAGAAGTGGGCGAGGAGCAGCGCGCCCACCAGACTCACCCCGAGTGGCGCGATATCGACCGCCGTGGTCGCCTCGGCCTCGTCCAGGCCGAGAACCGAGACATCGCCGGACGGCGTGAGGGAACCTCCCGCGCCGAGCGCCACCGTCGCGGCTGCCATCGTGCCGAGCGAGCCCACCGCGTCCGCGCCGAGCAGGTGCAGCCCGAGCGCGGCCGTCCCCGCCATGCCGATCAGGGACCAGCTCACAGCGGCGATCGCACAGAGCAGTACGTCACCCCCACGGCACGCCCCGACCCTCACCCGTGTATGCGCCGGCCTGCATCAGGACCCCCGAACCGCAGTGCGTCACCCTCGTATCACGGTGCACATTCCTCACTCGGTATATGCGCTTTCACGCATCTCGTGTGCGTAATGGCCATGATGGGCGCTTACTACTCTCCGGGGCGGTTTCTTCTCTGTCAACGGGGCAACCCCAAAGGCCGGTACGCAGTCTTCACAAGGCCCGACTTTCGGTCAGAGGCCTCCTCCTGAAATAGTTCCTCCCGATGTTCGACATCCCTAGACTCCCCACATGGGGGCTAGCTCGGGGGACAACTCAGTGGGGCATGGAGTGCCGGAACTCGTACTGGAATTGAATGGAAGGTCCTGGACGCTCGATTCGTCCAGGCCATACACCCTCGGACGCGATCCGCAGGGAGATATCGCGCTCGATGACGCCAGGGTGTCCTGGCGTCACGCCACGATCAGCTGGAGCGGGCGCAGTTGGGTCATTGAGGACCACGGCAGTACCAATGGCACCTTCGTGCAGGGCCAGCGGATTCATCAGCAGGAGATCGGCCCCGGCTCGGCGGTCCACCTCGGCAACGCGACCGACGGCCCGCGGCTGAATCTGTCCGGTGCCGCCACGGCCGCGGCCGTCTCCGCGCCGCAGCAGCAGGCAGCCGCACCGCAGCAGGCAGCCGCACCGCAGCACGCCCAGCAGCAGGCCGCCGCGCCACGGCACACGCCCCAGCAGGAAGCTCCGGGCTGGGCCCAGCAGCAGGCCCCGTACCAGCCGCAGCAGCAGGCCTGGCAGCAGCAGCCCCAGCAACAGCAGCCCCAGGCGCACCAGCCGCCGCAGCACCCGCACGTGCCGCAGCAGCAGGGCGCCCCGGCCGGCCAGTACGCGCAGAAGACCCCCGGTTCCGGCGGTGCCGCGGGGGCGCCGCCGGTCCACGGCGACCGCAGCCCGACGACGTTCCACCAGCTGGCCCTCGGCCGCAAGATGCGCATCGGCCGCGCCCTGGAGAACGAGCTGGTCGTCTCCGACCTCCAGGTCTCGCGCCACCACGCCGAGTTCACGGCGACGCCCGACGGCCGCTTCGAGCTGCACGACCTCGGCTCGCACAACGGCACGTACGTCAACGGCCAGCCGATCGCGAAGTCCTCGACGGTGTCGATCGGCCCGAACGACATCGTCGGCGTCGGCCACTCGACGTTCCGCCTGGTCGGCGGGCAGCTCGAGGAGTTCGTCGACACCGGCGACGTCTCCTTCTCGGCCCGCCACCTCACGGTCACCGTCGACGGCGGCAAGCAGATCCTGAAGGACGTCTCCTTCGGCGTCCCGGAGAAGTCGCTCATCGCGGTCATCGGCCCCTCCGGTTCCGGAAAGTCCACCCTGCTCAAGGCGCTCACCGGCTACCGGCCCGCCAACCAGGGCGACGTCCTCTACGACAACCGGAACCTCTACAAGCAGTTCGCCGAGCTGCGCCAGCGCATCGGTCTGGTCCCGCAGGACGACATCCTGCACAAGGAGCTGACCGTCAAGAAGGCCCTGAAGTACGCGGCCAAGCTGCGCTTCCCGGCCGACACCACGGAGGCCGAGCGCGACTCCCGTATCGGCGAGGTGCTGCGCGAGCTGAAGCTGGACATCCACAAGGAGAAGAAGGTCACCTCCCTCTCCGGCGGCCAGCGCAAGCGCGTCTCGGTGGCCCTGGAGCTGCTGACCAAGCCGTCGCTGATCTTCCTGGACGAGCCGACCTCCGGCCTCGACCCGGGCATGGACCGCGACGTCATGCAGCTGCTGCGCGGCCTCGCCGACGACGGCCGCACGGTCCTCGTCGTCACGCACTCGGTCGCCGAGCTGGCGATCTGCGACAAGCTCCTGGTGATGGCGCCGGGCGGCTCGGTGGCGTACTTCGGCCCGCCGGAGGAAGCCCTCAACTTCTTCGGCTACAGCACCTGGGCGGATGTCTTCTCCGCCTTCGAGAACTACCGCGACTACGACTGGGCGGGCCGCTGGAAGGGCTCGCAGCACTACCAGATGTACGCCGCGGACATCGACGCCGTCGCCGCCCAGTCCGTACCGATGCCGCCCCCGCAGGCGGTCAAGCCGCCCAAGCCGCAGGGCTGGGGCTCGCAGCTGTGGACCCTGATCCGCCGCTACACCTCGGTGATCGCCTCCGACAAGGGCTTCATGGGCCTCATGGTGATCCTGCCCGCGGTCCTCGGCATCGTCAGCGTCGTCATCCCGGCCGACTTCGGCCTCGCCCGGCCCGAGCCGCCGGCCAAGTTCAACGGCGACGCCGGAACGATCATGCTGATCCTCGCGGTCGGCATGTGCTTCTCGGGCGCGGCCAACTCCGTACGTGAGCTGATCAAGGAACGGGTCATCTACGAACGGGAACGGGCCACCGGCCTCTCCCGCTCGGCGTACCTGATGTCCAAGGTCATCGTCCTCGGCGTCATCACCGCCATCCAGGGCGTCATCATCTGCGCCATCGGCTTCGCCCCGCGCGAGCTGCCCGAAGAGGGCCTGATCATGCCGCCGGCCGCCGAGATCTGTCTGACGATCATCGCGCTCGGCTTCACCTCGATGATGTTCGGCCTGGTCATCTCCTCCCTGGTGAAGACCGCCGAGAAGACCATGCCGCTGCTGGTCATGTTCGCGATCGTCCAGGTCGTCTTCACCGGCGTCCTCTTCCAGGTCTACGGCTCGCCCGGCCTGGAGCAGTTCGCCTGGCTGATGCCGTCCCGCTGGGCCATCGCCGGCGCGGGCGCCACCCTGGACCTCGCGCACCTGATGCCGCCGTGGGACGCGAAGAACCCGAACGACCTGGACCCCCTGTGGGAGCACTCGGTCGGACAGTGGGGCATCAACCTCACGGTGCTGCTCGCGCTCGGCGTCCTCTGCGGCTTCGCGGTCGCGCGCCTGCTGCGCCGGCACGAGCCGGAGGTCATGCGCAAGTAAGCGCGCCCGTACGCACGACACGCCCGTACGCACGACAAGGGCGGCACCCCGCACGGGGTGCCGCCCTTCGGCGTCACTGAACCTCGCCTTCGGCTGAAGAGGTCCGTTGATCAGGCGATCAAGGCTCAGTAGGCGCTGTTCACGTTGTCCATCGAGCCGTACCGGTCGGCCGCGTAGTTGGCCGCGGCCGTGATGTTGGCGACGGGGTCGTAGATGTTCGTCGAGGTGCCCTCGACGTGGTACGCGTCGAACGTCGGCTTGATGACCTGGAGCAGGCCGATCGAGGGGGTGCCGTTGATCGCGTTGATGTCCCAGCCGTTGATGGCGTTCGGGTTGCCCGAGGATTCGCGGAGGATGTTGCGGTGCAGGCCCTCGTAGGAACCGGGGATGCCCTTGGCCCGCATGATGTCCAGGGACTGACGGATCCAGCCGTCGAGGTTGTTGGCGTAGACCGGCTTGCGGGCGGCCGCGCGGCTCGCGGCCTCCTTGGCCTTGCGCTCGTCCTCGGCCCGCTTCCTGGCGGCGGCCTCGTCGGCGGCCTTCTTGTCGGCGGCGGCCTTCGCGGCGGCGTCCCTGGCCTGCTTGTCGGCGTTCGACTGCTGCTTGGAGACGCTGGCGTGGACCGTCTTCTGCGCGCCGGCGGAGACGGCGAAGGCGACGGGGGAGACGTCGGCGGCCTGGGCCCCGGCCTCGGAGTTGCCCGGCACGAGCGAGAAGGCGAGGGCGGCGGCGCCGAGCGCGGCGACTCCGGCGATCGAGAACTTCTGGGTTCTGGTCACGTTGTCGCGACTGAGACCAGGGGTGACGGGCTGAGACATGGGTAAGGGACCTCTTCGGGTAGCGGAGGTCGCTCTGGACCGGTGGGGGACGGTTGCTGCTCCGGCACAAACGCCGCGGTGCGAGGACCGCGGCGTCGAGCGACGGGAGCAATTCTTAGCGGCAGCAAAATTCTGTGGCAAAGCAGTGACGTACGACCCGGCATAGTGGATCAGGGGGTACGCACCGGACCCACATGACCCCGCTCGCCGGTCCCCATATGGGTTTCCCTGTCCACTAGGGACCTTCGTACGTGATGTTCGCCCTATGCCCGGGCTCACATCGGGCACGTCACGGTCTCACCATGAGTTGCCCCAGCAATGCGCTCGGTGAGGATCGGTCCCTGGTCCTAGGCCTCCCGGCCCAGAAGGGGGCCACCACAGGGCGGATACGTACGGTCACACCCCGCCGGTACGGTGTCGCCATGAGTCAAGGACCCCCATCCGGCCTGGACGCGGTGAGTGCCGCGCTGCTCGCCATGAGCCGGCACCTGGAGGTGCGCGACGTCCTCAAGACGATCGTCGCCTCGGCCCGTGAGCTGCTCGACGCCGAGTACGCCGCGCTCGGGGTCCCCGACGACCACGGCGGCTTCGCCCAGTTCGTCGTCGACGGCGTCAGCGACGAGCAGTGGAAGGCCATCGGCCCGCTGCCCAGGCAGCACGGCATCCTCGCGGCGATGCTCCGACGGGCCGAGCCCGAGCGCCTCGCGGACGTCCGCGAGGACCCCCGCTTCGAGGGCTGGCCCGCCGCCCACCCGGACATGTCGGACTTCCTCGGCCTCCCCATTCGCTACGGCGACGAGACGCTCGGCGCGCTCTTCCTCGCCAACAAGAAGTGCCCCAAACCCCAGGGCGGCTGCGGCTTCACCGCGCAGGACGAGGAGCTGCTGTCCCTCCTGGCCCAGCACGCCGCGATCGCCCTCACCAACGCCCGCCTCTACGAGCGCAGCCGCGAGCTGACCATCGCCGAGGAGCGCTCACGCCTGGCCCATGAACTGCACGACGCCGTGAGCCAGAAACTCTTCTCGCTGCGTCTGACGGCCCAGGCCGCAGCCGCCCTGGTGGACCGGGACCCCTCCCGCGCCAAGGGCGAACTGCACCAGGTCGCCGCGCTCGCCGCCGAGGCCGCGGACGAGCTGCGCGCCGCCGTCGTCGAACTGCGCCCCGCCGCCCTGGACGAGGACGGCCTGGTGGCCACCTTGCGCACGCACATCCAGGTGCTGCACCGCGCCCACTCCGCACAGGTCACCTTCGAGAGCAACGGCGTACGGGCGCTGCCGGCCTCCCAGGAGGAAGCCCTGCTCCGCGTCGCCCAGGAGGCCCTGCACAACGCCCTGCGCCACTCCGGGGCCGAGCGGGTCACCGTGTTCCTGGGCAAGCGGGGCGCGGGAGCCGTCCTGCGCGTCACCGACGACGGCAGGGGCTTCGACCCGACGGCGATACGGCGCGCGGGGCGCCACCTGGGCCTGGTCTCCATGCGCGACCGGGCGAGCGGGGTCGGCGGACGGCTGATGGTGGAATCGGAGCCCGGCAAGGGCACGACGATCGAGATGGAGGTCCCCGGTGGCTGACGCCGAGCACGACGCGAGGACGAGGATCCGGGTCCTGCTGGTCGACGACCACCAGGTGGTCCGCCGCGGCCTGCGGACGTTCCTGGAGGTCCAGGACGACATCGAGGTCGTCGGCGAGGCCTCCGACGGCGCCGAAGGAGTCGCGCGGACCGAGGAACTGAAGCCCGACGTGGTCCTGATGGACGTCAAGATGCCCGGCATGGACGGCGTCGAGGCGCTGCGCAAGCTGCGCGAGCTGGCCAACCCCGCGCGCGTCCTCATCGTCACCAGCTTCACCGAGCAGCGCACGGTCGTCCCGGCCCTGCGCGCGGGCGCCGCCGGCTACGTCTACAAGGACGTCGACCCGGACGCCCTCGCCGGCGCCATCCGCTCGGTGCACGCGGGACACGTCCTGCTCCAGCCCGAGGTGGCCGGGGCGCTGCTCTCCCAGGAGGAGGCGAGCGGCGGCCACGGCCGGGGCGGCTCGCTGACCGAGCGCGAGCGCGAGGTCCTCGGCCTGATCGCCGACGGCCGCTCCAACCGCGAGATCGCCCGCGCCCTGGTCCTCTCGGAGAAGACGGTCAAGACGCACGTCTCGAACATCCTGATGAAGCTGGACCTCGCCGACCGCACCCAGGCCGCGCTCTGGGCCGTACGCCACGGGGTGGCCGGCTGATCTCCGCGCGCCCCCGAGGCCGGTGTCGGGGGCGCGGAGCATCGCACTCCGGACTGAGATTCATACCGTCGTGTATATGTCCCCCATTTGGCGCAACCCCCGGGGCGTCCGGGCGTTCTCCAGTGCGTGCTGCGGCGGTCGGCCGCGGCTTCCGCTCTGGAGGATCCCGAAGTGAAGAACCTGAACAAGGCCGCCGCCCTCACGCTTATGGCCGGCGGCCTGGTCGCGGCAGGCGCCGGCATGGCCTCCGCGCACGGTGGCGCCCACGCTGGCGGCGTGGCCAAGAACTCCCCGGGTGTCGTCTCCGGCAACCTGGTCCAGGCCCCGGTCCACATCCCGGTGAACGCCTGCGGGAACACTGTCACCGTCATCGGCGCCCTGAACCCGACGTTCGGGAACTTCTGCGCGGACCTCTGATCCAGCCCCGTAGAACAGGAGCACCGCTCGGGCACGGCCGAGCACCGCTCCGGAACAGAAGGCCCCGCGGCTCCCTCGGCCCGCGGGGCCTTCCCGCACGCCCGGCTCGGCCCCCCGGAGGGCGCCCCTCAGTGCCGCTCCCGCTCCTCCACGTACGCGTTGTACGCGGCCACCTGCGCCCGCCGCGCCGTTCGCTCCACCGGCCGCAGCGCCTGCCCCCGCGCGGCCATCTCCGAGGCACTCACGGCCCCGCCGTGCCCGTTGTCGTACGCCAGGGAGATCAGCAGGCCGACCCGCTGCGCCAGCTCGAGCACCCGGACCGCGCGCGGCGGATAGCCGGGGGCCAGCAGCTCGCGCCCCCGCTCGGCCCGCGCCCGGTACGCGTCGAGCGCCGCCTCGGCCACCGGCCCGGACCCCGCCACGTCGAGCCGGGAAAGCACCTGCGTGGCGTCCCGCAGCGCCTCCGCCAGCTCGCGTTCCGCCTCCCCGAGCGAGGGCACGTCCGCGGGCGGCGCCTCCCGCACCGGCAGACAGTGCCAGAGGACCTCCACATGCACGTCGCCCTCGGGCCCCGCCTCGTACACCTCGGGCACGAGCCCATGGGGCGCGCCGAACGCGACCACGGCCTCCTGCGCCTCCAAGGCCCGCGCGTTGAACTCGGGCGGCCCGCTCAGCCCGAGCGGATGCCCGGGCGCGGGCAGCGCCACCCGAAGACCCGTCACCCCGAGCGAGCGCAACCGCCCCATCGCGAGCGTGAGGCCCACGGGGCCCGACTCCCCGGGAAGTCCTTCGACCCGGTGCACCGCGTCCTCGCCGACCATCGCGAGCACCGCGTCATCCGGGGAAACAAGTCCGGCCAACAGGGCATTTCCCCATGCGGCCAGGCGTCCTGAGCGTGGTTCCGAGAGCATGCGCACAGCCTAAGGACCGGGCTCGCGACAGGAACGCCCGACCGGTGGCGTAGGTTTTATCCGGGGACCGCGTCCACCGACGCGAGCGACGACCGAGACTGCAATGGGAGACAGCGCGCTCATGAGCGATGTACTGGAGCTTGAGGACGTATCTGTGGTCCGAGAGGGCCGGGCTCTGGTGGACCAGGTCTCCTGGTCGGTCAAGGAAGGGGAGCGCTGGGTCATCCTCGGCCCGAACGGCGCGGGCAAGACCACCCTCCTCAACGTCGCGTCCAGCTACCTCTTCCCGACCACCGGCACCGCTACCATCCTCGGCGAGACCCTCGGCAAGCCCGGCACCGACGTCTTCGAGCTCCGCCCCCGCATCGGCGTCGCCGGCATGGCCATGGCGGACAAGCTGCCCAAGCGCCAGACCGTCCTGCAGACGGTGCTGACCGCCGCGTACGGCATGACCGCCGGCTGGCGCGAGCAGTACGAGGACGTCGACGAGCTGCGCGCCCGCGCCTTCCTCGACCGCCTCGGCATGAGCGACTACCTGGAGCGCAGGTTCGGCACGCTCTCCGAGGGCGAGCGCAAGCGCACCCTGATCGCCCGCGCCCTGATGACCGACCCCGAGCTGCTCCTCCTCGACGAGCCCGCCGCCGGCCTCGACCTCGGCGGGCGCGAGGACCTCGTACGCCGCCTCGGCCGCCTCGCCCGCGACCCCATCGCCCCCTCGATGATCATGGTCACGCACCACGTCGAGGAGATCGCCCCCGGCTTCACGCACGTCCTGATGATCCGCCAGGGCAAGGTCCTCGCCGCGGGCCCGCTGGAGTTGGAGCTCACCTCCCGCAACCTCTCCCTCTGCTTCGGACTCCCGCTCGTCGTCGAACAGCGCAACGACCGCTGGACCGCCACGGGTCTGCCGATGTCCTGAAGGGGCGCGTCCGGACCGACTGACCGCGCCCTGTCCCGGAAGCGACCCCCGGTCCTACGATGACCACGTGGACATCGACGCATGGGTGTGGTGGCTGATCGGCGCCGCCGCGCTCGGAATCCCGCTCGTACTGACCGCGATGCCGGAGCTGGGCATGCTCGCCGCGGGCGCCGTCGCGGCCTCCGTGGCCGCGAGCCTCGGCGCGGGCACCGTCCTCCAGGTGGTCGTCTTCGCCGCGGTCTCGGTCGCGCTCATCGCCGTCGTACGCCCCATCGCGACCCGGCACCGAGCCCAGCGACCCGAACTGGCCACCGGAGTCGACGCGTTGAAGGGCAGGTCGGCCGTCGTCCTGGAACGGGTCGACGGCTCCGGCGGCCGCATCAAGCTCGCGGGCGAGGTCTGGTCGGCGCGCTCGCTCGACGCGGACCGCGCCTACGAGGCCGGCCAGGAAGTGGACGTCGTCGAGATCGACGGAGCGACGGCCATCGTCCTGTGAATGCCCCACGGGCCGTGCGGCGGTCTGACAGACTCGACCAGCAAGATCTTTGAGAACCCGCGGGTCTCCGTGCCGCGCGGGCACACACCGAGGCATGAAGGGTACGGGGAGCCACGATGGAACCAATCATCATCGTCCTGATCATTCTGGTGGTGCTGGTCTTCATCGCCCTGATCAAGACCATCCAGGTCATCCCACAGGCCAGCGCCGCCATCGTCGAGCGCTTCGGCCGCTACACACGCACGCTGAACGCGGGCCTGAACATCGTCGTCCCGTTCATCGACTCGATCCGCAACCGCATCGACCTGCGTGAACAGGTCGTCCCCTTCCCGCCCCAGCCGGTGATCACCCAGGACAACCTGGTGGTCAACATCGACACCGTCATCTACTACCAGGTGACCGACGCGCGGGCCGCGACCTACGAAGTCGCCAGCTACATCCAGGCGATCGAGCAGCTCACCGTCACCACGCTGCGCAACATCATCGGCGGCATGGACCTGGAGCGGACCCTGACCTCCCGCGAGGAGATCAACGCGGCCCTGCGCGGCGTCCTCGACGAGGCCACCGGCAAGTGGGGCATCCGCGTCAACCGCGTCGAGCTCAAGGCGATCGAGCCGCCGACCTCCATCCAGGACTCGATGGAGAAGCAGATGCGCGCCGACCGCGACAAGCGCGCCGCGATCCTCCAGGCCGAAGGTGTCCGGCAGTCGGAGATCCTGCGCGCCGAGGGCGAGAAGCAGTCCGCGATCCTGCGCGCCGAAGGTGAGGCCAAGGCCGCGGCCCTGCGCGCCGAGGGCGAGGCCCAGGCGATCCGTACGGTCTTCGAGTCCATCCACGCCGGCGACCCGGACCAGAAGCTGCTCTCCTACCAGTACCTCCAGATGCTCCCCAAGATCGCCGAGGGCGACGCGAACAAGCTCTGGATCGTGCCCAGCGAGATCGGCGACGCCCTCAAGGGCCTCGGCGGCGCACTCGGCAACTTCGGCCCCCTGGGCGGCGGTTCAGGCGGCTCGTCCGGCAAGGAGCGCCGCGAACAGCCGCCGATCGACTGAGGCGCACGAAGGGGCGCGGGGAACCGCGCGCCCGGCCACTCGCGACCCGCGGCCAGAGACCAACCGGTGTACTGGCTGCGGCTCGGCGCTAAGCCGCAGGCTGCGCCAACCACTCGGGCAACGAGGCCAGTTCCTCCCGCCCCAGCGACAAGAGCATCGCCCCTGCGGGAGTCGGCTCGAACGGCTGGCGCAGCAACGGCATCCCGGCCTCCTCGGGCGTCCGGTTCGCCTTGCGGTGATTGTCCAGCGCACACGAAGCCACCGTGTTCAGCCAGGAGTCGGCGCCGCCCTGTGAGCGCGGCACCACATGGTCCACCGTCGTGGCCCGTCTGCCGCAGTAGGCGCACCGGTGCTGGTCCCGGACGAGGACCCCTCGCCTCGACCACGGCGCCTGTCTTCGGAACGGCACCCGGACGTATCTGCAGAGCCTGATCACCCGGGGTACTGGTATCTCCAGCGCCGCCGCGCGCACACGGAGCCCGGGGTGGGCCTGTTCCACCACGGCCTTGTCCTGGAGCACCAGGACGACGGCCCGGTTGAGCGTCACCGTCGAGAGCGGCTCGAAGCTCGCGTTCAGCACCAGAGTGTCCCGCATCAACCTGCCCACCTCCCGTATGCACCGGCCCACCGCCTGGCGGGCTTGGATCAACTCTGAACGGGCACGCCGAGATGGACAACGCAATAAAAAATGCCCGCCTCTGATCACTTCCATGACCAGAGGCGGGCAAACAATCGGTGAACGGTCAGTTCTCCGCGGGGGCACCGTATTCGCCGATGAGCTGCGCACGTGCGAGCGTGTGGAACCGCAGGTTGAAGCCGACGACCGCGGGTGAGACGTCCGAGTCGGGACCCAGCTTCTCCTGGTCCACCGCGTACACGGTGAACACATAGCGGTGCGCGGGGTCCCCGGGCGGTGGCGCCGCGCCGCCGAACTCCTTCGCCCCGTAGTCGTTGCGCACCTGCACCGCGCCCTCGGGCAGTCCCTCGAACTTGCCGCTGCCGGCACCGGTCGGCAGTTCGGTGACCGAGGCCGGGATGTCGAACACGCTCCAGTGCCAGAACCCGCTGCCCGTCGGGGCGTCCGGGTCGAAGCACGTCACGGCGAAGCTCTTCGTCCCGGCGGGGAAACCCTCCCACCGCAAGTGCGGCGAGGTGTCGCCGCCCGACTGGACCTGAGCGTCCTTAAGGACCGCCCCCGGCTCGATGTCCTCGCTCACGACCGTGAACGACGGCACGGGAGGGTGGAAGTCGTGGGGAAGCGGTGGCCTCTTCGGCTCGGTCACGTGAGCACCTCCTGGTCGATTGCTGTGCGTTCCGAGCCTAGAACCAGTTGCGCTTGCTGCCGACCTGGGACAGCCACTCGTTCAGGTACGCAGCCCAGTCCGTGCCCTGGAAGTCGTTCAGCCCGACCTTGAAGGACCGGAACGAGTCGCTGCCCTCGCTGAACAGACCCGGCTTCTTGTCCATCTCCAGGACGACGTCCATCTCCCGGTCGTCAGCGACGAAGCTCAGCTCGACCTGGTTCAGCCCGCGGTACTGCTGCGGCGGGTAGAACTCGATCTCCTGGTAGAACGGCAGCTTCTGCCGCGTGCCGCGGATGTGACCGCGCTCCATGTCGGCGCTCTTGAAGCGGAAGCCCAGCTGGATGAAGGCGTCCAGGATGGCCTGCTGCGCCGGCAGCGGGTGCACGTTGATGGGGTCCAGGTCGCCGGAGTCCACGGCGCGCGCGATCTCCAGCTCGGTGGTCACACCGATGTTCATGCCGCGCAGCTGCTGCCCGTCGATGCTCGTGACCGGGGTCTCCCAGGGGATCTCCAGGCCGAACGGCACCGCGTGCACCTCGCCCGCCAGGAGCGTGAAGGCACCGCCGAGCCGCATCTTGGTGAACTCGATGTCCTGCTTGGTCTCCTGGTCGTTGCCCTCGACCTCGACCCTGGCCTGCAGACCGACGGAGAGTCCCTCGATCTGCTGGTCCACCGATCCACCCTGGATCCGCACCTCGCCCTGGACCACGCCGCCCGGTACCACGTTGACCTCGGTCAGCACGGTCTCGACGGAGGCACCGCCGGCCCCCAGACTCGCGAGCAGCTTCTTGAACCCCATGACACTCCTCCCCGGGCCGCCACCTGTGGCTCGTCCCGACTATCGACTTGAACCTTCGACCGGTACCAACGCGAGGAGACCCCGCCCGGTTCCGCGTCAACACCCCGCCGCCCCACAACCGGGAACCCGCAGACGCCCGGAGCAAACGGACGGAGGTGTATTACGCTCGAAAGGCATGATCGCGAGCCCTGACCGTACGCCCCTGAGCCGAGACTTCTTCGACCGCCCCGTCCTGGAGGTCGCGCCCGACCTCCTGGGGCGCGTCCTCGTCCGTCACTCGGACGACGGACCCATCGAGCTGCGCCTGACCGAGGTCGAGGCCTACGCCGGTGAAGTCGACCCCGGTTCCCACGCCTACCGCGGCCGCACGCCCCGCAACGACGTCATGTTCGGCCCGCCCGGACATGTGTACGTCTACTTCACCTACGGCATGTGGCACTGCATGAACCTCGTGTGCGGCCCGGAGGGCATGGCGAGTGCGGTCCTGCTGCGGGCCGGCGAGATCACCGTGGGCGCCGAACTGGCCCGCAAGCGTCGACTCTCGGCCCGTAACGACAAGGAACTGGCCAAAGGCCCGGCCCGGCTGGCCACGGCTCTTGACGTGGACCGGAGCCTCGACGGCGCGGACCTCTTCGGTGGCCCCGACAGCCCCTTCTCGATCCTGGCGGGCACTCCGGTGGACGCCGACCAGGTCAGCGAGGGTCCCCGCACGGGAGTAGGGGGAGAGGGGGCCGGGCACCCGTGGCGCTTCTGGACGACCAACGACCCTACGGTCAGCCCCTATCGGGCCCATGCGCCCCGTCGCCGCCGAACTTGACGCGGCCTGGGGGGCTCCGTAATGTAGTCCGAGCCGCTTGAACCGGTCACGGCAATCTGCCGGGAGCTGGAAGCGGCCAACCACTACCTACGACTTCCCCCAGCGGGGGCTTATTTCGCATGCTCGCATGCCGAAATTCGAACCCGCGGAACTCGATTATGAGTTGCGGAGGGAATCCGCTAACGTAGTGAACACGCCGAAAGGCAAAGGCCCTCCAACGGCCACCGGAAATGAAATCCGAACCGGAAACGGAACGGAAAACGGATCTGGTAAGGTTGGAAACACGAAATACCGAAGGGAAGCGCCCGGAGGAAAGCCCCAGAGAATGTTCTGCGGGTGAGTACAAAGGAAGCGTCCGTTCCTTGAGAACTCAACAGCGTGCCAAAAGTCAACGCCAGATATGTTGATACCCCGGCTCACTTCGGTGAGTTGAGGTTCCTTTGAAAAAGTCCTGTACGGCTCACGGTCGTGCAGGCGACACAGCGAGGACGCTGTGAACCGGGAGATTATTCCTCTCCTTGGTTCCGCTCTCGTGGTGTTCATCCCGATTACGGGAAAA